>NZ_JBICUZ010000002.1:0-37599 GCF_043198675.1 Streptomyces sp. NPDC048734 | reverse complement strand
CCTGCTGGGTGGGGGTGCCCCCGGCAGCGGAGCTGTTGGGGGAGGGTGAACGTCGCGTAGAGCGGCGTTCAGGGGCCCGCTGGGTGGGGGTGCCCCCGGCAGCGGAGCTGTTGGGGGAGGGTGAACGTCGCGTAGAGCGGCGTTCAGGGGCCCGCTGGGTGGGGGTGCCCCCGGCAGCGGAGCTGTTGGGGGAGGGTGAACGTCGCGTAGCCGCGCCTCTCCCATGGGGTGCGTGGACCCGTGAGGGCGCGTGGAGGGGACGTGCGGGGCGCACGAGAACACCGCGGGCGGGCCCTGGGGCCCGCCCGCGGTGCCGGTTGCGGGGAGAGGGGAAGCGGTGCTTCCTACAGGCCGCTGTGGATGGCGCTCACCAGCTCACCGTTCGCGGTGTCGCCGCTGAACTCCCAGAAGAAGGCGCCGCCCAGGCCCTGGTTCTTGGCCCAGGTCATCTTTCCGGCGATCGTCGACGGGGTGTCGTAGGACCACCAGTTGGTGCCGCAGTGCGCGTAGGCCGTGCCGGCGATGGTGCCGGTGACGGGGCAGGACGTCTTGAGGACCTTGTAGTCCTCGATGCCCGCCTCGTAGGTGCCGGGGGCCGCTCCGGTCGCCGTGCCGCCGGGGGCGGCCTGGGTGACGCCGGTCCAGCCGCGGCCGTAGAAGCCGATGCCGAGCAGCAGCTTGGCGGACGGGACGCCCTTCGCCTTCAGCTTGGCGATGGCGTCGGCGGAGTTGAAGCCCGCGGCCGGGATCCCGGCGTACGAGGTGAGCGGGGAGTGCGGGGCGGTCGGGCCGTCCTTGTCGAAGGCGCCGAAGTAGTCGTACGTCATCACGTTGTACCAGTCGAGGTACTGGGCGGCGCCGCCGTAGTCGGCCGCGTCGATCTTGCCGCCGGAGGAGCCGTCGGCGGTGATGGCCGCGGTGACCAGGTAGTCCGGGCCGAACTCGGCGCGCAGGGCCTGCGAGAGGGTCCTGAAGGCGGCCGGTCCGCTGGTGTCACAGGTCAGGCCGCAGGCGTTCGGGTACTCCCAGTCGATGTCGATGCCGTCGAAGACGTCGGCCCAGCGCGGGTCCTCCACGACGGCCTTGCAGGACTTGGCGAAGGCGGTCGCGTTGGCCGCGGCCTGGCCGAAGCCGCCGGAGTAGGTCCAGCCGCCGAAGGAGTACAGCACCTTGATGTGCGGGTACTTCGCCTTGAGCTGGCGGAGCTGGTTGAAGTTGCCGCGCAGCGGCTGGTCCCAGGTGTCGGCGGTGCCGCTGACGGACTGGTCGGCGGTGTAGGCCTTGTCGTAGGCGGCGTAGGTGTCGTCGACGGTGCACTGCCCGTTCTTGACGTTGCCGAACGCGTAGTTGATGTGGGTGATCTTCGCGGCGGAGCCGGAGGTCACCAGGTTCTTGACGTGGTAGTTGCGGCCGTAGACGCCCCACTCGGTGAAGTAGCCGAGCTTGACCTTGCCGCCGGTGGGCGGGGGTTCGGTGGTGCCGCCGGTGGTGCGCACGGCGCGGGCGCCGCTGACCGGGCCGCTCTGGTCGGCGGTGTCACGGGCCTGGACGGTGTAGGAGTAGTCGGTGCCGGCGGTCAGGGCGGTGTCGGTGTACGAGGTCGTCGTCACCGTGGCGACCTTGGCGCCGTCGCGCAGGACGTCGTAGTTCTTGACGCCCTTGTCGTCGGTGGCCGCGCTCCAGGCCAGTTTCACCGAGGTGTCGGTGACGTCGGAGGCGGTGGGGGTGCCCGGCGCGGAGGGGGCCGCGTCACCGGGGACCGAGGTGCCGTCGCAGCTGCCGCCGTTGAGCCTGCAGTTGGACGGGGAGCCGGTGCCGGCACCGTTGAAGCCGAAGGAGACGGAGGCGCCGGGGGCGAGGGAGCCGTTCCAGGACTTGTTCTTGGCGGTCCAGTGGGTGCCGGCGGAGGTGACGTCGGCGTCCCAGGCGGAGGTGACGGACGTGCCGGAGGGGAAGTCCCACTCGACGGTCCAGGAGCTGATGGCCGTGGTGCCGGTGTTCTTCACCGTCCACTTGCCCTCGAAGCCGGTGCCCCAGTCGGAGGGCTTGGCGTAGGTGGCGGTCGCGGATGTCGCGGCCTGGGCCGGGCTCGCGAGGCCGACCAGACCGGCCAGGGGGAGCAGCAGGGTCGCGAGACCTGCCACGGCTCTGTGTCCGAAGCGCATGCAGCGCCTCCTCTGTGAAAGAGCGGGGGTGGGGGGTGTGACTGAGCCTTCACACCCACGGTGCCGCGAGAATAGAAAGGTCTGGACCACGGGTCAATAGGTCTGGACCACTTTGCGGCGCCCGGTTCCGGTCCGGTTCCGGTTCGGTTCCGGTCCGGTTCTAGATCCCCAACTCCTGGGCCAGTACGGCCGCTTGCACCCGGCTGCGCAGTTCCAGCTTGCCCAGCAGGCGGCTGACGTGCGTCTTCACCGTCGCCTCGGCCATGTCCAGACGCTCCGCGATGCCCGCGTTGGACAGTCCCTCACCGAGGCAGGCCAGTACCTCCCGTTCGCGCCGGGTCAGTGAGTCCAGCACCGCCGGATCGGTCTTCGGACCCGGCGCCGGGCTCGCGGCGAACTCCGCGATGAGGCGCCGTGTCACGGCGGGCGCCACGACGCCCTCGCCGCGCGCGACGGTGCGGACCGCCTCGATCAGGTCCCGCGCCTCGGTGTTCTTCAGCAGGAACCCGGCCGCGCCCGCCCGCAACGCCCCGAACACGTACGCGTCGAGGTCGAAGGTGGTCAGCACCAGCACGTCCGCGAGCCCCTCCTCGACCACCTTCCGGGTCGCCGACACCCCGTCCAGCCGCGGCATCTGCACGTCCATCAGCACCACGTCCGGCCGCAGCTCCCGGGCCAGCGAAACCGCCTGTTCCCCGTCGGCCGCCTCGCCGACCACCTCCACGTCGGGGGCGCTGCGCAGGATGAGGACCAGACCGGCGCGGACGGCGGACTGGTCCTCGGCGACGAGGACGCGGATCATGCGGTGACTCCTTCGGTGACGGCGGTGACGGCGGTGACGGCGGTGACGTGGAGGACGTGGAGGACGTGCAGGACGTGCAGGACGGCGACGGGCTCGGGTGCGCGGGTCACTCGGCAGGGTCCCCCTCGGTGATCGGCAGCGAGGCGCGGACGGTCCACGACGTGTCCTCGGGGCCGGCCGTGAAGGTGCCGCCCAGCAGCGTGGCCCGCTCCCGCATCCCGACCAGGCCGGCCCCGGAGCCGGGGGCGCGAGGGCCGTCCCGGTGGCCGTACGGGCTGGTCACCCGCACGTCGAGCACTCCGTCCCGCCGGGCGAGCGTGACGGCGACCGGGCCCGCTGAGGCGTGCTTGAGGGCGTTGGTCAGGGACTCCTGGACGATGCGGTAGGCGGCCAGTTCGACCGGCGTGGGCACCGTGCCGTGGTCGGCGCGCAGGGTGACGTCCAGCCCGTTGGCGCGGGCGCCCTCCACCAGGTCGCCCAGCCCGTCGAGGGTGGGGGCGGCGGCCGGTTCGCGGTCCCCGCTGCCGTCCCGCAGGATCCCGATCAGCCGCCGCATCTCGGCCAGGCCGTCCACGCTGTTCTCCCGGATCACCGACAGCGCCTGCCGCGAGGTGTCCGGGTCGTCCAGGGAGAGCGCGGCCGTGGAGTGGATGGCGATCGCCGACAGGTGGTTGGCGACCATGTCGTGCAGTTCGCGGGCCATCCGGGCGCGTTCCGCGGTCACCGCCTGGGCGCGGTCCATCTCGGCGAGCAGCGCGGTCTGTTCGGCGCGCAGCCGGGCGGCCAGGGCGGCGTCGCGGTGGTTGCGGACGATCAGACCGGTGGAGGCGGGCGCGAAGGACACCACCCCGACGCCCACCCCGATCAGCAGCGCCTCGGGGACCCGCCAGAGAGCGAACGGCACCACCGTCGCCGCCGCCGTCAGCAGCCCGGTGACCCGCGGGACGCGCCGGGCCGCGGCGGGCGTGCCGTACAGCACGGCCGCGTACACGAGGTCGGTGAACATGATCAGCGTGACGACGCTGCCCTGGGTGACCGTGTCCAGGGCCAGGGCGGCCGTGCCGGTCAGCAGCGCGGTGCGCGGGGCGGCCCGGCGCAGCAGCTCGCAGCCCGCCATCACCAGGAGCGGCAGCAGGACGGGCCAGCGGCCGTCGAACAGCACGATCGGCTCGTCGGCCGGCCGGACGCCCAGGCCGATGCCCCACAGCAGCACCCCGCCGAGCAGTCCGCCGACGGCGGCGGCCACGTCGAACCGGTGCGGGCGGGGGAGTCGGACGGCCATGGCCCCATCCAACACGGCCCGCGCGTCCGCCGCCTTGTGCCCGGGAACGGTTCCGCACTGCATCTTTCGATGTACCGCAGGTTCGTCACCGGCGACGACGAACCGGGCCGCTCCGCGCGGGAGCCTGAGGGGGTGAGCGAGAGGAGCGAACCGTGATCGTCTGGTTGATCGCCGCCTGTGAGATCGGCTTCTGGGTGCTGCTGGCCCTGGGACTGGCCGCCCGCTACCTGTTCGGCCTGCGGCGCACGAGCGTGGTGCTGCTGCTGTGCGAGCCGGTGCTGGAACTGGTCCTGTTCGCCGTCACGGCGATCGACCTGCGCAACGGCGCCGAACCCGGCTGGGAACACGGCCTCGCGGCGCTCTACATCGGCTACACCGTCGCCTTCGGCCACTACACGATCCGCTGGCTCGACGGCCATGCCGCCCACCGCCTCGCCGGCGGCCCGCCGCCCCGCCCGCCCCGCTACGGCCGCGCCCGCGCCCTCCACGAGGCCAAGCTGTGGCTGCGGGCCGTGTTCGGCGGAGCCGTCGCCCTGGCCCTGCTCGAGTGCGCCGTCCGGTACGTCGGCGACTCCGGCGACGTCAGCTCGCTGCGCGCGTTCCAGTGGACGACCGTACGGGTGGTCGGCATCTACGGACTGATCGCCCTGTCCTACACGGTCTGGCCCCGCAGGGCCCCGGCCGGCGGCCACGCGCAGGCGGAGGGGGACGGGTCCGCGAAGGACCGGCCGGCGCACACCTCCGCCGGCGACCGCTAGCGGACCCTCAGCGCTCCCCGCCGGGGACCCACAGGACGTCGCCCGCGGCCTTGTTCGCCGACCGCGCCAGAATGAACAGCAGGTCCGACAGGCGGTTGAGGTAGGTCGCCGTCAGGGGGTTCATCACCTCGCCGTGCGCCTCCAGCGCGGCCCAGGTCGAGCGCTCGGCGCGGCGGACCACCGTGCACGCCTGGTGCAGCAGGGCCGCGCCGGGCGTGCCGCCGGGGAGGATGAAGGACCGCAACTTCTCCAACTCCGCGTTGAAACGGTCACAGTCGGCCTCCAGCCGGTCGACGTAGAACTGCTCGACCCGCAGCGGCGGGAACTCCGGGTTCTCCACCACCGGCGTCGACAGGTCCGCGCCCACGTCGAACAGGTCGTTCTGCACGCGGGTGAGGACCGCGACGACCGCCTCGTCGAGCCCGCCCAGCGCGATCGCCGTACCGATGACCGCGTTCGCCTCGTTCGCGTCCGCGTACGCCGAGATGCGCAGGTCGGTCTTGGCGACCCGGCTCATGTCGCCGAGGGCGGTGGTGCCCTGGTCGCCGGTCCTGGTGTAGATGCGCGTCAGATTGACCATGCCGCCAATCTAGACCGTCCCCGGCACCGTGCGGCGTGCCGTCCGTCACGACCGCCGGAGGCCGTCCGGGAGGGGGGTCAATCGGCGCGAATCCGGCAGGAATTGAGGACGTGACCGGTGTCTCACGCCCTGAGACGTGAAACGCGTTACTAACCGGTCACACAGCGCCTCGCGCCCGCTAGTGTCCGGCCGAGAGCCATGCGGAGGGGAGTTCGCTCCGTCGGCGCGCAATGCGCCGGATGGTTGACGCCGGTGACATCGGACGCCAGAGCGGGCAGGGCTTTCCGGAAGCGCTGAAACCGCACGGGCCCCATGGGCCTCACCCCTGCGGGTGAATTCGGTATCGGTTCGCTCACAGACGGCAACCTCTGACCGCTTGGCGCAGTCAGACGATGCAACACCGGACATTCACCACCGCGGAGCACGAGACGCACGCTTAAGGGGAGCGCTATGCACATCAGGGGCGACCACGTCGAGCTGGCCGTCGGGGGCCGCCTCGACGTCCGCAGCGCGGCGGACGCCCGTACGGTCCTGCACACGGCGGTCGACGACGGCGTCGGCGACCTGGTGCTCGACCTGTCCGAACTCGACTCCTGGGACGCCACCGGACTCGGCGTCATCATGGGCGCCCACCGCCGTGCGGGCCGCTGCGGCCGGCGCCTGGTGCTGCGGGACGTACCGCCCCAGATGCAGCGCCTCCTGGTGGCCACCCGACTGCACCGGATCCTCGCCATCGAGGGCGGCATCGGAGTGGAGTCCCTCCCGCGCGTGTGAGGCCGTCCCCGGTGGGTACCCGAGGCGCGCAAACCTCACATGTACGACGCGCGCAATCCTCACCGGACCGTGACGTCTCGGACGGCACGGCACCCCGGGCTGTCGTGGATACTGTGCGAAGGTTTACGGTTCGTCTGCCCGCGCCCGCAGCCCTCGAGCGGGCACCGGACCAGAAGCGACAGCGCAGTGTGCAGCGAGGCCGGGAGGGGCTGTCTCCACACCACGCTCTTGGGGGGCTTACCTATGGACCCGACACACCGCGGACCCGAGGAGTACGGCCGCGACGGCGGGGGCCCCTCGCGGTCGAGCGCGTTCGAGACCGGGGGAGGCCACGCGCCGCGCCCGCGTCCCTCCAAGGACCCCCTCACACCCGATTTCGGACAGCACGCGCCGGCGCTCGCCCGCACCGTGCGACTCGTCGCCGGCGAGCACCTCCTCACCGTCAATCCGGTCGACGGCAGCGAGATCGAACTCGCCCCGCCCACCGGACGGCCCGGACGCCCCGCCAAGCGCACCCCCGAGGAGCGCGCCGAGGTCGACGAGGCGGCCCGGCCGCCCGCTCCCGCCGGACCCGCCCAGCCCGAACATCCCCTCCTCGGCCGCCAGGAGGAGCGCGAACAGCTCGTCCGGCTGCTGGCCCGCGGCCGTTCCGTCCGTCTCACCGGCCCCGTCGGCTCCGGCCGCACCAGCCTGCTCGACCTCGTCGCCGAGGACTGCGAGGACCTCGCGCCCGACGGCGTGGTCCGCCTCACCGGTTACCGCCGCACCACCGCCGACCTCCTCCACGACCTCTTCCACACCGTCTACGACGCCCCGCTGCGCCGCCTCGACGACGAGGAACTCCGCGCCCTCGTGGGCGAGATCGGCGCGGTCGTCGTGGTCGACGACCTGGAGTTCGGCGGCGCCGACCTCGACGGGCTGCTGGAGGCCACCCCCGAGTGCGCCTTCCTGTTCGGCGCCACCCCCGACACCCCGCCGCCCACCGCCGACTCGGCCGTCGCGGAGGTCGCCCTGAGCGGCCTCGACCGCGCGGGCGGCGTCGAGGTGATCGAACGGGCCGTCGGTCGCGTCCTCACCGAGGAGGAGGCCAACTGGGCCGGCGACCTCTGGTTCGAGTCCGAGGGCCTGCCGCTGCGGTTCGTCCAGGCCGGCGCCCTGCTGCGGCAGCGCGACCGGCTGCGGGCCGACACCGCCGCGGTCGACGAGTTCGGCGTCTTCGAGGACGCCCGGCCGTTCACCGCGCCCGTCCCCGCCGACACCCCGCCCGGCGAGGCCGAGGAGACACCCCTGCCCTCGCTGGGCGAGGCCGCCGCGCCCGCCCCGCTGCTCGCCGCCCGGCTCAGCGCCTCCGCCCGCGCCGCCCTGCGTCTCGCCGTCGCCCTCGGCGGCGAGGTCCCGCACCAGGCCCATCTGCCCGCCCTGGTCGGCGACACCCACGCCGACGCCGCCCTCGGGGAACTGATCGCCTGCGGGCTCGTCACCCCGGTCGGCGCCCGCTACCGTCTCGCCGCCGGCGTGCAGGCCCAGCTGGAGGCCGCCGGATACGCCGACGACGTCACCGCCCGCGCCCACACCGCCGCCCGGCACTACGCCTGGTGGGCCGGACACCCCTCGGTCACCCCGGCGCGGGTGTGCGCGGAGGCCGACGCCGTGCTCGCCGCCCTGGCCGCGACCGTCCCGGCGACCGAGCGGCCCGCCGAGGACGAGCGGGCCGCCGAGGACGAGCGGGCCACCGCGGTCGAGCTGGCCCGTACCGCGGCGCCCGCCTTCGCCGCCGGACTCCACTGGGGCGCCTGGGAGCAGGCCCTGCACGAGGGTGCCGAAGCGGCCCGCCTCGCGGGGGAGACCGCCGACCGGGCCTACTTCCACCACGAACTGGGCGTCCTCGCCCTGTGCACCGGACAGCTCGACCGGGCCCGCTCCGAGCTGGAGGCCTCCATCGGGCTGCGCGGCTCCCTCGCCGACAAGCGGGGCACCACGGCCGGCCGCCGCGCCCTCGCCCTGGTCGCCGACCGCTCGGGCGACATACCCGGCCTGCTCGTGGCCACGCCGGGCGAGGAGATACCCGACGCCCGCCGCGAGGAGCCGCTGTCCCCGCCCCGCGGCATCACCGCGGTCCTCCCGCCGACGCCGCCCACCGGCCCCACCGTCGTCACCGGCCGGACCGCCGTCGCGCCCCCGGCCCACCGCGGCCGGGGCGGCCTGCGGGGCCTGGCCAAGCGCAACCTCGTCGCGGCCGGAGCGGGCGCCCTGCTCGTCGCCGTCCTCGGCACGGTGGTGACCCTCGGCGCCACCTCCGGCACCGACCCGAACGCCCCCTCCGACACCGGGCGCGTCAACCCCACCGCCGGCGCGAGCCTCGGCGACGACGACCCCGGCGGCGACACCCCCGGCACCGACACGGGCACCGGTGGCACCGGGGAGGCCGCCGGTGCGCCCACGGATCCGGGACCGGACGGGACGATGGGGACATCGGACGACCCGACGCCCACGGCAACGGCGGAGCCGTCGCCGTCGGCGAGCAGCTCGCAGGGCGGCGGCGAACCCTCCGGCTCGCCGCAGCCGTCCTCGTCGTCGAGTTCGACCTCGAGGCCTTCGTCCACCCCGCCGCCGACCTCGCCCTCGACGTCCCCCTCCACTCCCGCGACGACTCCGTCCTCGACGCCGCCGACCGAGACCGATGGCCCGTCCCCCTCGGCCAGCACCGACCCGTCGACGTCGACCTCGGCCAGTGGTTCCGCCTCCGGCACCCCCGCCGACTCGGCCGGCACCACCGCCGGGTCGAGCCCGTCGGACCCCATGATCTGACCCCGCGACAAAACCGAGGGGGCGGGTCCCGCAAGGACCCGCCCCCTTTTGTCGTACGCCCGCCTCAGAACAGTCGGAGCTTGTCGTCCTCGATGCCGCGCATGGCGTCGTAGTCGAGGACCTGGCAGCCGATGCCGCGGTCCGTGGCCAGCACCCGGGCCTGCGGCTTGATCTCCTGCGCGGCGAAGACGCCCCGCACCGGCGCCAGATGGGGATCGCGGTTCAACAGCTCCAGATAGCGCGTGAGTTGCTCGACGCCGTCGATCTCGCCGCGCCGCTTGATCTCGACCGCGACGGTCCGGCCCTCGGCGTCGCGGCAGAGGATGTCGACCGGGCCGATGGCCGTCATGTACTCGCGGCGGATCAGCGTGTAGCCCTCGCCCAGGATCTCGATGCGGTCGGCGAGGAGTTCCTGAAGGTGTGCTTCCACGCCGTCCTTGATCAGGCCGGGATCGACGCCGAGTTCGTGCGAGGAGTCGTGCAGGACCTCCTCCATCGTGATGATGAGCTTCTCGCCCGCTTTGTTGACGACGGTCCAGACGCCGTCCTCCGCGTCCGTGCCCTCCTTCAGCGTGCAGGGCGGCGACATCCAGTTGAGGGGCTTGTAGGCCCGGTCGTCCGCGTGGATCGAGACGCTGCCGTCCGCTTTCACCAGGATCAGACGGGGGGCGGAGGGGAGATGGGCGGTGAGCCGGCCCGCGTAGTCCACGGAGCACCGGGCGATGACGAGGCGCATGGTCGGCAACGCTACTCGACACCCCGCACGCCACGCGATTCGCCCATCTGTCTCCCCTCCCCACCCCTCACGACGGCCCCGGCAGCCGCACGATTTCACCTGGAAAACACACGTTCGACAGTGGCCGATACTGCGCCCCGCCGTGGCCCCCTATGTGCCCGTTCTCCTGGTGCGGTCACGGTCCGTTGCCTACCGTAGGGAACGGGAGGTCGCGGCGCGTGTACGCAGCGTGCTCGGTGTCTGTGCGCGGCGAACTCCCTCCATCTGTCCGGCAACCCCTGCGCCTCGGGGGTGCGAGAGGAGTATCCATGTCGCTCGACGTCTCACCGGCCCTACTCGAACAGGCCGAGCGAGGCGAGGTCGACGAAGCGGAATTCGTCGACTGCGTCCGGACCTCCCTGCCCTACGCATGGGAGATGATCAGTTCCCTGGTGGCCCAGCTGAAGGTGGACGGCGGCCAGTTCGCCGACAACCAGACGCCCCCGCCGGACGAGAAGGCACGCGGGCAGCTGCTGCGAGCGCTGGCGAGTGACGCGATACGCGGCGCCCTGCAGCGGCACTTCGGTGTCCGGCTCGCCTTCCAGAACTGCCACCGGGTGGCGGTGTTCCCGTTGGACACGTCGGTCGACGAGTCGCTGTCCCGCTTCACGTCGGTCCGCAGCCAGGTCCTCAACCAGTCCCCGGAGTTCCGGGACTGCTGAAGCTCTCGCTTGCCGCTCCCGACCGGGGAGGAATCAGCACGGAGCGGCAGGCTTCCCGGCGGCGGGGCAGCTCACCGGAGGTGGGGGAGGACCTCCGAGCCCAGCCGCCGTACGTTCTCCTCCGTGGCCGCGAGGTCGCCGGAGCCCTCGACGAGCAGGGCGAAGCGCGAGATGCCGGTTCGCTCACTGGTCGCCGCGAGGCGATCGACGCACAGCCGCGGGGTGCCCACCGGGTGCAGCCCGCAGAGGAGTTCGGTGTACGCCACCGGGTCCCGCATGCCGCGGGCCCGGTCGTCCACCGTCACATGGGCGTCGAGGCCCTGCTTCAGCCAGCCCGGCATCGCCTTCACCAGCGTCTCCACGGCGTCGGTGCGGCGGTCCGCGATCTGGCAGACGCCCGCCGAGACGTGGCCGGCGCCCCGGATCTCCGCGGCCGGCCGGCCGGCCGCCCGCGCGTGCTGCCGCCACAGGGCGACCATCTCCGCCTTCTCCTCGTCCCCGACGTGCATGCCCAGCAGCATCGGCAGGCCCCGCTCGGCGGCCAGCCGCACGCTCGCCGGGGAGGTGCAGGCGACGACCACCTCCGGGCCCGGCACGTCCGTCAGGGCTTCCGAGGGCCGCGGTACGACGGGGACCTCACGGAAACGGAAACGCTCGCCGTCCGCCCCCACGGACGGTTCGCGCAGCCAGCGCACCAGCAGGTCCAGTGATTCCGGGAACCCCGACTCGTACGCCTCCAGGCCCGAGCCGAACACCTCCAGGTCGACCCAGGGGCCGCCGCGCCCCACGCCCAGCGAGAAGCGGCCGCCGCTCGTCAGGTGGAGCAGCGCGGCCTGCTCGCCCAGGGCGACGGGGTGCACGGTGGGCAGCACGCTCACCGCCGTACCCACCCGCAGGCGCCGGGTGCGGCCGAGCAGCAGGGCCGCCAGGGTGACCGCGGACGGGCAGGTACCGTACGGCACGAAGTGGTGCTCGGCCAGCCAGACCGAGTCCAGCCCCGACTCCTCGGCGACCTCCGCGGACCGGACGGCGCGGTGCAACGCCTCCCCCTGGCCCTGCCCCGGGAACTGGGCCGCCAACACGAAACTTCCAACACGCATGGGACTTTCCTGCTTCCTCGGCTCCGACACGGAGCTCCCCCACCCGGCATAACCGCCCGACACGTGCCGAGGTCACGGTCCGGCGGGGAGATTTGCGGATTGTCCGGAGAATGCGCCGTCCGGCGGGCCCGGCGGCGGGCCCGCCGGCACCGGTTCGCCCGGGTACCCAGGACGGCTCCGCGTAGGCTGGTCGGCAACCCTGCACCCTGTACAGCCCCGTGAGGTGTCCCTTGTCCCCGCGCCGCAACCGCCCCAAGGGTGACGACTCGTCCGGCCGGAGCGCCGAGGACGACCGCGCGAGCCGGTACGGCGGCTGGCAGTCCGGCGTCAGCTGGGCCGGCGAGGAGTGGAACGTGCGGCACGTGGCGGGCGCGAGCGCGCAGGGCAAGACCTACCGCTGTCCCGGCTGCGACCAGCTGATCCCCGGCGGCGTGCCGCACGTCGTCGCGTGGCCCGAGCACTCGGGGGTCGACGAGCGCCGGCACTGGCACAAGGCGTGCTGGAACGCACGGGACCGCCGCACCCCCGGGGTGCGGCGGTCCCGTAACGCGCCGAGGTTCTAGGGTCTTTCGTCCGGATCGGGCCGGATCAGACGTCGCGCTTCTCCAGCAGGGCGAAGGCGCCGCCGAGGGCCGCGGCCGTCACGCCGAGCGCGATCCACAGCGGGTCCCAGCCCGACGGCCCGGTGGTGGTCAGCGAGGTGGAGTAGAACACGCTGAGCTGGTTCGGGATCGAGTACTCGAACAGGGCGTCGCGCAGGTCCTCCAGCGAGGACGTGACCATGAACAGCGCGATCACCAGGGGCGCCAGGACGAGGCCGATCATGATGGTGATGGCGCCCGCCGAGTGCCGGATGACCGAGCCCACCGCCAGCGAGAGCAGGCCGAGCAGCGCGATGTAGAGGGAGACGCCGACGGTGCCCTTCAGCCATTCCGACGTGGAGGGGTCCCGGGCCTCCGTCAGCAGGGCCACGTCCACCAGCGCGACGACGAGGGACGACACCAGCGTCACGACGAAAGCGACCAGGAAGAACACGACGGCCTTGGCGCCGAGCACGCGGCCGCGCGACGGGCAGGCCACCATCGTCGTGCGGATCATGCCGGTGCCGTACTCCGAGGCGGTCGTCATCACGCCGAGGGTGATGACGCAGATGCTGCCCAGGAGCAGCCCGAAGAAGCCGAAGGACAGCGGGTTCTCGCCCTTCAGGGCACCGTCCGAGTTCGCGGCGACGAACGCCGCGGTGAGCAGCCCGACGCCGACGACCAGCAGGACGAACACGCCCAGCGTCCACATCGTGGAGCGCACCGACCGGATCTTCGTCCACTCCGAGGCGACGGCGTGCCCGAGATGCGTGCGCACGACGGGGATCGGCGAGGTGTAGCCGGGGTACGAGGGGCCGGGCGCCGCCTGCCAGGCGGGCGCGGCCTGCGGGGCCGGGGTCTGGGGCGTGCTCATCGGGCGTCCTCGGTCGTGGTCGGGGCGGATGCCTGCGGCGCGACGGCGGGCTGCTCCGACGCCTGCGGAGCGGCGGCCGGGGCCGCGGGTGCCGGTGCGGCGGCCGGCTGTGCGGCCGGCGGCTGCGCGGCGGGCGCGGGTGCCGGTGCGGGGGCCGCCGACGGGGCCGGCCGGGCGTACGGGTTGGGCATGCCCGGTGCCCCGGCGCCGTACGGGCCCGGAGCGGCGCCCGGCGGGGGCTGCGGGGGCGCGTAACCCTGCTGCGGGTGCGGCGGGGCGTACCAGCCGGGCTGGCCCTGGCCGGGCACCGGCATCGGGGGCTGGGCGCCCGGCGGCAGCGGCTGCTGGAGCCCGGCCTTCTGGTCGGTGGTCGACCGGTAGTCGACGGCCCCCTGCGTCATCCGCATGTAGGCCTCCTCCAGCGAGGCCTGGTGCGGCGACAGCTCCCACAGGCGTACGTCGGTGTCGTGGGCGATGTCGCTGATGCGGGGGAGCGGCAGGCCGGTCACGCGCAGCGCGCCGTCCTGCTCGGGCAGGACGTGGCCGCCCGCCTCGGTGAGCGCGCCGGCGAGCTTCTCGCGCTGCTGCGGCTCGGTGTGCGGGGTGCGCACGCGCGCGAAGTCCGCGGAGTTGGCCGAGATGAAGTCGGTCACGCTCATGTCGGCGAGGAGCTGCCCGCGCCCGATGACGATCAGGTGGTCGGCGGTCAGGGCCATCTCGCTCATCAGGTGCGAGGAGACGAAGACCGTACGGCCCTCCGCGGCGAGCGACCTCATCAGGTTGCGCACCCAGAGGATGCCCTCGGGGTCGAGGCCGTTGACCGGCTCGTCGAACAGCAGCACCTGGGGGTCGCCGAGCAGCGCGGCGGCGATGCCGAGCCGCTGGCCCATGCCGAGGGAGAAGCCCTTGGAGCGCTTGCGCGCCACGTCCTGGAGCCCGACCACCCCGAGCACCTCGTCCACGCGCCGGGCCGGGATGCCGGAGAGCTGGGCCAGGCTCAGCAGGTGGTTGCGGGCGTGCCGGCCGCCGTGCACGGCCTTGGCGTCCAGCAGGGCGCCCACCTGGCGGGGGGCGTTCGGCAGCTTGCGGTAGGGGTAGCCGCCGATCGTCACCGAGCCCGCGGTCGGATTGTCCAGGCCGAGGATCATGCGCATCGTCGTCGACTTGCCCGAGCCGTTGGGCCCGAGGAAGCCGGTGACGGCGCCGGGCCGTACCTGGAAGGAAAGGTTGTACACAGCGGTCTTGTCGCCGTAGCGCTTGGTCAGGCCGACTGCTTCGATCATGCTCCGCACCCATCGACAGGTTCAGGACAGCGGGGCACGTGCCCCCCGTAAGGCTTAGGAGGATATCGAGGCGCTGACGGTTCCGCTCACCTCAAAGCAAAGCCCAAAGCTTCACGCATCGCGTTTCTTCAGCAGCAGGTACCCGCCCGCGAGCGCCGCCACCACCCAGGCCGCCATGATGGCCAGTCCGCCCCAGGGGCCGTAGGGGGTGTCGTCGTCGAGCGGGGTGACCACCTGCATGATCCTGCTGCCGGCCTGGTCGGGCAGGTACTGGCCGATCTTCTTCGTCGCGTCGACGTTGCCCAGGATGTTCGAGATCAGGAAGAAGAACGGCATCAGGATGCCCAGCGACAGCATCGGCGAGCGCAGCATCACGGCCACGCCCATCGAGAACACCGCGATCAGCGTCATGTAGAGACCGCCGCCGAGCACCGCCCGCAGCACGCCGCTGTCACCGATCGACGCCTTGAGGTCGCCGAGCATGGCCTGCCCGAGGAAGAACGCGGCGAAGCTGGTCACCATCCCCACGACGAGCGCGAGCCCGGTCGCCACCGCGATCTTGCCGAACAGGAAGGTGCCCCGCTGCGGCACCGCTGCCAGCGAGGTGCGGATCATGCCCGTGCTGTACTCGTTGGACACCACGAGCACCCCGAACACGATCATCGCGAGCTGGCCGAGACTCATCCCGGCGAAGCTGATGAACGTCGGGTCGAAGGAGAGCCGGTCGCCCCGGCTCATGTCGTCGAACTGATTGCTCGACAGCGCGGAGATCAGCATGCCGAGGGCGATGGTGACCACCACGGCGAGGGACAGCGTCCAGACGGTGGACGCCACGGAACGGATCTTCGTCCACTCCGAACGGATGACCTGGGTCGCCGCCATCTCAGTCCTTCCTCCATCCGTCGCCCCACGGCTGCCCCTCCGCGGGGTCGCCGCTGTGCGCGTGGTACTCGACCGACTCCGCGGTCAGCTGCATGAACGCCTCCTCCAGGGAGGCCCGCTGGGGGCTCAGCTCGTGCAGCACGAGCTGGTGCTGCGCGGCCAGCTCACCGATCCGCTCCGACTTGTCCCCGTCCACCTCCAGCACCTCGCCGCCGGTCTCCACGACGGTGATCCCGGCCCCGTGCAGCACGTCCAGCAGCCGCTCCCGCTGCGGGGTGCGGATGCGGACGTACGACCGCGAGTTCTGGGCGATGAAGTCGGCCATCGAGGTGTCGGCGAGCAGCCGGCCCTGGCCGATGACGACGAGGTGGTCGGCGGTCAGCGCCATCTCGCTCATCAGATGGGAGGAGACGAACACCGTACGGCCCTGCGCGGCGAGCGACTTCATCAGGTTGCGGATCCAGTGGATGCCCTCGGGGTCGAGACCGTTGACCGGCTCGTCGAACATCAGGATCCGCGGATCGCCGAGCAGCGCGCCCGCGATGCCCAGCCGCTGCCCCATGCCCAGCGAGAACCCCTTGGCCTTCTTCCTCGCCACCGACGTCAGACCGACGGTCTCCAGCACCTCGTGCACCCGGGTGGTGGGGATGCCGTTGCTCTGGGCCAGGCACAGCAGGTGGTTGAAGGCGCTGCGCCCGCCGTGCACGGCCTTGGCGTCGAGCAGAGCGCCGATGTACTTCAGCGGGTCCCTGAGCCGGTCGTAGCGCTGCCCGTCGATGCGGACGTCCCCGGCGGTCGGCCGGTCGAGGCCGAGCATCATCCGCATGGTGGTGGACTTCCCGGCACCGTTCGGACCGAGGAAGCCCGTGACGATGCCCGGTCTGACGGTGAAGGTCAGGTTGTTGACCGCCACCTTCTCGCCGTACCGCTTGGTCAGCCCCTCGAGCTCGATCATGCGGCCACGCTAGGGCCGGTGCGGGGCCGGTGCCAACCCGGCGGGCGAACGGCGGCCGAAGCCGACGTGAAAGAGGCGGTGGGAACAGGCCCCACCGCCCCTCGTCACCTTCGGCGACTACCGCGTCTGCTGCGCCGGCACACCGCGGGAGATCGGCTCGTCCTCGGCCGGGGAGCTCGCCGCGGCCACCGCGGCGCCCGTGAGGGTGGCGAGCATCTCGCGCACGTTCGTCAGCTGGGCGTTGATCGAGTCGCGGCGGTTGGTGAGAGCCGCCAGCTCGCGCTCCGATTCCGAACGGATGCGGTCCGCCTTGGCGTTCGCGTCGGCCACGATGTCCTCGGCCTGGCGCTGCGCCGTCTCGACGGTCTGACGGGCCCGGCGCTCGGCGTCCGTGCGCAGCTTCTCCGCCTCCAGCCGCAGCTGCTCCGCGCGGTGCTCGATCTCCGCGAGGCGCTTCTCCGCCTTCTGCTGACGCGACGCCAGGTCGCGCTCGGACTGCTCGCGGCGCTTGGCGAGGTTCGTCTCGAAGTCGGCGGCGGCCTGCGCGGCCTTGGCGCGGGTCTCCTCGAAGAGGGCGTCGGCCTCCTCGCGCTTGGACTGCGCGTCCCTCTGGGCCTCGGAACGCAGCTGCTGGGCTTCGCTCTTGGCCTTCTCGATGACCCGGACGCCCTCGTCCTCGGCCTTGGCCTTGCGCTCCGCGGCGAACGACTCCGCGTCGTTGCGGACCTGCTGGGCCGCCGACTCGGCCAGCTCACGGTGCTGCTCGGCCGCGCGACGGGCCTCCTCGCGCAGATCCTTGGCCTCCTCCTCCGCGAGGCGGAGGATCTTCTCGACACGCGCGCCGAGACCGGCGTACGACGGCTCGGCGTCGTTCACCTGGGACTGGGCGTTCTGCGTCTCGAGGTGGAGCTCCTCGATGCGCTTTTCCAGAGCAGTGATACGGGCCAGAGCGCTGTCACGGTCGGAGACGAGCTTCGAGATGCGTTCGTCCACCTGAGCGCGGTCGTACCCACGCCGCACAAGCTCGAAGCCGTAGGGGGAAGTGTCGCTCATGGGGTTCCTGTCGAATGAGACCGGTGAGGTGATAGGGGGAATCCTAGGGGCCGAAGCGGTGTGTCATCGAGCGGATGCGCGTTTGATACGGAGAATGAGACCCCTTTTGGGTGGCTAAGCGGCAGGGGCCTTGCGCAAGACCGGGGCAAATGCCCCAGACTCCGACGCAACGCCCCCGCTCGGCCAGGACCTGTCCGGCACGATCCGAACGACAGGCCCTAGCGATCCGAAGGCTTGCCGCCCGACCGGGGAGCGCCCACCGTCGCACCCGCCTTGACGCCGCCGTCCTTGTTCCCCGGCGGGGCCTCGAAGGACTCCAGCGCCTCCAGCACGTCCTGGACGCGCGAGATCTCGGCGTTGATGTCCTCGCGCCGCCGCACCAGGACCTCCAGCTCGCGCTTGCCCTCCTCGACCGTGCGCCGGGCCTCGCGGATCGCCTCGGCCTTCAGCTCCTCGGCCTCGCGGATCAGCGTGGCCTTCTTCTGCTCGGCCTCCTTGAGCAGGCCCTCGGCCTTCTTCACGGCGGCGATCCGGACCTTGCCGGCCTCCGAGTTCGCCTCCGACACCAGCTCCTTGGCCTTCGCCTGAGCCTTGCCGAGCTGCTCCTCGGCCGCCTTGATGAGCGCGTCGCAGCGGTCGCCGGTCGACCGCATCGTCTCGGCGGCCTCGCGGCGGGCCCGCTCGTGCAGCTCCTCGATCTCGGAGGTGACGCGGTCGCGCAGTTCCTCCGCCCGTTCCCTGATGGCGGTCGCGTCCCGGCGGGCGCCGACGAGCAGCTCGTCCGCGTCCGTACGGGCCTTCTCCACCCGCGAGTTGCCCTCGACCGTCGCCTCGGAGACGAGCCGCTCGGCCTCGGAACGGGCCGCGCCGACCATCGTGTCCGCCTGCGCCTCCGCCTCCGCGGTGGTCTTCAGCGCCTGCTGCTGCGCCTCGGTGAGCAGCTTGTCCGCCTCGGCGGCGGTCTCCGTGATGAGCGTGTCGACCTGCTCGGCGGCCTCGGAACGCCGCTTGTTGGCCTCCTTGCGGGCCTCGTCGAGCGTCGAGTCCGCCTCGTCGCGGGCCACGCTCAGCATGCGGTCGGCCTCCGCCGCCGCCTCCCGCTTGACCCGCTCGGCCTCGGTACGCACCCGCTCGGCGTGCTGCCGCGCGGAACCCACCGTCTCGGCGGCCTCGGCGCGCAGCCGCTCCGCGTCGCCGGAGGCGTCCGCGATGAGCTTCTCCGCCTTCGCCACCGACTCGGCGCGCAGCCGCTCGGCCTCCGCGGCCGTCTCCGACTGGAGCCGCTCGGCCTCGGCGATGGTCTCCGTCTGGAGCCGCTCGGCCTCGGAACGGGCCTCCGTGATGAGGGTGTCGGCCTGCGTCGCCGCGTCCGACCGGATGCGGTTGGCGTCGTCACGGGCGTCCGCCCGGGTGCGCGACGCGTCCTGCTCGGCCTGCGCGATGGTGTCCGAGGCCTCCGTGCGTACCCGCTGGGCGTGCGCGGACGCCTCCGAACGCAGCCGCTCGGCCTCCGCGACGGCGTCGCCGACGGTCCGCTCGGCCAGCGCGCGGGCGGCCTCCGACTCCTCGCTCGCCTCGCGCCGCAGCCGGCCCGCGTCCTCCGCGGCCCGCTCCCGCTCGGAGTAGGCGTCGGCGCGGACCCGGTCCGCCTCCTCCTCGGCCTCCCGGCGGGTGCGGTCCGCCGCGTGCTCGGCGGCCGACCGCAGCCCGGCGATCTCGTCCTGCGCCTGCTCGTGCAGCCCGGCCACGGAGTCCCGTACCTGCTGCGCGTGCTGCTCGGCCGCCGACACCGTCTCGGTGGCCCGCCGGTCGGCCTCCTCCACCAGCCGTACGGCCTCGGCCTGGGCGTCCTCCACGCGCTTGCGCGCCGACGCGAGCAGCTCCTCGCTCTGCTCGCGGGCCCGCTCCCGCTCCTGGTCGGCCTCCTGGCGGGCGGCGCCGAGGTAGTCCTCGGCCTCGCGGCGGCGCCGGGTGGCCTCCTCCTGGGCGGCGGCCAGCGTCTCGGACGCCTCGGTGGCCAGCCGCTCGGCGGCGGCCTGCGCCTCCGCGCGCATCCGGTCGGCGGTCTCCTGGGCCTCGGTGCGCAGCCGCTCCGCCTCCGCGGCGGCCTCCGACCGCAGCCGTACGGCGACGGACTCGCCCTCGGCCCGCGAGGCGGACGCGTCCGCGGCGGCCTCGGTGCGCAGCCGCTCGGCCTCGGTCTCGGCCTGCTGCTGGAGCGTACGGATCCGCTCGGCGGCCTCGCCGCGCAGTCGTTCGGTCTCCTCTGCGGCCTCGCGGCGGATCCGCGCGGCCGCCTCGCGGGCGTCGCCGAGCGCCTCCTCGGCGGCGGTGAGCCGGGTCTCCGCCTCGGTGTGCAGCCGGGTCAGTTCCTCGGTGGCCTCCGCCTGCCGCGCCTCGACGGCGCGCTCGGCCTCCTCGCGCAGGGCGAGCGCGGCCCGCTCGGCGTCGGCCGTGATGCCCTCGGCCTGTTCGGCGGCCTCGGCGCGGTGCCGTTCGGCCTCCTTGCGGGTGCGCTCCAGGGTGTCCTCGGCCTGCCGGCGCAGCGTGGCGGCCCGCTCGATGGCCTCCGTGCGGACCTTCTCGCTGTCCGCGGTGGCCTTCTGGCGCAGCTCGTCGGCGTCCTGACGGGCCTTCGCCAGCAGTTCCTCGGCGGTCCTGGCCGCCTCCTCGATCTGCTGGACGGCCTCCTTGCGGGCCTCCGCGCGGATCTTCTCGCCCTCGGCGACCGCGTCGGCACGCAACTGCTCGGCCTCGCCGCGCAGCCGGCGGGCCTCCTCCTGGAGCTCGACCGTCCTGGCCCGGTACTCCTTGGTGTCGTCCTTCGCCGCGCCCTTGAGCTCCTCGGCGATGTCGTGCGCCTCGGCGCGCAGCCGGTCGGCCTCGGTCTCCGCCTCCCGGCGGATCCGCTCGGCCTCCTCGGCGGCGGCCCTCGTGGTGCGCTGCGCGTCCTCCTGCGCCTTGTTGAGGACGTCCTCGGCGGTCTTGGCCGCCTTCGACAGCTGGGTGGCGCTCTCCTCGGCGGTGAGCGTGCGGGCCTTCTCTGCGGCCTCGGCGAGGAGCTTCTCGGCCTCGGCGCGGGCGTCGGCGACGAGCTGCTCGGCGTCCGCCCTGGTGGCCTCGGCCTCCTTGGTGGCCTCGCCGACCAGCCGGGCGACCTGCTCCTTCGCCGTACGGGTGCGCTGCTCGTTGGCCGACTCGGCGCCGGCGAGGGTCTTCTCGGCGGCGGCCCTGGCCTCCGCGAGGACCTTCTCGGCCTCGGACTGCGCCTTGCGCAGCGCCTCCTCCGCCTCGGTCATGCGCTGTTCGGCGGTCCGGCTCAGCTCGGTCGCCCGGCGGCGGGCCGCGTCGGACTCGGTGGCCGTGGAGCTGCGCAGCGCCTCGGCGTGCTCGGTGGCCTCCTGGGCCTGGGTGGAGGCGGCGTTCAGCAGACGCTCGGCGTCCGTGCGGGCGCGGCGCAGCAGTTGCTCGGCCTCGGCACGGGCCGACTCGGCCTCGCTCTGGAGCCGCTGACGGGCCTCCGCGGTCACCCGCTCGGCCTCGGCGCGCGCGGCCGCCATGGCCTGCTCGGCCTCGGCGCGCGACTCCTCCAGGAGGCGGCGGGCCTGGGCCTCGGTGCGGGCCCGCAGCTGCTCGGCCCACGCCACGTTCTCGTTGACGTGCGACTCGACGGTCTGCCGGCGCTCGGCCAGCTCCTGGTCGAGCTGCTGGCGCCGGGCGACCGCCTCCTGGTGCAGCTCCGCCTGGAGCCGGGCCGCCTGTTCGGCGTGCTCCTGGAGGATGCGCTGGGTCTGCGAGCGGGCCTGACTCAGCTCCCGCTCGGCGTCCGCGCGCAGCTGGTCGGCCTGCATCTGCGCGTTGCGCAGCAACTGTTCGGCCTGATAGCCGAGGTCCCCGCCGTCGAAGGAGGGCCGGGACATGATGGTGCGCCGCGCCTCGTGCAACTTGGCGCGCAGCACCTCGACCTGGTAGCCGAGGTCCTCGGCGTGCTGGATCGCCTTTTCCCGCTCGGTCTTCAGCCGCTTCATCTCGGCTTCGAACCGAGTGAGGTGGTCGACGTCAGCCGCCGGATCCCGCTCCTGGCTCTCGTAGCCCCGCACTGCGCGGTCCCATCCGTCCCCTGGTCGCAAGCTTCTCCGTACGAGCCCCGTCCATCCGCCGGACGGGGCCCCCGGGGAATGGTGTCAGATCAACGGCGGAGCACGGGCTGCCGCCCCGACGCTCGTCCCCCGAAACCCGGACCCCGGACGGGTCCTGCCGACATGACGGCAGGACACCGGTCGCCCTGGCTGGAGCGGCGACCGACCCCAACCCTACCGGCCCATATGTACGGGGGTCAGTGCTCAGGTGACTCAACGGCGGCCGATGTGACCAGTTCTGTCAGGACTCCGTGGCAATCCTTCGGGTGAAGGAAGGTGATTCGTGACCCCATGGAACCGCGTCGGGGCTCTTCGTACAGCACGCGTACGCCCTTGTCGCGGATGTCCGCGGAGTCCGCGTCGACGTCCGCCGTACCGAAAGCGATGTGGTGGACGCCCTCGCCGTTCTTGGCGAGCCACTTGGCGACGGTGGAGTCCTCCCGGGTCGGTTCCAGGAGCTGGAGGTACGAGGCGCCGCCGTCGGACGTATCGTTGATCTTGAGCATGGCCTCGCGGACGCCCTGCTCCTCGTTGATCTCGGAGTGGAACACCTCGAAGCCGTACGTCGCCCGGTAGAACTCGACGGTGGCGTCGAGGTCGTGGCAGGCGATCCCGATGTGGTCGATTCGCGTCAGCATGCTGTCAGTGCAACGCGACGGAGGTGGTTACGCAACGTGCGCGCGATCACACCGACGGCCCGATGACGGGTGAAGTGCCGGTCAGTACATTCGAAGTAAACCCTCGTTCACTCCTCGGCCCGTGCAAGGCCGGTAAGGGGATCGCAGCTCATGACTGGAACCAACAGCACGACCTCGGTGATCGTCGCGGGCGCCCGGACGCCCATGGGACGGTTGCTGGGCTCGCTGAAGTCCTTCTCCGGAGCCGACCTCGGCGGCTTCGCGATCAAGGCCGCCCTCGACCGTGCGGGGATCGGCGGCGACCAGGTGCAGTACGTGATCATGGGCCAGGTGCTCCAGGCCGGCGCGGGCCAGATCCCGGCCCGGCAGGCCGCGGTCAAGGCCGGCATCCCGATGAACGTCCCGGCGCTCACCGTCAACAAGGTGTGCCTGTCGGGCCTCGACGCCATCGCGCTGGCCGACCAGCTGATCCGCGCGGGCGAGTTCGACATCGTCGTCGCGGGCGGCCAGGAGTCCATGACCAACGCCCCCCACCTGCTGCCGAAGTCCCGCGAGGGCTTCAAGTACGGGGCCATCGAGATGCTCGACGCGATGGCGCACGACGGGCTGACCGACGCCTTCGAGAACATCGCCATGGGCGAGTCCACCGAGAAGCACAACACGCGCCTCGGCATCGCCCGCCCCGAGCAGGACGAGATCGCCGCCCTGTCCCACCAGCGGGCCGCCGCCGCGCAGAAGAACGGCCTGTTCGACGCCGAGATCACGCCGGTGGAGATCCCGCAGCGCAAGGGTGATCCGGTCGTCTTCAGCAAGGACGAGGGCATCCGCCCCGAGACCACCGCCGAGTCGCTCGGCAAGCTGCGCCCCGCCTTCACCAAGGACGGCACCATCACCGCCGGTTCCGCCTCGCAGATCTCCGACGGCGCCGCGGCCGTGGTCGTGATGAGCAAGGCCAAGGCGCAGGAGCTGGGCCTGGAGTGGATCGCCGAGATCGGCGCCCACGGCAATGTGGCCGGCCCGGACAACTCGCTCCAGTCGCAGCCGTCCAACGCCATCCTGCACGCCCTGAGGAAGGACGGCCTGGAGGTCTCCGACCTCGACCTCGTCGAGATCAACGAGGCCTTCGCCGCCGTGGCGGTGCAGTCGATGAAGGACCTCGGGGTGTCGACCGAGAAGGTGAACGTCAACGGCGGCGCCATCGCCCTCGGCCACCCCATCGGCATGTCCGGCGCCCGGCTCGTGCTGCACCTGGCCCTGGAGCTGAAGCGGCGGGGCGGCGGCATCGGCGCGGCCGCGCTGTGCGGCGGCGGCGGCCAGGGTGACGCACTGATCGTGCGGGTACCCAAGGCCTGAGTTCCCTGTACGTCGTACGTCGTCACCCGAACGGAGCTGTGATGCAGGACGTCTCCTCGCTGGTCGCCCAGGCCAGGGAAGGCCGGCCCCGGGCCGTGGCCCGGCTGATCTCCCTGGTGGAGGGGGCGTCGCCGCAGCTCAGGGAGGTCATGGCGGCACTGGCCCCGCTGACCGGCAACGCCTACGTGGTGGGCCTGACCGGCTCGCCCGGCGTCGGCAAGTCGACGTCCACCTCCGCGCTGGTCACGGCGTACCGCAAGCAGGGCAGACGGGTCGGCGTCCTGGCCGTCGACCCGTCCTCCCCCTTCTCCGGCGGCGCCCTGCTCGGCGACCGGGTCCGGATGTCGGAGCACGCCTCCGACCCCGGCGTCTACATCCGCTCCATGGCCACCCGCGGGCACCTCGGCGGCCTGGCCTGGGCGGCCCCGCAGGCCATCCGGGTGCTCGACGCGGCGGGCTGCGAGGTGATCCTGGTGGAGACGGTCGGCGTCGGCCAGTCCGAGGTCGAGATCGCCTCCCAGGCCGACACCAGCGTGGTCCTGCTGGCTCCCGGCATGGGCGACGGCATCCAGGCCGCCAAGGCGGGAATCCTGGAGATCGGCGACGTGTACGTCGTCAACAAGGCCGACCGCGACGGGGCCGACGCCACCGCCCGCGAGCTGAACCACATGCTGGGCCTCGGTGAGTCCCGCGCCCCCGGCGACTGGCGCCCGCCGATCGTGAAGACGGTCGCCGCCCGCGCCGAGGGCGTCGACGAGGTCGTCGAGGCGCTGGAGAAGCACCGCGCGTGGATGGAGGAGCACGGCGTCCTCGCCGAGCGCCGCCGGGCCCGCGCGGCCCGCGAGGTGGAGACGATCGCCGTGACCGCCCTGCGCGAGCGCATCGGCGACCTGCACGGCGACCGCCGGCTCAGCGCCCTCGCGGAGCGGATCGTCGCCGGCGAACTGGACCCGTACCGGGCGGCGGACGAGCTGGTGACGGGACTGACCCAGGGGCGGTGAGGCGCTCCGGCGGCCGGCCGGGCCCTCCGGCCTCCGCGGTACCCCGGCCGTGCTCCTGACGCCACCGCGCGCGTTCCTCGACGACCGCCGGGGCTCCCCGGCACGCCCTGCCGCCCGCGACCGCCCCGCCCGCCGTCCGGCCGTGCCCGGCGCCGCGACTTGACGCCCTGGAGCCCGGCCGGTCGTGCCCGGTGCGTCCGCCGCGCCCGCCGGAGCCCGGGCGCGCGCCCGCCCGGCGGCCGCTCCGCCCGGGGCGGGCAGGGGCCCACCGGGCCGTCGGACGTCAGTCGTCGGCGCCGGTGTCGTCGTCAGCGTCGTCGGCGTCGTCGTCGGCGCCCGCCCGGTCGTCCTGGCGGTCCGCCGTGAGCTTGCCGTCCTTCAGGCCGACGTTCCAGTCGCGCTCCTTCGCCGACGAGCCGCCGGTCTCCGCCTCCCAGGCGCCCGCGCCGTCGTCCTCCAGGTCGACCGAGGTGACGAAGCCCTTCGCGGCGGCGCTCTCCGCGGCCTCGGCGGCGGTCACACCGGCGCCCTCGAGCAGGGCACGGGCCTCGCGTACGTCGTCCGCCTCGTCTTCGGCGGCGCGCGTGCCGAGGACGCGGCCGGTGGCCGGGTCGACGAGGACGTCGTACGAGGCCGTGCCGGTGCCCAGGATCCGCACCTCCCAGCCCCGGTCGTCGTCCCCGGCCTCCGTCCCGAGCTCGGCGGAGACGGCCGTACCCGGCCGGGACTCCAGCGCCGCCGTGATCGCCTCGGCCGCGGTCACCTCGGTGGGCCCCGGTGCCTTCGGCGCCGTCCGCGAGGTCGGCGCGTCCGCCGCCGCCCGTGCGTCGTCGTCCGCGAAGGCGGCCGCGGTGCCCCCGCCGATCGCGGCGGACGCGACGACGGCGGCGATGACGAGCTTGCGCTTCATGGGGTTTCCTCCCGCTGTGGTGCTGCTTCGGTCTCGACGGTGACCACCTTGCCCCCGCGCACCTGAAGGCACGCTGAAGCAACCTGAAGACCGCTTCAGCTTCGGTTTGCGACCCTGGTCCGCATGCGTCTGTTGATCGTCGAGGACGAGAAGCGCCTCGCCCTCTCCCTCGCCAAGGGCCTGACCGCGGAGGGCTTCGCCGTGGACGTGGTCCACGACGGGCTGGAAGGGCTGCACCGCGCGAGCGGGTCGCCGTACGACCTGCTCGTCCTCGACATCATGCTGCCCGGCATGAACGGCTACCGGGTCTGCTCCGCCCTGCGCGCCGCCGGCAACGACGTCCCGATCCTCATGCTCACCGCCAAGGACGGCGAGTACGACGAGGCGGAGGGCCTGGACACGGGGGCCGACGACTACCTCACCAAGCCGTTCTCGTACGTCGTCCTCGTGGCCCGCGTGAAGGCCCTGTTGCGGCGCCGGAGTCAGGGCGGCGGCGCGTCCCCGGTGCACGTCCTCGGCGAACTGAGGGTGGACACCGCGGCCCGCCGGGTGTTCCTGCGCGGAGCCGAGACGGCGCTCACCGCCAAGGAGTTCGCCGTCCTGGAGCAGCTGGTGGTGCGGGCCGGCGAGGTGGTGTCGAAGGCCGACATCCTCGACCACGTCTGGGACTTCGCCTACGACGGCGACCCCAACATCGTCGAGGTGTACGTCAGCGCGCTGCGCCGCAAGCTGGGCGCCGGGCTCATCCGCACGGTCCGCGGCGCCGGGTACCGGCTGGAGCGGGCGGGGGCGGGCCGGTGAGGCGCCGCCTGGGGTCGGTCCGGGCCCGCGCCACGCTGGGCGCCACGCTCGTGGTCGCCGTGGCGCTGCTCGCCGCCGGGACGGCCGTCCTGCTGTCGCTGCGGGCCGACCTGAGCGGCAGGGCGGGCGCCCTGGCGGAGCGCACCGCGCGCGGGGTCGCCGCCGAACTGGCCGCCGGACAGCCCTACGGCGAGCTGTCCCTCGACGACGACCGGCCCGTCCAGGTCGTCACCGAGGACGGCGTCCTGGTCGCGGCCAGTGAGCACCTGGAGCGGATCAGCGGGACGGACACGGACGCGGTGCGCCCGGCGGCGGACCCCGCCACCGGCCGGGGCGGCGGGGAGGGAGACCGGGACGGGGACGACGACTCCGCCGGTGCCGCCGCCAGGACCTCCGCCCTTCCGCCCGGCGAGATCGCCGAGGACGTCTCCTACGGCGACGGCTCCGCCACCGTGGACGGCGAGGAGGCCGACTACCGCTTCGCCGCCGTGGAGGTCGAGACGCAGGACCGCGGCACCCTCACCGTGTACGCGGGCGCGCCCCTGTCCACCGAGCGCACCGCCGTCCGCACCGCGCTCACCGTCATGCTGACCGGCTTTCCGCTGCTGCTGGCCGTCGTCGCGGGCGTGACCTGGCTGACGACCCGGCGCGCGCTGCGACCGGTCGAGGGCATCCGGCGCGAGATGGCCGCGATCACCGCGTCGGCGGACCTGGCCCGCCGGGTGCCCGAACCGGACACCCACGACGAGGTCGCCCGGCTCGCCCGCACGACGAACGAGACGCTGGCCGCGCTGGAGACCGCCGTGGAGCGGCAGCGCCGCTTCGTCGCCGACGCCTCCCACGAACTGCGCAGCCCCATCGCCTCGTTGCGCACCCAGCTCGAAGTGGGGGCCGCGCACCCCGGGTTGCTGGACGTCCCGGGCGCCGTCGAGGACACCGTACGGCTCCAGCGGCTGGCCGCCGACCTGCTGCTGCTGGCCCGGCTGGACGCGGGGGAGCGGCCCACGGACGCGCGGGTGGACCTGGCGGAGCTGGCGCGGGAGGAGTCGGCCGGCCGGGCCCGAGTGGCCGTGGACGCGGAGCCGGTGAACGTGTCCGGATCGCGGGGGCAGTTGCGGCGGGTGCTGGCCAACCTGCTCGACAACGCCGGGCGGCACGCCCGCGAGGAGGTCACGGTGACCGTGCGGTGGGAGGGTCGGTGGGCCGTCGTCGCGGTCGCCGACGACGGGGACGGGGTGCCGGAGGCGGACCGGGAGCGGGTCTTCGAGCGGTTCGTCCGGCTCGACGCGGCCCGCAGCCGCGACGACGGCGGGGCCGGTCTCGGGCTTGCCATCGCCCGCGACGTGGCCGTACGCCACGGCGGCACCCTCACGGTCCGCGGGACGCCGGAGGGCGGAGCCCTGTTCGAGCTCCGCCTTCCGGCCGTCCGGGGCGTGTGGTGAAAGCGGCGTCGTCTGCCCGGAGGGCAGGCGGGACCTTCGGAAGACGCCCCGGGTCCTTCGGGTGGATCAGGCCCGCTCAGGGGCGTCCCCGCTGCTCGCGGAGGTGGTCCGCGACGGGCGTCAGGGCCTTGTCGACTTCCGCCAGGGCATCGGGGGAGAGCAGGTCGATGAAGTGCCGCCGCACGGAGGCCACATGGTGGGGTGCCACCTTCCGCATCGTCTCCATGCCGTGCTCGGTGAGGACCGCGAACAGACCTCGGCGGTCGGACTCGCAGTTCTCACGGCGCACCAGGTCGGCGTTCTCCATGCGGGTGATCTGGTGCGAGAGCCGGCTCTTGGACTGGAGGGTGGCGGACGCGAGGTCGCTCATCCGCATCCGGACGTCCTCCGACTCGGACAGATTCACCAGGATCTCGTAGTCGTTCATGGTCAGTCCGAACGGCTGAAGATCCTTTTCAAGCTGGTACGTCAACAGCCTGTTGACCTCCAGGTGGGTGCGCCAGGCGCACTGCTCCGCTTCGGTCAGCCAGCGCGTGGCCGTGTCGGTCTCCATAAATGAAGTCTACCTAAAATGTTGAAAGGCGAACTAGTAAGGGTGGTGTGACAGTGCGCACGCGTTCGACGTCACACTCCGCAGACTACCGCTCACAGCCCGAAGCGACGCTGGAGGTCCCCCAGCTGTCCGGGAAGGCGCGGTGCGCCCGCTTGACCTCCGAAGCCGCCCGGCCCACCGCCGCCGGGCACCCCCGGCTCGGACGGAACCGCTCCCGTGGCCTGCTCGGCCATGAGGGTCTCGGTGGACTGGAGCAGCACCGTGCCGGCGCCCACGAACTCGAACTGGTGCTCCTCCCCGGAAGCCCCGCCCAGGCCCGTCAGCGCACGTAGGCCGCCCATCACGCCCGTCATGTACCCGTGGTCGTAGTGATGGCACGGGGACGGGCAGTCGGCCCAGCCGACGAGCGCCTGCGGGTCCACCCGGATCGGGGGTTCCATGAACACCACCGGGCCGTTAGATGCGGCGACGAACTTGCCGGTTCCGATCAGCGTCAGAAAACCCGGAACGATCGACTGCTTGAGTGCGAGAGTTGGCTGAAAAGCGAGCAGATTGCCCGAGCGAATGGTCAGGTTGCCGTCTTCGAGGTCGTACGAGTTCACGTCGAAGGCCCGGTCGGCGAGGAGCATCTTGCCCGAGCCCTCCGCCACGACCCAGTCGCTCGCGTGCAGAGGCGAATGGAACGACGTGCGCACCAGGCGGTCCAGCCGGCCGTGCCCGACGCCGTTGAAGTCGATCGAGCCGTAGTAGGCGATCATCTTCCCCTTCTGCAGGAACCACTGGCTCCCCTTCAACTCCACGCAGAAGGTGTACGCGTTCACGTTGTCGTCGGCCGGCAGGGTCATGGGGTCGAGGACGGCGGGGCCGGCGCCCGGGTAGGTGGTCACAGCTTCTCCTCGGACGCCTGGACGTATACGGTGCCGCTGCCGCTCAGCTCCAGCTGGAACGCCTCTCCGGAACCGCGGCCCACCATGTCCCGCCAGCCGAGGGCGGTCGACAGCTTGTTGCGCACGTCGCCGTGGTGGGCGACGTAGGCCTGCGGGTCGACGTGGACCGGGCGCTGGGGGGTGATGGGGACCTCGAAGACGCCGCCGTGGGCCATCACGGCGACCGAGCCGTGGCCCGCCAGCGTCGTGGTGAACAGGCCCTGGCCGCTGACCTGCCCGCGGACCATGCCCATGACGCCGCCCTGGGAGCCCAGGAACATGGTGCCCTGCTGCAGGGTGCCCTCGAAGGCGAGGAGGCGGTCCGCCTCGACGCAGAGCGTCTCGCCGGTGAGGTGGATGATCTGGACGTGGTGGCCACCGTGTCCGAACAGGACCGTGCCGCTGCCCTCGACGGACATCAGGGGCGTGTCCTCGTTCGCCAGGCGGCGGCCGATCATCGACATCACGCCGCCCTGACCGCCCTGCGTGTTCGGGGTGAAGGACACCTCGCCCTTGTACGCGAGCATCGCGCCGCGCTGACTGAACAGGCGCCGGCCGGGCGCCACGGTCGCCTCGACCATCTTGGAGTTGATCTCACGGAAGGACATGTCACACGTCCCCCGCGATCGTGTTCCGCTCGCTGGGCTGGACGTACACCAGGCCGTCCCCCTCGAAGCGGATCTGGAAGGCCTCGCCGCCGCCCTCGCCCATCAGGGTGCGGAACGTCACACCGGACTGGAAGGACTGCCGGACGTTTCCCTGGTGGGCGACATAGGCCCCCGGGTCCACGGTCAGCGGGAACTGCGGGCTCACCCGGAGCACCACCGCCGGACCGTCCGAGGTGATCGCCGCCTGGCCGTGTCCCTCGACGGTCGTCGTGAACAGCCCGTTGCCCTGCGAGGCGCCGCGCAGGCCGGTGAAGGACGTGCCCGTCCTCAGCCCCGCGTCCGTCGCGAGCAGATTGCTCGACTCCACGTACAGCTTGTCCCCCTGGAGGCTCACGAGGTTGATCTCGGAGGCGCGGTCCGCGAACCAGCAGGTCCCCTGCCCCCGCACCTCCATCACGGTCATCTGCTCGCCGGTGAGGCGCCGGGTCACCATCCCCCGCAGCCCCTCGCCGCCGCCGCTCATCTTCTTGAAGGCCATCTGCCCGTCGTACGCGACCATCGAGCCGTTCTTCGCCTTGACGGCGTCCCCGGTCATGTCGACGGCGAGCACCCTGCTGCCTTGGAGTCGAAACATCGCCACGCTGCGAAGGTAGCCCCTGGGGCGTCGCGCCGACAGGGCCTTCGGGTGGAGATCGTCCCTGAATGGACCCTTAGGGGCTGTCCGGCGCGATCGGCCGTTCACGGGCCTCGGGGACCGTCGGCCGTGACCGGGCGCCGCCCGGCATCCACCGCACCCCGCCCGGCTCGCCGCCACGCCCGTTTGTCACAATGGGCGCACGCTTGTGCGTGCGTTCACAAACGACCGGATCAGCACCGCATCTCCCACCGAAGGTGACCCGTGGACCTCAAGACAGCCTCCGCCCTCCGCCGACTCCGCCTGGTCTCCGGGCCCGAGGCGGTCTCGTTCCTGCTGCTGCTCGTCTGCTCGGTGCTCAAGCGCACCACGGACTTCAACGCGGTGCCGGTGATGGGCGCGCTCCACGGTCTGCTGTTCGTGCTGTACGTGATCTTCTGGGCGGACGCCTGGAACCGCGCCAAGTGGCCCCTGCGCACCGCCGCCCTCTACTTCGTCCTCTCGGTCCTGCCGGCCGGCGGCTTCTTCGCCGAGCGCAGGCTCCGCCGCGAGGCCGAGGACGCGGTCATCGCCTCCCGCGCCCGGCGCGAAGGCGTGGTGAAGGCGTCGTGATCGTCGCCTTCTCCGTCACCCCGCTCGGTGTCGGCGAGGACGTCGGGGAGTACGTCGCCGACGCCGTCCGGGTGGTCCGCGAGTCCGGCCTGCCGAACCGCACCGATGCCATGTTCACCTCCATCGAGGGTGAGTGGGACGAGGTCATGGACGTCGTCAAGCGGGCCGTCGCCGCGGTCGAGGCACGGGCGCCGCGCGTCTCCCTGGTCCTCAAGGCCGACATCCGCCCCGGCGTGACGGACGGCCTGACGTCGAAGGTGGAGACCGTCGAGAAGCATCTCGCCCGGCGGGGCGAGTAGCGGCGACGGGCCGGCCCGCCGGGGCCGGCCCCGGCGCTTGCCCGACGCCCGCCGCGGCGCTTGCCCGACGCCCGCCGCGGCGCTTGCCCGACGCCCGCCGCGGCGTCTGCCCGACGCCCGCCGCGGATGCTGCCGCACCGCCCGCTGGGCCACTGGTCCCGGTTCCTCCGGCACGCCCACCGGCAGCCCGAGTCGCCACCCGGCCCGACGCGGCCCGACCCGACCCGGTACGGCCCCGGTGGACCGAAGGCCGAGACGGGGCTGACCGCGATATGACCGACGGGTAGGGTCTGGTGCCGTGCCGAAGCCGTCCAGCCTTTCCTTCGACCCCATCGCCCGCGCCGACGAGCTCTGGAAGCAGCGCTGGGGAAACGTGCCGTCCATGGCCGCGATCACCTCGATCATGCGCGCCCACCAGATCCTCCTCGCCGAGGTCGACGCGGTGGTCAAGCCGTACGGGCTGACCTTCGCCCGCTACGAGGCCCTGGTGCTGCTCACCTTCTCCAAGGAGGGGGAGCTGACGATGTCGAAGATCGGCGAGCGGCTCCAGGTGCACCCCACCTCCGTGACGAACACCGTCGACCGCCTGGTGAGATCCGGCCTCGTCGCCAAGCGCCCCAACCCCAACGACGGCCGCGGCACCCTCGCCACCATCACCGACAAGGGCCGTGAGGTCGTCGAGGCGGCCACCCGCGACCTGATGGCCATGGACTTCGGCCTCGGCGTGTACGACGCCGAGGAGTGCGGGGAGATCTTCGCGATGCTGCGCCCCCTCCGCGTGGCGGCACACGACTTCGACGAGGGGTGAACCGCGGGGCGGCAGGGTGGGGCGACCCGGGGAGAGATCGCCCGGAACGCCTGGTTACGCTCGACGGCATGAAGAAGAGCGTGCTGACCCGCTACCGCGTCATGGCCTATGTCACCGGTGTGCTCCTGGTCCTGCTGTGCCTGTGCATGATCGGCAAATACGTCCTGGACCTGGACGGTGCCGCGGACGCCACCCGGGTCGTCTCCATCGCCCACGGCTGGCTCTACGTCGTCTACCTCGTCTTCGCCTTCGACCTGGGCTCCAAGGCCAGGTGGCCGGTCCGCAAGCAGCTCTGGGTGCTGCTCGCCGGGACCGTCCCGACGGCCGCGTTCTTCGTGGAGCGGAACGTCACGCGCGAGCTGGAGACCAAGGCCGCCGAGGAAGCGCCGGAGACCGCCGAGGCGTAACCCCGCACCGCCGTACGCAGGTGTACGGCGGTCTCCCATCGACATTTACTAGGACGTCCTAGTAAATTCGATCGTATGGACGCTGACGCCATCGAGGAGGGCCGCCGACGCTGGCAGGCCCGGTACGACGCCGCGCGCAAGCGCGACGCAGACTTCACCACGCTCTCCGGCGATCCCGTGGAGCCGGTGTACGGGCCCCGGCCCGGGGACGCCTACGAGGGCTTCGAGCGGATCGGCTGGCCCGGGGAGTACCCGTACACCCGCGGGCTGTACCCGACCGGCTACCGGGGGCGCACCTGGACCATCCGGCAGTTCGCCGGGTTCGGGAACGCCGAGCAGACCAACGAGCGCTACAAGATGATCCTCGCCAACGGCGGCGGGGGCCTCTCCGTCGCCTTCGACATGCCGACGCTGATGGGCCGCGACTCCGACGACCCGCGCTCGCTCGGCGAGGTCGGGCACTGCGGGGTCGCCATCGACTCCGCGGCCGACATGGAGGTGCTGTTCAAGGACATCCCCCTCGGGGACGTCACCACCTCGATGACCATCAGCGGACCGGCCGTGCCGGTCTTCTGCATGTACCTCGTCGCCGCCGAACGGCAGGGCGTCGACCCGGCCGTCCTCAACGGCACCCTGCAGACCGACATCTTCAAGGAGTACATCGCGCAGAAGGAGTGGCTCTTCCAGCCCGAGCCCCACCTGCGCCTGATCGGCGACCTCATGGAGTACTGCGCCGCCGGCATCCCCGACTACAAGCCGCTCTCCGTCTCCGGCTACCACATCCGCGAGGCCGGCTCGACGGCCGCGCAGGAGCTGGCGTACACGCTGGCGGACGGCTTCGGGTACGTCGAACTGGGGCTCAGCCGCGGGCTGGACGTCGACGTGTTCGCCCCCGGCCTGTCCTTCTTCTTCGACGCGCACCTCGACTTCTTCGAGGAGATCGCCAAGTTCCGCGCCGCGCGCAGGATCTGGGCCAGGTGGATGCGCGACGTCTACGGGGCCACGTCCGAGAAGGCGCAGTGGCTGCGGTTCCACACGCAGACCGCCGGTGTCTCCCTGACCGCCCAGCAGCCGTACAACAACGTGGTGCGCACGGCCGTGGAGGCGCTCGCCGCCGTGCTCGGGGGCACCAACTCGCTGCACACCAACGCCCTGGACGAGACCCTCGCGCTGCCCTCGGAGCAGGCGGCCGAGATCGCGCTGCGCACCCAGCAGGTGCTGATGGAGGAGACCGGCGTCGTCAACGTCGCGGACCCCCTGGGCGGTTCCTGGTACGTCGAGCAGCTCACCGACCGCATCGAGGCCGACGCCGAGAAGATCTTCGAGCGGATCAAGGAGCGGGGGCTGCGGGCGCATCCCGACGGGAAGCACCCGATCGGGCCCGTCACGTCCGGGATCCTGCGGGGCATCGAGGACGGCTGGTTCACCGGGGAGATCGCGGAGTCCGCGTTCCGGTACCAGCAGGCGCTGGAGAAGGGCGAGAAGCGGGTCGTCGGCGTCAACGCGCACACCGGATCGGTGACCGGGGACCTGGAGATCCTGCGGGTCAGTCACGAGGTGGAGCGGGAGCAGGTGCGGACGCTGGGCGCCCGCCGGGCCGTCCGTGACGAGCCGGCCGTGCGGGCCGCGCTGGACGCCATGCTGGCGGCCGCGCGGGACGGGTCCAACATGATCGGGCCGATGCTGGACGCGGTGCGGGCGGAGGCGACGCTGGGGGAGATCTGCGGGGTGCTGCGGGAGGAGTGGGGGGTGTACACGGAGCCCGCGGGGTTCTGAGCGGAGTTCTGGGCGGGCCCGGGGACGGGCGGCCGGGGTTTCTCCTCGCCGCCCGCCCCCTTCCCGTCCTCAGACGCCGGACGGGCCGGCCCCGGGCGGGGATCCCGCCAGGCCGTGCAGCAGCAGTCGGGTGAAGTCCCCCACCCACTCCTCGTCCGCCGGTTCCGCGCTGACCAGGGTGCGGTGGACCACCGCGCCCGCGACCACGTCGAAGATCAGGTCGATCGTGCGGGCCGCTTCCGCCGGGTCCGTCTCCGGCGGGAGTTCCCCCCTGGTCCGCGCGCGGGCCCGGCCCTCCAGGACCAGGTCCTTCTGGGGGTCGACGATGGACGCGCGGACGCGTTCGCGCAGGGCGTCGTCGCGGGTGGACTCCGCGACCACCGCCATCAGGCCGTTCCTGGCCTCCGGGCGGGCGAGGATCGCCGCGAACTGCAGGACCACGCCCTCGATGTCGGCGGCCAGACTGCCCCGGTCGGGGAGTTCGAGCTCGCCGAAGAGTTCCGCGACCGCGTCCACGACCAGTTCGTTCTTGCCGGACCAGCGGCGGTAGAGCGTCGTCTTGGCCACCCCGGCCCGGGCCGCCACGTCCCCCAGCGTGAGCTTGGACCAGCCGAGTTCGACCAGCGCCTGCCGGGTCGCGGACAGGATCGCGGTGTCAGCGGCGGCGCTGCGCGGGCGTCCGGTACGGCCGGCTGGCGTGCGGCTCTGCATCCTCCGACCTTATCCGGCCCCGTCCGGCCGGTTCCGTGCGGTCGTGAGGGAGATCACCGGGACGGGGCGGCGGGAAGGACCCCCGCGGTATTACGCTACGACTCGTAGCGAAAGCTCGCGAACGGACGTACGCGAGCCGCGGCCGGACGGCTCGGGGTGGGGACCCCGGTGCTTATTTCCGATCGCTTTTCACGCACACGCGCGGACGGGGGAGGATAGACGCATGCAGCCACGGAACATGTCCATGAGCGGAGTCGTCGACCTCGCCGCGGTGAAGGCGGCCCAGGAGGCCAAGGCGAAGGCGGAGCAGGCTCGGGCCGAAGCCGCCCGGCAGGGCGGGACGGGGGCGATCTCGCCCGCGGACCTCGTCATCGACGTCGACGAGGCCGGGTTCGAGCGGGAGGTCCTCCAGCGGTCCGCCGAGGTCCCGGTCGTCATCGACTTCTGGGCCGAGTGGTGCCAGCCCTGCAAGCAGCTCAGCCCGGTGCTGGAGCGGCTCGCCGTCGAGTACGAGGGGCGGTTCCTGCTCGCCAAGATCGACGTCGACGCCAACCAGATGCTGATGCAGCAGTTCGGGGTGCAGGGCATCCCGGCCGTCTTCGCCGTCGTCGCGGGGCAGGCGCTGCCGCTCTTCCAGGGGGCCGCCGACGAGACGCAGATCCGCCAGACGCTCGACCAGCTCGTGCAGGTCGCCGAGCAGCGCTTCGGCCTGACCGGCCTCACCGTCGATCCCGAGGCCCGGCCCGGCGAGCGCGCGGAGCCCGCCGAGGCGCCGGCCGGCCCGTACGACGCCCTGCTGGAGGCCGCCGTACAGGCGCTGGACGCGGGGGACTTCGGCGGGGCGGTGCGCGCGTACCAGAACGTGCTGGCCGACGACCCCGGCAACACCGAGGCCAAACTCGGCCTCGCGCAGGCCGAGTTGCTGCACCGGGTGCAGGAGATGGACCCGCAGCGGGTGCGCAAGGACGCCGCCGACAAGCCGGGTGACGCGCGGGCGCAGATCGCCGCCGCCGACCTCGATCTGGTGGGCGGGCACGTCGAGGACGCCTTCGGGCGGTTGATCGACACCGTGGCCCGCACGGCGGGTGACGAGCGGGACGCCGCGCGGCTGCGGCTGCTCGAGCTGTTCGAGGTGGTCGGGCCCGACGACCCGCGGGTGGCCGCGGCGCGCAGGGCGCTGGCGCGCGCCCTGTTCTAGCGGGGCGGGCGCCCGGTTCTGACCAGTCACTAAACGCCGGAACCGGTGGCGCCCCAGGGAAAGTTCAGTCGACACGGTTCCGCAGCGGCCGCGTTTTGCCAAAACTTGGTAATCGCGGCCGCTGTTACTGGCAGTAAGTCGGGGCCGTTGTTCTGTCGGATTCTGTCCAGCGATCAATAGTTTTGTCCTGGGTATGGCTGCCACCGAGCGTCGCCGGTCGAGACCGGTGGGTCGTTGTTCGGTTATCCGGCCGTTACTAGCGAGTAACGAACCCCCTTGTGCGGGCGCCGAGAATGCACCACGATCGGCCACGCTCGGTCCGTTCCCGTACCCCGACAGCCGGTTGGGTCAACGGGTTTTCCTGGGTCCCCACCGAGCAGAGACGGCGGCAGCAGTGCCGTCGGCTCTTGGGCAGGGGGGTCTTCGCCACGGTGAAGCCTGTCCAGCAAGGTTGTGCGTGATGCGTGTCAGGCGCGACCAGTGGTTGTCGCTCGGGGGTGATCGCCGGTGATTCGGGCGCTGTTCGCGCCACCGAGTGCAGGCGCTCCCCTTCCCGAGGACGTAGCACTTCTCCCATCCCTGCCCGGCTGAGCCGCCGCTTCGGGGGCTAGTCAGGGCCAGGAGATGTACGTCCGAGAAGGAGGAAATATGGAGTCCCAGGTGCGTGGCGGGACCAGATGGAAGCGGTTCGCTGTGGTCATGGTGCCCAGCGTCGCCGCCACGGCGTGCATAGGCGTCGCCCTCGCGCAGGGTGCGCTCGCCGCGTCGTTCAGCGTGTCGGGTCAGTCGTTCAAGGTCACCGCGGACAAGCTCGTCGGTACGGGCTTCTCGCAGTACGGCGCGATCGACTCGGGCTACACCCTCGACGGCAAGAAGACGGCTCACGCCGTCGCCGTCTCGGCGTTCAAGAGCGCGTCGATCACGAACATGTGCCAGTCCGTGGTCACGCCGAACATCCCGCTGCTCGGCTCGGTCAGCCTCACGCTGAAGGCCGGCGGTGGCGACACCCCGGTCCAGGCCGAGAACCTCTTCATCGACGTCGAGGAGCTCGAGGCCGACGCCACGTTCAAGAACATCGACATCGGTGTGGCCGCCAAGGACCTGAAGAAGGGTCCTGGCATCAAGAGCGGCGACACCGCGAACCCGTTCGGGTTCGCGCAGGAGGCCGAGTCGGCCGTCCTGACCGACGTGAAGCAGACGGCGTGGGCCACCACCGCCGGAACCTTCAAGCTCAGCGGCCTGAAGATGTCGCTGTCGACGGGTGTCAAGGAGTGCTACTAAGCACTCCCTGACGGGCGGGGGAGCCGGTGGCGCCCCCGCCCGTCCAGTCTCCCCCCCCCCCCCCGGCCCGCCGCCCCCCCCCCCCCGCGCCCCCCGGCCCCCCCCGCCCCCCCCCCCCCCCCACGCCCCCCCCGGGCCCGGGTTTCCCCGGGCGCCCCGCCCCCAGTC
>NZ_JBICUZ010000001.1:429185-1182613 GCF_043198675.1 Streptomyces sp. NPDC048734 | reverse complement strand
GCTGACCAGATGCTTGGAATAGTCGATGTGCAGGTCACCCACCCGCACGACGTACCGCTCGGCGCGCCCGGGATCGGCGGCGAACAGCTCGCGCAGCCGCGCCTCGCCGAGTTCCTCGCGGTGCTTGGCCAGAGCGGTCCACTCGGGCGTCTGATCGAGCCTCGTACGGCCGTCTGCGTTCATGTCGGACCCAGCCCTCTTCTCTCACCTGTCCGTGCCGCGCGTCTTGTCCCGCTGCGGTCCCAACCTAATTGATCAGCGCGTGACGTGAGCTGTCGTGGGACCGTCCCGCGGTGCGACAGGGAGTACGTACGCGTGGCCCGCGGGTGTCAGCGCGGCGGCCGACAGGGTGAAAAAGAACGTGGGGCGGCAGGGCGGCACAAGCCACCCACCCGGCGGTCGACCGGCGGTGCGCGGAACAGTGCGGTCAAGTGCCGCGGGTACCTGGCCGGTCCGCAACTCCTAGATCTCGCCCCGCAGTTTGGCGAGCGCCTCGGCGAGGATCGCCTCGCCGTCCGCGTCGCTGCGCCGCTCGCGCACATAGGCGAGGTGCGTCTTGTAGGGCTCTGTGCGGGGCGGGGCCGGGGGGTTGTCCCGGTCCTGCCCGGCAGGGAAGCCGCAGCGCGGGCAGTCCCAGGTCTCGGGAACCTGCGCGTCGCTGGCGAAGCTGGGCACCGTCTCGTGTCCGTTGGAGCACCAGAAGGAGATGCGCAGACGCGGCGCGGACTCGCCGCGCTCGGCCTCGCCCATCGGCCCCGCCCCGACCCGGCTTCCTCGGATCGCGTTGCCACTTGCCACGGTCGTAACTCCCTGCGTGATGGTGCCGCGAAGCGAGTCGGCGTTTCGCTCCGCTGCGAGCGCCTCAGTCTACGTAAGGCCCAACGCGCGTCCAGTGATTGGAGCTACAACCCCCCACACGTAGACGCAAGCCCCATGATAGGCCGCGCTCAGCTGCGCGTACCGGACATGGGGCCTTACGTACGGAATGTGTGCCTGCGAGAGGCTGATCAGCTGTTCGTCTTCATCATGATGCCGAGGACGATGATGCTCGCGAACCAGAGCAGACCGACCACCACGGTGATGCGGTCGAGGTTGCGCTCGGCGACCGAGGAGCCGCCGACGGAGGACTGCATGCCACCACCGAACATGTCGGAGAGGCCGCCGCCCTTCCCCTTGTGCATCAGCACCAGCAGCATCAGCAGCAGGCTGAAGACGATCAGGGCGATCGAGAACCCCAAAACCACGGCTGGACCAACTTCCTCGGATTCGGATGACGACGGGGGCACAGCTACCGCGCTGTGCCCCCGCAAGGGTACGACGGATCGCCGCTACCGCATACTCACAGCCCGGTCACTGGTCGCGGAAGCGCACGATCTTGACGAACTCCTCGTGGTCCAGCGAGGCACCGCCGACCAGCGCGCCGTCGATGTCGGCCTGCGCCATGATCTCGGCGACGTTGCCCGACTTCACCGAGCCGCCGTACTGGATGCGGATCTTGTCGGCCACGTCCTGGGAGTACAGCTCGGCGAGCTTGCCGCGGATTGCCGCGCAGACCTCCTGGGCGTCCTCGGCGCCGCAGACCTTGCCGGTGCCGATGGCCCACACCGGCTCGTAGGCGATCACGATCGTCTCGGCCTGCTCTGCCGGGACGTCCTTCAGACCGCCCTCGACCTGGGTGAGGGTGTGCGCCACGTGGTTGCCCGCCTCGCGGACGTCCAGTTCCTCGCCGACGCACAGGATCGGGGTGAGACCGTGCTTGTAGGCGGCCTTGACCTTGGCGTTCACCCGCTCGTCGGTCTCGCCGTGGTACTGCCGGCGCTCGGAGTGGCCGACCGCGACGTAGGTGCACCGCAGCTTGGCGAGCATCGGGCCGGAGATCTCGCCGGTGTAGGCGCCGCCGTCGTGGGCGGAGATGTCCTGGGCGCCGTACTTGATCTTCAGCTTGTCGTGTTCGACGAGCGTCTGCACGGAGCGCAGGTCGGTGAAGGGCGGCAGGACGGCGACCTCGACGGCCTCGTAGTCCTTGTCCGCCAGGGCGAAGGCGAGCTTCTGGGTGTGGGCGATGGCCTCGAGGTGGTTGAGGTTCATCTTCCAGTTGCCCGCCATCAGCGGTGTACGGGTGCTCATGCGGGGTCAGTCCTCCAGTGCGGCGAGGCCGGGGAGCGTCTTGCCCTCGAGGTATTCGAGGGAGGCGCCGCCACCGGTCGAGATGTGGCCGAATGCGTCCTCGTCGAAGCCCAGCAGACGGACGGCCGCGGCGGAGTCGCCGCCGCCGACGACCGTGAAGGCCGGGGAGTCGAGGAGGGCCTGGGCGACCGCCTTGGTGCCCTCGGCGTAATCGGGGTGCTCGAAGACGCCCATCGGGCCGTTCCAGAAGACGGTGGCGGCGTCGGCGAGCTTCGAGGCGTACAGCTTGCGGGTCTCCGGACCGATGTCCAGACCGAGCTGACCTGCGGGAATGGCGTCCGCGGCGACGGTGTTCGGGTTCGACGGCGCCTTGGTCCTCAGGTCCGGGAAGGCAGTGGCGGTCACCACGTCGACGGGGAGGACCAGCTCCACGCCGCTCTTCTCCGCCCGCTCGATGTACTCCCGGACGACCGGGATCTGGTCCTCCTGGAGCAGGGAGGCGCCGACCTCGTAGCCCTTCGCCTTGAGGAAGGTGAAGACCATGCCGCCGCCGATGAGGAGGCGGTCCGCCTTGCCGAGCAGCTGGTCGATGACGGCGAGCTTGTCGGAGACCTTGGATCCGCCGAGGGCGACGACGTAGGGCCGCTCGACGTCCTCGGTGAGCTTCTTCAGGACGCCGACCTCGGTGGCGATGAGGTAGCCGGCGGCGTGCGGCAGCCGGGCCGGGAGGTCGAAGACCGACGCGTGCTTGCGGTGGACGGCGCCGAAGCCGTCGCCCACGTACACGTCGGCGAGTTCGGCCAGCTGGTCGGCGAAGGCGCCGCGCTCGGCGTCGTCCTTGGCCGTCTCACCCGCGTTGAAGCGCAGGTTCTCGATGACGGCGACCCGGCCGTCGGTCAGGCCGGCGACGGTCGAGCGGGCCGAGTCGCCGACCGTGTCGGTCGCGAACGCCACGTCGGTGCCGAGGAGTTCACCGAGGCGCGTGGCGGCCGGGGCGAGCGAGAAGGCCGGGTCCGGGGCGCCCTTGGGGCGGCCCAGGTGCGAGGCGACGACCACCTTGGCGCCCGCGTCCGCGAGGGCCTTGACGGTCGGGAGCACGGCGCGGATACGGCCGTCGTCGGAGATTTCCACAGTGGTGCCGTCGTTCACCAGCGGCACGTTGAGGTCGGCGCGGACGAAGACCCGCTTGCCGGCCACGCCTTCGGAGAGGAGTTCGTCGATCGTCTTCATGTATGGGGCTCCCGGGAGGGCTCGTGTTCTCCGTGATCGTAGAGAGGGCGGTCTGCACGTGAGTCAGGGCCCGGCGACGCGTCCCCGCGCCGTCCGGGCCCTGCCCTCACATCGAGGTGCCTGATCCGTCGATCAGAGCTGGTTGCCGACGAAGACCGTCAGGTCGACGAGGCGGTTGGAGTAGCCCCACTCGTTGTCGTACCAACCGAGGATCTTCACCGTGTTGCCCTCCTGGACCATGGTCAGGGAGGAGTCGAAGGTGCAGGAGGACGGGTCGCTGACGATGTCCGAGGAGACGATCGGGTCCTCGGTGTAGGTCAGGAAGCCCTTGAGGTCGCCGTCCTCGGCGGCCTTCTTGAACGCGGCGTTGACCTCGTCCTTGGTGACCTCGCGCTGGAGCGTCACGACCAGGTCGGTGGCCGAGCCGGTCGGGACCGGGACGCGCATGGCGATGCCGTCGAGCTTGCCCTTGAGCTGCGGCAGGACCAGGGCGGTGGCCTTGGCGGCGCCCGTCGTGGTCGGGATGATGTTCTCGGCGGCGGCGCGGGCGCGGCGCAGGTCCTTGTGCGGGAAGTCCAGGATGCGCTGGTCGTTGGTGTAGGCGTGGACCGTCGTCATCAGACCCTTGACGATGCCGAAGTTCTCGTCGAGGACCTTGGCCATCGGCGCCACGCAGTTGGTGGTGCAGGAGGCGTTGGAGATGACGTGGTGGTTCGCCGGGTCGTACTTGTTCTGGTTGACGCCCATCACGATGGTGATGTCCTCGTCCTTGGCCGGAGCCGAGATGAGGACCTTCTTGGCGCCGCCGGCGATGTGCTTCTCGGCGTCGGCCTTCTTCGTGAAGATGCCCGTCGACTCGATGACGATGTCGACGCCCAGGTCGCCCCACGGGATGTCGGCGGGGTCGCGCTCGGACAGGACCTTGATGGTGTGGCCGTCGACGGTGATCGTGTCGGCGGTGTGCGACACCTCGGCCTTCAGGCGGCCCAGGATGGTGTCGTACTTGAGCAGGTGAGCGGTTGTCGCGGTGTCACCCAGGTCGTTGACAGCCACGATCTCGATGTCAGCACCCTGCTCCAGCAGCGCGCGGAAGTAGTTACGACCGATGCGGCCAAAGCCGTTGATGCCTACGCGGATCGTCACGAACCGATCTCCTCGTTGGTACGCCGGCCACGAGGTGCCGGCGAGCTGTATTTGGGATGTCCCCGACCACCCCCGACCCTACCTCTCCGAGGCCGCTGGGGTGACATCGACTTCGCCCATACCCGGCAGGGCGGTCCGTACCCACCAGTAGGGGTACGGACCGTCCCGCCCCGGAGGGCCGGCCACCCGATTCGGTCACTCCGTGTCGCCCTCGGCGCACCTCTGCGCGTCAGCCGTCAAGTGAGTCGAGGGCCTTTCCGATGAGCGCGGTGCGGTCGGCCGCCGCGGTGACGTGTTCCAGGCCGAAGCCCGGCAGCACGGTGTCGTCGGTGGTGACCGCCCCGTAGGTCCGGAACAGCGTCCCGGTGCGCGCCCGGTCCTTCAGGACGGCCGGGCTGCCCGGGGGCGGTCCGGCGGCCCGCCGGGCGCCGAGGGAGGTCTCGAAGCCCTCGGTCTGGGTGGCGGTGCCGGCCACGACGAGCGAGGCCTCGTCGGCGAGGACGCCGTGGCCGCCGCCCGGGTCGGTGACGTGGCTGAGCGAGACCTCCACGGTCTTCCCGGTGTGGGCGCTCAGGTCGAAGTCCACCTGCTGCCAACCGCTGGAGGCGCCGGTGAGGGCGTTCCACGAGCCGGTGGTGCCGGTCGCGGTGCACTCGTCCCCCGTCAGGGTCAGATAGTGCCGCAGCTGTGGGTGCTCCCCGAGGTGGTACCCGGCCCCGCACTCGGCGGGTACGGCGGTGCCGCCGGCCTCGGGCAGGGTCGTCCAGCCGTCGGCCCCGACCGTGTGGATCTCGACCAGCGCGTTGTCGTGGCCCGGCTCGGTGTCCCACGGCAGCAGGGTGCGCGGGGCGGGCCGGTCGGCGACGGCGACGCCGGTGAGGTACACCTCGACGGTGGTGGTGCCCTGCTCGAGCGCCTGCTCACTGAGTTCGTGGCCGTCCTGGCCGATCGCCAGCAGCAGGGGTACCTGCTTCTTGGTGACCTCGGCGCGGAAGACCTTGACCTCGCCAGCGTCGGACGTGTCGGAGGTGTCGGAGGAACTTCCGAGCTGCGCCTGGGCTGGGGGCGGGATACTCGCTCCGCCGATCAGGAGCGCGCCGACAACGAGCGCCGATCTCCCTCTACGTCTCATGAACCTCCTTGTGCAAGTCCGCCACAGTGGCGGACAGAGTCAGGCTCATGACTGTTCATGATCGAGTCAAGGATGCGTCAAGAAGGCTCCGACGGAAGGAAGTTGTCGTCGGCGCGAGTGTTCTCAGGGGAAAAGGCCGGTGCTCCGGGGGGATGCGACGACGCCGGTGATGCGGGGTGACGACGCCGGCGCCAACCGCCCTCTCAGGGGGTCGGCACCGGCGAGTCGGTGACTCGTGCCGGCCGTTCGGGCCGGGTTCGGCCCGGTCAGGACGTCGGGCGGCCGGTCGGCGGGCGGCCGAGTCCGGTCGGGCGGCCGAGTCCGGTCGGGCGCTCAGCCCACCAGGTTGTCGGCGAGTTCCTCGCTGAGGTTGGCGTCCGTGCCCGGGATGCCGAGGTCAGACGCCCGCTTGTCGGCCATCGCCAGCAGCCGCCGGATCCGGCCGGCGACCGCGTCCTTGGTCAGCGGCGGGTCGGCGAGCGCGCCCAGCTCCTCCAGGGAGGCCTGCTTGTGCTCCATGCGCAGCCGGCCGGCCGCCGCCAGGTGCTCGGGCACCTCGTCGGCGAGGATCTCCAGGGCACGCTGGACGCGGGCACCGGCGGCGACAGCGGCCCGGGCGGAGCGGCGCAGGTTGGCGTCGTCGAAGTTGGCGAGACGGTTCGCCGTGGCACGCACCTCGCGGCGCATCCGGCGCTCCTCCCAGGCCAGCACCGACTCGTGGGCGCCGAGGCGGGTGAGCAGCGCGCCGATCGCGTCCCCGTCGCGGACCACGACCCGGTCGACTCCGCGCACCTCGCGGGCCTTCGCGGCGATCGACAGCCGGCGGGCGGCGCCGACCAGCGCGAGCGCGGCCTCGGGACCCGGGCAGGTGACCTCCAGGGAGGAGGACCGGCCGGGCTCGGTGAGGGAACCGTGCGCCAGGAAGGCCCCGCGCCAGGCCGCCTCCGCGTCGCAGGTGGCCCCGGAGACCACCTGCGGGGGCAACCCGCGGATGGGGCGCCCGCGGCCGTCCACCAGACCGGTCTGGCGGGCCAGCTGGTCACCGCCCGCGACCACCCGTACGACGTAACGCGAGCCGCGGCGCAGACCGCCGGGCGCCATCACGATCAGCTCCGAGCTGTGGCCGAAGATCTCCAGGATGTCCCGCTTGAGCCGGCGGGCCGCCATCGCCGTGTCCAGCTCCGCCTCGATCACAATGCGCCCGCTCACCAGGTGGAGGCCGCCGGCGAACCGCAGGACGGCGGAGACCTCCGCCTTTCTGCAGCAGGTCCGGGTGACGGGGAGCCGGGAGATCTCGTCCTTCACCGCTGCCGTCATCGCCATGGGCCGATCCTTCCATGCATCCGAAAAATACGGTCGTACGCGGCGGCCAACAGCTCCGGGTCATGCCTCGGGGTGCCGTCGGGCCGGGCCACCGGCGCCAGCTCGACCGCGGCCCCGAACCGCTTGGCGGCATCGGTGAGGGAGTCGCGGTCGGGCACGGCGGCCTCGTCGGCCAGCACCACGTCCAGGGCGAGTTTAGGGGCGTGTCGTCCCAAAACCTCCAAATGACGCTGCGGGGAGAAGCCCTCGGTTTCTCCCGGCTGCGGCGCGAGATTGAGCGAGAGTACCCGGCGCGCCTTCGTCTCGGTGAGCGCGTCCAGCAGTTCGGGCACCAGCAGGTGCGGGATGACCGACGAGAACCAGGAACCGGGGCCGAGCACCACCCAGTCCGCGTCGAGGACGGCCGCCACCGCCTCCGGGACGGCCGGCGGGTCGGGCGGCACGAGGTGCACGGACTGCACCTCACCGGTGGTGAGCGCGACGGTCGCCTGCCCGCGCACGGTGTCGACGTCCTCGGGGCGGGCCGGATCGTGCCCCTTGACCAGCGCCTGGAGTTCCAGCGGTACGGCGGACATGGGCAGCACGCGTCCCTGTGCGCCCAGGAGCTTGCCGACCAGGTCCAGGGCCTGGACGTGGTCGCCGAGCTGCTCCCACAGGGCGACGATCAGCAGGTTGCCGACGGCGTGGCCGTTGATCTCGCCCTGCGACTGGAAGCGGTGCTGGATGACCCGGGCCCAGGTCTGGCCCCAGTCGTCGTCGCCGCACAGGGCCGCCAGGGCCTTGCGCAGGTCGCCGGGCGGCAGCACGCCCAGCTCGTCGCGCAGACGCCCGCTGGAACCGCCGTCGTCGGCCACCGTGACGACACCCGTGAGGTCGCCGGTGATCCGGCGCAGTGCGGTGAGCGAGGCGGACAGCCCCATGCCGCCGCCGAGGGCGACGACCTTGGGCTGGGTGCCGCGACGGCGCGGTCTGCCGCCGCGGGCCTCGACCGGCCGGCTCGTGCGCCCTTCCGGCGCCGTTCTGCGCAGCCTGCCCAGCCGCGAAGTGCGTCCCGTCATTCCCGTCCCATGTCCCGGTGCACGACCACCGTCTCCACACCCTCGGCCGCGAGGCGCGCGGCGAGCTTCTCCGACATCGCGACCGAGCGGTGCTTGCCGCCCGTACAGCCGACCGCGATGGTCACGTAGCGCTTGCCCTCGCGGCGGTAGCCCGCGGCGACCAGCTGGAGGAGTTCGGTGTACCGGTCGAGGAACTCCTTCGCCCCGGGCTGGTTGAGGACGTACCCGGAGACCTCCTCGTTCAGCCCGGTGAAGGGGCGCAGCTCCGGGACCCAGTGCGGGTTGGGCAGGAAGCGCATGTCCACGACCAGGTCGGCGTCCACCGGGAGGCCGTACTTGAAGCCGAAGGACATCACGGTGGCCCGCAGCTCGGGCTCCTCGTCGCCGGCGAACTGGGCGTCCATCTTGGCGCGCAGCTCGTGCACGTTGAGGCTGGAGGTGTCGATCACCAGGTCGGCGTCGCCGCGCAGCTCGCGCAGCAGCTCGCGCTCGGCGGCGATGCCGTCGACGATGCGGCCGTCGCCCTGGAGGGGGTGCGGGCGGCGCACGGACTCGAAGCGGCGGACCAGGGCGTCGTCGGAGGACTCCAGGAACACGATCCGCCGGGTGACGCCCTTGGCCTCGAGGTCGGCGAGGGACTCGCGGAGGTTGTCGAAGAAACGGCGGCCGCGCACGTCGACGACGACCGCGATCCGCGCCACGTTGCCCTGGGAGCGGGCGCCCAGCTCCACCATGGTGGGGATCAGCGCGGGCGGGAGGTTGTCGACGACGAACCAGCCGAGGTCCTCCAGACACTTGGCGGCCGTCGAGCGGCCGGCCCCGGACATGCCGGAGATGATCACCAGCTCGGGGATGGCCGCCTCGGGGATTCCGGGCGGCGTGACGTCGGTACTCACCTGTGCTCCGTCTTCGTGACCTGCGGTGTGCGCGGCGCCGGGGGCGTCCACGGGGTGTTCGGCCCCGGCGGGGTCCGCGTCGTGCCGGGGGTGGTGCTGGGGGCGATCCTCGCCGGTGCGACTGTGCCCCTGCTGAGGGGCGGCCCCGGTGGTTGCTGTGGGCGGCGCCGTGGGCGTGGGTTCTCGCTCTGGTGCGGGTCGTGCGTCGTGCTCGGTCATGTCTCCTGCCCCCGTCGGTCTTCCGGGGCGCCCGCTGTCACGGGCTCCCCGGGGGAGCCCGCCGTCGTGTCGGGCTCCTCCTCGTCCATGATCTCTCCGGTCGCCGTGTTCACGGCGGGTGCGGGCGGAGCCGCGCGGGCGAAGGCCGCGGCGATCGTCTCGGCCGTCTTGCGGCCGATGCCGGGCACTTCGCAGATCTGGTCGATCGTCGCCGAACGCAGCCTCTTCATCGAACCGAAGTGCTTGACGAGCGCCTGCTTGCGCGTTTCGCCGAGGCCCGGCACGTCGTCCAGCGGGCCGGCGCGGAACCGCTTGGCCCGCTTGGTCCGCTGGTAGGTGATCGCGAAGCGGTGCGCCTCGTCACGGACCCGCTGGAGCAGGTAGAGGCCCTCGCTGCTGCGGGGCAGGATCACGGGATCGTCGTCGTCGGGCAGCCAGACCTCCTCCAGGCGCTTGGCGAGGCCGCAGACGGCGATGTCGTCGATGCCCAGCTCGTCCAGCGCCCGCTTGGCCGCCGCCACCTGGGGCTGTCCGCCGTCCACGACGACGAGCTGGGGCGGGTAGGCGAACCGCTTGGGCCGGCCGTCGTCCTCGGTGAGGTTGCCGGCGACCGGGCCGTCGGCGGCTGTGGCGGGGAGCTCGTCGGCGGAGCCGGAGACGGCGTCCGTGTCGCCGTCGGTCCACTCCCCCGTCCGCTCCTTGTCGGCGAGGTGGCGGCGGAAGCGGCGGGTGATCACCTCGTGCATCGAGCGGACGTCGTCCTGGCCCTCGAAGCCCCTGATCTGGAAGCGGCGGTACTCGCTCTTGCGGGCCAGACCGTCCTCGAAGACGACCATGGAGGCCACGACGTCGTCGCCCTGGAGGTGCGAGACGTCGTAGCACTCGATCCGCAGCGGGGCACTGTCCAGCTCCAGGGCGTCGGCGATCTCCTCCAGCGCGCGCGAGCGCGTGGTGAGGTCGGAGGCACGCTTGGTCTTGTGCAGGGCGAGGCCCTGCTGGGCGTTGCGCTCCACGGTCTCCATCAGGGCCCGCTTGTCGCCGCGCTGGGGGATGCGCAGCGAGACGTTGGACCCGCGGCGGGCGGTGAGCCACTCCTGGACCGGTTCCAGCGGGTCGGGCAGGGCCGGGACCAGGACCTCCTTGGGCACCGCGTCGCCGGTCTCCTCGCCGTAGAGCTGCTGCAGGGCGTGTTCGACGAGGGCGCCGGTGGTGATCTCCTCGACCTTGTCGGTGACCCAGCCGCGCTGACCGCGGACGCGTCCGCCGCGGACGTGGAAGATCTGGACGGCCGCCTCCAGCTCGTCCTCGGCGACCGCGATCAGGTCGGCGTCGGTCGCGTCGGCGAGCACGACCGCGTTCTTCTCCATGGCCTTCTTCAGGGCCCCTATGTCGTCGCGCAGGCGGGCGGCCCGCTCGTACTCCATCTCCTCGGCCGCCTCCGTCATCTGCTTCTCCAGACGGCGCAGGTAGGTGCCGGTGCGGCCGGTCATGAAGTCGCAGAACTCGTCCGCCAGCTCCCAGTGGTCGTCGGGCGAGATCCGGCCGACGCAGGGCGCGGAGCACTTGCCGATGTAGCCGAGCAGGCAGGGGCGGCCGGTGCGGGCGGCGTTCTTGAAGACGCCGGCCGAGCAGGTGCGGACCGGGAAGACCCGCAGGAGGAGGTCGACGGTGTCCCGGATCGCCCACGCGTGCGCGTACGGCCCGAAGTACCTGACGCCCTTCTTCTTGTGCCCGCGCATCACCTGCGCGCGGGGGAACTCCTCGTTCATCGTCACCGCGAGGTACGGGTAGCTCTTGTCGTCGCGGTACTTGACGTTGAACCGGGGGTCGTACTCCTTGATCCAGGAGTACTCCAGCTGGAGCGCCTCGACCTCCGTGGACACCACGGTCCACTCCACGGACGCGGCCGTCGTGACCATCGTGCGGGTGCGCGGGTGGAGGCCCGCCAGGTCCTGGAAGTAGTTCGCCAGGCGCTGGCGGAGGCTTTTCGCCTTTCCGACGTAGATCACCCGGCGGTGCTCGTCGCGGAATCGGTACACCCCGGGAGAGTCGGGAATCTGTCCCGGCTTGGGGCGGTAGCTGGAGGGGTCGGCCATGTCTCACACCCTACTGGCGCGCGGTGACAGTCCGACGGGGCTGTGGACAACGGCGCGGGACGTGCTGGGCAAGGGCGCCGACTCGGCCACGGCCGCGCCGCGTTCCGGTGTCACCTGTTGTCGGGACCAGGTCAGCGCGCTTCAATGCGGGGAACTCCGGGCGGTGAACCCCGCGCTGCGGATGTGAAGGCTCGCCCGCGTCGCCGAGGCGGCCCGGACACTCACGCGAACGGTCCGACCAGCCGTCGCGAGCATTCACAGAGAGGCCCCTGCATGCCGCACGCCCCACAGCACGCGGACGCCGACGCGCACACCGCCACGGAGACCGGCCCGGAGACCGGCGTGACGGCCGGCCCCCGGCCCGTTCCCGGTGTCGCCGCCGTCGAACTGGACGGGGTCCTGAACGGCGGCCCCTTCCACGTCGCCCTGCGCGCCGCGATCGCCGCCCGGGGGCTGCCCCTCCAGCGCGTCCAGCACCACCTGTCGCGGCACGGGGTCAAGGTCGGGGTCACGAGCCTGAGCTACTGGCAGCAGGGGGCCCGGCGCCCGCAGCGCCCGGAGTCGCTGCGGGCCGTGCGCGCCCTGGAGGAGATCCTCCAACTGCCGGACGAGTCCCTGATCCGGCTGCTCGCGGAGCCCGGCGAGAAGGTGCCCGCCGGGCAGCGGGCCAGCCGCACGTACCGGTCGCTCCTGGAGGCCTCGGACGTCCTGGAGGGACTCCTCGTCGAACTGGAGTGTCCCCTGGACGGCGGACTGCACGTCCTGGGCCACCACGAGCGGGTCCGCATCGGGGCCTGCCGCGAACTGCTGGAACGCGAGTCGCAGCATGTCGTCCGAGCCCACCGTGACGGCGTCGACCGTTTCGTCGCCGTCCACCACGGGGACCCCGGCTGCGCCCCGGAACGGATGTCCGTGCACGCCCTGGAGAACTGCCGGACCGGACGCGTCCGCCGGCACCACGGCACCGGCGTCCTGGTGGCCGAGTTCCTCTTCGACACCCGCCTGCGCACCGGCGACACCTTCCTCTTCGGCTACGGCGTCCAGGACGGCACCGCCGGGGCCGCCCGCGAGTACGTCCGCGGCTTCGGCGCCCCCGGCGGCCAGTACGCCCTCCAGGTCCGGTTCGACGAGAGCGCCGTGCCGGTGCGCTGCCACCGCTTCACACGGCACTCCCCGGCGGCCCCGCGCGGCAGGCGTCAGGAACTCCCCCTCAGCCGGCGCCACCGCTCGGTGCACCTCGTCGAGCCGCGGGTGCGGTCGGGCATGGTGGGCATCGGGTGGGACTGGGAGTGAGCGGAGGGTCCCCGGCGGGTCAGACGGCCGGCCCCGAAACGATCTTTCCGTTCTCGGTCCTGACCGGGAGCTCGTTCAGCGGCACGGTCGCCGGTGCCCGCAGCACCTCGCCGGTCGCGGCGTCGAACTCACTGCCGTGGCAGGGACAGATCAGGGTCGTCCCTTCGAGCTTGTTGACGGGGCACCCCGCATGCGTGCAGATCGAGCTGTACGCCTTCAGCTCACCGGCCGCGGACCGGCTGACCACCACGTTGTGGTCCCGGTAGAGCTTGGCGCCCCCCTTCGCGACCTCGCCGTCCGCGCCCAGTTCGACGGGCGCGGTCGGTGTGGCGGGCGCGGTGGTCCCGCCGGTCGGCGAACAGGCGGCCAGACCGAGGCCCGCGGCCGGTGCGAGGGCCGCTCCCCGCAGGACGGTACGGCGGGTCGCTGACGGACGGGCGGACATGCGCATCTCCAGGGGTCCGGGACGGAGGCGGGCCCGGCGGTGCGGGACGGCCGTACGGCACGCGGCCGGCGGGCCGCTGCCCCGCGCACGATACCGGCCGGGACCGCACCGGACGGCGGCGGGTTGCCACGGAATGCCACGGGTTGCGCCGGAGCGGCCGTCACGGAGCGCACGGAAGGTGCGGCGGTCGCGAAGGAGCGCGCGGCCACTCGGGGTTGTGCGGACGGCAACGCTTGCGTCAGCGTGTATGTCCGCCGTCCGCCGTCCGGCGGGACCACCACGCCCGAACCCCCGGGCTTCGTGCGACCCTTGGCCACCGACAGCCCGAGCGGTGTGCTCAGCGAGCCACCGGAGAGGAACCGCCCCGTGATCGTCGTCGCCGGTGAGGCCCTGATCGACCTGGTACCGCGGGGCACTGGCGCCCTCGCGGCTCTGCAGCCTGCCCTCGGCGGCGGCCCGTACAACACGGCCGTGGCCCTGGGCCGCCTCGGCTCCGCGACCGTGTTCTGCTCCCGCGTCTCCTACGACGCCTTCGGCGAGGCGCTCCTCGGCGGGCTGCGCGACTCGGGGGTGGATGTGTCCGCGGTGCAGCGCGGCACGGAGCCGACCACCCTCGCGGTCGCCACGCTCGACGGGAACGGCTCGGCCGCCTACTCCTTCTACGTCGAGGGCACCGCCGACCGGCTGTTCACCGCCCCCGCCGGCCTGCCCGCCGGCAGCCGGGCGGTGTCCTTCGGCACCTGCTCACTGGTGCTGGAGCCGGGCGCGAGCGCGTACGAGGAGCTGATGCGGACGGCGGCGGCCCAGGGCCTCTTCACCGCCCTGGACCCGAACGTCCGGTCCGGTCTGATCCCCGACGCCGACGCCTACCGGGCGCGCTTCGAGAGCTGGCTGCCCTCGGTGTCCCTGCTCAAGCTCTCCGAGGAGGACGCCCTCTGGCTGGGCGGCACCCCGCGTGACTGGCTGGCCGCCGGGCCCTCCGCCGTCGTGATCACGCACGGCGGCGACGGGCTGACCGCCTTCACCCGGGACGGCTCCGTTTACCCGGTGCCCGGCGAGAAGGTCGACGTCGTGGACACCATCGGCGCCGGCGACACCGTGAACGCGGCTCTGCTGCACGCCCTCGCGGTCCAGGACGCCCTCTCTCCGGCGGCCCTCGCGGGCCTGGGCCGTGACGGCTGGGAACGGCTGCTGCGCTTCGCGGCCCGCGCGGCGGCGATCACCTGCTCGCGGGCGGGTGCGGAACCGCCGTACGCCTCCGAACTCGACGAGCTGTGAGACGGCGGCGCCCCGCGGGGAACTCCCCGCGGGGCGCCGCCGCCACTTCTCCTACTTCTTCGCCGCCTTCTTCGCGGCCGTCGCCTTCCTCGTGGCGCCGGCGGCCTTCTTGGTCGCCGTGTCGTCGACGGTGGTCTTGGCGGTCGCCGTCTTCCTCGGCGCCGTCTTGGCCGCGACCGCCTTCTTCGCCGCCGCCCCGCGCGGGGCCCTGACCGGCTGCGCGTCGCTGACGCGGTCGCCGAGGACCTCGCGCAGGAACTTGCCGGTGTGGCTGGCCGGGACCCCGGCCACCTCCTCCGGCGTGCCCTCGGCGACGACGACGCCGCCGCCCGCGCCGCCCTCGGGACCCATGTCGACGACCCAGTCGGCGGTCTTGATCACATCGAGGTTGTGCTCGATGACGATGACCGTGTTGCCCTTCTCCACGAGACCGGAGAGGACCTTCAGGAGCTTGCTGATGTCCTCGAAGTGCAGACCCGTGGTCGGTTCGTCCAGGACGTAGACCGTGCGGCCGGTGGAGCGGCGCTGGAGCTCGCTGGCGAGCTTGACGCGCTGTGCCTCACCGCCGGACAGGGTGGTCGCGGACTGGCCGAGCCGGACGTAGCCGAGACCGACGTCCTTGAGGGTGTTGAGGTGGCGGGCGATCGCGGGGACGGCCTCGAAGAACTCGGTCGCCTCCTCGATCGGCATGTTCAGGACCTCGGCGATGGACTTGCCCTTGTAGTGGACCTCCAGGGTCTCCCGGTTGTAGCGGGCGCCGTGGCAGACCTCGCACGGGACGTAGACGTCCGGGAGGAAGTTCATCTCGATCTTGATCGTGCCGTCGCCCGCGCAGTTCTCGCAGCGGCCGCCCTTGACGTTGAAGGAGAAGCGGCCGGGCAGGTAGCCGCGGACCTTGGCCTCGGTGGTCTCGGCGAACAGCTTGCGGACGTGGTCGAAGACGCCGGTGTAGGTCGCCGGGTTGGACCGCGGGGTGCGGCCGATGGGCGACTGGTCGACGTGGACGACCTTGTCGACGAGGTCGTCGCCGTCCACGCGCGTGTGGCGCCCCGGCACGTTCCTCGCGCCGTTCAGTTCACGGGCCAGGTGCGTGTACAGGATGTCGTTGACCAGGGTCGACTTGCCGGAGCCGGAGACACCCGTGACCGCGGTGAAGACGCCCAGCGGGAAGGAGACGTCGATGTCCCGCAGGTTGTTCTCGCGGGCCCCGCGCACCGTGAGCTGCCGGGACGGGTCGCGCGGGCGCCGGAGGTCGGGCAGCGGGATGGCCTTCTTGCCGGACAGGTACTGTCCGGTCTGCGACTCGTCGTTGGCGAGCAGCTCCTTCAGTGAGCCGCTGTGCACGACCTTGCCGCCGTGCTCGCCGGCGCCGGGGCCGATGTCGACGATCCAGTCGGCGACCTTGATGGTGTCCTCGTCGTGCTCGACGACGATGAGCGTGTTGCCCATGTCGCGCAGCCGGACGAGGGTCTCGATCAGCCGGTGGTTGTCGCGCTGGTGCAGGCCGATGGACGGCTCGTCGAGGACGTACAGCACGCCGACGAGGCCGGAGCCGATCTGGGTGGCCAGGCGGATGCGCTGGGCCTCGCCGCCGGAGAGCGTGCCGGCGGCGCGGTTGAGCGAGAGGTAGTCCAGGCCGACGTCGACCAGGAACCGCAGGCGCTCGTTGACCTCCTTCAGGACACGCTCGGCGATCTTCTTGTCGCGCGCGTCGAGCTTCAGCTCGCCCAGGAAGTCCGCGCAGTCGCTGATCGACATGGCGGAGACCTCGGCGATGGACTTCCCCATGACCGTGACCGCGAGGACGATCGGCTTGAGGCGGGTGCCCTCGCAGGTGGGGCAGGGCACCTCGCGCATGTAGCCCTCGAAGCGCTCGCGGCTGGCGTCGCTCTCGGCCTCGCTGTGCCGGCGCTTCACGAACGGAACGGCGCCTTCGAACGGTGTCGTGTACACGCGCTCGCGGCCGTACCGGTTGCGGTAACGGACCTCGATCTGCGTCTTGTGGCCGTGGAGAAGGGCCTTCCTGGCACGCTGCGGCAGGCCGGCGAAGGGGATGTCGGTCCGGAATCCCAGCGCGTCCGCGAGGGCGCCGATCAGGCGGCCGAAGTATTCCTTGGTGTGCCCGTGGGACCAGGGGTGGATGGCGCCCTCGTCGAGGGACTTGTCCTCGTCGGGGACGATCAGCTCGGGGTCCACCTCCATGCGCGTGCCGATGCCGGAGCAGTCGGGGCAGGCGCCGAAGGGCGAGTTGAAGGAGAAGGAGCGGGGCTCCAGTTCCTCGAAGGACAGGTCGTCGTACGCGCAGTACAGGTGCTCGGAGTACATGCGCTCGCGCTCGGGGTCGTCCTCGGGCAGGTCCACGAAGTCGAGCACGACCATGCCGCCGGACAGGCCGAGGGCGGTCTCGACGGAGTCGGTGAGGCGGCGCTTGGCGGACTCCTTCACCGTGAGGCGGTCGATGACCACCTCGATGGTGTGCTTCTCCTGCTTCTTCAGCGTGGGCGGGTTGGAGAGCTGCACGGTCTCGCCGTCCACCCGCGCGCGGCTGTACCCCTTGGTCTGGAGGTCGGCGAACAGGTCGACGAACTCGCCCTTGCGCTCGCGGACCAACGGCGACAGCACCTGGAAGCGGCTGCCCTCGGGCAGCTCCAGCACCTTGTCGACGATGGCCTGCGGCGACTGGCGCGAGATGGGGCGGCCGCACTCGGGACAGTGCGGCTTGCCGATGCGCGCGAAGAGCAGACGCAGGTAGTCGTAGACCTCGGTGATGGTGCCGACCGTGGAGCGCGGGTTGCGCGAGGTCGACTTCTGGTCGATCGAGACGGCCGGGGAGAGGCCCTCGATGAAGTCGACGTCCGGCTTGTCCATCTGGCCGAGGAACTGCCGGGCGTAGGAGGAGAGGGACTCGACGTAGCGCCGCTGCCCCTCGGCGAAGATCGTGTCGAAGGCCAGCGAGGACTTGCCCGACCCCGACAGGCCCGTGAAGACGATGAGCGAGTCGCGCGGCAGGTCGAGCGAGACATTCTTGAGGTTGTGCTCGCGCGCGCCACGGACGATGAGACGGTCGGCCACGCCGGTCCGCACCTTTCTTGAGAGAAGTGACAGGGGCGGGGCCCCCGTCCTTCTCAGACTAGGGGGAGCCACTGACAACGCCGGTCGGATTCACGGGTTGACAACAATCCCCTGCCATCCAGCATGCCCGACGCCGCCAACGACCTTATAGCACGCACATTCGATTTACGGGCGGTTGCCGACCACCTTCACCCGAAGGAGTGGCGAAGCTAAGGTCAGCACCATGATTGATCACGCTCATGACCTGGCATCGGTACGTGGCGCGACGGACCGGCTGCTCGCCGCAGTCGCCGAGCTGGACAACGCGGCCGTGACGCAGTCGTCACGGCTGCCCGGCTGGAGCCGCGGCCACGTGCTCGCCCACCTGGCCCGCAACGCCGACGCCCTGGTGAACGTCCTCCAGGGCCGCCCCATGTACATCGACGCAACCGTGCGGGACGGCGACATCGAGCGGGACGCCCCGCGCCCCCTGGACGTCCAGCTCGCGGACGTCCGGGAGAGCGCCGCCCGCTTCCAGGAGGCCGCCGCCGTCCCCGCGGACTGGTCGCGCACGGTCGAGCTGCGCAACGGCGTCACCGACTCGGCGGCGCGGGTGCCCTTCCGGCGCTGGGCGGAGGTGGAGCTGCACCACGTGGACCTCGGCATCGGCTACGAGCTGGAGGATCTGCCGGCGGAGTTCGTCGCGCGGGAGATCGACTTCCTCGCGGAACGCTTCCGCGGCCACGGGGACGTACCGTCGACGCGCCTGAGCGACGACGGCGGCGGGGCCTGGACCACGGGCGGCGGCGCACCCGGCGGGCCCGTCGGTGCCAGGGGCCCGGCCGCGGACCTGCTCGGCTGGCTCTCGGGACGCCGCGACGGCTCCGCGCTCACGGTCGACGGCGGCCCTCTCCCGGCCCTCCCCCCGCTATAGGCTGGCGGTATGACGTACAGCGGAGAGGTGCGGGTCGGCGGCTCGGCGGACGTGCACGAGCTGAAGGACCTGATGATCACCAAGATCGCGGTCGGCCCGATGGACAACAACGCCTATCTGCTGCGTTGCCGGGCCACGGACGAGCAGCTGCTGATCGACGCGGCCGACGACGCCCGGACGCTGCTCGGCATGATCGGTGACGACGGCATCGCCTCCGTCGTCACCACACACCGTCACGGAGATCACTGGCAGGCCCTCGCCGAGGTCGTCGCGGCCACGCGCGCGCGTACGTACGCCGGCCGGGAGGACGCCGAGGGCATCCCGGTGCCGACCGACGTCCTGCTCGACGACGGCGACGTCGTCCGGGTGGGCGACGTGCGCCTCACCGCGCGTCATCTCGTCGGACACACGCCGGGCTCGATCGCCCTCGTGTACGACGACCCGCACGGGCATCCGCACGTGTTCACGGGCGACTGCCTCTTCCCCGGCGGTCCTGGAAGGACAACGAGCACAGTGGACTTCACCAGTCTGATGGACGGCCTGGAAGAAAAGATCTTCAGCTCTCTGCCCGACGAGACGTGGATCTACCCGGGCCATGGGAACGACACGACGCTCGGGGCCGAGAGGCCGCACTTGGAGGAGTGGAGGTCCCGGGGCTGGTGATCCGTCGATCTGCGCGGAACGGCCGGTAACGGGCTCGCCTCACGCCGTTCCCCGCCCCGAGGCGGTGCCCACCGGGGTACGGATGCGGCTTCTCACGGCGTGCCCGATGCCGGTCGAGGTGACCGCCGGGCCCGGCGACCGGGCAGCGCCCGTACCGGAGTCGCCGCCCGAGGAGGCCGCAAGACGGGGAGGCCGCCTCCGGAGGCGCCGAAGCGCCCCGGAAAACGGCCTCCCTGACTCTACGACAGATCACTCACCGAGCCTGCGGGACTCAGCAGTACCGCCGCTCGGCCCGGGCGAAACCCGCGCTGTAGCCGTCGGCGTAACCACGGGCGTAGTCGCGGTTGCTGAAGCCGTTTCCGACGGCGTCCAGTCGACAGTCGTCCCTGGCATCCTGATAGCCGTCCCGGAAACCGGCCCTGAAGCCCTGCCGGTAGTCACGTGGGCTGTTGACGGCTGCAGGCGCACTGGCGTGGGTCTCGGCCGGCGCGGCAGCTGAAGCCTGCTGTACGCCCACCGGCGCGAAGCCGAGGATGAGGACCGAGCAGGCGACGACGGAGCGCTTCCAATGCCTAGCGGTCATAACTGCCCCTTAAGCGCATAGGTTGCAGGGTGACTAATTTCAACACTAATGCCCCATAAGGGTCATGCAACTTGTCATCCGTCGGCGTCGGAAGACGGACGCGATCAACTCGTACGGCACCTTGTCTCCGCGGAGGCCGGGCGCCTGTAAGGGTCACCTGCCAGGAGGCCGGTGCTCACGCGCGGCCGGGTCTCACGTGCCGGCCTGCCCCGCCAGTGCGGCGACGCGCTCCACGGCGAACGCGTAGCCCTGCACTCCGCAGCCCGCGATGACGCCGTCGGCGCGCAGCGAGACGTACGAGTGGTGCCGGAAGGACTCCCGCCGGTGGATGTTGGAGATGTGGACCTCCAACACCGGCAGTCCGTCGCAGGCGTTGAGCGCGTCGAGGATGGCGATCGACGTGTGCGAGTAGGCGCCGGGGTTGATCACGACGCCGCAGTGGTTCCGCCGCGCCTCGTGGATCCAGTCCACCAGCTCACCCTCGTGGTTGGACTGCCGGAAGTCCACCGTCCCGCCGTGCGCCGCCGCGGCCTTCGCGCAGAGCGCCTCGACGTCGGCGAGCGTGTCGGAGCCGTAGATCTCGGGTTGGCGCTGCCCCAGGAGGTTCAGGTTGGGGCCGTTGAGAATCATGATGGGGGCGCTGGCCAGGGTGCGAGGCACGGTTCCTCCGGTCCGTTCGGCGTGGGGCGGCCCGTCGGACCGCTGCTCGGACCCGGTTTATCACGGTGAAACAGCGGGGCGGGAAGCCCTAGCCTCACCGGCATGACCACACCGTCGTATCCTCCGAAGCCCTCCCCCGGTGACCGCGTGGCCGTCCTCTCACCGGCCGCCGGCCTGCCCGGCCTCTTCCCGGTCCCCTACGAACTGGGCCTGGAACGGCTGCGCGAGGAGTTCGGCCTCGAGCCGGTCGAGTACCCGACGACCCGCACGATGGGCGCCACGCCGCAGGCGCGGGCCGACGACATCCACGCCGCTTTCGCCGATCCCGGTATCAAGGCGGTCATCGCGTCGATCGGCGGTGACGACCAGATCACCGTTCTGCCGCTGCTGGACCGCGAGTTGATCCGGGCCAACCCGAAGCCGTTCTTCGGTACGAGCGACAACACCAACCTGCTCGCCTTCCTGTACAACACCGGGATCGTCGGCTATCACGGCGCGAGCGTGATGGTGCAGCTCGGGCGGCCGGTGGCCATGGACGCGCTGACCGCGGACTCCCTGCGGGCGGCCCTGTTCACCTCGGGCGCCTACGAACTGCGGCCCGCCGAGCGCTGGAACGACGTCAACCGCGACTGGGCGGACCCTGCGGCCTTCGCGTCGCAGCCGGAGACCCGGCCGGGCACCGGCTGGATCTGGCGCAACGCCGACCGTGTGGTCGAGGGCCGCGGCTGGGGCGGCAATCTGGAGATCCTCTCCTGGCTCCTGATGGCCGACCGCGAGATCTCCCACGACCTGTCGGTCTACGACGGCGGTGTGCTGTTCCTGGAGACCTCCGAGGAACTCCCCAGCGCCACGGAGGTCTTCCGGATCCTGCGCAACATGGGCGAGCGCGGCCTCCTCCAGCGGTTCCCCGCGTTCCTGATGGGACGCGCCAAGACCTGGTCCTTCGAACGCCCCAACGGCCCCGAGGAGGCCGCCCGCTACGCCGCGGAGCAGCGCGAAGCGGTACTGAGCGCGCTGGAGACGTATGCGCCCGGCACCCTCGCCGTCTTCGACGTGGACTTCGGCCACACGGACCCGCAGCTCGTCCTCCCCTACGGAGGGACGATCCGCGTCGACGGTCCCGGACGACGCGTCACCGTCACCTACTGAACCCCGCGCGCCGCGGTCGCGACACCGTGCGCCCCCGTAACCCTCGGTCACGGTGGGTGGTTGACGCGGTATGCGCGACGTACGCACCGTGAACACCGCAAGCACCGCGGGGGCGCCTTCCATGCCGCGGCTCGCGGCCGCCTCGCTCGCCGGGACGGCCATCGAGTTCTACGACTTCTTCGTCTACGGGACCGCCGCGGCGCTCGTCCTGGGGCCGCTCTTCTTTCCGACGTTCTCCCCACTGGCGGGAACGCTGGCCGCCTTCGCGACGTTCGGTGTGGGTTTCGTGGCGCGGCCGCTGGGATCGGTGATCTTCGGTCATGTCGGCGACCGGCGCGGGCGCCGGCCGGTCCTGGTCGTCTCCCTGCTGCTGACGGGCGCCTCGACGGTCGCGGTCGGATGCGTGCCGACGTACGGCTCGATCGGGGTGGCGGCACCCGTGCTGCTGCTGGTGCTGCGGTTCCTGCAAGGGCTCGGGCTCGGTGGGGAGTGGGGCGGCGCGGTGCTGCTGACGGCGGAGCACTCGCCCGTCGGACGGCGCGGGCTGTGGTCGAGTTTTCCCCAGGTCGGGCCCGCGGTGGGCTTCGTGCTCGCCAACGGGGTGGTGCTGGCGCTGTCCGCGACGCTGACCGGAGAGCAGTTCGCGCGGTGGGGCTGGCGGGTGCCCTTCTGGGCGGCGGGGGTACTGGCGGTGCTCGGGCTGTGGCTGAGGTCGTCGCTGCCCGAGAGCCCCCGGTTCCTGGAGATCGAGGCACGCGCGCGCGTGCCGCTCGCCGAGGTGGTGCGCTCCCACTGGCGGCTCGTCCTGCTGACCGCCGGCGGACTCGCCGTCGGGTACGCGGTCTTCTACACCGTGACGACCTGGTCCCTGGCCTACGCGACACAACGGCTCGGGGTGAGCCGTACGGTCGTGTTGGCCTGTGTCATGGCGGCGGTGGTGGTGAAGGGGGCGCTGACGCCCCTGGTCGCTCTGCTGGGCGATCGTTACGGGCGGCGGCCGCTGTGCCTCGTCGGCTGCGTCGCCGCCGCGCTGTGGATGTTCCCTCTGGTCGCTCTGCTGGGCACGGGCGAGCCTCTTGCGATGTTCCTGGGCTTCCTCGGCGCCATGCTCGCGTTCGTCACCATGTTCGCCGTCGTCGCCGCCTATCTGCCGGAGCTGTACGAGCCACGGATCCGCTGCACGGGCGCGTCGGTCGGCTACAACCTCGGCGGAGTTCTCGGCGGCGCGCTCACGCCCCTCGCGGCCACGGCACTCGCGGAGCACTCGGGGCGCGTCCCCTGGGGGGTGGGCGCGTATCTGACGGGCATCGCCCTGCTCAGCCTCGGCTGCTTCGCCCTGCTGCCGGATACCCGACCGGCGCCGGCCCGGCCGAAAGACCTCAGGGATTGACCGCCAGCTCCAGATACGCCGCGAACAGCACCAGATGCACGCCGCCCTGCAGCGGCGTGGCCCTTCCCGGAACGACCGTCAGGGAACTGACGACGACGGTCAGTGCGAGCAGCACCATGTGGGTGGGGCCGAGGCCGAGGACGAGCGGACCGGAGAGCCAGACCGAGGCCAGGGCGACCGCCGGGATCGTCAGGCCGATGCTGGCCATCGCGGAACCGAGCGCGAGGTTGAGGCTGGTCTGCACCCGGTCGCGGCGGGCGGAGCGCAGTGCGGCGATGGTCTCGGGGAGCAGTACGAGCAGCGCGATGATCACACCGACGACAGCGTGATGAAGCCCGGCGGCCTCCACGCCGTCCTCGATCGTGGGCGAGACCCCTTTGGCCAGTCCGACCACGCCGATGAGGGCCAGGCCGAGCAGGCTCAGGCTGATCAGGGCGGTCCGCGACGAAGGAGCGGCGGCGTGGTCGTCCCCGGTGATCACGTCGCCCTGCCGGGTGACCGGGAGGAAGTAGTCACGGTGCCGGACGGTCTGGGTCGCCACGAACAGGCCGTACAGGATCAGTGAGGACAGGGCGGCGAAGGTGAGCTGGACGGTGGAGAACTCCGGGCCCGGCTTGCTGGTGGTGAAGGTCGGCAGGACCAGGCTGAGGGTGGCCAGGGTGGCGACGGTCGCCAGGGCCGCGCCGGTGCCCTCGGGGTTGAAGATCGCCGTGCCGTGGCGCAGGGAGGCGACGAGCAGGCACAGGCCGACGATGCCGTTGCAGGTGATCATCACGGCCGCGAAGACCGTGTCCCTCGCGAGGGTCGAGCCCTTGTCGCCGCCGTCCGCCATCAGCGTGACGATGAGCGCGACCTCGATGATCGTCACGGCGACCGCGAGTACCAGGGAGCCGAACGGTTCACCGACGCGGTGCGCGACGACCTCCGCGTGGTGCACGGCCGCCAGGACCGCTCCGGCGAGGACGACCGTGATCAGGGCGACGACCGCGGGGCTGAGGTCACGACCCCAGGTCAGGGCCAGCAGGACGACGGCGAGCGCCGGCACGAGGGATGTCCAGCGGGCCGTGAGCGACCTGAGCCGAGCGATCATGAAGCGATCGTCGCAGAGCGGCAGGGGCTCCGCATTCCGTCCGGGAAGTGCCCGGAGAAGCGCCGGGGAGCGCCGGGAAGCGCCGGGAGCGGCGCCCGGCGAATCGCCGTGCACCGCTCCCGGAGGTGGTTCCCGCGTCGTCCGTGGTCAGACGTCGACGCTGTCCCTCGGAGCGTCCTCGCTCCCGGGCTGCGTCTTCTCGGCCGCCGCCTGCTTCTTGGAGGCCCGCAGGCTGGTGATCGTGGTGATGATCAGGACGGAGCAGATGACGCCGAGCGAGACCGGGATGCTGATCTCGGGGACGTGGACCCCGGACTCGTGCAGCGCGTGGAGTACCAGCTTGACGCCGATGAAGCCGAGGATGATCGACAGGCCGTAGCTGAGGTGGACGAGCTTCCTCAGCAGGCCGCCGATGAGGAAGTACAGCTGCCTCAGACCCATGAGCGCGAACGCGTTGGCCGTGAACACGATGTACGGGTCCTGCGTCAGGCCGAAGATCGCGGGGATCGAGTCGAGGGCGAACAGCACGTCGGTGGTGCCGATCGCGAGCATCACGACCAGCATCGGGGTCATGACCCGCTTGCCGTTCTGCTCGATCCACAGCTTGGTGCCGTGGTAGCGGTCGGCGACACCGAACCTGCGCTCGGCGGCCTTGAGCAGCTTGTTCTCCTCGAACTCCTCGTCCTCCTCGTCCGCCCGGGCCTCCTGGATGAGCTTCCAGGCGGTCCAGATCAGGAAGGCGCCGAAGAGGTAGAACACCCAGGAGAAGCTGGCGAGGATCGCGGCGCCCGCGGCGATGAAGATCGCCCGCAGGACCAGGGCTATGAGTACGCCGACGAGCAGGACCCGTTGCTGGTACTGCGAGGGGACGGCGAACTTCGCCATGATCAGGACGAAGACGAAGAGGTTGTCGACGCTGAGCGACTTCTCGGTGATGAAGCCCGCGAAGAACTCTCCGGCGGGCTGCCCCCCGCCGAAGATGAGCAGGCCGAGCCCGAACAGGGCGGCCAGGGCGATCCAGACGACGGTCCAGATACCGGCTTCCTTGATCGACACGTCATGCGGCTTGCGGCCGATGAAGAAGTCGATCGCGATGAGGGCGCCCAGGCCCACGACAGTCAGGACCCACAGGGTCAGGGAAACATCCACTGCGCCTCCGGCAGTACGTAACGGCAGGTGATCAGCGTCGTCGCGCTGCCGGAGGTCTCTTCCACCCCGGGTCCCGGCGCAGGGCATGCGCACGGGGCCGCACGGGCCGACGCCCCGGGATCAGTTCTGATCCGTATTGACGGGTACGCCGCAGCTGGCAGGGAGTACTCCCCTCCGTACGAAAGACAGTACCCAATCACCAAGGAAAGGTAAAGGGATTGGCAAAATGAAGATCAAATCTGCTGGTCAGGACCACTTTACGGTCGCTTGGCGAAGTGGTGGGAGCGATCAGCTCCGCCACGTCCGGCGGGCTGCGGTGACCTGTGTCAGGACCTGCTGGAGAACCTGGCTGCCGGGCGGCACGAGGGCCGGCTCATACGTCCAGGCGTGCCCCACCCAGGGATCGGCGAGGTGGTCGTCGGGCACCGGGGTCAGCCGCATCAGCCCGCGCCACAGCGGATCCAGCAACGGACCGTAACCGGCGGCGTCCTCGCGGTCGGCGACCATCATCAGGTGGACGCCGACGGACGGGCCCTCGTCCGCGAGGTAGCGGAGCTGGGTCACGGCACGGTCGTCGAAGCCGTGCGGGAAGTCGTTGACGACCAGGAGCTGCTGTGCGGTGTCGAACCCGGGCGGGAGCGAGTCGGCCGCACCGCCGCGCACCGCCATCTGCACCAGGTCGACGTGCTGCGTGAGTCGGGTGAGCACGTCCGTCACCCCGGCCGAGCCCACCGCGGGCGGCGCCGCCAGCACTCCGCTCCGCACCAGCGGTGCGAGCGCCGACGCGCCCGAACCGTCCGGGTCGACGACGTGCACCGTGAACTCGTCGGCCGGATGGACCGCCAGCAGCCGGGCCGTGTGCGCCACGGCCGAGTCCAGCGCGAGGCGGCGCAGCTCGTGGGAGTCGAGGAACGAGCCGTCGGGCGAGCCCGTCCGCCCGCTGTCGACCCACAGACCGCGCTCCAGCGGGAGGCGGATGAGCACGGGGATGTGCAGCAGGTCGCTCTCGGGGAGGTGGAGGTCGCCCAGGCGCAACGCCATGGGCATTTCCATCGGGACGCGATAGGCGTGCCAGACGGGGTTGTCCCAGCGCGCGAAGGCCGGCGGCAGCGCCGGCTCGACGACCTCGGCCTCGGCCACGAGCTGGGCGAGATCACGGTCCAGCACCTGCCGGGCCTGGTCGACGAGCTGGGCGTGCTTGGCGCGAGCGGTCTCGCGGGCGGCGTCGCCCTGGCCGCCGATCCGGCTGCGCGGGTCGGAGAGGACCTCGTCGAGTTCCTTTTCCCTGCGCGTGTCGGCGAAGTCGACGGCGCTGCGGTACGCGGCCGTGGCGCGGGCCAGGTCCTCGAACATGCCCCAGACCTGGTTGTACAGCCGCTCCTCCATGGACCAGCCGGTGGCGTCGCCGGCGACCGGCCGCGCGGGCCTGCCGGGCTCGGCCGGGGGCGCGGCGGGCGGGGGCGGCAGGGCGGTGTTCCGCCGCCGCGGGTGGCTGTAGTCGATGGAGCCGCCGGTGCCGGACGCCGCGGGGGTGCCCGGCTGGGTGGTGGCCGCAGGGTTCGCGGGTCCCGTCGGGTGTCCCGCCACGGCATCCGCTGCGCCCTGCGACGGCTGGGGACCCGGGTACGGGCCGGCGGGGCCCTGGGTGCTCTGCCCGCCGTACGGGGATCCGCCCTGGTCGGGGCCGAGGGCGGAGGCGGCCGCCTGTCGGGAGCGGTCGGCGTCGGCCGTACGCGGCGGTGGGGCCGGCACCGAGCGGGCCAGGCCCTGGGCCACGGCCTCGTTGATGCCGGACGCGAGCTGCTGGGCCTGCGCCAGGCCCTGGTCGGCGAGAAGGTCGGCGAGGCCGCCCGCGTACCCCTGGCCGACGGCCCGGACCTTCCAGGCGCCCTGCCGCCGGTACAGCTCCAGGGCGACGACGGCCGACTCGGGGCCGAGGCCGGTGAGGGTGAAGCGGGCCACTTCGGAACCGTCGAGGCCGGTGACGGCGACGAAGGGGGCGGCGAGGGCGCCGAAGGCGACCGGCCCGCCCACCCCGGTGGGCAGGGCGAGCAGAATGCCGACGCGGTGCACGCTCTCCGCGACGGCGTCCAGGTCCACCGCGAGGCGGTGGTCTGCGGCCGCCTGCCGGGAGACCTCGAGACCGGGCAGAGTGGGTGCGCCAGGGTGGGCGACCCACTCCACGCCGTGGATCCTGCCGCTCTCGTCGCAGAGCGTGGCCGCCGCAACGACCGGGGCGCCGGCCGAGACCCGGATCACCAGGCGGACTTCCAAGAGCGGGTGGTTCTGGCCCCGCACCAGCTCGGCCGTCATCGCCTGTGGTCCCCCTGCGTCGCGTGTCGTGTTGTCGTGTGCCGCCCGGCCCGGTTACAGCGCGGGCAGGATGGCCGGCATCAGGTCCTGGAAGGTGCGGCCGTTGGCCGGGGTGCCGAGGGCGGTCATGTTCCAGCCCGCGCCCACCCGGTGCACCTTGGCCATGATCTGGGCGGTGTAGGCGCCGCCGCCCGCGAGCGTGTAGCGCGCCAGCTCCTGGCCGTTGGTCTCGTCGACCAGGCGGCAGAACGCGTTCTGCACCTCCTGGAAGGTCTGGCCGGTGAAGGAGTTCACCGTGAAGACGATCTGGTCGATGTGGACCGGGACGCGGGAGAGGTCGACGAGGATCGCCTCGTCGTCGCCGCCCTGGCCGACGCCGCCGACGAGGTTGTCGCCGGTGTGCCGGACCGAGCCGTCGTCGCTCACCAGGTGGCGGAAGAAGACGACGTCGACCGGCTGCTTGTCCGCGAAGAGGACCGCGGAGGCATCGAGGTCGATCTCCCGGGTGCGGGAGCCGAACAGGCCGCGCCGGGGGGCAGCCTGCCAGCCGAGACCCATGCGCACCGCGGTCAGGCTGCCTCCGTCGCTCTTCTGCAGACTGATGGCCTGACCCTTGGTCATGTTGACGGTCACGCGCTGATTCCCCTCTCGGACTGTCCCCTGTTGCCGCGGTCCCCGCGGTTGACGAAAACCCTACGCAAGGGCACTGACAGTGCCGTACCCAGGACCGCACTTTGTGTCGTTCTTGCAACACAGCGCGTACGGCGGCCGGGCCCCGCGCGGTACGTCAGGCGATACCCGCCTCCTTCATCTGGCGCAGTTCCTTCTTCATCTCGGAGACCTCGTCGCGCAGCCGGGCCGCGACCTCGAACTGGAGATCCGCGGCGGCCGCCCGCATCCGAGCCGTCATCTCCTCGATCTGGTCGGCGAGTTCGGCGGCGGGGCGGTCGGTCGGGACCGTCTCCTTGACCTTGCCCTTCGCGGACCTGGTGGACTTCGCGCCCTTGGCCGCCTTGCCGCCGAGGGAGGGCACCGGCGCCTTGGTGCCGCCGCCGTCCTTCTTCGCGCGGTAGCCGGAGCCCAGCAGCTGCTCGGTGTCGACCTCCTCGCGCGCGATCTGCGCGACGATGTCGTTGATCTTCTTGCGCAGCGGCTGCGGGTCGATTCCGCGCGCCGTGTTGTAGGCGATCTGCTTCTCCCGGCGGCGGTTGGTCTCCTCGATGGCCCGCTCCATGCCCGGGGTGACCTTGTCGGCGTACATGTGGACCTGGCCGGAGACGTTGCGCGCGGCGCGGCCGATGGTCTGGATCAGCGAGGTGCCGGAGCGCAGGAAGCCCTCCTTGTCGGCGTCGAGGATGGCCACCAGGGACACCTCGGGCAGGTCGAGGCCCTCCCGCAGGAGGTTGATGCCGACCAGCACGTCGAACTCACCGGATCGCAGTTCGCGCAGCAGCTCGATGCGGCGCAGGGTGTCGACGTCGCTGTGCAGGTAGCGGACCTGGATGCCGAGTTCCAGGAAGTAGTCGGTGAGGTCCTCGGCCATCTTCTTGGTGAGGGTGGTGACCAGGACCCGCTCGTCCTTCTCGACGCGCGTGCGGATCTCGTGCACCAGGTCGTCGATCTGGCCCTCGGTGGGCTTGACGACGATCTCGGGGTCGATGAGGCCGGTGGGGCGGATGATCTGCTCGACGACGCCGTCCCCGCGCGAGAGTTCGTACTTGCCGGGCGTCGCCGACAGGTAGACGGTCTGCCCGATGCGCTCCTGGAACTCCTCCCACTTCAGCGGACGGTTGTCGAGGGCGGAGGGAAGCCGGAAGCCGTGGTCGACGAGGGTGCGCTTGCGGGAGGCGTCGCCCTCGTACATGGCGCCGATCTGCGGGACGGTGACATGGGACTCGTCGATGACGAGGAGGAAGTCGTCGGGGAAGTAGTCGAGCAGGGTGTTCGGCGGGGAGCCGGGCAGGCGCCCGTCGAAGTGCATCGAGTAGTTCTCCACGCCCGAGCAGCTGCCGATCTGGCGGAGCATCTCGATGTCGTACGTGGTGCGCATGCGCAGGCGCTGGGCCTCGAGGAGCTTGCCCTGCTTCTCGAGTTCGGCGAGGCGCTCACCCAGCTCCTTCTCGATGTCGTTGACGGCGCGCTCCAGGCGCTCCGGGCCGGCCACGTAGTGAGTGGCGGGGAAGACGTACAGCTGCTCGTCGTCGCTGATGATCTCGCCGGTGAGCGGGTGGAGGGTCGACAGGGCCTCGATCTCGTCGCCGAACATCTCGATGCGGACGGCCAGTTCCTCGTAGACCGGGAAGATCTCGATGGTGTCGCCGCGGACCCGGAAGGTGCCGCGGGTGAAGGCCGTGTCGTTGCGCGTGTACTGGATGTCGACGAAGCGGCGCAGCAGCTGGTCGCGGTCGATCTCGGCGCCGACCTTCAGCGGGACCATGCGGTCCACGTACTCCTGGGGGGTGCCGAGACCGTAGATGCAGGAGACCGAGGCGACCACGACGACGTCCCGGCGGGTGAGCAGCGAGTTGGTCGCGGAGTGGCGCAGCCGCTCGACCTCCTCGTTGATCGAGGAGTCCTTCTCGATGTAGGTGTCCGACTGCGGGACGTACGCCTCGGGCTGGTAGTAGTCGTAGTACGAGACGAAGTACTCCACCGCGTTGTTCGGCAGCAGCTCGCGGAACTCGTTGGCCAGCTGGGCGGCCAGCGTCTTGTTCGGCGCCATCACGAGCGTGGGGCGCTGGAGCTTCTCGATCATCCACGCGGTGGTCGCGGACTTGCCGGTGCCGGTCGCGCCCAGGAGGACGACGTCCTTCTCGCCGGCCTCGATGCGCTTGGCCAGTTCGGCGATGGCCGCCGGCTGGTCACCGCTGGGCTGGTAGGGGCTGACGACCTCGAAAGGCGCCACCGTGCGTTCGATGCTGGAAACGGGCCGCATGCCATCCACCGTACGACCCGCCACTGACAACGCGGTCCGATCAGCGGTTCTGCGGGGTCCGGCGCTCATGGGGGGCCGTCCTGCGGCGGGTGCGGAGCCGGGCCCCTGCGACGGGGTGCGGGTGGGCCGGGACGCCGGGCCTGTGCTCGGCGGGGCTCCGGTCAAGCCTGCCCGTCATCACGAGGGGGTCGAACAGCACCACCACACCGGCGAGGCAGAGGAAGGCGAGCGGGCCGATCAGCATCGGCGCGAGGAGACCGGCGGGCGAGTCGCCCGCGGACGGCGATCCCGCGGCGTGCAGACGGACGCTGAGGGCGGCCATGCCCGTGTAGTGCATGCCGGTCACGGCCAGGCCCATGACGAGGCTCGCGCCGACGCTCCACAGGAAGCCCCTGACCTGCCCGGCGGCCCACAGCGCGGCAGTGGCGGCGGCCATCGCGATGGCCACGGAGACACCCACGGTGAGGGTGTTGTACTCGAACTTGCCGTCGAACCGCATACCGGCCATGCCCAGGTAGTGCATCGAGGCGATCCCGAGGCCCGTGATGGTGCCTCCGGTGAACAGGGCGGTGCCGGCCGCGCCCCGGTAACCGACGATGAAGATCCCGACGCCCACCATGACGACGGCGACGCCGAGGCTGGCGTAGGTCATCGGCTTGTCGTAGTGGATCGGGGCGCCGACGACCGTGAAGCCCGTCATGGCGACGAAGTGCATGGTCCATATGCCGGAGCCGATCGCGGCCGCGCCGAGGGCGAGCCATCCGGGGCGCCAGGCGTGGGCGCCGCGCATGGCTCTGGTCGTGCAGCGCAGGCCGAGGGCACCGCCGAGACAGGCCATGAGGTAGGCCACCAGCGGTGTCACGAGTCCGTAGCTGAATCCGTCGGCCGTGCCGTGCATGCGCGGTTGCCCTTCCGCCCTTTTGCTGGAATGCCTGGAGCGCGCCGTGTACCCAGGACCGCGCGAGCGATCAGGGTTGACGCAGAGCAGTATGACTGCCACCGGAATGGTCGAACGATTTTCCGGCAAAGAAACACGGCCTTGCCGCAATGTGCGGCACCGGTGTGCGGTTCCGGCCGTCAACCTTCGTCCTTCGGCCTTCCCGCGCGCATCCGCCGCCGGCTCTCTGCTGTCAGAGTCGTGCCGTATGTGATCGGCCGATGCGAGGAGTACGCATGCACGCGCGCGCAGTCGCCGCGGCGACCACCGCACTGGTGGGTTTCGCCGCCCTCCTGCTCCCTGTTCACGACGCCCGGGCGGGGATCGTCTGGCGGCCCGTGGTGATCGCCCACAGGGGTGCTTCCGCCCAGGCTCCCGAGAACACGCTGGCAGCCGTCGACGCGGCCGCCGACCTGGGCGTCCGCTGGGTGGAGAACGACGTCCAGCGCACCGGGGACGGCGAGCTAGTGGTGATCCACGACGACAGCCTCGAGCGGACCACCGACGCCGAGGAGGTCTTTCCCGGGCGGGCCCCGTGGAAGGTGCGGGACTTCACCGCGGCCGAGGTCGCACGGCTCGACGCGGGCAGCTGGTTCGGCCCCGCGTACGCGGGAGCGCGCGTGCCGACGCTCCGGGAGTACGTCCGCCGTGTCGAGCGTCACGACCAGAAACTGCTGCTGGAGCTGAAGAACCCCGCGCTGTACCCGGGGATCGAACAGGACACCCTCAAGGTGCTCGCCGACGAGGGGTGGCTGGACCGGGAGCATCTCGACCGGCTGGTGGTGCAGAGCTTCGGCGCCGACAGTCTGCGGGCCGTCCACGACCTGGCGCCGTCGGTGACGACCGGTCTGCTGGGCAGGCCACCGGTGCGGGACCTGCCGGGCAGCGCGGCCTTCGCCGACCTGATCAATCCCTCGTACGTGTCTCTCTCCGCGGAGTACGTCTCCGCCGTGCACGCGGTCGAGGGACCGCACGGCAGCCCGCTGAGGATCTTCGTCTGGACCGTGGACGACGCCGCGGCGGCCCGGACCGTGGCCGGGTACGGCGTCGACGGCATCATCACCGACAAGCCGGACGTGGTGGCGCGGGCCCTTTACGGGGACTGACCCCGCGACGTACGGGACTGACCCCGCGACCGGTCGGGCGCCGTGCCCGCCGTCGGGTCGCGGCGTTGTCGGTGGCAGGTCGTACGGTGGGCGCATGGACAGCCACGGGCAGTACGAGCAGCAGGTCGTGTGGACCGTCGTCGACACCGGCATCGGTCCGCTGCTGCTGGCCGCGACCCGCGAGGGCCTGGTCAATGTCGTGTTCCACGCCGATGAGCCGGTGCGCGAGAAGGCGCTGCGCCGCCTCACGGACCGGCTGGGTGCGGAGCCGGTCGAGTCGCCCGGATCGCCGCTGCTGTCCGAGGCGATACGCCAGGTCGACGCCTACTTCGCCGGGGAGCGGCGCGCCTTCGAGCTCCCCCTGGACTGGTCGCTGATCTCCGGCTTCAACCGGCAGGTCCTGCGCGAGCTGGCCTCCGGCGTCCCGTACGGCGCGGTCGTCGGCTACGGCGATCTGGCCAGGCGCGTGGGCCAGCCCGGCGCGGCGCAGGCGGTGGGGACGGCGATGGGTGCCAATCCGCTGCCGGTCGTGGTGCCCTGCCACCGGGTGGTGGAGAGCGACGGCGGGATCGGCGGTTTCGGCGGCGGCCTGGAGGCCAAGCGCAGGCTGCTCGCCCTGGAGGGGGTTCTGCCCGAGCCGCTGTTCTGAGCGGCCGAGCGAAGGTCGGGACAGGCGCGGACCGGGTGGGACGGCTGGTCCGTGGCAGGGTCGGCGACGGGAGTGCCGGCGTGCGGACTGTTACCGGCGGGGGCGGCGGACGACAGCCGGTCGCGGACCGCCGCCGGGCTCTTCGTGCGGGGCCTCGGCCGGTCGGCAGGGACGGTGTCGGGTCTGCCCTGCTCACGGACGCCGTGCCGCAGCCCGCGTGGGCCGCCACGCCTGGCCCGCCTGTCCGACCTCACGATGAACACCTCGGCGGGCGCCGAAGGGCGGGTGATCGTCGGGCGGGGGTGGTCACACAGGCGGGCCAGGCGTGGCCGAACGACGCCGCGGCATGTCCGCCTCCGCCCCCGGCGGCGGTCCTCTTCACACGGGGCAGGGACGCGACAGGGGTGGGCGACGGTGTCCGGGCGGGGCGGCGTGGGTGGAACGGCGTGGGCGGGTACCGGCGCCCGCGTCAGTCGTAGTGCCGGATCTCGACGATGTTGCCGTCCGGGTCGCGGAAGTAGAGGCTGCGCGTGGCCGCGCCCCGGGCGCCGAACGAGCCGTGCGAGACGTCCGAGACGGGGACTGCGTGCTCGGCCAGGCGGGTGCGGAGGGCGTCGAAGGCGCTGCGGGACAGGGCGAGGCAGATGTGGTTCACGGGGTGTCCGGCGCTGTCGGCCGCCCCGGGGAGCATCGTCATGCCCTTCACCATGGTCAGCGGCATCAGGTCGAGAAGGCTGCCGTCGTCGACCCGGACGGAGGGGAAGGGCTCCTCACCCGCGGCGAACGCGGCGAGCCGGACGGGGGTCAGGCCGACGACGTTCTCGTAGAAGTCGGTCGCGGCAAGCGGGTCGCGCACCCATAGGACGACGTGGTCGAGGCGAGGCGAGTTGTCGGTCATGCCTTCCAGGCTGGTGTCGTCCCCCACAGGCCGCAAGGGTTTGGCCGGGCGCGCCGCCCGCCAGAGATGAGAGAGGACCGACGGACAGGAGGCGGGCACGTGGTGCTGGTGGTGTCGGAAGAGGTGCGGGAGGCGGTCGACGCGCGTCGCCCCGTGGTGGCGCTGGAGTCCACGATCATCGCCCACGGGCTGCCACGTCCGCGCAACCTTCAGGTGGCACGGGAGCTGGAGGCGTTGGTGCGCGCGGAGGGCGCAGTACCGGCGACGATCGCCGTGCTGGACGGGCGGCCCCGTGTCGGACTCGACGAGGAGCAGTTGGAGCGGGTCGCCAACGAGGACGGCATCCGCAAGCTGGGCCACCGCGACCTGCCGCTCGCGGTCGCCTCGGGGGCGAGTGGGGCGACCACGGTGTCGGCGACCGCGCTGCTCGCGGCGCTGGCAGGGGTGCGGGTGTTCGCGACGGGCGGACTCGGTGGGGTGCACCGGGGGTGGACGGTCACCCAGGACGAGTCGGCCGATCTGGGCCTGCTGGCGCGTACCCGGATCACGGTGGTGTGCGCGGGGGTGAAGTCGATCCTGGACGTGCCGGCGACGCTCCAGCGGCTGGAGACGCTGGGGGTCGCCGTCGCCGGGTACGGCACCGACCGCTTTCCCGGCTTCTACCTGTCCGACTCGGGGCATCCGGTGGACTGGACGCTGGAGAGTCCCGGTCAGGTGGCGGAGGTGATGCGGGCTCAGGTCGCACTCGACCTACCGGAGTCGGCGCTGATCATCGCGAACCCGGTTCCGGAGGAGGAGCAGTTGGATCCCGCGCTGCACGCGCGTGTGCTCGCGGAGGCGCTGGAGGCGTGTGCGGCGGAGGGTGTGACGGGTCAGGCCGTCACCCCGTTCCTGCTCGACCACCTGGTCCGTCACACCGACGGCGCCTCTCTGAGCGCCAACCTGGCCGCGGTGCGCGGCAACGTACGGCTGGCGGGACGGATCGCCTCGGCGTGGGCCGGGGCGTGACCGGCGGTCCGGGGCCGAGTTCCGGCGGGGCGGATCGCGGCTCCGACGGCCCGGGGCCGGAGGCCGCTCCCGCGCGCGGCCGGCGAGGGGGCGGGGCGCTGCTGGTGGTCGGGGATGTGGTCACGGACGTCGTCGCGCGCCACCGGGGGCCGCTGGCCTCGGGAACGGACACGGCCGCGGTGGTCCGGACCCTGCCGGGCGGCGCGGGCGCCAACGTGGCGTGCTGGGCGGCGCACTGGGGCTGTGCGGACGTACGGCTGCTCGGCCGGGTGGGTGCGGAGGCGGCGGCCTGGCACGAACGTGAGCTGGTCGCGTGCGGGGTACGGCCCTTGCTCGTCGTCGATCCCGAGGTACCGACGGGGACGGTGGTCTGCCTGGTCGACACCGGGGCCGCGGCCGAGCGGACGTTCCTCACCGACAGCGGTGCCTCCCTGCGGCTCGAACCGGACGACTGGTCGGACGCGCTGCTCGACGGGGTCGCCCGACTGCACCTGTCGGGCTACCTGCTGTTCTCCGCGTCGGGGCGGGCGCTGGTGCGGACGGCGCTGGCGTCGGCACGCGCGCGTGGAGTGCCGGTGAGCCTGGATCCGGCGTCGGTGGGATTCCTGGCGGAGCTGGGCGCCGACCGGTTCCTGGCCCTGGTGCGGGGCGTGGACGTGCTGCTGCCCAGCCGGGACGAGGCCTGTCTGCTGACCGGATCGGCCGACGGGGCGGACGCTGCCGCCGAACTCAGCCGACGCGTGCCGCTGGTGGTGGCCAAGCAGGGGGCGGACGGAGCCGTGGTGGCGCAGGGCGGCGCCGTCGTCGCCCGTGTTCGCGCCGTCCCGGCGACACCGCGCGACACGACGGGCGCGGGCGACGCCTTCACCGGTGCGTTCCTCACCGCCCTGCTCGGGGGCGCGGAGCCCGCGAGGGCCGCGGTCGAGGGGTGCGGGGCGGGCGCGCTGGCGGTGGAGCGGGTGGGCGGCAGACCGGGACGGTCCACCGGGGCGGTGGAGTCGGCCGGCGCTCGGTGAGGGCGTGGAGCCGCCGCATGCGACGAGGAACGGGCCTCGGCGACGCCGTTGACGTCGGGCACGTCAGTCGCACGGCGAGTCCCGGCGGGCCGCTGTCGGCGACGGTGACCGCACCTGCCGTCGGCGGCCACCCCTTCCTCCCCCAGGCCGAGACCATCGAGGCCGTCGCGAGGTCCATGCCGACTGAGGCGACGTCGGCGAGGTGGCGGTCGGTGTCCTCGTCGGTCACGAGGCCGGCGCGGATCTGGCGAACCGCGGCGGATTCCAGCGCGGCGCAGGCGGGGGGGGTGAGGGGGGAAGAAGGTGTCGGCCTCGACGCCGCACAGTCCTGCCTCGCGCAGCAGGCGGGGGGCCTGCGGCCGTACGGGAGGTCTGCACCGCGGTCGGTCAGGAGCTTGCGGAAGCGGTGGGGCAGGCGGTTCGCCGACCGCTGTTCGGGACCGTGCTCGTCCGGGCGGGGCAGCGGCTGGAGGGCCGGGTCCGTGTCCTCCAGGAGGATCCGTCCACCCGGCGGCCACAGGACCTTGACCATGGAGCGCAGGACTTGTTCCCGCTGCGGTACGTGGGTGAGTACGAGCCGGGCGTGGACCGGGCCGAAGCCCTCCCCCGGCGGCTGCTCCGTTCCGACATCGTGCACCCGCGCCTCGACCGGTGGGCGGACGGCCGGAGCAAGTCGTGAGACATCGGTGCCGGTGCCGGTGACCTTGCCCGTGGGACCGGCCTTCCTGGTCGGCCGGGACACCACCGAGGTGCCGCCCGCGCCGACCTCCCAGCAGCACCGGCCCGGTGCTCACGCCCAGGCCCACGCCCAGCCCCTCGATGTGCTGGAACGTCGTCGGGTCGAGGGGGTGGCGAGGGCGTCGAAGCGCTTTCCCTCCTCGGTCCGCCGGTTGTCGGGGAGGTACCGGTGGTCGGCTCGCGTCACGCCGCGATCATCCCGGTCGTTCCGGTTGGCCGAAGCGGGCGACGCGACCGGGACGACCGGGACACGGGAGCCGGAGGCAGCCCTGACAAGGCGCGGAAGGGGATGGGGAGCCGTCTCCGGGGCAGACCCATTTCAGGTTGTCCACAGACGGGAACCAAGCGGAACGTCCCCTTTCCACAGGCTTGCCCAGGGTCTGCGCGGGCCTGGCAGACTGGCGCGTCACGGCGTGAGATCACGCGGGGGGATCCGAGAAGGAGGTCGGGATGACCATGGCGGGGAATCTGCGGAAGGTCACTGGCCTGGGCGGGGTGGGCGGCCTGCGCAGGGTGGCGCGCCTGGCCCGGCGGCGGACGCGGGTCGATCTGAGCCATCCCGCGCGGTCGCCGCTGGGTTCCTCGGTGGTGAACTGCGTGGCCTACCGCGAGGGCGCGCGCGTCCCGGCCGGCGGTGACCTGGTCGACACCGTGGAGCGGGTGCGCAAGAGCGGGCACGGATTCGTCTGGCTCGGCCTCCACGAGCCGACGAACGCGGAGTTCGCGGGCGTCGCCGATCTCTTCGACCTCCATCCGCTGGCGGTCGAGGATGCGATCGAAGCCCATCAGCGCCCGAAGGTGGAACGGTACGGCGAGACGCTGTTCGCGGTGTTCAAGACGGTCTGCTATGTCGAGCACGAGCAGCTCACGGCGACGAGCGAGGTGGTCGACACCGGCGAGATCATGGTGTTCGTCGGCCAGGACTTCGTCGTCACCGTGCGCCACGGGCGGCACGGCTCGCTGGGCCCGCTGCGCGAGGGGCTGGAGTGCGATCCCGGCCAGCTCTCCAAGGGACCGTCAGCGGTGCTGCACGCGGTCGCGGACCATGTGGTCGACGAATACCTCAACGTCATCGACGCCGCGCAGATGGACATCGACCAGGTCGAGACGGACGTCTTCGCGGAGAACGGGGCACGGGCCGACCCCGGGCGCATCTACCAGCTCAAGCGGGAACTGCTGGAGCTGAAGCGGGCGGTGGTGCCGCTGAGCCGACCGCTCCAGGACCTGGCGGCCCGGCCGATGCGGGTGGTCGACCCCGAGATACAGGCCTACTTCCGGGACGTCTCCGACCATCTGCTGCGCGCCACGGAACAGATCGCGGCCTTCGACGAACTGCTCAACTCGATCCTCCAGGCGCACCTCGCCCAGGTCACCGTCGCGCAGAACGAGGACATGCGGAAGATCACCGCCTGGGCCGCGATCGTCGCGGTACCGACCATGATCTGCGGGGTCTACGGCATGAACTTCGACCGCATGCCGGAGCTGCACTGGAAGTACGGCTACGGCATGGCCCTCGGACTGATAACCGCCGTCTGTCTGGCGTTGTACCGCGGCTTCCGCCGCAACGGCTGGCTCTGAGGGAGCGGCTCAGGGCGGCCGGAGTCAGGAGGGAGCGGTGCCGGTCCTGGCGTAGACGCTCTCGGCCCAGGACGCCATCTGATCGTCGGTCAGGTGCCGGGCGAGATCGGCCTCACTGATCATGCCCACCAGACGCTTGTTCTCGATCACCGGCAGCCGCTTGATCTGGTGCCCCTGCATCTCCTGGAGCACCTCACTGACATCGGCGTCGGCATCGACCCAGCGCGGGGTCCCCTTGGCCATCTGCCCGGCGGTGACCTTGGCGGGGTCGTGCCCCATGGCCACACAGCCGACGACGATGTCACGGTCGGTGAGGATGCCGCAGAGCCGCTCGTTCTCGTCGCTGATGGGGAGGGCTCCGACGTTGAGGTCGCGCATCAGCTGGGCGGCGCGGTCTAGGGTCTCGTGGGCGGGGATCCACTGGGCGCCTCGGTGCATGATCTGTCCGGCGGTGGTCATGGTGTACCTCCCGGTGCGGGACGGCCGGCGCGACGCGGTGCGCGCCACTGTCCCGGTGCCCTGCACTCTCGTGTCCCGGCGTCCCATTCTCTCCGGGCCGGTCACCTACCGCATGTCCGGCGGGAGGCAGCGGGCGACGGGCGACGGGCAGCGAACAGCGGACCGGACGGGGGAGCCAGGCGGGAGACGGGGGCGTCAGCAGCGATTCAAGTCGAAAAGCCGACCACCTTCCACAGGACGACACGGATGATCAGGCGCACCTCGTCGTCCTTCTCGTCCGGCGGGTCGATGCCGAGGTATTTGTGCGACAGCTCGTGCGGCGGGCGCTTGTGGTCATCGGGGAGGATCTCGGCGGTGCCACGGATCTCCACGGACGTGCAGGGATCGGCGAGGTCGAACTCCGAGAGGCTGATGCGGGAATCACGGCGGAGATTGCGCACCTTCTGCCGACCGCCGCTGGAGGAGAACTGGACGGTGTGGCCCTCTCGTTTGATCCAGACCACCGAGTTCCGGGGAGCCCTGTCGGGGCCGAGGGTGGCCACGGGCGCGAAGTTCTTGCCGTCGAGGAGGGTGCGGACCGAGGCGTCGAGGGTGACGGGCGTACGGGCGTACGGGCGTACGGGAGGGGATCGCCATGACGGCAGCCCAGTTGCATGCATGCACATTTAAAGGTGGTCGGCAGCGGGTCAGCGGTCGTCCGCGGGTCACCCGCTCCACGCCGGGTGTCGCGGGTCGTCCGCGCGGACCAGGACGTCCGCCGCGGCCGCCGGGCCCGTCTCCTGGTCGTAGCGCTCGAAGGCGGGCAGCGTCCACCGGTCGGCCTCGGCGGTACGGCGGCGCAGGGCGGGCGGGGAGAGGAGGACGTGGACGGTCAGGTCGAAGGGGAACCAGTGGCGCAGCAGGAAAGGTCCGTGCAGCAACAGGATTCCGCCCTGCGGGAGTTGGAAGTAGGGGCTGCGGGTGGCGCGGTCGGTGACCGGGTCCCACAGGTCGGGCAGGATCCGCCCGCCGCCGCCGGGTTCGAGGGGACCGAACACCTCACGCCACAGGGCGCCGGTGTCGAACCAGCCGTCGTAGTAGGCCTCGACATCGTGGTGGCCGTACTCCAGGCGGACGGAGGCCGGTCGCAGGAAGCCCTGGGTGCCGATGACGCGGGAGGGGCGTCCGCGTATCCGCAGCGCCTCGGCGACGCGTTCGGCGACGTCTCCCGGTCGGGCCGCCGGGGCGCCGTCGAAGGCGATGCGCGGCCAGGGGCTGCCGTCCTCCGGCTTCAGGTCGAGCAGGCGGTCGGCGAGGAGGTCACCGAGGCGTTCCCACGTGATCGCTTCGAGTCGCACACCGCCCATGATGCGACAGATGCCGATCCGGGACGACCATGCCGCCGCACGGCCCGGCCCCGCGGAGGGGAGGCGTGGCGGAGGCGGTCCGGTCACGTTCGAGGCGGCGGCGCCCTACCGCGCCCGGGCGTCCGTCTACACGCCGCACGGGACGAGCGGGGCGCGTTCCGACGCGGCGCGCCGATCGGGTGGGGGCGGGCTCGGAAGGGGGAATGCAGCAGGTATGCGGGTTCCCTCAACTCCCCCGCCCGGCAACGGGCTTGCCGCGGTCCAGCCGTCGCGTCGGCGGCACTGTGCCGGATGCCGGCGGGGACCGCTGCCGCTGCTCGTCGTCGAGGACGGCGCGCCGCACTGCCTCGGCTGCGCGGACCTGGGGCACCTCGTCTTCCTGCCGCGCGGCGATACGGCGCTCACGCGCAGGGCGCGGCAGGAGAGCACACTCTGCGTGGTCGTCGTGCGGTTCAACCGCCGCAGGGGCCGCTACGAGCGGCAGGGCGTCCTCGTCGAGGAGGCGGGGTTGGCGCGGGCGGAGGCGCGATGCCTGGCGGACGCCGAGGCGCGCGGGCGGCGCCGGGTGCGGGACGCCCGTCGGCGGGCGGCGCAGGACGCGCGGTTCGCGGAGGCGTTCGCGGAGGAGATCCTGCGGCTTTTCCCCCGCTGCCCACGGGACCGGGCCCGCACGATCGCCGCGCACGCGTCGGAACGGGGCAGCGGGCGGGTGGGACGCAGTGCCGCGGGACGGCTGTTGTCCGAGGGCGCGGTCGTGTCGGCGGTCGTGGCGTCCGTACGGCATCTGGACACCCCGTACGACGAATTGCTGAGGAGCGGGGTGCCGCGACGGGAGGCGCGGCAGCGGATCACGGCGGGCGTGGCGGCGGTGCTGCGGGAGTGGGGGTGGGAGTGGGAGGAGGTCGGTGCCGCCGGTCGCTGAGGCGTGCGACACCGAACACGTCGGCACCCGAACACACCGGTCTCCGAGCTGGTCAGTAGCCGAGCAGGCCGGTCTCCGAGACCGGGCTGGTGGCGGGGGCCTGCTTCGGGTTCTCGACCTTCGTGAGGAGAGGACCGGACACGCCGCCGCGCTCGCCCACGTGCCGGCACCGACCTGACGGCCGGGCCCGCTTGCGACAAACGACGACCTGACGGCAGGTCCCGCTCCCGGCAGGCCCCGCTCCCGGCAGGCGCTGCCCGGCGCCCTGCGCTGGGCGCTAAGCGGACGTATCGTGGCCGAAAGAGTGCCGCCCGATGACGTACGGCCCCGTCGCAAGCGCACGCGAGGAAGACGGCCATGGCCGATCCCAAGGGATTCCTGACCACACCCCGCCAGGAGTGGCCGCGCCGGCCTGTCGGAGAGCGGGTCCGCGACTGGGACGAGGTGTACGTCCCCGGAGCACTGCTCCCCCTCATCAGCGCACAGGCCGACCGCTGCATGGACTGCGGCGTCCCGTTCTGCCACGAAGCCTGCCCGCTCGGCAATCTGATCCCCGAGTGGAACGACCTGGTCTCCCGCGAGGACTGGCGGGCGGCGAGCGACCGGCTGCACGCGACGAACAACTTCCCCGAGTTCACCGGGCGGTTGTGTCCCGCTCCGTGCGAGGCGGGTTGCGTGCTCGCCATCAACCAGCCCGCCGTCACCATCAAGAACGTCGAGGCCGCCATCGCGGACCGGGCCTGGGCGGACGGGCTCACCCCGCCCAGGCCACCGGACCGGCTGTCCGGGCGGACGGTGGCGGTGATCGGCTCCGGGCCGACCGGGCTGGCCGCCGCCCAGCAGCTGACGCGGGCCGGGCACACAGTCGCCGTCTACGAGAAGGACGACCGCATCGGTGGGCTGATGCGGTACGGCATCCCCGAGTTCAAGATGGAGAAGCGGCAGCTGGACCGCCGGATCGAGCAGATGCGGGCGGAGGGCACGAAGTTCCGTACGTCGACCACGGTCGGGCGGGATGTCATGGCCGACGATCTGCGGACGCGTTACGACGCCGTGGTGATCGCCACCGGAGCGACCGAGTGGCGGGAAATGCACGTGCCGGGAAGGGAGTTGACCGGCATCCAGCAGGCGATGGAGTATCTTCCGCTGGCGAACCGGGTGTGCGAGGGCGACCTGGAGCGGTCCCCCATGTCCGCCGCCGGCAAGCACGTCGTCATCGTCGGCGGCGGTGACACGGGCGCCGACTGTCTGGGCACGGCGATCCGGGAGGGTGCCGCGTCCGTGACGCAGCTGGACATCTACGCCCAGCCGGGTGCGGAGCGCGACGAGGACACCGATCCCTGGCCGACGTACCCGAAGATCTACCGGCTGTCCGCCGCGCACGAGGAGGCGCGCGACCTCGGCGTCGCGCCAGCGGCGGACGCGGACGCGCGCCTGTTCGCGGCGTCCACGCTCCGCTTCACCGGCGACGAGAGCGGGCACGTCCGGGCGCTGCACCTCGTCGAGGTCGATGCGAAGCGGCGGCCGGTGGAGGGCACCGCGCGGGCGCTCCCCGCCGACCTCGTCCTGCTCGCCCTCGGTTTCTCCGGTCCCGACCGGGACGACGGACTCACCGAACAGCTGGGGCTGGCGCTGGAGCCGCGCGGCACGATCGCGCGGGACGTGGGTTTCGCGACGAACGTGCCCGGCGTGTTCGCCGCCGGGGACGCGGCCCGCGGGCAGTCGCTGATCGTGTGGGCGATCGCGGAGGGCCGGGCGGTCGCCGCGGCCGTCGACCGCCGTCTGACGGGAAGCTCACGGCTGCCGGCACCGATCGGGCCGTACGACCGGCCGATGAGCGTGCCGGAGACGCGCACGAACGGCCGATGAGCGTGCGGGAACCAGCGGCCGGTGAGATGCGCGGCCGGTGGCCGTGCGGTGCCGCCGGACCGCGGACGGTCGCTTCAGCGCTCGTCGGTGCCCGCCACCTTGGCGGTGGCCAGGGCGACCCGGTTCCAGGTGTTGATCGTGCAGATGAGGGCCAGCACCTGGGCGAGTTCCGTGTCGTCGAAACAGGCCGCGGCCTGTGCGTAGACGTCGTCCGGGACTCCTCCCTCGGCCACCAGCGTGACCGCTTCGGTCAGGGCCAGGGCGGCCTGTTCCTTCTCGGTGTAGAAGTGCCGGGCCTCCCGCCAGACGGCGACCAGGTGCAGCCGGTCCTCGCTCTCGCCGGCCCTGCGCGCGTCGTTCGTGTGCATGTGCAGGCAGTACGCGCAGTGGTTGAGGTGGGAGGCGCGGATCTGGATCAGTTCGACGAGGGCGGGATCGAGTCCCTCGCGGGCGGCGGCGTCGAAGCCGACGAGTGCGCGGAACGTCTTGCGGGCGGACTTCGCGAAGTCCAGCCGGTTCGTGCCGATCGTGTCCGCCGCGCTCATCGCGTCCGCCGCGTCCGCCGTACTCGCTGTGCTCGCCGCGTCCGCCGTACTCGCTGTGCTCGCCGCGTCCGCCGCCCTCGCCGCGTCCGCCGTACTCGCCGCGTTCATCGCGTTCGTCGTCATGCAGATCAATCTATGAGCCGGAAAGACCCTCTGTAGGGTGCATTTCCATGGAGGAATCATGGGTCAATTCCGCTGAGCGGATCGGTGCCGACCTGCATCTGGAGCTGTCCGGTCCGGGCGGACGGCGGGCCGCGCTGATCCGGGCACTGCGCGAGGCCGTGCGCGGCGGACGGCTCGCTCCGGGCACCCGGTTGCCGCCCTACCGTTCCCTCGCCGCCGATCTCGGGGTCGCACGCAACACGGTGGCCGACGCCTACGCCGAACTGGTGGCGGAGGGCTGGCTGACGGCTCGGCAGGGGTCCGGTACGCGGGTCGCCGATCGTACGGAGCCCTTGCGACACGCCGCGCGCGGGCCCGTTGAACCACCTCCACGCGCGCGTGGTCCGCGGCACGACCTGCGCCAGGGCACCCCGGACGCGTCGGCGTTCCCGCGTGCGGCCTGGCTGGCGTCCTACCGGCGGGCGCTCCAGCAGGCGCCCAACGAGGTGTTCGGGCCGGGTGACCCCGCCGGGCGTCGCGAGTTGCGCGAGGCGCTCACCGAGTACCTGGCACGCGCGCGCGGCGTGCGCACCGAGCCCGACCGCATCGTGATCTGCTCCGGCTTCGCGCACGCGCTGCGGCTGCTGTTCGGCCAGGGCGGGGGCGGGGCGCTGCGCGGCCCGCTGGCGGTCGAGGCGTACGGGCTGCGGTTCCACCGGGAGTTGCTGGCCGCGGCGGGCGTACGGACGGTGCCGCTCCCGCTCGACGAGGACGGGGCGCGCGTCGACCTGCTGGGGCGCGAGCGTGGTGTGCTGCTCACGCCCGCCCACCAGTTCCCGACCGGTGGCCCGCTGCACGCGAGCCGCCGGGCCGCCGTGATCGACTGGGCACGCGCGCGGGGCACCGTGGTTCTGGAGGACGACTACGACGGCGAGTTCCGCTACGACCGCAAGCCCGTCGGCGCGCTCCAGGGCCTGGACCCCGAGCGCGTGATCCACCTCGGCTCGGTCAGCAAGAGCCTGTCACCGGCCCTGCGGCTGGGCTGGATGGTGCTGCCGCAGCGGTACGTCGGCGACGTCCTCGCGGCCAAGGGCGACCGGGAGGCCTGGGCGAGCGTGCCGGACCAGTCGGGTCTGGCCGACCTCATCGTCTCCGGGGCCTACGACCGCCACGTGCGGCGTATGCGACAGCGGTACCGGAGTCGCCGGGACCGTCTGGTGGCGGCGCTCGCCGAGCACGCGCCGCGGGTCGGCGTCACCGGGGTCGCGGCCGGACTGCACGCGGTGCTGCGGCTGCCACCGGGCACCGAGCGGGCCGCGGTCGAGGCGGCCGTCCGGCGGGGCATCGCGCTGGACGGCCTGGCCGACTTCCGCCACCCGGAGACGGACATGGCGGCGCACGACGGACTGGTCGTGGGATACGCCACGCCCTCCGAGCACGCCTACGGGGCGGCGCTGGACGCACTGCTCGGCGCGCTGCCCTGAGCCGCCGCTCCCCAGGCCGCGCCCTCTCGTACCCCGCCCGCCACGTCTCCCGCGTCCCGCCTCCCAGGAGGTGCCGGACGCCACGTCCCGCGCCCGGACGCCACGTCCCGCGCCCGGACGCCACCTCCTCCCCGGGGCGGAGGGACGGAGTCCCACCGCCGGAGGCTCGGCGCCGGCGGACGGGGCGACGGACTTCGTCCCGAGGAACTGGCCCCGGACGCCGACCGCCACCCCACGTCGTCGGCCCCGGACCTGGACCCGGACGACGACCGCCACCCCACGGAATCCCGTCATGACGCCCGGCACGCCGGACGCCTACGGCTTGCGTGCCACCGCGCCGTAGCCGGGAATGACGCCGTCGTCCTGACCCGGAACCGGCTCGCCGAGTTCGGGGTGCCACTCGGGCACCACCGCGACACCCGGTTCGACCAGTTCCAGTCCGTCGAAGAAGCGGCCGAACTCGTCGCGCGAGCGCAGTGCCAGCGTGACGCCGGCCGCCTTCAGCTTCGCCGTGGCCGCCGCGGACTCCTCAGGGGTGAAGTCGGCGGTGGCGTGGGTCATCATCAGGTAGCTGCCCGAGGGGACTTCGGCGAGCAGCCGGTCGACCAGCTCGTGAGCCCCGTCCTCGTCGGAGACGAAGTGCAGCAGGGCGATGAGCGACAGCGCCACGGGCCGCTCGAAGTCCAGGATCTTCCTGGCGCCCTCGATGATGGTGGCCGGGTCCCGGACGTCCGCCTGGAGGTACTCGGTGACGCCGTCGGGAGTGCTGCGCAGCAGGGCGGCCGCGTGGGCCAGGACGATCGGGTCGTTGTCGCAGTAGACGACGGCGGCGTCGGGCGCGACCTGCTGGGCGACCTGGTGGAGGTTGGGCTCGGTCGGGATGCCCGTGCCGATGTCCAGGAACTGCCGGACGCCGTGGCCGGCGAGCCAGCGCGTGGCGCGGTGCATGAACGCCCGGTTGACCCGGGCCATCACCGGGACGCGGGGATCGAGGGCCAGCATCTGCCGGCCCATCTCCTCGTCCACGGGGTAGTTGTCCTTGCCGCCGAGGTACCAGTCGTACATCCGCGCGGGGTGCGGCTTGCTGGTGTCGATCTCGACGGCGCCGGCGGGGTCCTGCCCGGTCATGAGGAACTCCATAAGCATGTGACACGAATAAAGATCAAGTCAGTACCAAGATAAGGAAGTTGAACAAAGGGTGCGCAGGAAGAAGGAACAGTCGGGCCGGTTCAGGACAGCAGGAAGTCCGCCTCTCCCGCCTTCGCTCCCTGGATGAAGGCCGTCATCTCGTCGGAGGTGTAGATCAGCGCCGGACCGTCGGGGTCGGTGGACTGGCGGACGGCGATCCGGCCGTCGGCGAGCTTCATGGCCTCCAGACAGTTGCCTCCGTTGCCGCCGCTCCACGGCTTGTGCCAGCCCTCGCTGCCCAGTTCCCTCGCGGGCATGCCGTTGTAGATCCGCTGAGCGCGGCCACGCGGCCTGGTGGGGGACTTGATGCGTTCCATTCACAGCTCCTTGCGGAGATCCCGGAGGATCTCCTTCGTGCGATGTGCCGTAGCGGCCTGTGCCGCCATGCGGTCCATGACCTCGAGGTGGGTCGCCACCTCGGTGCGCGCGTCCAGGTAGACGGCGCCGGTCAGGTACTCGCTGTAGACCATGTCCGGAAGTTCGGGCATGGCGAATCGGAACAGCACGAAGGGCCCGTACGTGCCGGGATGCGGCCCCGCGGAGAACGGGGCGACCTGCAGCGTCACGTTGGGCAGCTTCGTGGCGTCGAGCAGCTTGTCGATCTGCGCGCGCATCACCTCCGGACCGCCCACCGGGCGGCGCAGCACGGTCTCGTCCATGACGACCCACAGCCTGGGCGCGTCCTCACGCGTGAGCAGTCCCTGGCGTTGCATGCGCAGGTCGACGTGGCGCTCGATGTCCTCCGGCCGGGTCTGGCCGATGGCTCCGGACCTCAGCACTCCGCGCGCGTAGTCCTCGGTCTGCAGCAGGCCGGGGACGAAGTGCGGTTCGTACTGGCGGATCAGGGCGGCCGCGCCCTCGAGGCTGACGTGCATCGAGAACCAGCCGGGCAGCACGTCGTGGAAGCGCTGCCACCAACCGGGCCTGTTGGCCTCCTCGGCGAGCTGGACGAAGCCCTCGGCCTCCGCGTCGGTGATGCCGTAGGCCTTCAGCAGCAGCTGGAGGTAGGGGATCTTGAGGGAGACCTCGGCCATCTCCATACGGCGGACCGTGGCGGGTGCGACGCGGAGGATGCGGGCGGCCTCCTCGCGCTTGAGTCCTGCGCGTTCCCGCAGGTCCAGCAGGCGCCGGCCGAGGACGACCTGCCCCACTGTCGGCGCGGACCGTGGTTCACTCACGCTCCACCTCCACGAAGAGCCCGGCCGACGGCTCACTTGGCCCGGCCGGGCGGTCACGAAAACTTCCCAACAGCCCTGCGGCGCCAAATGAAGACCTCATTCGAAAACACGTACGGATAAGTACGGGTCTCCGTGATCCCAACTGGCGCCGCTCGACATGCTGTTGCGAGCAGTGTGCCACGGCCCTTCACCGCGTCACACAGCACTCTGCATTTTTCAGAGTGACACTTGCCAAGTGTTCACGGCGGGGCGATAGTGGCAAGCGTGATTCCGTCCGCGCCCTTAGGAACAGACGCCGCCGCAGGCCACCCCCAGGGTCTCGGTGCCGATGCGGGTTCCCCCGGTCGAGCGCATTCGAGAATGGGGAAGGAAGCGGGCCTCGACCAGGCCGCTGCCGAGCGCCGGTTCCGATTCGAACTGGCCGCGCATCCGGGTTCCCCGGCGCAGGCCAGACGCCTGGCGCGGGCCCGGCTGACCGGCTGGTCGGTGTGCGAGGACACCTGCGACACCGCCGCCCTGGTCATATCCGAGCTGGTCACCAACGCCATCGTGCACACCGCGAGCGGCGTGGTCGTCTGCGAGCTGTACGACGGTGCCGACCTCGTGCGCATAGCCGTGCGCGACGAGGGCTGCGCGCCGGGCGAGCCGCACCCCTCGCCGCAGCGCCCCGAGGAGGAACACGGGCGGGGTCTGTTCCTCGTCGACGCCCTCTCCCACTCCTGGGGCGCCCAGGAACACGGCCCCGGACTGCTGGTCTGGGCGGACCTGCCCCGACGGACCGCCTCCGATGACTCCGGAGAACACGCTTTCCCCGGGCACTCCGGGCACTCCGGGCACTCTACTCGTGACGTCTCCGACGCCGGCCAGGTGCCCGCGCCGCGCGCCGACCTCGGCTGGGGCGCCCGCCCGAAGCCGGACCCGGCCGGCGGCTCGGGCGACGAGGACGAGGCCCCCGCCGAGCACGGTGATCACACAGACGCGCGGCACGCAGACACGCGACGTGAAGACGCCCGGCACGACGACGCGCGACACCCGGGCACCCGGCACGGCGACCTCCGGCACGGAGACGCCCTGCACGGACACCCGGTGCACGATGACGTCCGGCACGGACACGACGTGCACGATGACCTCCGGCACGGACACGACAACGTGCACGGCGACCTCCGGCACGGACACGACGACGTGCACGGCGACTCCGAGCCCGCCGAACAGGCACACAGGACGCACCCCGCGGAAGGCCGCGCGGAAACCCGCACCCTCGGCCACACGCACCGGCTCCATCACACCCCCGCCACCGACGGCCGGACCGACCCACGGCCGGGCGGCCCTCTCGGCCGGCTCCCGTACCCGTCCGACGGTCCCCTGCCCCGCGTAGCGCCGCAGTGGCACCGCGGCCCGGGGGCCGGCGAGCCGCCCAGGCCGACCGACCACACCGACCAGGCGCTCGACACGACGAGCGGGGCGCCCGCCCGGCGCCCGCACCCCGGCGCGGGTTCTGCGGGCTTCCCTCCGCGCGGCCGGGACACGGCGTGAGCGCGGCCCCCGGCCGGATCGGGGTGCTCAACCTGGACACGCTCGTCCGCCTGGGGCGCGGCCCCGGCGGCGGCACCCCGCGAACTTCGCACCGGCTCGCGGTCCCCGAGGGGATGACGGCTCCACTGGGCTGCGACGCCGTGGCCGTCCCTGCGCGGCTGGGCCCGCTGGTCATGCCCCGCCTCCCGCGCGTGGGCTGCGTGTACGCAGACGAGGCGCACTGGTGGTGGCTGGTCCCGTCGGACTCCGACTACGCCCTGGACTGGCCCGTCCCCGCGCGGTACGCCACGGGCGCTGTCGTGCCGGACTCCCGGCGGGCCCCCGGCCTCATCCACCGGCCGGACGGCACCCTGCCGTACACCCCGCCCATCCCCCTCTATCTGACACTGTGCCGCCTCACGGACACACCACCCACCTGGTCGCGGCCGATCAGCGCGTGACGCGCGTCCGGGTGCCCGGCCGGCGCGCAGCCGCGCTCGGCCCGCGGGCCGGGCTGGAGGTCTTCGAGGAGATCCGCGCGCCGGCCGGCGGCGGCCGGACGGTCGCACCGATCACGTACCGGCCGGCGTCGGTCCGGCACACGCGCCTGGTGCGCGTCCTGGACCAGGGCCGGCTCGTGGAGGCAGGCACCCCGGACGAGGGCGGGGTGGAAGCGGAGCCGTGCGCGCTGCGGGCGAAGCCGTTCACCGGCCCGCCGACGGACCCGGGGCCCGCCGCGAAAGCGGGCTGACCGCGGCGTCAGTCGGTGGCCTCGCCGCCCCGGACGACCACCAGGAACGTGTCGGTCGCGAGGTCCATGACAACCTCGGCGGCCAGTCCCTCCATGCGCCGCGCCTGCGCGAACTCCTCCGCGGGCCACGATCCGCGCGGCCCGCCCGCGGGAAAGCGTTCGAGCACCATTCGCCCGTTCACCATCTCGCACACCTCCGATAAGCGTTGTACCTGTAGGAGTTAACGCTCTCCGGAGAGGGAACGCCTCGGTCGGTGACGTTACTGAGACGCAGTTGACACAAGTTCAACGCGGAGTGTGAGGATCTGGTCACCTTCTGAACACACCAGCTACCCTGTGCGTCGGAACTCGTACGCGTCGTGGCATCGCCCCTCGCTTCCCCGCGCGCTTCAGACCGCGGCGGGGCCGAGCCGTGGTGCGCCACGTGGCCCGGCCGGACCGGGCCGGACCGCGACAGCCCGTCCGGGACCGCGGTCACACCGCGACGGTCAGGTCCGTGACGCGGGCCGGCAGCCCCACCTGTTCCCGGTGTGCGGCCAGTTCTCCAAGAAGTTCGGTGAGCCGGTCGCTGTGGCTGCGGTCGAGCCGGCCGGTGTCGTCGAGGTGGACGGCGGCGGCGGTGGTCGTGTCGACGAGGCGTTCGAGGAGGGCGGCGACCTCGTCGGTGCCCTCGGTGTACCGGGCGAGCGCGGGCAGTTCGGCGGCCGAGAGGGCGATGGCGGCGCGGGCCTCGGCGAGCGCCCGGTAGGCCTCGCGACGCAGGGTCCAGCGGGTGGCGCGGTCGCCGGAGCCGTCCGGGCCGTCCCAGCCATCCGGGGCATCCCGGCCATCCAGCACATGGGCGAGGTAGGCGTGCGCGGCGCCCGCGGCGGACATGAGCCGGGCGCGTACGTGCCCGCCGCGCTCCCCCGGCATCGGCAGGTGCCCGACGATGAGTACGAGCGCGCAGGCCAGCAGCGTCTCACCGATGCGCCCGACGGATGCCTGGGGCTCCCCGCCGACCATGACGAGCGACAGGACCAGGACGGTGACGACGGCGGTCTGGGCGGCGAAGTGGCGCGTGGCGACGGGTATCAGCGCCCCGCACACGGCGACCAGGGCGACCAGCCCTTCCGGACGTGGCAGCACGGCGGCGAACCCGGCGAAGAGCAGCGCCCCCAGAACCGTCCCGGCGGCTCGGCACAGCACGCGGGAGACCAGCGGCCCGAGGTCGGGCTTGACGAGGAAGACGGCGGTGGCGGGCAGCCAGTACCAGTGCGTGTGCTGCCCGTACCAGTGCGAGTGGTGCAGCGCCTGGGCGATGGCGGCGCTGGCGCCGAAGCAGAGGGCGACCCGCAGGCCGTACTCCCGCCCGCCGGCCCCGAAAGCGGTCCGCAGCAGGTCCCGGGTGCCGCGCCGACGCGTGTGCAGGTCAGACCCGATGCCCTGGTCGAAGGCGTCGGCGGCCCTGAGCAGGGCGTCGTCGAGAGCCCGCAGCGCGGGCGCGGACCGGGCGGGCGCGGGCAACGGCCCGGTGGCCGCGCTCTCCCGTACGGCGGCGGCGAGGCGCCGGGGGCCCTCGGCGGCCCGGCCTGTGAGGGGGGCGCCGGCCCAGGCGAGGGCGGTGGCGGCCTCGGCGAGCGGCAGGGCGGCGGCGTACTGGGCGTGCAGCCGGCGTTCGGCCGCGGAACTGGCGTAGCGGCGCAGCCGGGGCCCGGCGAGGGCGTCCTGGGCGTGGTCGAGAGCGGCGGTGAGGGCGGCACGGCGGGCGGTGGCGTGCTCGGTGCCGGCGGCGTCGAGGAGAGCGGCGACGGCCTCGTACACACCGGCCACGGCCGCACGCTCCCCGTCGAAACGAAAGTCTCCGGCCAACGCGCCCGGCGTGGGCAGGGCGAGCCGCAGCACGATCAGCCATCCCGCGCCGGCGAGGAAGGCGAGGGCCCGTGCCCCGCCGCTGTCGGGCAACGGCATCCCGGCGCCGATCGCCGCGGCGACGAGGAGTTGGGTCCCGCCCCCGGAGGCGACGGGCCCGATGGCGCTCACACCGCCGGCCAGCAGGCCCAGACCGGTGAGGAGCAGCGTCAGCGCGACCGGGCCGGCGTGGTCGCCGGCGTACGTCCCGACGAGGAGTCCGGCCGCTCCGGCGAGCGCGGGCGCCCCGAGCCGCCGTACGGCGGCGCGCCGGCTGCCGGGGCGGTCGTTGATCCCGGCGAGCATGGCGGCGATGGCGGCGACGACCCCGAGGGAGGGGTGCCCGGCGAGGACGGCGGTGAGCAGCAACGGCCCGGCGGCGAGCGCACCGCGCACGACCGCGCTCCACGGGACGGGCCCGTGCTGGGCGCGCAGGGCGTGCGCGAGCCAGGGCGGCAGAGCGGTGAGTGTGCGAACGGCAACGGCGGAACGCGGGGACACAGGGCTCCGTTCGGGCGAGGGCGGGGGTGTGCCTTCGGGCGACGGTGGCCGGGGCTGGTGCTCGGGCTGTGTCTCCACGGTACGCGTCGATCGAGGAGAAGGTGGGACGGCGGCGTTTCGGGAAGATGACACCTGGGCCGGACCCGGGGTTCTTTATGAACGCAACCGCTCGGGCGTCTGCCGGGGGCCGGCTCCTCGTCGGCCGCGCCTCCTCACGCGCGCGTGGTCCCGGCCGCCGCCACCGCCTCCCCGAACAGCGTGCGGCCCCGTTCGAGCGCCTCCGGGACGCCGCCGTGGGCGATCCGCGCGACGAGCGCGTCGACGCCTCTGAGCCCGGCCCGTTCCAGCAGTCGCTTCTCGTTCGTCACCCACTCCCCGCGCGCGGCGAGCACCGCGTGGCCGGCCTGCGTGGCGGCGACGGCCAGGGCTCCCGCGGCTTCCGTGCGCCGGCCCTGTGCCGCGTGGTGGGCGGCCGCGTAGGCGAGGGTGGCGCTCGCGGTGCCGTACCAGCGGTCGCGCGCCGTCCGGCGGAGCCTGTCGGGGTACGCGGCCGGGCGCGGCAGCTCTCCGTGCAGCACCTGGTTGATCGCCAGCTCGGCGACGACCAGGTAGCTCGGGATGCCCGCCAGGTGGAACAACAGGGGTTCCACCCGGAACCGGCCCTGTTCCGCCTCCGCCAGTTCGTGGGCGACGACGTCCAGGTCGCGGTAGTGGACGTCGACGCGCCGCCCGTCGATGGTGAGCCAGGCGCCGCCGTTGAAGACGCCGCCGCCCCAGCCGCCGATCTCCGACACCTCGCCTTCCCAGCCGATGGCGCGCAGGTCGGCCGGGTCGAAGGTGCCCCGGTAGTAGACGGCGAGGTCCCAGTCGCTGTCGGGGCGGTGGGTGCCCTCGGCACGGGAGCCGCCGAGGGCGACGGCGCGGACCCCGGGGAGGGCGGCCAGGCGGTCGGTGGTGGCACGGAGGAAGGTGGCGTCCATCAGAAATCCCAGATGTTCCGGTGGCGGTGGCGGGTCGGCGGGTGGTCCAGGTCCTCGGCGACATCGGGGAGGGCGCCGGGCGGGGCGGCTCGCAGACGGTTGCGGGCAGTCGTGCGGAAAACGGCCAGTGCGGCCCGGGCACGTGACTCGTACGGGCCGTCGACTCCCGCGTTCAGGGAGCGTGGCCAGGTGTGGGCGGTGAAGGCGCGGTGGACGGGGACGGAACGCGGGCGGCGTCCCTCGCGCCGCGCGCGAGCCGACTCCTCGGAGGTGATACGGAGCTGGACGAGGCGGTGCCCGGAGCGCAGCACGGCCCGGCTGCCCGATCCAGGAGCCGGGTGGTGGTTGCGGTGTCGGAGAGGGATGTGGTGGACGGTGCGGGACATGGCGGACCTCCGCGGGCCCGCCGGGACTTCCGGCGCGGCCCGCTAGAAGTCCGCCGCCGTGAAACGGCCCAGGTGCTTGGTGCGCATGGGAGCAAGGCTGGCGTCCGCGGTCCGCGTCCGTCCAGCGGTTATCGGCGGCGAGGGCGATCGCCGGCAAGGGAGGCGGCAGGCACGCAGGTGCGGGCCGGCAGGGCTGGACCTGCCAGGTCGGGCCGGCAGCAGCAGCGGCAGGCCGACCGGGCCGGACCGGCAACGGCAGGTCGGCGGGAGCAGGCCGACGACGCCGGGCCGGTCAGCTCAGTCCCGCCGCCGTCGCCGCCGTGTGCAGTACCTCCCGCAGCATCTCCGGGGTGAGGCGCCCGGTGAAGGTGTTGCGCTGGCTGACGTGGAAGCAGCCGAAGAGATCCAGGCCGTCGAGCGGTACCCGCGCCCCGTGCGCGAAGGCCGGCCGGGGCCGGGGCACGGCCCATCCCGCCTCGGCGAACGCGGGCAGCGCGGCCTGCCAGCCGAACGCCCCCAGCACGACGACCGCCCGCAACGTCGGCCGCAGCAGGCGCAGTTCCCGGACGAGCCACGGCCGGCAGGTGTCCCGCTCCCGCGGGGTCGGCTTGTTGGCGGGCGGCGCGCAGTGCACCGGGGAGGTGACCCGTACGCCGTGCAGGGCGAGGCCGTCGTCGGCGGACACGGAGGTCGGCTGCGAGGCGAGCCCCACGTCGTACAGCGCCTGGTACAGCACGTCCCCGGAACGGTCGCCCGTGAACATCCGACCCGTGCGGTTCCCCCCGTGCGCGGCCGGAGCCAGTCCCACGATCAGCAACGGCGCGTCGGCCGGCCCGAACCCCGGCACCGGCCGCCCCCAGTAGGTCCAGTCGGCGAAGGCCGCCCGCTTCGTGCGGGCCACCTCCTCCCGCCACTCGACGAGCCTGGGGCAGGACCGGCACTCCGCGACCCGCCGGTCCAGGGCGGGAAGGAGGGCGGGGTCCAGCGGTTCGTCCGGGTCCATGGGTCCACAGTAAGACGGGGTCGCCGGGGCCACGGGCCCGGACGGTCCGGTCACTGCGTGCGCCGCACCAGCCGCAGCAGGTCCTGCACGGAGTCGCGTCGGGCCCAGGCGATCAGGGCCAGCGGGACGAGCAGGATGAGGGGTGTCGCCGCGTTCTGCCCGTCCATGGCCACGATCGTCACGATGAACGCGCCCACCATGAGCGCTCCCAGGCAGACCGCGGCCACCGACCGGAGCACCGGGACCAGCAGGGCGATCGCCCCGGCCAGTTCGAGGACACCGATGGCGTACATGCCGGTGCCGCCCCAGCCCAGCTTGTCGAAGCTCTCGGCCGCCGACGGGTGGGCGATCAGCTTCGGCAGTGCGCTGGCGATCCCGTAGAAGAGAGCGAGCAGCACCTCCAGCCCGCGCAGTGCGATGCGGGCGCGCCGGCGTCCGGCGGTCATCGACTCGAACGGGGCGGAGGGGGAGGAAGCGGCGGAAGCGGCGGAGGGGAGCGGTGCCGTGGTCTCGGACATGGAGGTCTTCTCCTGGAGGAAGTGGTCCGTGGTGCTGTCGGAGACACAGACCGCTCCCCCGCCGTGAACTCATCGCTCTGCGCCGGACTTCATCGCTTCACCGCCCGCACCCAGACCCGGTCCTGCGTCAGATACCGGTCCACTCTCAGGCCCGCCTCCGCCAGCGCCTCCTCGAACTCTTCCTCGCCCATGGGCCGGGCACGGAACGTCTGGGTCCATGTCGCGTCCGGGAACACGTACTCCGCGCGCACCGAGTGGACGCCGTCACCGACGGGTTCCGACGACAGGATCCGTAAGGTGAAGCCGCTCGGATGGACCCGCTCCCTGGGCAGGTCGGTGTGGTAGTCCTCGCCCTCCCGCTGGATCAGCACACACCCGTCCCGCGCCACGTGCCGCGCGCAGGTGCGCAGCATGCCGCGCCGGACCTCCTCGTCCCCGGCGTGGACGAGGAACGACGCGAGCATCACCGCGTCGAAGGTCTCGTGCAGGTCCAGGTCCTCGACGGGGCCGCACACGGTGCGTGCCCCTCGGACGCGGTCGAGCATCTCGGCGGACTCGTCCACCGCCGTGATCGTGAACCCGCGCTCCAGGAGCGGACGGGTCATGCGGCCGACGCCGCAGCCCAGCTCAAGGATGTGCGCGCCCGCGGGTACGGCGGCAGTGACGATGTCGGGTTCCTCGCCCACCGGGAGGCGGCTGTACAGCTCGACCGCGCAGCCGTCCGGGGTGATGACACCGGGGCCCGTCCCCTCGTGTCCCTCTCGCATTTCACGCCTCATGCCCTCCCAACGGCCCGTGCCCGCCAGGCCGTTCCGCCACTTCCCAGGTTCATTCGTTCGAGTGAGGGAAGTCTTTTCGACGAAGGCGCGGCCGGTGGTGAGCATGCCTCCTCCGGCACCGGCGCCCTGTCTCCTTGTCTCCCTGGCTCCCCGGCTCCCCGGCTCCCCGGCTCCCCGGCTCCCCGGCTCCCCGGCTCCCTGGCTCCCTGGCTCCCTGGCTCCCTGGAGAACGTCCGGTCCGGGGAGTACGTTGCAGGAAGGAGTGATGAACCGATGCGTACGGGCAGTGAGCCGGTGACGGCGCGCAGTGCACTGAGGATTCGGCTGTGGCTGAGCGTGTGGGGGATGCTCTGGGCTGTCTTCGGGACGGTCGCGTTCGCGCTCGTGGGGCGCTCCGGGTGGGCGGTCGCCTGCGGGGTGCTGTGGCTCGTGATCACCGTCGACATGTCGGTGATCACCAAGCATCTGCGCGAGGGGTCCCACTTCCAGCCGGGCCCGGGCATCCCGCCGTACCGGCCGCCGGAGCAGCATCGTCCCTGAAACGGCGACCGTCCGGGATCCGGCAGCCGCTAGGACTCGAACCGTGCCGCTTTCAGGTACTGCGGGTTCGGGTCCAGGGCGGCGGCCAGGCGGAAGTGCCTCTTCGCCTGGTCGGCACGGCCCTGCCGCTCGTAGGTGCGGGCGAGCGCGAAGTGGGCGAACGCGTTGTCCGGCTCGCGCTCCAGGACGATCGTGAACTCCAGCTCGGCGGGTCGTAGTTGCGCGGCGGCGAAGAAGGCTCGCGCGCGCAGCAGCCGGGCGGCGGTGTTCTCGGGATACGCGGCGATGACACCGTCGAGCAGTTTCACCGCGCCCCGCGGATCCCGTGCGGCGAGCAGTTGCTCGGCGGCACGGAAGTCGATGACGTGCGTCTCCGGAGTACGTCCGGTCGAACCGCTGGTTTCGGGCACGGAAAATTCCTTCCCTCACTCGTGGCGTTCAACGCGCGCGGCGCGGGCCGCTATTCCTCAGGCCGCTCACCGGACCGCTCACGGGGCCCTGCGCCGTCCCGCTCCGCCGTCCGCGCCCGGCGGACCAAGTCGGCCCACACGTCCTTCACGCGTCGCTCCAGGTCGGGCAGGGGTACGTCGTTGTCGATGACGATGTCGGCGATCCCCAGGCGCTGCTCGCGGGTCGCCTGCGCCGCCATCCGCGCGCGGGCGTCGCCCTCGGTCATTCCGCGCAGTCGCACGAGCCGGTCGAGTTGGGTGGCGGGGTCGGCGTCGACGACCACGACCACGTCGTAGAGGGGGGCGAGGCCGTTCTCGGTGAGGAGGGGGACGTCGTGGACGACGACGGCGTCCTCGGGCGCGGCGGTCTCCAGGTCGCGGGACCGGGCGCCGACCAGGGGGTGCACGATCGCGTTGAGCGCGGCGAGCTTGTCCGGGTCGGCGAAGACGAGCGAGCCGAGCCTGGGCCGGTCGAGGCTGCCGTCCGCGGCGAGGACGCCCTCGCCGAAGGTCTCGACGACCGCCGCGAGGCCGGGCGTTCCCGGCGCGACGACCTCGCGCGCGATCCGGTCCGCGTCGATCAGGACGGCGCCGCACTCGACGAGCAGCCGGGACACCTCGCTCTTGCCGGCGCCGATCCCGCCGGTCAGGCCCACCTTCAGCATGACGGGAAGCTTAGGGCCTGCCGTCGGCGGGGCACGCGGCAGACCCCGGGAGGGCGCTCAGCCCTCGCCCTCCCGCTCGGCCAGGAACTTCTCGAACTCCCGCCCGATCTCGTCGGCGGACGGGATGTCGACCGGCTCGGCGAGCATGTTGCCGCGGGTCTCGGCGCCCGCGGCGGCGTCGTACTGGTGCTCCAGGCCCTGGACGAGGGCCGTCAGCTCCTCGTCGCCCTCCTGGATCTGGCGGTCGATCTCGGTCTGTGTGCGGTGCGCGTCGGTGCGAAGGGCGTGCGCGATGCTCGGCAGGACGAGTCCGGTGGCGGACGTGATGGCTTCCAGGACGGTCAGGGCGGCGTCCGGGTAGGCGGAGCGCGCGATGTAGTGCGGGACGTGCGCGGCGAGGCCCAGGACGTCGTGTCCGGCCTCCATGAGGCGGTACTCGACGAGGGCCTCGGCGCTGCCCGGGACCTGGGCCTCTTCGAAGGGGCTGCGCTGGCCGGGGACGAGGTCGGTGCGGTTGCCGTGCGGAGTGAGGCCCACCGGGCGGGTGTGCGGCACACCCATGGGGATGCCGTGGAAGTTCACCGACAGGCGGACGCCGAGGCGCTCCACGATCTGCTTCACGGCCGCGGCGAAGCGCTCCCACTCGACGTCCGGCTCGGGGCCGGACAGCAGCAGGAAGGGTGCTCCGGTGGCGTCCTGGACGAGCTTGACCTCGATGCCGGGTTCCTCGTACTCCGTCCACCGGTCGCGCTGGAAGGTCAGCAGCGGGCGGCGGGCGCGGTAGTCCACCAGTCGGTCGTGGTCGAAGCGGGCGACGACCTGGTGGGGCAGCGAGTCGAGAAGCCGGTCGACGATCTGGTCGCCGGTCTCACCCGCGTCGATGTATCCGTCGAAGTGGTAGAGCATGACAAGTCCGGCCGATTCCTGGGCGAGCGCCATGTCGACGACGGCCAGCCCCTTCGGCTCCCATGCGTACAAACCCTGCGGATCAAGCACTTGGACCGCTCCTCCTCGTGTTCGTACTGCACAACGCCCCGGAGGGCAGGGGCATTCCCGGCCCACGCCCCCTGATCGCTCGGCGTCGCGCGGCCCGTTCCGAACGCTCGGAACGCTCGGGACGGGGAAGCGGGAACCCGTGCGTGGCGGGCTGTCACGGCCGGCGCGCGGGGGCGGACGGGCCGGGATGCGGGCCTCGCGGCGGCGGCCGACACGACCGTCCGCCGACGGCACCGTCCGATGCCCGGGGGAAGCGTCGCACCGCCGGGTTACGGGGCCGTCAGCTCCTCGGGTGTCCCGTACGTTTCCTCGCGGGTGCCCCGCCGGGAGGGTTCACCGGCCGCCGTCCGGGAACAGCACTGAGGGCCCGCACCTCGAAAGGTGCGGACCCTCAGTCATGAGCTACTGCTCAGCGGGCGTCAGCTCTGCCCACCGGCCAGCTTCTCGCGGAGCGCGGCGAGCGCCTCGTCCGAAGCGAGGGCACCGGAGGTGTCCGCACCCTCGGAGGAGTACGAACCGCCACCGCCACCACCGGACGCGGCCGGAGCGGCGGCCTCGCCACCCTCGGCGGCAGCGGCGGCGTCGGCCTCGCGGGACTTGATGACCTGCTGCTGGTGCTGCTCGAAGCGGCTCTGGGCCTCGGCGTACTGGTTCTCCCACACCTCACGCTGGGACTCGAAGCCCTCGAGCCAGTCGTTGGTCTCGGGGTCGAAGCCCTCGGGGTAGATGTAGTTGCCCTGGTCGTCGTACGACGCGGCCATGCCGTAGAGCGTCGGGTCGAACTCGACCGAGGCCGGGTCGGCACCGAAGGCCTCGTTGGCCTGCTTCAGCGAGAGGCTGATGCGGCGACGCTCGAGGTCGATGTCGATGACCTTGACGAAGATCTCGTCGTTGACCTGGACGACCTGCTCCGGGATCTCCACGTGGCGCTCGGCCAGCTCGGAGATGTGGACCAGACCCTCGATGCCCTCGTCCACGCGGACGAACGCACCGAACGGAACCAGCTTCGTGACCTTGCCGGGCACGACCTGGCCGATCTGGTGGGTGCGGGCGAACTGCTGCCACGGGTCTTCCTGGGTCGCCTTCAGCGACAGGGAGACACGCTCGCGGTCCATGTCCACGTCGAGGACCTCGACGGTGACTTCCTGGCCGACCTCGACAACCTCGGAGGGGTGGTCGATGTGCTTCCAGGAGAGCTCGGAGACGTGCACGAGACCGTCGACGCCACCCAGGTCCACGAAGGCACCGAAGTTGACGATCGAGGACACGACGCCGGAGCGGACCTGACCCTTCTGGAGGGTGGTGAGGAACGTCTGGCGAACCTCGGACTGGGTCTGCTCCAGCCAGGCGCGGCGGGACAGGACCACGTTGTTGCGGTTCTTGTCCAGCTCGATGATCTTGGCCTCGAGCTCCTTGCCCACGTAGGGCTGGAGGTCGCGGACACGGCGCATCTCGACGAGGGAAGCCGGCAGGAAGCCACGGAGGCCGATGTCGAGGATGAGACCACCCTTGACGACCTCGATGACGGTACCGGTGACGATGCCGTCCTCTTCCTTGATCTTCTCGATGGTGCCCCAGGCGCGCTCGTACTGGGCGCGCTTCTTCGAGAGGATCAGGCGGCCTTCCTTGTCCTCCTTCTGGAGGACGAGGGCCTCGATCTCGTCGCCGACGGCGACCACGTCGTTCGGGTCGACGTCGTGCTTGATCGAGAGCTCGCGGCTCGGGATGACACCTTCGGTCTTGTAACCGATGTCGAGCAGGACCTCGTCCCGGTCGACCTTCACGATGACGCCGTCGACGATGTCGCCGTCGTTGAAGTACTTGATCGTCTCGTCGATCGCGGCGAGGAAGGCTTCCTCGTTACCGATGTCGTTGACCGCTACCTGCGGCGTGGTAGAGGTGGTCTCGGTGCTGCTCGTCATGTGGGAAAGGGCTCCGGTACGGACAGAGAGTCGTAGGTACTGCTTACGCCGGGAGCCCGTTTCGCTCTGCAGAAGGCCGGACAGCCAAGGAAGCGCCCTACCGGAACGGCGATGGCGCCTCGACAACCGAGGGGACATACATACAGATGCGAGCACGACCTGCTACGTCTGAGGTGCGCAGGCCCGCAGCGCAACTTGTAGCATACGGGGGCAGCCGGGCAGGGTCAATGCGCGAAGGCGCACACCCGGGGCAGATCACCGCAATCCCGGCACACATCCTCTCTTCCGAGACCACGCAGGCCGCAGGAAGCCCTCCTGGTGACACCGTGAAGGCGTCTCCCGAGTCGGGTTGGACGGAAGAGTACGACGAGGGAGCCGATCATCCAAGAGCCCGTATCGTCCGAGCCGGCGTTCGAGCCGGAAGCCACCCGCCGCGAGGCCGGTGTCGCGGAGAGCGCCCGCGCCAATCGCGGCTGGTGGGACCGCAACGCGGACGAGTACCAGATCGAGCACGGCACGTTCCTCGGTGACGACCGCTTCGTGTGGGGTCCCGAGGGCCTGGACGAGGTGGAGGCCGAGCTGCTCGGCCCGCCGGAGGACCTGAAGGGGAAGGTGGTCCTGGAGATCGGCGCCGGCGCGGCCCAGTGCGCGCGCTGGCTGGCCGCCCAGGGAGCCCGTCCGGTCGCCCTGGACGTCTCCCACCGCCAGCTCCAGCACGCTCTGCGGATCGGCGCGGCGTTCCCGCTGGTGTGCGCCGACGCGGCCGTCCTGCCGTTCGCGGACGGCTCCTTCGACCTGGCCTGCTCCGCGTACGGGGCGCTGCCCTTCGTCGCCGACCCGGTGCTGGTGCTGAAGGAGGTGCGCCGGGTGCTGCGGCCGGGCGGGCGCTTCGTCTTCTCGGTGACCCATCCGATCCGCTGGGCCTTCCCCGACGAGCCGGGCCCCGAGGGCCTGTCCGTCGCCTCGTCGTACTTCGACCGCACGCCCTACGTCGAGCAGGACGACGAGGGCCGGGCGGTGTACGTCGAGCACCACCGGACGATCGGCGACCGGGTCCGTGACGTCGTGGCGGGGGGCTTCCGGCTGGTGGACCTGGTCGAGCCGGAGTGGCCGGCCTGGAACACGGCGGAGTGGGGCGGCTGGTCCCCGCTGCGCGGCGGTCTGATCCCGGGCACGGCGATCTTCGTCTGCGAACGGGACTAGTCTCCCGGTCGGATCAGGCCGGGCACCGGGCCCCGGCACCGCACCTCGCCGCGTCGTCGTCGATCGCCGGGGCTCCGGACCCCGCTCCCTGATCCAGCCCGATCACACGAAAGCCCCATGACCCGCGCGCCCCGACCCGCGCGCCCCGCGTCCGGCCCGCACGCGCGTGCGGGGGCAGCTCCCCGGGCGTACGACACTGGGTGGCGTGATCCGTGACGACGCCCTGGACGCGCTGCCCGTGCGGGCCGCCCTGCCCGCCCTGCACGACGCCCTGGCCGGACGGGGTAGCGCCGTGCTGGCGGCGCCGCCCGGCACCGGGAAGACGACGCTGGTGCCGCTCGCGCTGGCCGGGCTGGTGGGCGGGGGGCCGGTCCGGCGGGTGGTGGTGGCGGAGCCGCGGCGGATCGCGGTGCGCGCGGCGGCCCGGCGGATGGCGTGGCTGCTCGGCGAGCGGACCGGCGGGAGCGTCGGGTTCACCGTGCGCGGCGAGCGCGTCGTCGGGCGGCACACGCGCGTGGAGGTCGTCACCACCGGGGTGCTGCTCCAGCGTCTCCAGCGCGACCAGGAGCTGACCGGGGTCGACGTGGTGGTGCTGGACGAGTGCCACGAGCGGCATCTGGACGCGGACACGGCGGCCGCCTTCCTGTGGGACGTGCGCGAGACGCTCCGCCCCGAGCTGGGGCTGGTGGCCGCGTCGGCGACGACCGACACGGAGGGCTGGTCCCGGCTGCTGGGGGACGCGCCGGTGGTCGAGGCCCACGGTTCGTCGTACGGCGTCGAGGTGGTGTGGGCGCCTCCGGCCCGGCCGGTACGGCCGCCGCACGGCCTGTCGGTGGACCCCGCGCTGCTCGCGCACGTGGCGTCGGTGGTGCGGCGGGCACTGGCGGAGCATCCGGGGGACGTCCTGTGCTTCCTGCCCGGGGTCGGCGAGATCGCGCGGGTCGCGGGACGGCTCGCGGACCTGGAGGGCGTGGACGTGCTCCAGGTGCACGGGCGGGCGCCCGCGGCGGTGCAGGACGCGGTGCTGGCTCCCGGGGAGCGTCGCCGGGTCGTGCTGGCCACGTCCGTCGCCGAGTCGTCGCTGACGGTGCCGGGCGTGCGGGTGGTGGTGGACTCGGGCCTGGCGCGCGAGCCGCGGGTGGACCACGCGCGCGGGCTGAGCGCACTGGCGACGGTGCGGGCGTCCGTCGCGGCGGGACGGCAGCGGGCCGGGCGGGCCGGACGTGAGGCACCGGGCGTCGTGTACCGCTGCTGGGCGGAGGCGGAGAACGCCCGTCTGCCGCGCTTCCCGGCGCCGGAGATCAAGGTGGCCGATCTGACGGCGTTCGCGCTGCAGGCGGCCTGCTGGGGTGATCCCGGGGCGTCGGGGCTCGCCCTGTTGGATCCGCCGCCGGGTGGGGCGATGGCGGCGGCGGGCCGGCTCCTGCGGGCGGTCGGGGCGGTGGACGCGGCGGGCCGGGCCACGGAGCGCGGGGTACGGCTGACGCGGGCGGGGCTGCACCCTCGGCTGGGGCGGGCGCTGCTCGACGGGGCCGCCGTGGTGGGGGCGGAGCGGGCCGCGGAGGTGGTCGCCCTGCTGAGCGAGGAGGCGCCGCGGGAGTACGGCGACGATCTCGCGGGTGCGCTGCGCGCGGCCCGGCGCGGGGGTGACGCGTACGCGGGGCGCTGGCGGAGCGAGGTACGGCGGCTGCGGGCCGTGGCGGCGGAGTTCGCCGGCCCGGCGCAGGGGCGCGCGGCAACGCGGCTGACCGGCCCGGCAGAGGGCGCCGTGGCGACGCAGTCCTCCGTCGGCCCTGCGGAAGGGCCCGTGGCGCCGGTGAGCGCCGCCGGGGGGCCGGCGGTGCCGGCCGGTGAGGACGGCGGCGTCGGTGTCGTGGCCGCGCTCGCCTTTCCCGAGCGGGTCGCCAGGGCGGACGGCGGCTCCTACCTGATGGTGTCCGGGACGCGGGCCGAGGTCCGCGACGGGTCGGGGCTGCGCGGCGTGCCGTGGATCGCGGTCGCCGTCGCCGACCGGCCCGTCGGCAAGGGGCACGCGCGGGTGCAGCTCGCGGCGGCCGTCGACGAGGAGGTCGCCCGGTTCGCGGCGGGCGCCCTGCTCGACGTACGCGAGGAGGTCCACTGGGCGGAGGGGGACGTCGTGGCCCGGCGGGTCGAGCGGCTCGGGGCCGTGGAGCTGGTGGCGCGGCCGCTGCGGGAGGCCGCCGCCGGGCTCGTACGGGCGGCGCTGCTCGAGGGACTGCGGCAGGAGGGGTGGGGGCTGCTGCGGTGGTCGGCGCAGGCGCGGGGGCTGCGGGAGCGCCTGGCGTTCCTCAGGACGCATCTCGGGGAGCCGTGGCCGGACGTCTCCGACACGGCGCTGCACGCGCGCGTGGACGAGTGGCTGGAGCCCGAGCTGGGCCGGGCCCGGCGCCGGGGCGATCTGGCGCGGATCGATGCCGGGGCGGCACTCGCCCGGCTGCTGCCCTGGGCGTCCGGGGAGGCGGCACGGCTGGACGAGCTGGCACCGGAGCGGATCACGGTGCCGAGCGGGTCGGGAATCCGGATCGACTACGCCGACCCCGCACAGCCGGTGCTGGCGGTGAAGCTCCAGGAGATGTTCGGACTCCAGGAGACACCGCGCGTGGCGGGGGTCCCGCTGCTGGTGCATCTGCTCTCCCCCGCCGGGCGGCCCGCGGCCGTGACCGCCGACCTCGCCTCCTTCTGGAAGGACGGCTACCGGGGCGTGCGGGCGGAGCTGCGGGGCCGGTATCCCAGGCATCCGTGGCCGGAGGACCCGGCAGGTGCCGAGCCCACCCGGCACACCAACGCACGGCTCGGGCGGTGACCGGTTCGGGCGGTGACCGGTTCGGCGTCGGCCGCGGGGACCGGCTCCGGGTCGGCGGGACGTCATCAGCGGGGCCGGGGTGCGGTCGGCGGCGACCGGGCCGACGGTGTGCTCGATGTGGTCCTCGCGCATCTTCACGTGGCCGGCGAACGCCGTCCCCGGTCGCGGCCGTCGCGGAGGGTGCGGCCGCACGGTCCCTCCCGCTGGGTCTCCTCGTCGTGGACGGGTGCGCCGTGTACGGGTGCGACCCGGAGCCTGCGGACGGTGGTGCGCCGGCGGGTGGCGCCGGGCGCACCGGAGTTGACGGTACGTCAGATCGGACACCGTGGCGAGGGGCGGGGGATGAGCACAGGTCGTGCAGGACGGCGGCGTCCCGCTCGCCCGGAGCGGGACGCCGTCGGTGGTGCGGGGCGGGCCCTCAGCCGGTCGTCGTCGATCCGGAGGGGCTCGGGGAGGTGCTCTCGGAGGGGGTGCCCGACGGGGTTTCCGAGGGGGTGTCCGACGGGGTCGGCGTGGACGACGGTGCCGGCGTGACGGTCAGTTCGACCGTGAGGGTGGCGCCGCCCTCGGTGGTGACGCGCAGCAGGTAGGTGCCGGCGGCGTCGTCCGCGTACAGCTTCGGGAGCGTCAGCAGGCCGTTCGCGTCCGTGCGGAGGTCCGTCAGGGTGCGGACGGGGTCGCCGGCGGCGTCCTTGAAGTAGGGGCCCTTGTCGTTCGCGGTCGGGCCGTCGGCCGCCTTCACGAGCGTGGCGGTGGCCGCGACCTTGTCCGCCGCGGCGCCCTTGCGGGTGGCCTTCACCTCGACCCGGTCGGCGAACTCGCCGCCCGCGACGCAGGTCAGGGCGGTCGAGCCGGTGCGGACCAGGGTGTCGGCGGTCCGCGCGGTGACCGTGGCCGAGTAGCTCACGGCCGCGACCGTGCGGCCCACGACGATGGCGCGGACCGTGAAGGTGCCGGTCTCCTCCCCCGCCCGGAGAGCGGGCGCCGTGGCGGTGCCCCGGCTGTCGGTGATGACCGTGGCGACGCTCTCGCCCCCCGTGAAGGTGGCGTCGGTGTCGCCGACGATCGTGAAGCGGACCCGGACCTTGGCGACGGCCGTGCCGGCCTTGGTCTCGGCGCGGGTGCTGATCCGGTCGCCGAACGCGTCGCCCGCCATCGCGGTGAGCGGCTCCGTGCCCGCGTCCTCCAGGTGGTGCACCGTGTCGGTCGGTGTCGTCGTCCCGGGGGGCGTGGTGGCCGGCGGCGGGGTCACCGGGGGCTTGGTGGCGGGAGGCGGGGTCACCGGGGGCTTGGTGGCGGGCGGGGTCGTCCTGGGCGGCGTGGGGGACGGGGACGGCGAGGTGGTCGTGCCGCCGCCGCTGTTCTCGTCGCTGCGGTTGTCCGGCAGGGTGCCGGTGCCGTCCGGGACCTCGTGCGTGCCCTTGCGGTAGTACTCCAGCCACGACACGACGGTGTTGTAGTAGTCCGTCGAGTTGTTGTAGCTCAGGATCGCGCTGCGCAGGCCGGCGGCGGTGGACATGTCCCAGCTGTAGCGGCACAGGTAGTGACCGGCGGCGAGCGCGGCGTCGTAGATGTTGTTGGGGTCCTTGCGGCCGTCGCCGCTGCCGTCGCGGCCGGCCCACGCCCAGGTGGAGGGGATGAACTGCATCGGGCCGACGGCGCGGTCGTGCGTGGTGTCGCTGTCGAAGGCGCCGTTGTCGGTGTCGCTGATGTTGGCGAAGCCGTTGCCGTCGAGCACCGGGCCGAGGATGGCCGAGCGGGTGGTGCCGTCGGCGTCGACGTTGCCGCCGCGGGCGTGGCCGGACTCCACCTTGCCGATGGCGGCGAGGAGTTCCCAGGGCATGTTGCAGCCGGGCTGGGACTCGGCGAGGGCCGACGCGGCCTTCTTGTAGGCGTCCAGGACGGTCGCGGGGATGCCGGCCTCCGTGCCGCCGGTGCCGACCGGGGTGGTGCCGGTGCTCTGGCTGGGCGCCGGGGCGGGGCTCTTGAGCGGCGGCAGGTCCGTGTAGTACGGCGAGTTGCCGGTGGCGCTCTCGCCGGTGCCGGCGGTGGAGCCGCCGTCGGCGGACGGGGTGTTCGCGGCGGTCCGTCCGCCCGCGTCACCGGCCGTGACGTCGGGTGCCTGGGAGGCGGCCAGAGCCGCGACCGCCAACGCGGCCACGGTGGTGTTGACCGCACCCTTGCGCAGCCTGCTGCCGAAATGCGCCGACATGAAGTGAACCCCTCCCGTGGACACTCGAGCGCCCGTCTTCATCCGTCTCGCCCGTCCCGTGGGACGCCTTGCCCCACTCGCCCCTCAGGGGACGAGCCACCGGCCGCGAAGGTTGCGGTCGCGGGCGGTTTGCGCTGATCTGTTCGGTTGTCCGACCGCCATTCGCACGGCGGCGGCCCAGGCGACCCTACGACAACTTCTCTGCGACCGGCACCCGTTCGAACCCGGTGTTCATCGCCCGGCCATGCGCCGTGGGGCGCGGGAGGCGTCCCGCATACTGGTCGGGTCGTCGATGTCCGGGCCGGTGGGTCCGGCAACTTCCGCGCCGGGGAGCCTCGTTGCCGTTCACGCTGAGTCACGCGGCGGCCGTGCTGCCCGCCGTGCGCGCCGACGGCACCGGCCGCGGGCGCCTGGTGCCCGCCGTCCTCGTCGCGGGGTCGTTCGCTCCCGACATGACCTATTACGCGGCCAGTGTCCTGTCCGGGGCGATGGAGTTCGGGGATGTCACGCACTCCTTCCCCGGCGTCCTCACCGTCGACGTGCTGCTGGCCTGGGTGCTGGTGGGGTTGTGGCTGCTGGTGCGCGAGCCGCTCGTGGCGCTGTTGCCACGGGCGCGGCAGGGCCGTACCGCCGTCCTGACGCGCTGCGGGTCGCCACGCGCGCGCGTCCGGCCGTCGACGGTGGCGTGGTGGTACGCGTCCGCGGTCCTCGGCGCGCTGACGCACGTCGTCTGGGACGCCTTCACCCACCTCGACCGGTGGGGCATGCGGGTCTTCCCGATCCTCGGCGAGACGGTCGCGGGCTCGCCGTTGTACTGGTACCTGCAGTACGGCGGTTCGGCCGTCGCGGCGGTCGTGATCGCCGCGTTCGTCCTGCGCGCGCTGCGCCGGACCCCGGCGGCCGAGCCGCTCGGGGTGCCGGTGCTGTCGGCGCGCGACCGCTGGTGGGCGGCGGCCGTGATCGGCGGCTGCGCCCTGACCGCGGCGGCCCGCCGGGCGCTCCGCTGGTGGGACCGGTGGGGACCGGACAGCAAGCCCTACGAGCTGATCCCGACCCTGTGCTTCGGGGCGGGGGCGGGGCTGCTGCTGGGGGTGGTGCTGTACGCCGTGGGGGTGCGGTCGCGGCGCGGAACGGGGCGTCCTTCGCGGGAGAGGGACGAGGTGGGCGTCGGGTGAGCGGCGGGGACCGCCCGCCGGCCTGGTTCAGCGCTCGCCAAAACGGTCGGCGCCGGGTGCCGCGCTCACGACGAAGACCGTGATACGGCGCCCCGCGCGCGGCCTGGGGAGCCGGCGCAGGGCGGCGAGGCCGAGGGCCAGGTAGCCGCGGGCCGTCTCGGTCCCGAGACGCCAGGTGCCGTCCGGACGGACGAGCAGGGCGAGGGCCCGGCGCCGGAGGCGTACGGCCGCCTCGCGCAGCGTCTTGAGGGGGGTCCCGGGGACGCGGGGCGTCGCGGCGCCGGGCGCGAGGGCGGGAAGCGGTCGCCCCGGGGGCGTCGCGTCGGGGCCGACTCGCCTTTTCCCGGCGGTGGCCGTGGCGTGAACGCGTGCGGAGGCCTTCCGGCGGTGAAGCATGCGTATACCCATGGCCGCATCCTGGCGGCCCTCCGCCCCCAAGGGCCCCTTCTCGGGGGCCACGCGGGTGAGGGCCCTTCGGGGGACGCGAGGGGGGTGAGGAGGCACAGGGGAGCCGCGGGCGGACAGGCGGGCCGGTGGCGAACGGGGAGGGCGCGGGAGCCGGGGAGGTGAGCGGTGAGCGCGCGGGACCCGCACGGGGCCGGTGCGAGCGCCGGGGAGCGGGCGGGACAGGGCAGGGACCCCGCCGTTGCGGGTGAGGTCCCCGCCCGTCGGTGCCGGTCCTGGGGCGTGTTTCGAAAGTGGCGTCGACTGCCCGAAGGGCAGGCCCGGCGGCGTCTGGCGCGTGCGATCGCAAGGCGGAGGGTCGCCCCGATACTGGTTGTACCGGGGCGATCCCGACAACGCGGCGAGCGCGCGTGCCAGACGCCGCCGGGCTGGGGGCACCCCCCTCTGGGGGAGGGACTTTCGAAACACGCCCTAGTGGGCTGCCGACTCCCAGTCGGGGCCCGCGCCCACCGAGACGTCCAGGGGGGCCCTGAGGTGGACCGCGCCGGCCATTTCCCGGCGGACCAGTTCCTCCACGGCCGGCCGCTCGCCGGGGGCGATCTCCAGGACGATTTCGTCGTGGACCTGGAGGAGCATGCGGGACTTCAGCTCCGCCCCGCGCAGGGCCGCGTCCACCTTCAGCATGGCGATCTTGACGATGTCCGCCGCCGTGCCCTGGATCGGTGCGTTGAGGGCCATGCGCTCGGCCGCCTCACGGCGCTGGCGGTTGTCGCTGTTGAGGTCGGGGAGGTAGCGGCGGCGCCCGAAGAGCGTCGCCGTGTAGCCCGTCGCCCGTGCCTCCTCGACCGCCCGGCGCAGGTAGTCCCGCACGCCGCCGAACCGCTCGAAGTAGGCGTCCATCAGGGCGCGGGCCTCCCCCGCGTCGATGTTCAGCTGCTGGGACAGCCCGAACGCCGACAGGCCGTACGCCAGGCCGTACGACATCGCCTTGATCTTGCGGCGCATCTCGGCGTCCACGGCGTCCCGCTCGACGCCGAAGACCTGGGAGGCGGCCGTGGTGTGCAGGTCCTCGCCGGAGGTGAACGCCTCGATGAGGCCCTCGTCCTCGGAGAGGTGGGCCATCACCCGCAGTTCGATCTGGCTGTAGTCGGCCGTCATCAGGGACTCGAAGCCCTCGCCGACGACGAACCCGCGCCGGATCGCCCGGCCCTCGTCCGTGCGGACCGGGATGTTCTGGAGGTTGGGGTCCGTGGACGACAGCCGGCCGGTCGCGGCGACCGTCTGGTTGAAGGTGGTGTGGATGCGGCCGTCGGCGGCGATCGTCTTGATCAGGCCCTCGACGGTGACGCGGAGCTTGGCCTGCTCACGGTGGCGGAGCATGATCACCGGGAGTTCGTTGTCCGTCTGGGCGGCGAGCCAGGCCAAGGCGTCGGCGTCCGTCGTGTAACCGGTCTTGGTCTTCTTCGTCTTCGGCAGCCCCAGCTCTCCGAAGAGGACCTCCTGGAGCTGTTTGGGCGAACCGAGGTTGAACTCGTGCCCGGCGGCGGCGTGCGCCTCCTTCACCGCCTGCTGGACGGCCCCCGCGAACATCTGCTCCATGGCCTCCAGGTGCGCCCGGTCGGCGGCGATGCCGTGCCGCTCCAGGCGGGCGAGGAGGGCGGAGGTGGGCAGCTCCATGTCCTGGAGGAGGTCGGCCGCGCCGACCTCCTCCAGCCGGCCGCGGAAGGCCTCGCCGAGGTCGAGGATCGCGCGGGCCTGCACCATCAGCGCCTCGGCCTCGGCACCGTCCTCCGCGCCGAAGGCGAGCTGGCCGTCGGCCGCGGCGGGCGGGGCCAGCTCCCGGCCCAGGTACTCCAGCGACAGCGCCTCCAGGTCGAAGGAGCGGCGGCCCGGCTTGACCAGGTAGGCGGCCAGGGCGGTGTCCATGGAGACGCCGGCGACGCTCCAGCCGTGCTCGGCGAGGACGCGCATGGCGCCCTTGGCGTTGTGCAGGACCTTGGGGTGGTCCTCGGCCGCGAGCCAGGCGGCCCAGGTGTTCTCGTCGGTCTCGTCCAGCTCGGCCGGGTCGAACCAGGCGGCGGGTCCGCCGGCCGCGGCGAGCGCGACCTCCGCGACCGCCCCGGTGCCCAGACCCCAGGTGTCGACGGTGGCCACGCCGAGGGGTCCGACGCCGTGCTCGGTGAGCCAGGCGGTCAGCTCGCCCGTGCCCAGCACCGTGCCGTCCAGTGCCACGCCGGGGGCCACGGCCGGGCTCGCCCCGGTTTCCTGTGCGCCCGGGTCGACGGCGAGCAGCCGCTCGCGCAGCGACGGGTTCCGGATCTCCAGGGTGTCCAGGATCATCGCGACGGCCGTACGGTCGTACGGGGCGCGCTCGAGGTCGAGGACGGTGCCGGGCAGCTCGACGGTGCGGACCATCTCCGTCAGGCGGCGGTTGAGCTTGACGGCCTCCAGGTGGTCGCGGAGGTTCTGCCCGGCCTTGCCCTTGACCTCGTCGACCCGCTCGACCAGCTCCGCGAACGAACCGAACTGGTTGATCCACTTCGCGGCGGTCTTCTCGCCGACGCCCGGGATGCCCGGGAGGTTGTCGGACGGGTCGCCGCGCAGGGCCGCGAAGTCGGGGTACTGGGCGGGCGTCAGCCCGTACTTCTCGACGACCTTCTCCGGGGTGAAGCGGGTCAGCTCGGAGACGCCCTTCGTGGGGTACAGCACCGTGGTGTGCTCGCTGACGAGCTGGAAGGAGTCGCGGTCGCCCGTGACGATCAGCACCTCGAAGCCCTCGGCCTCGGCCCGGGTGACCAGCGTGGCGATCACGTCGTCGGCCTCGAAGCCGTCCACCGCGAACCGTGAGACGTGCATCGCGTCGAGCAGCTCGCCGATCAGCTCGACCTGGCCCTTGAACTCGTCCGGGGTCTTGGAACGGTTGGCCTTGTACTCGGTGAACTCCTCGGAGCGCCAGGTCTTGCGGGAGACGTCGAAGGCCACCGCGAAGTGCGTGGGCGCCTCGTCACGCAGGGTGTTCGCCAGCATCGACGCGAAGCCGTAGATCGCGTTCGTCGGCTGGCCGGTCGCGGTGGTGAAGTTCTCCGCGGGCAGCGCGAAGAACGCGCGGTAGGCCAGCGAGTGCCCGTCCATGAGCATCAGGCGGGGCCGGCCGGCGCCGGAGGTGTTCTCGGTCTTCTTCGATGCTGTTTCTGCCACGCCCCGATCCTGCCACGCCCCACTGACACTCCGGCCCACGTGTGCCCGCGGCGGCCCGGGGCACGGCCACGGCCCCCTCCCCCTGTCCCCCTGCCCCCGCGGCCCCGCGGCCCTCCTGCCCCGCGGCCATTGCCTCCGCACCCCGTCCGCCCGTACCTCCGCCCCGTCGGTGTCGCGTGCAAGGATCGGTGGGAGTGGTCACCCGTGTCAGTGAAGGAGCGCCGCGATGGCAACGAAGCCGCCCAAGGCCGACCCGGTCCAGGACGCGCCGCAGGTCGCCGAGCCGCAGCACGCGGCGGCGGGACTGCCGGCCATCGGTCACACCCTGCGGATCGCCCAGCAGCAGATGGGTGTGAGGCGGACCGCGCTGACCCTGCTGCGCGTCAACCAGAAGGACGGTTTCGACTGTCCGGGCTGCGCCTGGCCGGAACCGGACCACCGGCACGCGGCGGAGTTCTGCGAGAACGGCGCGAAGGCGGTCGCCGAGGAGGCCACCCTGCGCCGGGTCACCCCGGAGTTCTTCGCCGCGCACCCGGTCGCCGACCTGGCGGACCGGAGCGGCTACTGGCTGGGCCAGCAGGGCCGGCTCACGCACCCGATGTACCTGCCCGAGGGCGGCGAGCACTACGAGCCGGTCTCCTGGGAGCGCGCCTTCGACATCGTCGCCGAGGAGATGGCCGCCCTGGCCTCCCCCGACGAGGCCGTGTTCTACACCTCGGGGCGCACGAGCAACGAGGCCGCGTTCCTCTACCAGCTGTTCGCGCGCGAGTGGGGCACCAACAACCTTCCCGACTGCTCCAACATGTGCCACGAGTCGTCCGGTTCGGCCCTCGTGGAGACGATCGGCATCGGCAAGGGCAGCGTCCTGCTCGATGACCTGTACCAGGCCGACCTGATCATCGTCGCCGGTCAGAACCCGGGCACCAACCATCCGCGCATGCTCACCGCCCTGGAGAAGGCCAAGGCGGGCGGCGCGCGGATCATGAGCGTGAACCCGCTGCCCGAGGCCGGCCTGGAGCGCTTCAAGAACCCGCAGACCGCGCAGGGCATGCTCAAGGGCGCCGCCCTGACCGACCTCTTCCTCCAGATCCGCCTCGGCGGCGACCAGGCCCTGTTCCGTCTCCTCAACAAGCTGATCGTCGAGACCGAGGGCGCGGTCGACGAGCGTTTCGTCGCCGAGCACACCCACGGCTACGAGGAGTTCGCCGCGACCGCCCGCGACGCCGACTGGGACACGACGCTCGCCGCGACCGGGCTCACGCGCGCGGAGATCGAGGAGGCCCTGCGCATGGTGCTGGCCTCGGAGCGCGTCATCGTGTGCTGGGCGATGGGCCTCACCCAGCACAAGCACTCCGTGCCGACCATCCGCGAGGTGGTCAACTTCCTGCTGCTGCGCGGCAACATCGGCCGTCCGGGCGCGGGCGTCTGCCCGGTGCGCGGCCATTCGAACGTGCAGGGCGACCGCACCATGGGCATCTTCGAGCGCCCGGCCCCGGCCTTCCTGGACGCCCTGGAGCGGGAGTTCGGCTTCGCGCCGCCGCGCGAGCACGGCTTCGACGTCGTACGGGCCATCCGGGCACTGCGGGACGGCGAGGCGAAGGTCTTCTTCGCCATGGGCGGCAACTTCGTGTCCGCCTCCCCCGACACGGAGGTCACCGAGGCGGCGATGCGGCGGGCCCGGCTGACGGTGCACGTGTCGACGAAACTCAACCGCTCGCACGTCGTCACGGGCGCGCGTGCCCTGATCCTGCCGACGCTCGGCCGTACCGAGCGCGACGTGCAGGCCGGCGGCGAGCAGTTCGTGACCGTCGAGGACTCCATGGGCATGGTGCACGCCTCCCGCGGGCGGCTGGCGCCCGCGAGCGCGCGGCTGCTGTCCGAGCCGGCCATCGTGTGCCGGCTGGCGCGCCGGGTGCTGGGCGAGGACAGCCGGGTGCCGTGGGAGGAGTTCGAGAAGGACTACGCGACGATCCGGGACCGCATCGCGCGCGTGATCCCCGGTTTCGAGGACTTCAACGCGCGCGTCGCCCGCCCCGGCGGCTTCGCGCTGCCGCACGCCCCGCGCGACGAGCGCCGCTTCCCCACGGCCACCGGCAAGGCCAACTTCACGGCCGCCCCGGTGGAGTTCCCCGAGCTGCCCGTCGGCCGGCTCCTGCTGCAGACGCTGCGCTCGCACGACCAGTACAACACCACCGTCTACGGGCTCGACGACCGTTACCGGGGCATCACCAACGGCCGCCGGGTCGTCCTGGTCAACCCCGAGGACGTCCGCACGCTCGGCCTCGCCGACGGCTCCTACGTGGACCTGGTGAGCGAGTGGCGGGACGGGGTGGAGCGGCGGGCGCCCGGCTTCCGGGTGGTGTCCTACCCGACGGCGCGGGGCTGCGCGGCGGCGTACTACCCGGAGACCAACGTCCTGGTACCGCTGGACGCCACCGCGGACACCAGCAACACCCCGGCCAGCAAGTCCGTCGTGGTCCGTCTGGAACAATCGGCGACCGGCTGAGCGTTTGCTCAGCCGACACGGTCCCCGTACCGGTCACGACACGGGTCACGACGAACGGAGCAGGTCCAGATGGGCGAGCAGCAGCACGTGAAGTTCCCGCAGGAGGTCGTCGACGAGTACGCGGCGCTCGGCATCGACCTGGGCGCCCTCTTCTCCGCCGGGCACCTGGGCACCCGCATGGGCGTACAGATAGTCGAGGCGTCCGCCGAGCGGGTCGTCGGCACGATGCCGGTCGAGGGCAACACCCAGCCGTACGGACTGCTGCACGGCGGCGCCTCCGCGGTGCTGGCGGAGACCCTCGGTTCGGTCGGCGCCATGCTGCACGGCGGCAGCTCCAAGATCGCCGTCGGAGTCGACCTCAACTGCACCCACCACCGAGGCGCCCGCTCCGGCCTGGTCACCGGCGTGGCCACGCCCGTGCACCGGGGCCGGTCCACGGCGACGTACGAGATCGTGATCAGCGACGAGGCGGACAAGCGGGTGTGCACGGCGCGGCTGACGTGCCTGCTGCGGGATCTGGATCCCGGCGACGCCGCGCCCGCGGCCGGCTGACCGCACCGGCGCTCCTCGTCCCGGCCCTCCCGGCCCGTTGCCCGCCGCCGCCTCCGCGGCCTAGCGTCGGGGGATGGCAATGGGAGGGCCCCTCTGGCCGCGGGCGGTGCGACGGCCCGCAACGGCACGGCGGACGGAAGCGGCACGGCGAACCGGAACGGCGCGACGGCCCGCGACGGCACGACCGCCCGCGGCACGCCGGTCGGTGCCGACCCACCGGTCCGCGCCGGCACGGCGGTCGGGGACGCCCCGGCGAACCGCCGCGGCGCGAGGCCTCGGGACGGCTCTCGGAGCGGTCCTCGGCGCGGGCCTGCTGGCCACGGCCTGCGCCGGTCCCGGCGCCGCCGGGGCGCGGGGCACCCCGGCGCCTTCCGCGACTCCCCCCGAGGTGCTGTGCGCCCGGATCGTCGCCCACTGGTCGCGCGAGGTGCTGGACGGCGGCGGTTACGGGGACTACCAGTCGATGGGACTCTCAGGCGGCCAGTACGAGATCCTGCGGTCGGTCGTGGACGCCGCGCGGGCCGTGGAGAAGCGCGAAGGCGCCCGTGCCACACACGAGTTGATCGACCGTCAGTCGCGCGAGGGCTGTGTCGCCCGGTACCGCTCCGGCACTCCGGGCGGGGGTCCGTGGCGGTGAGCGGCGGGGTCGGCCCCGTCGAGCCGGGTGAGGGCACGCGCGTGTGGGAGGCCGGGGAGGTCCGGGGGTCGGGCGCTTCGCGCCTGCGGCCGGCCTTGCCCCTCGGGCGTCACCGCCGGGCCGCGCTCGGGGCGTTGACGGCCCTCGCCCTCCTGGCCGGTGCCGGTCTGCTCTGGGCGACCCGGCCGCAGGACCGCCAACGAGCCGTCCCGGCACCGCCGTTCCCGTCCCAGGTGGTGGACGTCGCGTATCTGGGGCCGCTCGCGGTGCCGCCGGGCACCCGGCCACGGACCTTCGCGCTGGAGGTGCTGCTCAGCGTGGAGTCGGGTCCGCCGGTCACGACGACGCGGCTGGCTCAGCCGTACGCGGGGATCTTCCTGACGTCGGCGCCGCGCCCACCTTTCCGCACGAAGGCGGGTTCCGCCCGCAAGATCGTCATCACGATGCATGTGACGGATTGCGAAAATGTGCCGACGGATGCCGGGCTGCCTTTCCTGGACGTAACTCTGCGTAATGCGCGCGCAATACAGGACCACAGTTTCATCCTCGGCTCCCGGTATGCGCAGGACCTCTCCCAGGCCCTACAAGTCGCCTGCAGCAACGAATCCGCGTAATCACCAAAACGCCTGAGACGCCTGAAACCATCGGGGCCCGTCCTGCGGATTCTCAGCATGCGGACAGGGCGAATCGGCCTGAATTCCACGGTTCCACCCTCCGAGTACCGCTCTGCATTACCTCGTGTCATAACAAGAGAGTCACAGCATGGGCCAGAGCCTCCTCCGCGTTACCTTCACCCGTTTAGAGTCACGGCCAGTCACCGCGCAGCTGGAATACCCCTTCGGCCCCAGCGCTCGACTCGGCCTCTTCCAGGGGGGAGGGCCGCCCAGGGAAAGGACTGGAACGTGCGTCAACGTTCGCTTATCGCCATCACCGCTGCGCTGTCCGCGGGAGCACTCACCCTCACCGCCTGCGGCTCGCGCGACAGCGACGACAAGGGCTCCGACAGCGGCGGCGGCACCACCGTCACCATCGGCGTCGACGCCCCGCTGACCGGCGACCTGTCCGCCATGGGCCTGGGCATCAAGAACTCGGCCGACCTCGCCGCCAAGACCGCGAACAAGAAGAAGTACGTCGACGGCGTCACCTTCAAGATCGAAGCCCTCGACGACCAGGCGCAGCCCTCGGCCGGGCAGCAGAACGCCACCAAGTTCGTCGCGGACAAGAACGTCCTCGGCGTGGTCGGCCCGCTGAACTCCTCCGTCGCCGAGTCGATGCAGAAGGTCTTCGACGACGCCAAGCTGGTCGAGGTCTCCCCGGCGAACACCGGCCCCAGCCTGACCCAGGGCGCGAACTGGCAGACCGAGAAGACCCGCCAGTACAAGTCGTACTTCCGCACCGCGACCACGGACGCCATCCAGGGCCCGTTCGCCGCGCAGTACGTCTTCAACGACGCCAAGAAGAAGAAGGTCTTCGTCATCGACGACAAGAAGACCTACGGCGCCGGCCTGGCCGCCACCTTCACCAAGGAGTTCAAGAAGCTCGGCGGCACGGTCGCGGGCACCGAACACATCAACCCGGACAGCAAGGACTTCTCGGCCATCGCCACGAAGGTCAAGAACTCCGGCGCCGACGTCGTCTACTACGGCGGCGAATACCCGCAGGCCGGCCCGCTCAGCAAGCAGATCAAGGAGGCCGGCGCCAAGATCCCGCTGATCGGCGGTGACGGGATCAAGGACGACAACTTCCTCAGCCTCGCCGGCGCCGGCGCCGACGGCGACCTGGCCACCTCCGTCGGTGCCCCGGTCGAGGAGCTGCCCTCCGCCAAGGAATTCGTGGCCAACTACAAGGCCGAGGGCTACAAGGAGGAGTACTCCGCCTACGGCGGCTACGCCTACGACTCGGCCTGGGCGATCATCGAGGCCGTGAAGAAGGTCGTCGACGACAACGACGGCAAGCTCCCGGACGACGCCCGCGCCAAGGTCACCGCGGCCATGCAGAACGTCTCCTTCGACGGTGTGACCGGCAAGGTCTCCTTCGACGAGTTCGGTGACGCCACCAACAAGCAGCTCACCGTGTACGCCGTCGAGAACGGTGCCTGGAAGTCGGTGAAGGCCGGTACCTACACCGGCTGACCCACCCGCACCACCGAGCCGCGCGGGGCGCTGTTCCACTGGCGCCCCGCGCGGACCCACATCCGGACACATCCGTCGAAACAATCCGAACGTCTCGGAGGACATGCGGTGAACGAACTGCCGCAGCAGCTGGTCAACGGCCTGCTACTGGGATCCATGTACGGGCTGGTCGCCATTGGCTACACGATGGTCTACGGCATCGTCCAGCTCATCAACTTCGCCCACGGCGAGATCTTCATGACGGGCGCCTTCGGGGCTCTCTCCGTCTACCTCTGGGTACTGCCCAACGGCACGACCATGTGGATAGCCCTGCCGCTCATGCTCATCGGCGCCATGCTGGTCGCCGCCCTCGTCGCCATCGGGGCGGAACGGTTCGCCTACCGCCCCCTGCGCGGCGCCCCCCGGCTCGCCCCCCTCATCACCGCCATCGGCCTCTCCCTGGGCCTGCAGCAGGCCGTCTGGGCCTGGTACCCGGAGGCGAAGTCCGCCCGCACCTTCCCGCAGATCGAGGGCGGCCCCTTCCACCTCGGCGACATCACCATCCAGACCGGTGACGTCTTCCTCCTCGCCGCCGCCCCCATCAGCATGGCCGTCCTCGCCTACTTCGTCATGAAGACCCGCACCGGACGCGGCATGCAGGCCACCGCGCAGGACCCGGACACCGCCAAGCTCATGGGCGTCAACACCGACCGCATCATCGTGATCGCCTTCGCCCTCGGCGCGATCTTCGCCGCCGTCGGCGGCGTCGCCTACGGCCTGAAGTACGGCCAGATCGACTACCGCATGGGCTTCATCCTCGGCCTCAAGGCCTTCACCGCGGCGGTCCTCGGCGGCATCGGCAACATCTACGGCGCCATGATCGGCGGCGTCGTCCTCGGCATCGCCGAAACCCTGGCCACCGCCTACATCGCCGACATCCCCGGCATGGACCAGTTCGGCAGCCAGTCCTGGGCCGACGTCTGGGCCTTCGTACTTCTCATCCTCGTACTGCTGTTCAGGCCCCAGGGCCTGCTCGGCGAGCGCGTCGCGGACAGGGCGTGACACCGATGACCACACAGACCACCGCACCCGGCACCCCCAGCACCCCCGCCGCACCGGCCACCGGCCTCATCGGCATCCCGGAGCACCTCGGCCGCGCCCTCGCCACCGGCGGCGGCGCCCTCACCGTCGTCTCCACCTTCCTCGCCTGGACCTGGACGGCCGCCTTCCCCGGCGACCTCACCGTCTACGGCTACCCCGGCGGACTCCAGGTCCTCGCCCTCATCGGCGGCGCCCTCACCACCCTCCTCGGCCTGTCCTCCTACGGCGTCAAGGGCCTCCGCTGGCTCACCCCCGCCGGCGCCGACGGCGCGATCAAGTTCGCCGCCCTCGCCGCCTTCGCCACCGTCTGGTACACGGTCATCGCGATCACCGTCGACCTCGGCGGCATCGTCAACCTCGAACCCGGCGGCTTCGTCGCCGCCCTCGCCACCCTGGTCGCCCTCCTCGGCGCCCTGGCCCTCCCCTTCGAGCGGCCCGAGCCCGAACCCCACGACCCGGACGACACCGGCTGGGAACTGTTCCGCCACCGCCTGCGCGGCGGCCGGGACATCACCAAGGCCGCCTTCGCCGGCGGCACCCCCCGCCCCGTCGGCACCCTGCCCTCCTACGCCGAGATCCTCATCATCGTCGCCGTCCTCGGCCTCGGCCTCACCGTCTTCACCTACGGCATCGGCACCGAGTACGACGAACTCTTCATCGGCTTCCTCATCACCGCCGCCTTCGGCTTCGCCGCACTCAACAAGGCCGGACTGGTCAACCAGGCCTCCCAGATCACCGCCCGGCACCAGAACATCACCATCTGCGGCGCCTTCGTCGCCGCCGCGATGTTCCCCTTCACCCAGACCGACGACCAGTACGCCACCGTCGGCGTCTACATCCTGATCTTCGGCACCGTCGCCCTCGGCCTCAACATCGTCGTCGGCCTCGCCGGCCTCCTCGACCTCGGATACGTCGCCTTCCTCGGCGTCGGCGCCTACGCCGCCGCCATGGTCTCCGGCTCCCCCAGCTCCCCCTTCGACGTGCACTTCCCGTTCTGGGCCGCCGTCCTGGTCGGCGCCGCCGCCTCACTCGTCTTCGGCGTCCTCATCGGCGCCCCGACCCTGCGACTGCGCGGCGACTACCTCGCCATCGTCACCCTCGGCTTCGGCGAGATCTTCCGCATCACCGCCAACAACCTCGACGGCACCTCCGGCCCTGACGTCACCAACGGCTCCAACGGCATCTCCTCCATCCCGAACCTCAACATCCTCGGGTTCGACTTCGGAACCGAGCACACCATCGCCGGATTCACCATCGGCCGCTTCGCCAACTACTTCTTCCTCATGCTCATCATCACGGCGATCGTCGTCCTGGTCTTCCGCCGCAGCGGCGACTCCCGCATCGGACGCGCCTGGGTCGCCATCCGCGAGGACGAGACCGCCGCACTCGCCATGGGCATCAACGGCTTCCGCGTCAAGCTCATCGCCTTCGCCGTCGGCGCCTCCCTCGCCGGCCTCGCCGGCACCGTCCAGGCCCACGTCACCTACACCGTGACCCCCGAGCAGTACCTCTTCGCCGGCCCCATCCCGCCCAACTCCGCCTTCCTCCTCGCCGCCGTCGTCCTCGGCGGCATGGGCACCATCAGCGGACCCCTCATCGGCGCGGCACTGCTCTTCCTCATCCCCAACAAGCTCCAGTTCCTCGGCGACTACCAGCTCTTCGCCTTCGGCCTCGCACTCATCCTCCTGATGCGCTTCCGCCCGGAAGGCCTCATCCCCAACCGGCGACGTCAGCTCGAGTTCCACGAGGACGCGGAAGCTCCCACCGTCCTGACGAAGGCAGGGGCCTGACCACCATGACCACCGACACCACCACCACGGTCGCCCCCACCGGCGAAAGGGTCCTCGACGCCCGCGGCGTCACCATGCGCTTCGGCGGCCTCACCGCCGTCCGCGACGTCGACCTGCACGTCAACGCCGGAGAGATCGTCGGCCTCATCGGCCCCAACGGCGCCGGCAAGACCACCTTCTTCAACTGCCTCACCGGCCTCTACATCCCCACCGAGGGCGAAGTCCGCTACAAGGGCACCGTCCTGCCGCCCAAGTCCTTCAAGGTCACGGCCGCCGGCATCGCCCGCACCTTCCAGAACATCCGCCTGTTCGCCAACATGACGGTCCTGGAGAACGTGCTCGTCGGCCGCCACACCCGCACCAAGGAAGGCTTCTGGTCCGCCGTCCTGCGCCTCCCCGGCTTCCACAAGGCCGAGGCCACCTCCCGCGCACGCGCCATGGAACTCCTCGAGTTCGTGGGCCTGGACAAGAAGGCCGACCACCTCGCACGCAACCTGCCCTACGGCGAACAGCGCAAGCTGGAGATCGCCCGGGCCCTCGCCAGCGAACCCGGCCTGCTCCTCCTCGACGAGCCCACCGCCGGCATGAACCCCCAGGAGACGCGAGCCACCGAGGAACTGGTCTTCGCCATCCGCGACCAGGGCATCGCCGTCCTCGTCATCGAGCACGACATGCGCTTCATCTTCAACCTCTGCGACCGCGTCGCCGTCCTCGTCCAGGGCGAAAAACTCGTCGAAGGCGACAGCGCCACCGTGCAGGGCGACGAACGCGTCGTCGCCGCCTACCTCGGCGAACCCTACGAGGACGCCCCCGGCGCCGAGGAGATCGCCGAAGTCGAGGCCGCCGAAGCGCACGCCGAGACCACGACGGACGCCGCGCCCGCCAAGGAGAACGACCGATGACCGCACTGCTCGAAGTCGAGGACCTCCGGGTCGCCTACGGCAAGATCGAGGCCGTCAAGGGCATCTCGTTCAAGGTCGAGGCCGGCGAGGTCGTCACCCTGATCGGCACCAACGGCGCCGGCAAGACCACCACCCTGCGCACCCTGTCCGGGCTCCTCAAGCCGGTCGGCGGCCAGATCAAATTCAACGGCAGGTCGCTGAAGAAGACCCCCGCCCACGACATCGTCTCGCTGGGGCTCGCCCACTCCCCCGAGGGCCGGCACATCTTCCCCCGCATGACCATCGAGGACAACCTCCGCCTCGGCGCCTTCCTCCGCAACGACAAAGCGGGCATCGAGAAGGACATCCAGCGCGCCTACGACCTCTTCCCCATCCTGGGAGAGCGCCGCAAGCAGGCCGCCGGCACCCTCTCCGGCGGAGAGCAGCAGATGCTCGCCATGGGCCGCGCCCTCATGTCCCAGCCGAAGCTGCTCATGCTGGACGAACCCTCCATGGGCCTGTCCCCGATCATGATGCAGAAGATCATGGCGACCATCGCGGAACTGAAGTCCCAGGGCATGACCATCCTGCTCATCGAACAGAACGCCCAGGCCGCGCTCTCGCTCGCCGACCACGGCCACGTCATGGAGATCGGCAAGATCGTGCTCTCCGGCACGGGCCGCGACCTCCTGCACGACGAGTCCGTCCGCAAGGCGTACCTCGGCGAGGACTGAGCCGACCCCGCACACGAAGAGGCCCGCACCCCCGGTCGAACCGGGGGCGCGGGCCTCTTCGTGTGCGGCGACTTCGTCCGCGCGGCGGCAACGCCTCAGCCCTTGGACGCCTTCTTCTCGTCGGCGTCCTGGATGACCGCCTCCGCCACCTGCTGCATCGACATCCGCCGGTCCATCGACGTCTTCTGGATCCACCGGAACGCCGCCGGCTCCGTCAGCCCGTACTCCGTCTGCAGGATCGACTTCGCCCGATCGACCAGCTTGCGGGTCTCCAACCGCAGCGTCAGATCCGCGACCTCGTTCTCCAGCTCACGCAACTCCGTGAACCGCGAGACGGCCATCTCGATCGCCGGAACCACGTCGCTCTTGCTGAACGGCTTCACCAGGTACGCCATCGCCCCCGCGTCACGCGCCCGCTCGACGAGGTCGCGCTGCGAGAACGCGGTCAGCATCAGCACCGGCGCGATGCGCTCCTCGGCGATCTTCTCCGCGGCGGAGATGCCGTCCAGCTTGGGCATCTTCACGTCGAGGATGACCAGGTCCGGCTTGTGCTCACGAGCGAGCTCGACGGCCTGCTCGCCGTCACCGGCCTCGCCGACGACGGTGTAGCCCTCCTCCTCCAGCATCTCTTTGAGGTCGAGGCGGATCAGCGCCTCGTCCTCGGCGATGACGACACGGGTCGTCAGCGGAGGCACGTGCGACTTGTCGTCGTCGGGCGCGTCTACGGGCTGGGGCGACTCGGGGGCGGTCACGGGGGCTCCTTGTTCAGGCAGGGGCACTGCTGACAAGAGCCTACCTAGCTGCGGCTCGACGCGGTCACCCGGTACACTCCTCTCTGGCTGGCTGGCCGGGTTGGCGCAACTGGCTGACGCGGAGGTCTCAAACACCTCTGTCCGAAAGGACATGTGGGTTCGAATCCCATACCCGGCACCGATAAGCGGAGGATCACGTTCGCGTGATCTTCCGTTTTTTGCTGCTCACGGTAACAGTGGGTCACGCACCGTATCCACATGAACTTCCACAGCATCGAGATTCGGCAGACGGCCGTCACATTGCTGCGCAACGGCACCCGGAACGCTGACGTGGCTCGTCAGCTCAACATCCCTCTGGGCACAATCAGCTATTGGAAGCACCTGGACCGCGCCAAACGCGGCGAATGTCCTGGCTCGCACGACCCGAGGTGCCCCCGGTGCGACGGTCGGGAGCTGGACGAGACGGCATACGGCTACCTCTTGGGGCTCTATCTCGGCGACGGCCACATCAGCCACTACTCAGAGCACCGCGTGCCCAACCTCATGATCACCTGCGCCGAATCATGGCCCGGCCTCATGGATGAATGCGAGCAGGCCATACGCGCAGTCTTCCCCGACAACTCCGTCTGCCGGGTTCGCAGGACAGGCTGCCGCAACGTGAAGGTCTACTCGAAGCACCTGCACTGCCTCTTCCCCCAGCACGGCCCGGGCAAGAAGCACGAGCGTCGCATCTCTCTCACCCCCTGGCAGCAGGCCATCGTCGATGCGCACCCTTGGGGGTTCATCCGCGGTCTCATCCACTCCGACGGATGTCGCATCACCAACTGGACCGAGAAGATCGTCGGAGGCAAGATCAAGCGCTACGAATATCCCCGTTACTTCTTCGCCAACAAGTCGGACGACATCCGGAAGCTCTTCGCTGACACCCTCGACAAGGTCGGCGTCGAGTGGACCACTCTTGCTCGCGGCAGCGATCCGTTCAACATCTCCGTCGCCCGCAAAGCCTCCGTCGCCCTCATGGACGCCCACGTGGGCCCCAAGTACTGACCCGACCGCCCCCTACTTGGGCCTGTCGTCCTCCCCCACGTGGTGGACGCGGACCAGGTTCGTCGAGCCGGACACCCCCGGAGGCGAACCCGCCGTGATCACCACCACGTCGCCCTTCTCGCAGCGGCCGAGGCGCAGCAGCAGTTCGTCGACCTGGTCGACCATCGCGTCCGTGGAGCCGACGGGCGGGACGAGGAAGGTTTCGACGCCCCACGTCAGGTTCAGCTGGGAGCGGGTGGCCGGTTCCGGGGTGAAGGCGAGGAGGGGGATCGGGGAGCGGTAGCGGGAGAGGCGGCGGGCGGTGTCGCCGGTCTGGGTGAAGGCGATCAGGAACTTGGCGTCGAGGAAGTCGCCGATCTCGGCGGCGGCTCTGGCGACGGCGCCGCCCTGGGTGCGGGGTTTGTTGCGTTCGGTGAGGGGTGGGAGGCCGGCTGCGAGGATGTCCTCCTCGGCGGCTTCGAGGATCTTGGCCATGGTGCGGACGGTCTGTACGGGGTATTTGCCGACGCTGGTCTCGCCGGAGAGCATGACGGCGTCGGTGCCGTCGATGACGGCGTTGGCGACGTCGGAGGCCTCGGCGCGGGTGGGGCGGGAGTTGTCGATCATGGAGTCGAGCATCTGGGTGGCGACGACGACCGGTTTGGCGTTGCGCCGGGCGAGTTTGACGGCGCGCTTCTGGACAATGGGGACCTGTTCGAGGGGCATCTCGACGCCGAGGTCGCCGCGGGCGACCATGATGCCGTCGAAGGCGGCGACGATGTCGTCGATGTTCTCGACGGCCTGGGGTTTCTCGATCTTGGCGATGACGGGGAGGCGGCGGCCTTCCTCGTCCATGATGCGGTGGACGTCGAGGATGTCGCGGCCGCTGCGGACGAAGGAGAGGGCGATGGCGTCGAGGCCGGTGCGCAGGGCCCAGCGGAGGTCTTCTTCGTCCTTCTTGGACAGGGCGGGGACGGAGACGGCGACGCCGGGCAGGTTGAGGCCCTTGTGGTCGGAGACGATGCCGCCTTCGACGACGCGGGTGCGGATGCGGGGGCCGTCGATCTCGGTGACTTCCAGGCAGACCTTGCCGTCGTCGACGAGGATGCGTTCGCCGGGCGAGACGTCGTCGGCGAGGCCGGCGTAGGTGGTTCCGCAGGTGTGACGATCGCCTGCCACGCCTTCTTCGACGGTGACGGTGAAGGTGTCGCCGCGTTCGAGGAGGACGGGTCCTTCGGTGAAGTGGCCGAGGCGGATCTTGGGGCCCTGGAGGTCGGCGAGGGTGCCGACGCTGTGGCCGGTCTCGTCGGAGGCCTTGCGGACGTGGTGGTAGCGCTCCTCGTGCTCGGCGTGGTCGCCGTGGCTGAGGTTGAGGCGGGCGACGTCCATTCCGGCTTCGACCAGGGATTTGATCCGGTCGTAGGAGTCGGTGGCGGGGCCCAGGGTGCAGACGATTTTCGCTCGGCGCATGAGTCGAGCCTAAGTCTTACCCGGCGGTAGCGAATTCGCAGGACATGGCCTCTCAACAACCTTTGCGTGAAGGGCTGTTGACGGGCGCGGCATTGTGCGCCCGACCGCTCCGATGAGCATCCGCACGGGGGCCCGGATTCCTCGATCGGGTGAATTCGCAGGTGCGGAGGGAGCATGGTGAATTGTGCTCTGACCTCGGCGCGCACCCGTATCCGTTCCGGTTCGAGGTCGAGGGGTTCGGGTGGCGCGTCTTCTGGGGTGGGGGTCCTGCGGAGGGTCCGGTGTTCGAGGGCGCCCTGTCGGCGTCTGCCCGTCGCTTCGTCGCCGGGGTCGGCCGGCTCGATCAGGGCGGCCGCGGAGGTGCCCAGTGCCTCGGCGTACTCGGTCGCGCGCCGTGCGGCGTCCCGTTCCGCTTGCCGGCGGGTTTCGCGGTGGACCGGTGAGTCGGGGCGCAGTTTCCACCGGGGGCCGTCGGTGCGGGTGAGGGGGAGGTCGGTCAGGGGCTGTCCGGCGGATCGGGTCAGAGGAGACCGAGGGGCGTCGGGGGTGCCGTGGGCGGTGGGGGTGGCCATACGCCCCGCTCTGGCAGGCCTTGCCTGGTTGTGGGGCGGCTCCCGGGTGGCTGCGGTCATCAGATCGAAACCTGTGGGGTCTGTTGTCGTTTGCCATGGCCGGGTCAGAATCTACGCGCGTCCGGCTGTGCGTGTCCCTTGTCCACGCGCATCTGTCTACGCGCGTCATTGGTCGTTGTCCGAGGAGCACAGCATGCCGTTGAACCGCCGGAAGTTCCTGAAGAAGTCCGCCGTGACCGGGGCGGGGGTGGCGGTCGCGGGCGCGGTCGCGGCACCGGCGGCGCGGGCGGCGGAGCCCCGGAAGCCGGCCAGGCCGGCCAAGCGGTACGCGCTGACCGTGCTGGGCACGACGGACCTGCACGGGCACGTCTTCAACTGGGACTACTTCAAGGACGCGGAGTACTCCGACGCCAAGGGCAACGCGCAGGGCCTGGCGCGGGTCTCGACCCTGGTGAACAAGATTCGCGAGGAGCGGGGCCGGGAGAACACGCTGCTCCTGGACGCGGGCGACACGATCCAGGGCACACCGCTGACGTACTACTACGCCAAGGTGGACCCGATCACCGCCGAGGGCGGTCCGGTGCACCCGATGGCGCAGGCGATGAACGCGATCGGGTACGACGCGGTGGCGCTCGGCAACCACGAGTTCAACTACGGCATCGAGACGCTCCGCAGGTTCGAGGAGCAGTGCGACTTCCCGCTGCTCGGGGCGAACGCGCTGGACGCGAGGACGCTGAAGCCGGCGTTCCCGCCCTACTTCATGAAGACGTTCCGCGTGAAGGGCGCGCCGCCGGTGAAGGTGGCGGTGCTGGGCCTGACCAACCCGGGCATCGCGATCTGGGACAAGGCGTACGTGCAGGGGAAGCTGACCTTCCCGGGTCTGGAGGAGCAGGCGGCGAAGTGGGTGCCGAAGCTGCGGTCGATGGGTGCGGACGTCGTCGTGGTGTCGGCGCACTCGGGTTCCTCGGGCACGTCGTCGTACGGTGACCAGCTGCCGTACGTGGAGAACTCGGCGGCGCTGGTGGCGCAGCGGGTGCCGGGGATCGACGCGATCCTGGTGGGGCACGCGCACGTGGAGATCCCGGAGCTGAAGGTCGTCAACGAGGAGACGGGGAAGACGGTCGTGCTGTCGGAGCCGCTGGCCTACGCGGAGCGGCTGTCGCTGTTCGACGTCGAGCTGGTCTTCGCCCGGGGCCGCTGGGGTGTGGAGTCGGTGGCGGCGTCGGTGCTGAACTCCAACACGGTCGCCGACGACCCGAGGATCACCAGGCTGCTGTCGGACGAGCACGCCAAGGTCGTCGCGTACGTCAACCAGGTCGTCGGCACGGCGACGGACACGCTGACCACGGTCGAGGCGCGTTACAAGGACGCCCCGATCATCGACCTGATCACCAAGGTCCAGGAGGACGTGGTGAAGGCGGCCCTGGCGGGCACGTCGTACGCGTCCCTGCCGGTGATCGCGCAGGCGTCGCCGTTCTCGCGGACCTCGGAGATCCCGGCCGGCGAGGTGACGATCCGGGACCTGTCGAGCCTGTACGTGTACGACAACACGCTGGTCGCGAAGCTGATGACGGGCGCCCAGGTGCGGGCGTACCTGGAGTACTCGGCGGAGTACTTCGTGCGGACGGCGGCGGACGCGGCCGTGGACGTGGCGAAGCTGACGAACGCCGGTGGCCGTCCGGACTACAACTACGACTACGTGTCGGGGCTGTCGTACGACATCGACGTCGCGCAGCCGGCGGGGTCGCGGATCAGGAACCTGACGTACGGCGGGGCGGCGTGGGACGACGCCCGGCAGTTCGTGCTGGCGGTGAACAACTACCGGGCCAACGGCGGTGGTGCGTTCCCGCACGTGGCGTCGGCGCGGGAGCTGTGGGCGGAGTCGACGGAGATCCGGACGCGGATCGCGGAGTGGGTGACGGCGAAGGGTGTGCTGGACCCGAAGGACTTCGCGTCGGTGGACTGGAGGCTGACGCGCGACGGTACGCCCGTGTTCTAGCAGTCGGGCGGACGGCCGTCGGGGTGTGAGGGACGGTGGAGTGCGAGGGACGGTGGGGGCCGGGCTCCCGCCGTCCCTTCGTCGTGGTCGGCGGGTCACCGGCCTTCGGGGAGCGGGGTGGGGGTGGCCGGCTGCCGGACCGGCGGGACGGGGGGCCGGGGGTCGAGGCCGAAGGTGGTGAAGGCGGTGCGGCGCGGGAGGGGGTAGGTCTCCTTGCCGGTGAGGGTGTTGAGGACGGTGGCGCTGCGCCAGGCGGTGAGGCCGAGGTCGGGGGCGCCGACGCCGTGCGTGTGGCGTTCGGCGTTCTGTACGTAGACGTGGCAGCCGGAGCCGGTCACGGACGGGTCGAGGGCGAGGCGGAAGTGCTCGTCGATGCGGGGGCGTCCGGCGGCGTCGCGGCGGAGGTGGGGGTCGAGTCCGGCGAGGAGGTGGTCCAGGGGGCGTTCGCGGTGGCCGGTGGCGAGGACGACGGCGTCGGTGGTGAGCCGGCTGCGGGTGTTCTGGCGGACGTGTTCGAGGTGGAGTTCGATCTGGGTGGTGGCGAGGCGGACGGCGGTGCGGACGCGGACGCCGGGGGTGAGGACGGCGTCGGGCCAGCCGCCGTGGAGGGTGCGGCGGTACAGCTCCTCGTGGATGGCGGCGAGGGTGTCGGCGTCGATGCCCTTGTGGAGTTGCCACTGGGCGTCGACGAGGTGGTCGCGGGCCGGTTCGGGCAGGGCGTGGAAGTAGCGGGTGTGGTCGGGGGTGAAGTGTTCGAGGCCGAGTTTGGAGTACTCCATGGGGGCGAAGGCCTCGGTGCGGCCGATCCAGTGCAGGCGTTCGCGGCCCGTGGGGCGGTGGCGCAGGAGGTCGAGGAAGACCTCCGCGCCGGACTGGCCGGAGCCGACGACGGTGACGTGGCCGGCGGCGAGGAGTTCGGTCCGGTGGTCGAGGTAGTCGGCGGTGTGCAGGACGGGGACGCCGGGGGTGTCGGTGAGGGGGCGCAGGGCGTCGGGGACGTGGGGCTCGGTGCCGACGCCGACGACGACGTTCCTGGTGTGGGTGCGGCCGGCGGCCTCGGCTTCGCCGTCGGGGCCGAGCCGGGTGAGGTCGACCTCGAACAGGTCGCGTTCGGGGTTCCAGCGGACGGCGTCGACGCGGTGGCCGAAGTGCAGTGCGGGGAGGCCGTCGGCGACCCAGCGGCAGTAGGCGTCGTACTCGGCGCGGTGGATGTGGAAGCGCTCGGCGAAGTAGAAGGGGAAGAGGCGCTCGCGGGTCTTCAGGTAGCTGAGGAAGGTCCAGGGGCTGGCGGGGTCGGCGAGGGTGACGAGGTCGGCGAGGAAGGGCACCTGGAGGCGGGCGCCGTCGATGAGGAGGCCGGGGTGCCAGGCGAAGGTGGGGCGCTGTTCGTAGAAGACGGCGTCGAGTTCGGCGAGGGGCTGGGCGAGGGCGGCGAGGGAGAGGTTGGCGGGGCCGATGCCGATGCCGACGAGGTCGCGGGGGGCGGCGGGGGCCGGGTGGGCCGGGGTGTTCATGCGGGGGTGTTTCCTTCCACCAGTTCCAGGAGGGCGGCCAGGTCGTCGGGCCGGGTGTGGGGGTTGAGGAGGGTGGTCTTGAGCCAGAGCCGGCCGTCGAGGCGGGCCCGGCCGAGGACGGCGCGGCCTTCGGTGAGCAGCCGCCGCCGGGTGCGGGCCACGGTCTCGTCGTCGGCTGCGGCGGGGCGGAAGAGGACGGTGCTGAGGGTGGGGGTGTCGTACAGCTCGAGGGCGGGGTCGGCGGCGATCAGGGCGGCGAGGTCCTGGGCGCGGGCGCAGACCTCGTCGACGAGGGCGCCGAGGCCGGTGCGGCCGAGGGTGGCGAGGGTGACGGCGGTCTTGAGGATGTCGGGGCGGCGGGTGGTGCGCAGCGAGCGGCCGAGGAGGTCGGGGAGGCCGGCGTCGGTGTCGTCGTCGGCGTTGAGGTAGTCGGCGCGCTGGTTCAGGGCGGTGAGGTCGTCGGGGTCGCGGACGGCGAGGAGTCCGGCGGCGGCCGGCTGCCAGCCGAGTTTGTGCAGGTCGAGGGTGGCGGTGTGGGCGGCGTCGAGGCCGGTGAGGCGGGCGCGGTGGCGGTCGCTGAACAGCAGGCCGCCCCCGTAGGCGGCGTCGATGTGCAGGCGGGCGCCGTGGGCGGAGCAGAGGGCGGCGATGTCGGGGAGGGGGTCGATGAGCCCGGCGTCGGTGGTGCCGGCGGTGGCCGCGACGAGCAGGGGGCCGGGCAGGCGGGTGAGGGCCTCGTCGAGGGCGACGGGGTCGAGGGTGCCGGCCGGGGCGGGGACGACGACCGGCTCGGGCAGGCCGAGGAGCCAGGTGGCGCGGGGCAGCGAGTGGTGGGCGTTGGCGCCGCACACGAGGCGGAGGCCGGCGCCGAGGCGCTCGCGGGCCAGGAGCAGGGCGAGGTGGTTGGACTCGGTGCCGCCGGTGGTGACGAGGGCGTCGGCCAGGCCTGTCTCGGCCGCGAGCGCGCGGGTGACGAGTGCCTCCAGCTCCGAGGCGGCCGGGGCCTGGTCCCAGGAGTCCAGGGAGGGGTTGAGGACGGAGGCGGCGAGGTCGGCGGCGGCCGCGACGGCGAGGGGCGGGCAGTGCAGGTGTGCGGCGCACAGCGGGTGGGCGGGGTCGGCGGAGCCCTCGGTCAGGACGCGGACCAGGGTGTGCAGGGCGGCCGGGTCGCCCCGCTGCGGGAGGATCTCGCCGGCCGCCGCGCGTACCCGGGCGGCCACCGCGGTGGGGCCGCCCGCGGGCAGGGGCCCGCCGCGGGCGCGGGCGCCGGCGTCCAGCGCGTCGAGGACGGTGGCGAGCAACGGCCGCAGCGCGGCGGGGCCTTCGGGGCCTGAGGCGAGGGGCGGGGTGCGCATGGGCTCCTCCGGGGGCGGGGAGTCCCATTTTGTCGGTGGTTGTGGTGACGTGCCCTGCCCGTACGGGTTTTGGACCCGAAAGCAGGAGGCGCCACGGGGTGCCGTGCGGGTGGGAGCCGGTGGCTGGGGGCCGGGGGCCGCCGCCCCTGGCCCCCGTTCCGGTCCGGAGTCCCGTCCCGCAGACGCCCGGTGGGGCTATGCCGTCGTGCCCTCCTTTACCTGGAGGGCGCGTCGCAGGTCGTCCAGCTGGTCCGCCAGCTTGCGGCGCAGGGACGGGATCGGGTCCGCCTCGCGCAGGCAGGCCTCGCCCAGGGTCAGGTTCTCGGCGTCGACGGCGTGTGCGGGGAAGGCCCAGCGGCCGACGGCCTCCGCGATGGCGGGGCCGCGGCGGGCCGCCACGGCGACCGCGTCGTCGTAGAAGCGCGGCACGTACTGCCGTACCAGGTCGGCCTGTTCGGGCTGCCAGAAGCCCTGGGCGGTGGCGGTGAAGAGGTAGTTGGACAGGTCGTCGCCGTCGAACATCGCGGCCCAGGCGGCGCGCTTGGCCTCCTCGTCGGGCAGGGCGGCGCGGCACCGGGCGGCGCCTTCCCGGCCGTTGGCGGACGGGTCGCGTTCCTGTTCGGCGGCGATGGCGGTCTCGTCGGCGGCGCCGAGGACGGCGAGCCGGGCGAGGACGCGCCAGCGCAGGTCGGGGTCGAGTTCGGGTCCGCCGGGGACCGTGCCGTCGGCGAGCCAGGCGGCGATGGTGTCCGGGTGGGCGGCGACGTCGATGAAGTGGCGTACGGCGATCAGGCGCAGGCCGGGGTGGTCGCCGTCCTCGGTGCGGCGGATGAGGTCGCGGCACAGCGAGGACAGGGTCGCCAGGGCGGCGGGGCGCTCCTCGGGGGTGAGGTAGCGGTCGGCGATCTGGGTGGACGCGAAGGCGAGGACGCCCTGGGCGAGGGCCAGGTCGGTCTCGCGCGGGAGGTGGGCGCGGGCGGTCTCCAGGTAGGCGCCGGGGGCGAGTTCGCCGTCGCGGACCGCGTCGCGCAGGGCGTTCCAGACGACGGCGCGGGTCAGCGGGTCGGGCAGCCGGGACAGGCTGGTGCCGACGGACTCGGCGGACGCGGCGTCGAAGCGGACCTTGGTGTAGGTGAGGTCGCCGTCGTTGAGCAGGAGCAGCGCGGGGGGCTTGCCGATGGGCTGCGGCGTGCTCTGAGGGATGTCGATGTCGAGGCGTTCGCGCAGGGTGAGGCGGCCCTCGTCGTCGGAGAGGTCGTGGTCGTACAGGCCGACGGCGATGCGGTGCGGGCGGCTGCCGGTGTGCTCGACGGTGAGGGTGCAGGTGCCGGCCTCGGTGGTGACGGTCGGGGTGAGGGTGTCGACGCCGGTGGTGCGCAGCCAGGCGTCGGCCCAGGCGTGGACGTCGCGCCGGGTGGCGGAGGCGAGGGAGTCGATGAAGTCGGCGAGGGTCGCGTTGGCGAACTTGTGCCGCGCGAAGTGGGTGTTGATGCCGGCCAGGAAGTCCTTCTCGCCGAGCCAGGTGACCAGCTGGCGCAGCGCGGAGGCGCCCTTGGCGTAGGAGATGCCGTCGAAGTTGAGCAGCGCGGAGGCGGTGTCGGCGACGTCCTCGGGGGCGACGGGGTGGGTGGAGGGGCGCTGGTCGGCGTCGTAGCCCCAGGCCTTGCGGACGACGCCGAACTCGGTCCAGGTGCCGGTGAAGCGGGTGGCCTCGGCGGTGGTCTGGTAGCCCATGTACTCGGCGAAGGACTCGTTCAGCCAGATGTCGTCCCACCACTTGAGGGTGACGAGGTCGCCGAACCACATGTGGGCCATCTCGTGCGCGATGACCATGGCGCGGGTCTGGCGCTCGGTGTCGGTGACGGCGGAGCGGTAGACGAATTCGTCGCGGAAGGTGACGAGGCCGGGGTTCTCCATGGCGCCGGCGTTGAACTCGGGGACGAACGCCTGGTCGTAGGAGTCGAAGGGGTAGGGCTCGGTGAACTTCTCGTGGTAGCGGTCGAAGCAGGCGCGGGTGACGTCGAGGATCTCGTCGGCGTCGGCGTCGAGGTGGGGGGCGAGGGAGCGGCGGCAGTGGATGCCGAAGGGCAGGCCGCGGTGTTCGGTGCGCACGGAGTGCCAGGGGCCGGCGGCGACGGCGACGAGGTAGGTGGAGACCGGCGGGGTGGCGGCGGCCCGCCAGCGGCCCTCGCCGAGGTGCTCGGTGACGCCGTTGGCGAGGACGGTCCAGCCCGTGGGGGCCGTGACCGACAGGTCGAAGACGGCCTTGAGGTCGGGCTGGTCGAAGGCGGCGAAGACGCGCTGGACGTCGTCCATGAACATCTGCGTGTAGACGTAGGTCTCGCCGTCGGCGGGGTCGGTGAAGCGGTGCATGCCCTCACCGGTGCGGGAGTAGCGCATGCTCGCGGTGATCCGCAGTTCGTGTTCACCGGCGGCGAGGTTCTTCAGGGGCAGCCGGTTGTCGTCCAGGGTCTGCGGGTCGAGGGTCTCGCCGTCGAGGACGGCGGAGCGCAGCTCGGCCGGCTTCAGCTCGACGAAGGTGTCGGCGCCCGTGCGCGCGGTGAACCGGATCACGGTGCGGGACTCGAAGGTCTCGTCGCCGGCGGTCAGGTCCAGTTCGATGGTGTATCGGTGGACGTCGAGGAGCTGGGCACGGGTCTGCGCTTCGTCGCGCGTCAGTACGGACATGCAGGCCATGCTGCCCGATGCCGCAGGCCGGGCACAGGGGCGGATCGGTACGCGCCGTTTGTCCCCCGTTCGCGCATGCGCCGGGAGGGCGGGATCCCGGTGCCGACGGCGCGGGGCCGGGTTTCACGCCGCACCGGGAGCCCGGTACCGACGGCGCGGGGACGGGCCTGCGTCGCCCGTAGGAGCCCGGTGCCGACAGCGCGGGGCCGGCCTCACGCCGCCGCAGGAGCCCGGTGCCGACAGCGCGGAGGCGGGCCTGCGTCGCCCGTAGGAGCCCGGTGCCGACAGCGCGGGGCCGGCCTCACGCCGCCGCAGGAGCCCGGTACCGACGACGCGGAGGCGGGCCTGCGTCGCCCGTAGGAGCCCGGTGCCGACAGCGCGGGGCCGGCCTCACGCCGCCGCAGGAGCCCGGTACCGACGACGCGGGGGACGGGCCTGCGTCGCCGGGCGGCGTCTGCGCCGGGTCCGGCCTACGTCGCCGTAGGAGTCCGCGGTCCCGCCGAACGGGCCTCGGTGTCGCGCTGGGGCGGCACCCGGGCGTCCGGGGCGTCCGGGGTCCCTGCGCCCAGGCCCTCCACCCGGGCCCGCAGCGCGCGCGTCTCCTCCTGGAGGGCGACGTAGCGCTGGTGGGCGTCGTAGAGGTAGCGGACCTTGGTGCGCAGGGCCAGCGGGTCGACCGGCTTCATGACCAGGTCGGCCACGCCGAGGCCGAAGGCGGTGGCGGTCAGTTCCTGGTCGGGGCCGAAGCCGGTGAGGAGGATGACGGGGATGTGCTGGGTCTGTTCGAGGCGCCGCAGGTAGCGGACCACGTCCAGGCCGCTGACGCCGGGCATGCGCACGTCGAGCACGAGGAGGCCGACCCGGCCTCGCAGCACCTGCTTGAGCGCCTCGTCGCCGCTGTTGGCGCGGGTTATCCGGTGGCCCAGCGGGGCCAGGACGTTCTCCAGCGCGTACAGCGTGTCCTGGTGGTCGTCCACGATCAGGATCCTGGCATCCGGCGGCATGACCGACGTCCCTCCCGCGATGGGACCACCAGCTTATGCCCGAACCCTGACGCGCAGTGTCCGTCGGCTGACGCCCGGTGCCCGCCGGGGGCGCGCGCGGGGCCGGCCGCGCCGGGTTCGGGGCCGCCGCGCGCGGGGCCGTCCGTGGAGGTCAGGCGCCGTTGACGGCGTCCTCGGCGATGCGCTCGTGGTGGCGGATCACCTCGGCGATGATGAAGTTGAGAAGTTTCTCGGCGAACGCCGGGTCGAGCTTGGCGCTCTCGGCGAGGGCGCGCAGGCGGGCGATCTGGCGGGCCTCGCGGGCCGGGTCGGCGGCCGGCAGCTGGTGGCGGGCCTTGAGGTGGCCGACCTGCTGGGTGGCCTTGAAGCGCTCGGCGAGCATGTGGATGACGGCCGCGTCGATGTTGTCGATGCTGTCGCGCAGCCGGGCGAGTTCCTCGTGGACGGCGGGGTCGACGTCACCGGTTCCGGTGTTGCTGGTGGTCATGGGCGTTCACCCTAGTGCGTCGCGATCCGGGGCCGGCGGCCGCGGGATCGCTGCCGCCGGGGCCCTCGCCCGGCGCGCGCTCCCCCGGTTCCCGTCGGGGTTCCTCCGGTTCTCACCGGGGCCGCTCGCGGCGGTCGCTCGTACAGTGGAAGCGGGGCACGGCGTCTTGGGGGTACGGGCGTGGCGAACGGCGGACCGGTCGAGCACGGTTACCCCCACCTGGACACGGTGAGGGACGCCGTCACCGCGCTGTACCGGCGGCTGTCGTACGACACCGTCCACCAGTTCCCCGTCAGCGTGGCCCCCGCGGACGTCGCGTTCTGCGACACCGACGACCTGCATCTCGGGGCGCAGCGGGTGGCGCGGGAGCTGGTGCGGCACTTCCGCCTGCCGGACGCCCGGGTGATCGTCGGCTTCCGGGAGATGCAGCACGCCGCCGACGTCGAACTGACGGCGGGGCCCGAGTACTTCATCGAGCTGAACGACCGGTTCCGCACCCATCGGCGGGACATCGGCGCGGCCTTGGCGCACGAGATCATGCACGTCTTCCTGCACCGCGTGGACCTGGCGTTCCCCGGCACGCGTGACAACGAGATCCTCACGGACACGGCCACCGCCTATCTGGGGGCGGGGTGGCTGCTGCTCGACGCCTACCGGGAGGACGCGGCCTCCTCGCAGAAGCTGGGGTACCTGACGCCGGAGGAGTTCGGGTACGTGCTGGCCAAGCGGGCGCTGGTCTTCGGCGAGGACCCGTCGACGTGGTTCACCAGCGCGCAGGCGTACACGGCGTACGTCGCGGGGCGGGAGCGGGCCCGTCTCGACGGACGGCAGCCGCCGCTGACGGCCGCGGGGTGGGCGGGGCGGCGGCGCTACGCGCGTGACCGGCGGCACGCGCGGGACACCCCGGCGCCGGCCGCCCCGTCGACCGCTCCGTACGCCTTCGTGCCGGACGGGCGGGGGCCGCTGCGGGTGACGTTCCCCTGTCCCACCTGTCTTCAGCGGATCAGGGTGCCGGTGCGGGGGCGGGTGCGGGCGCGGTGCGGCTTGTGCCGGACGGTGCTGGAGTGTGACACCTGAGGCGTCCGTCCGGAGCTGTCCGCCCGGAGGCGTCCGCCCGGCCGTGCGCGTCGCGTGGGGAAGGGGACCCGTGCCCCGCCCCGCCCGGGGCACCCCCCGGGAGTGCCGTGCGGGAGTTCCGTGCGGGCGGCCTTCACGCCGTCCGGCTCAGCGGCCGGGGCCCACGATCCCCTGCGCCCGTGCCGCCGCCAGCCACTGGGGGAACTCGCCGACCAGCCGGTCGTACAGCTCCGCGTCCGAGACCCCGCGCGGATCGGCGCCCGCGTGGAAGAAGCCGGCGTTGTCGACGACCCGTTTTCCCGGTACGGGCAGCTCGTCGAGCTTGCGCAGGAAGTCGAACTGCTTGCTGTCCTTGTCCCCGAAGCCGATGAACTGCCAGAACAGCGGCAGCGCGGAGGCCTTGCACAGATAGCGTTCGGCCGCGAGCTTGTTGATCGGCCCGCCGTCGGTCTGGAAGACGACGAGGGCGGGCTCGCGCGAGCCGCTGTCGAGGTAGTGGTCGATGACGGCGTCCATCGCCAGGTGGTAGCTGGTCCTGCCCATGTGCCCGAGACCGGCCACGATCCGCTCCACCCGCCCCTGGTGGTCGGCGAGCGCGATGTCGGTGACGGCGTCCACGTCGGTGGAGAAGAACACCACCGGCACCCGCCCGTCGTCGTCGAGGTGCGCCGAGAGCCCCAGCACCCGGTCGGCGAGCGCCTGCACACTGCCGTCCCGGTAGTACGGCTTCATCGACCCCGAGTGGTCCACGACCAGGTAGACGGCGGCCCGCTGCCCGTCCAGGCCGTGCTTCGTGAGGGACACCCCGGCGCTCTTGTACAGGCTGACCAGCGCGGGCGCCGTCTCCTGGACCTTGCTGAGACTGATCGCGACCATGGGCCACACCTTCCCACACCGGGACGTGCGGCGGCGCCTGCCCGGTCGTCCGGTCGGGGACAGTGGGGCAGACGCCGTCTCGGGGGGTGTGCGGGGGCGGTGCCCCCGGACATCCCGCCCGTACGCCTTTGTACGGGACGCTTGGTGACGGTCCGTCAGGCGGAGCGTGGGACGATCCGCCGGGCGGTCCGTAGACCGTCGGGGACCGGACCGTCAGGGACCGGACCGTCAGGGACCGGACCGTCAGACCATCAGGGACCGGTCGGTCGGCCGGATCGGGGCCGGCAGCTCGCTGGTGCCGGTCAGGAAGCGGTCGACGCCGCGGGCGGCCGAGCGGCCCTCCGCGATCGCCCACACGATGAGGGACTGGCCGCGGCCGGCGTCACCGGCGACGTACACGCCCGGCACGTTGGTCCGGAAGTCGGCGTCGCGGGCGATGTTGCCGCGCTCGTCCAGCTCCAGGCCGAACTGCTCCACGAGGCCGTTCTCGCGGTCGGTGCCGGTGAAGCCCATGGCGAGGGTGACCAGCTGGGCGGGGATCTTGCGCTCCGTGCCCGGCTTCTGGGTCAGCTTGCCCTCGACGAACTCGACCTCGGTGAGGTGCAGCCACTGGACGTTTCCGTCCTCGTCGCCCTCGAAGTGGGTGGTGGAGACGGAGTAGACCCGCTCGCCGCCCTCCTCGTGCGCGCTGGTGACCTTGTAGAGCATCGGGAACGTCGGCCACGGCTGGGCGACCGGGTTCCGCTCCTCGTTCGGGCGGGGCATGATCTCCAGCTGCGTGACGGAGGCCGCGCCCTGGCGGTGGGCGGTGCCCACGCAGTCGGCGCCGGTGTCGCCACCGCCGATGACCACGACGTGCTTGCCCTCGGCCGAGATCGGGGGCGCCACGAAGTCGCCCTCCTGCACCTTGTTGGCCAGCGGCAGGTACTCCATGGCCTGGTAGACGCCCTTGAGTTCGCGGCCGGGGACCGGCAGATCGCGGGCGGTCGTGGCGCCGGCGGCGATGACGACGGCGTCGTAGCGCTTCTTCAGGTCCGTGGCCTTGAGGTCGCGGCCGATCTCGATGCCCGTACGGAAGCGGGTGCCCTCCGCGCGCATCTGCTCGATACGGCGGTTGATGTGCCGCTTCTCCATCTTGAACTCGGGGATGCCGTACCGCAGGAGGCCTCCGACGCGGTCCGCGCGCTCGTAGACGGCGACGGTGTGGCCGGCCCGGGTCAGCTGCTGGGCGGCGGCCAGGCCCGCCGGGCCCGAGCCGATGACCGCGACCGTCTTGCCGGACAGCCGCTCAGGGATCTGCGGGGCGACGTCACCGGTCTCCCACGCCTTGTCGATGATCGAGACCTCGACGTTCTTGATGGTGACCGGCGGCTGGTTGATGCCGAGCACGCACGCCGACTCGCACGGGGCGGGGCACAGCCGGCCCGTGAACTCCGGGAAGTTGTTCGTGGCGTGCAGGCGCTCGGAGGCCGCCGACCAGTCCTCGCGGTAGGCGAAGTCGTTCCACTCGGGGATCAGGTTCCCCAGCGGACAGCCGTTGTGGCAGAACGGGATGCCGCAGTCCATGCACCGGCTGGCCTGCTTGCCGATGATCGGCAGCAGCGAGCCGGGGACGTACACCTCGTTCCAGTCCTTGACGCGCTCCTCGACGGGGCGGGACCTGGCGACCTCGCGGCCGTGGTTGAGAAAGCCCTTGGGATCAGCCATTGGTCGCCGCCTCCATCATCTTCTCGGTGATCTCGGTCTCGGAGAGACCGGCTCGCTCGGCGGCGTCCTTGGCGGCGAGCACTGCCTTGTACGTGCTGGGGATGATCTTGCTGAAGCGCTCCACGGAGACGTCCCAGTCGGCGAGCAGCTTCTCGGCGACCGTCGAGCCGGTCTCCTCGGCGTGGCGGCGCACCACGTCGTGCAGCCATGCCTTGTCGGTGTCGTCGAGCGCCTCGACGGCGCCGAGGTTGCCGGCGTTGACGTTGTCGCGGTTCAGGTCGATCACGTAGGCGACGCCGCCGGACATGCCGGCCGCGAAGTTGCGGCCCGTCTCGCCGAGGACCACCGCGTGGCCGCCGGTCATGTACTCGCAGCCGTGGTCGCCCACGCCCTCGGAGACGACCGTCGCGCCGGAGTTGCGGACGCAGAACCGCTCGCCCGTCCGGCCGCGCAGGAACAGCTCGCCGCCGGTCGCGCCGTACGCGATGGTGTTGCCCGCGATCGTCGAGTACTCGGCGAGGTGGTCGGCGCCCCGGTCCGGGCGGACGACGACCCGGCCGCCGGAGAGGCCCTTGCCGACGTAGTCGTTGGCGTCGCCCTCCAGGCGCAGTGTGACACCGCGCGGGAGGAAGGCGCCGAAGGACTGGCCGGCCGAGCCGGTGAAGGTGATGTCGATGGTGTCGTCGGGCAGGCCCGCGCCACCGAACTTCTTCGTCACCTCGTGGCCGAGCATGGTGCCGACCGTGCGGTTGATGTTGCGGATCGCGACCTGGGCGCGCACCGGGTGGGCGTCGGCCTGGGAGTCCGCGGCCAGCGCGTCGGCGGCGAGCCTGATCAGCTCGTTGTCGAGCGCCTTCTCCAGGCCGTGGTCCTGCTCGACGACCTGGTGGAGGGAGGCGCCCTCGGGCAGTGCCGGGACGTGGAACAGCGGCTCCAGGTTCAGGCCCTGGGCCTTCCAGTGGTCGACGGCGCGCTCGACGTCGAGGACCTCGGCGTGGCCGACGGCCTCCTCGATCGAGCGGAAGCCCAGCTCGGCCAGCAGTTCGCGGACCTCCTCGGCGATGAACCTGAAGAAGTTCACCACGTACTCGGCCTTGCCGTTGAACCGGTCGCGCAGCACCGGGTTCTGGGTGGCGATGCCGACCGGGCAGGTGTCCAGGTGGCAGACGCGCATCATGACGCAGCCGGAGACGACGAGCGGCGCGGTGGCGAAACCGAACTCCTCGGCGCCGAGCAGCGCGGCGATGACCACGTCGCGGCCGGTCTTGAGCTGGCCGTCGGTCTGCACGACGATGCGGTCGCGCAGGCCGTTGAGCAGCAGGGTCTGCTGGGTCTCGGCGAGGCCCAGCTCCCAGGGACCGCCCGCGTGCTTGAGGGAGGTCAGCGGGGACGCGCCCGTGCCGCCGTCGTGGCCGGAGATGAGGACGACGTCCGCGTGGGCCTTGGAGACACCGGCGGCGACCGTGCCGACGCCGACCTCGGAGACCAGCTTCACGTGGATGCGGGCCTGCGGGTTGGCGTTCTTGAGGTCGTGGATGAGCTGGGCCAGGTCCTCGATGGAGTAGATGTCGTGGTGCGGCGGCGGGGAGATCAGACCGACACCCGGGGTGGAGTGCCGGGTCTTGGCGACCCACGGGTAGACCTTGTGGCCGGGCAGCTGGCCGCCCTCGCCGGGCTTGGCGCCCTGGGCCATCTTGATCTGGATGTCGTCCGCGTTGACCAGGTACTCGGAGGTGACGCCGAAGCGGCCGGAGGCGACCTGCTTGATCGACGAACGCCGCGCCGGGTCGTACAGCCGGTCCGGGTCCTCGCCGCCCTCACCGGTGTTGGACTTGCCGCCCAGCTGGTTCATGGCGATGGCGAGGGTCTCGTGCGCCTCCTTGGAGATGGAGCCGTACGACATGGCGCCGGTGGAGAAGCGCTTGACGATCTCGCCGACCGGCTCGACCTCGTCGAGGGGGATCGGCTGCCGGCCGGAGCTGAAGCCGAACAGTCCGCGCAGCGTCATGAGGCGCTCGGACTGCTCGTTCACGCGGTCCGTGTACTTCTTGAAGATGTCGTAGCGGCCCGCGCGCGTGGAGTGCTGGAGGCGGAAGACCGTCTCGGGGTCGAACAGGTGCGGTTCGCCCTCGCGGCGCCACTGGTACTCGCCGCCTATGTCCAGCGCGCGGTGGGCCGGCGCGATGCCGCTGGCCGGGTAGGCCTTGGCGTGGCGGGCGGCGACCTCCTTGGCGACGACGTCGATGCCGACGCCGCCGATCTTGGTGGCCGTGCCGTTGAAGTACTTCGCGACGAAGGCGTCGTCGAGACCGACGGCCTCGAACACCTGGGCGCCGCGGTAGGAGGCGACGGTCGAGATGCCCATCTTGGACATGACCTTCAGGACGCCCTTGCCGAGGGCGTAGATCAGGTTGCGGATCGCCTGCTCGGGCTCCATGCCGTCCAGGAAGGTGCCGGCGCGCAGCAGGTCCTCGACGGACTCCATCGCCAGGTACGGGTTGACGGCGGCGGCGCCGAAGCCGATCAGCAGGGCGACGTGGTGCACCTCGCGGACGTCGCCGGCCTCCACCAGCAGGCCCACCTGGGTGCGCTGCTTGGTGCGGATGAGGTGGTGGTGGACGGCCGCGGTGAGCAGCAGCGACGGGATCGGCGCGTGCTCGGCGTCGGAGTGGCGGTCGGACAGCACGATGAGGCGGGCGCCGTTGGCGATGGCCTCGTCGGTCTCGGCGCAGATCTCCTCGATCCGCGCGGCCAGCGCGTCCCCGCCGCCGTGCACCCGGTACAGGCCGGAGAGGGTCGCGGCCTTGAAGCCGGGCATGTCGCCGTCGGCGTTGATGTGGATGAGCTTGGCCAGCTCGTCGTTGTCGATCACCGGGAAGGGCAGCACGACGGAGCGGCAGGACGCGGCGCTCGGGTCGAGCAGGTTGCCCTGCGGGCCGAGCGAGGAGCGCAAGGAGGTGACCAGTTCCTCGCGGATCGCGTCCAGCGGCGGATTGGTGACCTGCGCGAACAGCTGGGTGAAGTAGTCGAAGAGCAGGCGCGGGCGCGACGAGAGCGCGGCGATCGGCGAGTCGGTGCCCATGGAGCCGATCGGCTCGGCGGCCGACTTGGCCATCGGCGCGAGCAGGATGCGCAGCTCCTCCTCGGTGTAGCCGAAGGTCTGCTGGCGGCGGGTGACCGAGGCGTGGGTGTGCACGATGTGCTCGCGCTCGGGCAGGTCGCTCAGCTCGATCTCGCCGGCTTCCAGCCACTCCGCGTAGGGGTTCTCGGCGGCGAGCTGGGCCTTGATCTCGTCGTCCTCGATGATGCGGTGCTCGGCGGTGTCGACGAGGAACATCCGGCCGGGCTGGAGGCGGCCCTTGCGGACGACCTTCGCCGGGTCGATGTCGAGGACGCCGACCTCGGAGCCGAGGACGACGAGGCCGTCGTCGGTGACCCAGTAGCGGCCGGGACGCAGACCGTTGCGGTCGAGGACCGCGCCGACCTGGACGCCGTCGGTGAAGGTGACGCAGGCCGGACCGTCCCAGGGCTCCATCAGGTTGGAGTGGAACTGGTAGAAGGCGCGGCGGGCCGGGTCCATGGAGTCGTGGTTCTCCCACGCCTCCGGGATCATCATCAGCACGGAGTGCGGCAGCGAGCGGCCACCGAGGTGGAGCAGCTCGAGCACCTCGTCGAAGGACGCCGAGTCGGAGGCGTCCGGCGTGCAGATGGGGAAGACGCGGTCGATGCGCTCCTGGTCCCCGAAGAGGTCGGAGACGAGCTGGGACTCGCGGGCCGCCATCCAGTTGCGGTTGCCCTTGACGGTGTTGATCTCACCGTTGTGCGCGACGAAGCGGTACGGGTGGGCGAGCGGCCACGACGGGAAGGTGTTCGTCGAGAAGCGCGAGTGGACGAGCGACACGGCCGAGGCGAAGCGGCGGTCGGACAGGTCCGGGAAGAAGGGTTCGAGCTGGCCGGTGGTCAGCATGCCCTTGTAGACGATGGTCCGCGCGGACAGCGAGGGGAAGTAGACGCCGGCCTCGCGCTCGGCGCGCTTGCGCAGCACGAAGGCGCGGCGGTCGAGGTCGACGCCCTTCGAGGCGCCGTCGGTGACGAAGACCTGGCGGAAGGCGGGCATCGTCGAGCGGGCGGTGGCGCCGAGGAGCTCGGGGGCGACCGGGACCTCGCGCCAGCCGAGGACGGTGAGGCCCTCTTCGGCCGCGATCGTCTCGATGCGCGAGACGGCGTCCTGCAGGCCGTCCTCCGGCAGGAAGGCGATGCCGACGGCGTAACCGCCGGCCTCGGGCAGCTCGAACCCGGCGACCTCGCGCAGGAACGCGTCGGGGACCTGGGTGAGGATGCCCGCGCCGTCGCCGGAGTCGGGCTCGGAGCCGGTGGCGCCACGGTGCTCGAGGTTGCGCAGAACGGTCAGCGCCTGCTCGACCAGCGTGTGGCTCGCCTCGCCGGTGAGGTTGGCCACGAAGCCGACGCCACAGGCGTCGTGCTCGTTGCGGGGGTCGTACATACCCTGCGCAGCAGGGCGAGCATCCATGAAGGACCAGTTCTGGCCATTCGCGGAATGCTGGGACGGCTGGCGCGGCGTACGCATCGGCTCTCCCGTCGTCGTCTCAAGTGGCATGTCTGCTGGCGAAGGGACGACGTTGGCCCTCTGCGTAAGTGCAAAATTTCGTGCAGGTTACATGATGGAGCGGTTCTCGGGAACCGGATACTCCGTTCCAACATGCGGACGCCGCGGGGGTGGCGGCGGGGTGCCGCACGAGCGGCTGAAAGTGTGTGGGGGGACTTGACCGGACACCATCGGTCGGACCGGTGCCCGTCAGTCCGCAGGGGGCGGAGGGGGCGTCGTAACCCACTCCGCGAGTGCACCGCGGGCGTCGTTGCCCACAGCGCTTACGGCTCATGCCCGGTGGTCAAGCGCGCGAAACCAGCGAGTAACGGCTACTTATACGGCCCATCGCATAAGTAGCATCCGATCTATCCTACGGCCGTTCCGAAGAAACTGCCCAGGGCGTACGTCACACCGGCCGCCGCACCACCGAGGGCGAGCTGTCGCAGCCCGCTGTACCACCAGGTCCGCGCGGTCACCCTGGCCACCACCGCACCGCACAGGAACAGCCCGGACAGCGCGAGCAGGACGGCCGGCCAGAGCACGGTCGCGCCCAGCAGATAGGGCAGGACGGGCAGCAGGGCGCCCAGCGCGAAGGCGCCGAAGCTGGAGACGGCGGCGACCAGCGGCGAGGGCAGGTCGAAGGGGTCGACGCCCAGTTCCTCGCGGGCGTGTATCTCCAGCGCCTGCTCGGGGTCGTGCGACAGCTGCGAGGCGACCTGCCGGGCGAGCTCCGGCTCGACGCCGCGGGACTCGTAGAGTGCGGCCAGCTCGGCCTCCTCGTCCTTCGGGTGCTTCCTCAGCTCGCCCCGCTCGACGTCGAGTTCGGCCTCGACGAGTTCGCGCTGCGAGGCGACGGAGGTGTACTCGCCGGCGGCCATCGAGAAGGCGCCGGCGGCGAGACCCGCGAGCCCGGTGAGCACGATGGTCTGCCGCTCGACCGCCCCGCCGGCGACACCGGTCATCAGGGCGAGGTTGGAGACCAGGCCGTCCATCGCGCCGAAGACGGCCGGCCGCAGCCAGCCGCCGTTCACGTCCCGGTGGGTGTGGTTGTCCCGGTGCGCCTCGTGCAGCGCCGCCTCGGTCTCGATGAGAGCCATGCCGATCTCCAGACGTACGTCTCCGCGCCGCCCGGCGTGCCCCCCGGACAGCCTTCCTTGGACTGATTCCATATTTTGACAACACTGAGAATACGCCCGCACTTCCCTCTCCGCCAGCAAGGAAAGGCTCCGCTAACCTGCAGCTTTACCCTGTGCCGCTCATTCGATCGGGAGGCTGCACAGATGTCGACCGGGTGACATGACGGCCCGGGAGGCTCAGGTCAACCGCCGACGGTGGGACACATCCGCAAAGGGCTCCGCACCCGTGCGCGGCCCCCGGAGGGAAGGCCCCGTATGGCATCGATCGCCTGCATGCCCCCGGTCCCGGCGCCGAAGGGCGCCGGCGGCCTCCGCGACCGGGCCCGCGGCGCACTGCTCGGCCTGGCCGTGGGAGACGCCCTCGGCGCACCGGCCGAGAACCTCAAGCCGTCCGAGATCCGCGCCCGCTGGGGCCGGGTCACGGGCTACGTCACCGACCGCCCGGCGGGCACCGACGACACCGAGTACGCGATCTTCTCGGGCCTCCTGCTGGCCCGGCACGGCTCCGCGCTGACCCCCGCCGACGTGGAGGCGGCCTGGCACCGGTGGATCACCGGCCGCCACGAGGGCCCCTTCCGCGGGGCGGGCTTCAGTGAACGCGGCACCCTGGAGAACCTCCGCCGGGGCCTGGCCGCCCCCGTGTCCGCCCAGCACCGGCACGCCTGGAGCGACGGCCTCGCGATGCGCGCCGCCCCCTTCGGCGTCTTCGCCGCGGGCCGCCCGGCCGAGGCCGCCCGCCTGGTCGCCGTCGACGGCTCGGTCAGCCACGACGGCGAGGGCATCTACGGCGGCCAGGCGGTCGCGGCGGGCGTCGCGGCCGCGATGGCGGGAGCGCCGACGGTCGCCGTGGTCGCCGCCGCCCTGGCCGTGATCCCCGACGACTCCTGGACGGCCCGCTCCCTGCGCCGCGCGGTCGCGGTCGCCCACCGCGGCGAACGCGCCGTCCGCTCCGCCGTCGTCATCGGCGGCTACCCCTGGACCGATCTGGCCCCCGAGGCGGTCGCCCTCGCCTTCGGCGCGTACGCGGCGGCCGACGGCGACTTCGCCCGGGCCGTCCTCACGGCCGTCAACATGGGCCGCGACGCCGACACGACGGCCGCGGTGGCGGGCGCCCTGGCCGGCGCCGGCCAGGGCGTCTCGGCGATCCCCGCGGACTGGGCGGCCGCCATCGGCCCGGCCCGCGGCAGCTGCCTCCCGTCGGTCTGCGGCCACCACGTCCTGGACGTGGCCGACCTCCTGACCCCGGCGGCCACCTCATGAGGCCGCCGGGCCCGTGGGACGAGGGCGCTGCGGGCGGTCCGGTGGCCCTGGCGCCGCCCACGGACGCCTCCACCGCGGACGCCTCCACCGCGGACGCCGCCACCGCGGGCAGCACGACCACGGCGGAGCCGCCCGCACCCGCGACCACCGACGCGGTGGACATCACCGGTCGCACCACCACGGCGAAGCCGCCCGCCCCCGCCGCCGACGGCGAAGCCGTCACGCCCCGCACCGTCCCGACGAGGCCGGCCAGGCCCGCGACCACCGACGGCGACGGCAACGGCGGTGGTGTCGGCAACGGCGGTGGTGTCGGCATCGATGCCGACGCCGCCACGGACGCCACGGACGCCACGAGCGCGGTGGAGCCGAGCGGACGCGCGGCCGCCGACGGCGAGGGCCTCCCGCCGGGGCCGCCCGCCCCCGCCGGCGGTGCCCGCGCGGCCGGTGCGGGCGGGAAACGCTCCCCGGCCGAGGGCGAAGCCGAGGCCGGACCGGCGCCGCGCCGGACCGAGGGCCTCCTCCTCGGCCTCGCCGCGGGCGACGCCGCCGGCTGGCCCGCCGCCCGTCACCGCGCCGCCCGCATGCCGGAGTGGACCCGCCGCCTCACCCGCGAACTGGACACCTTCGCCGAGCAGAACGCGACGACGACCCTCCCCGTCCCCATCGCCCTGAACCAGTCCCCCGAACCCCTCCGCCTGGGCCCGTCCGACGACGCCGAGTGGGCGGCCTTCGCCGCGGAGGCGGTCCTGCGGGCGGGCGACGACACCGTCCTCGGTGACCTCAGCCGTCAGCGTCGTATGCGCGCCGCCATCGACCTCACCTGGAACGCCGCCGCCAGTGAGGTCGCGGCGGCGGCGGAGCGCGCGCCCGAGGTGGAGTCGGCCGTGCTCCCCCTGCGCGCCCGCATCTCGGTCCGGGCCGGCCTCGGCAACCTGGCCACCGGCCTGCGCCCGCCCGCCACCGGCCACGACAACCCGCACTACTTCGACGACGCGGCCTGCGTCCGGGCCTGCGTGCTCGCGGTGGCCCACCCCGGCGACCCCCGACTCGCCGCCGAACTGGCCGAGTTCGACGCCCGCTACACGCAGGACGGCGACGGCGTGCACGGCGCCCGCGCGATGGCGGCGGCCCTCTGTCTGGCCCTGGCCGGCGCGGACGCCGATGCCTGCGTGGCCGCGGCGCTCGCCGAACTCCCCGAGGGGACGGAGATCGGCCGCAACGCCCGTCACGCGCTCGCCCTCGCACGGGCCTCGGAGAGCACGTTCGCCCTGGTGCCGCTGCTGGAGCACCAGATCGTCGACCACGTCTACAGCTACGGCGTCGCCGCCGCCGAGACCGTGCCCGTAGCCCTCGCCCTGGCCGTCGCGTCGGGCGGGCGGATCGCGGAGGCCGTACCGGCGGCGGCCTGTCTGTCGCGGGTCGCGGACTCCGCCCCCGCGCTCGCGGGCGCGCTGACCGGGGCGCTGGGCGGTGCCGCGTCGATCCCGGCGACCTGGCGCGCCGCCTGCCGCACCCTCTCCGGCTGCGCCCTGCCCCGTCTCACCGGCACCGACCTGGTGGAACTCGCCGAACTGCTGGAAGCCGCGCAACCGGCCACACCAGGAGGATGATTCGGCCCATGACACCCAAAACGGAAGAAAGCGTCGGCAGGTCCGGGAGGGCCCCAGAGCGGCAGGCCCCGACGGGGCGGCCCCCGGAAGGCGGAACGCTGGAGGAACGCGTCACGGGCGCCCTCGTCGGCGCGGCCGTCGGCGACGCCCTCGGCGGCCCGGTGGAGGGCTACTCCCCCGACCAGATCCGCCGGCGCCACGGCGGCCGCGTGCACGGCGTCGTCGGCCCCTGGAACGGCGACGACTGGCGCACGGCCCGCCCCATCGCGCCGTACCACAAGGGCGACGGCCACGTCACCGACGACACCTTGATGACCCACGCGCTGATCAGGGTCTACACCACGGTCCGCGACCACCTGGACGCGTACGCGCTCGCCGGCCACCTGGTCCCCGACCTGATGACGAACCCTCGCTGGATCCCGGAGCTGGAGGCCGAGGCGCTCCCCCTCCAGCGTGTCTTCCTGGCGGAGAAGTGGCTGGTCGCCAGGCTCCACTACGGCCATGTCGACCCGCGCGAGGCGGGCGTCGGCAACATCGTCAACTGCGGTGCGGCGATGTACATGGCCCCGGTGGGACTGGTCAACGCGACCGACCCGGCGGCCGCCTACGCCGAGGCGATCGACCTGGCGGGCGCCCACCAGTCGTCGTACGGCCGTGAGGCGGCGGGCGTCCTCGCGGCGGCGGTGGCCGCGGCCTGCGCACCCGGCGCGACGCCCGACTCGGTGGTGACGGCGTGCCTGTCGCTGGCCAAGGACGGCACCCGGGCCGCGATCGAGCGGGTCTGCGAAGTGGCCTCCCGCCACCAGGACTTCGAGTCGGCGCTGGTCCCGCTCCGGGAGGCGGTGGCGCCGTACGACACCGTCGGCCCCGACTACCGGCAGCCCTCCCTGGCCGCCCGCCGCCCCTCCCGCGTGCACGCCGTCGAGGAACTCCCCGTCGCCCTGGGCATGGTGGTGGTGGCCGGCGGCGACTACCGCCACGCGGTGCTGGGTTCGGTGAACTACGGCCGTGACTGCGACTCGATCGCGACGATGGCCGGCGCCGTGACCGGCGCCCTCGGTTCTCCCGTGCCGGACGAGTGGTCGAAGCGGGTCGCGGAGGCCAGCCGCCTGGACCTGTGGTCGCCGGCGGCCGCCCTCGCCGAGGTCGCCCGGGAGATCTTCGACAAGGACGTCCACCGCCGCCGGGCGCACGAGCGGGCGTTCGCCGCCCTCGGGGGCCGGTGATGCTCCGCCTGACCTGGGTCCAGCCCGAGGACCTCGTCGGCCACGAACTGCGGCAGGCGGCCCAGGACGGCCGCGAGCCCTCGGCGGTCGCGGCCCGCTGGCGGGCGGCGGGCGGCCGGGAGGCCCCGGGGCGGGCCGGCGCGTCCCCCCGGCGCGCGTCGCGCTACCTGCGCCTGCTGGCGGAGGACCTGCTGGACGAACTGGCGGACCTGCCGAGTGCCCTGGCCGAGGACGAGCCGACGGACCTCCCGGGCATCAGGGCCGCCTGTCCGGCGTGGCCCGCCGGTCCCGCGGGCGGGCGCGGCCCGGCCCCCGCCCCGGCCGGCCTGGAAGCCGCCTGGCTGGGCCGGGCGGTGGGCTGCCTCCTGGGCAAACCCGTGGAGAAGCTCCCCCTCGACGCCGTCCGCGCCCTGGCCGGCGCCACCGGCAACTGGCCCCTCACCACCTACTTCACGGCCCGGGGCGTCCCGCGGGACCTGCTGGAGGCGCACCCTTGGAACCGCCGCTCGGCGCACACCTCCCTCGCCGAGAACATCGACGGCATGCCCGAGGACGACGACCTCAACTACCCCCTGCTCAACCTGCTCCTGCTCCGGCGTCACGGCAGGACCTTCAGCACCGCCGACGTGGCACGCCTCTGGCTGGACGAACTCCCCGCCGGGCGCACCTTCACCGCCGAACGCGTCGCCTACCGCAACCTCCTCTGCGGCGTCGAACCCCCGCACACCGCCCGCCACCGCAACCCCTTCCGCGAGTGGATCGGCGCGCTGATCCGCGCCGACGTCCACGGCTGGACCAACCCCGGGGACCCGGCGGCCGCCGCCGAGCAGGCGCACCGCGACGCCACGCTCACCCACACCGCGAACGGCGTCTACGCGGCGATGTTCACGGCGGCCGCCGTCGCCGCCGCCGCGACGGGCGGGCATGACGTCCACGCCTGCCTGCGCACCGGCCTCACCGTGGTCCCGCCCCGCTCGCGCCTGTTCCGGGCCGTCACCCACGCGATCGGACTCGCCCGCGAGCACGCCGACTTCGACACGGTCGTGGACGAACTCCACGCCGCGTACAGCGCGACCCACCACTGGGTCCACGCCGTCCCCAACACCGCCCTGATCGCCGCCGCCCTCACCCACGCCGACGGCGACTTCACCGGCTCGATCTGCCGTGCCGTGTCCGGCGGCCTGGACACCGACTCCGACGGCGCCACCGCCGGCGGCGTCGCCGCGCTGCTCGCCGGCGACCCGGCCGCCCTCCCCGACCGCTGGACGGCCCCGCTCAAGAACCGTCTGGCCACCTCCGTCGCCGACTTCGACGGCACCGGATTCGACACCCTCGCCCACCTCACCCACCGGGAGGCTGCACGCCCATGACCGACATCGTCGTGCTCGGCAGCACGCACACGGACCCCGTCGCCCACGTCGAGAAGGCCCCGCGACGCGGGGAGACCGTGCCGGGACGGGACTCCCGTCCGGGCGCCTCCGCGTCGACGCCGTACCGCTCCGGGACCGAGGAGCGGCACACGTCATGAGCGGACCGAGCAACGCCCGCACCGCGACCGGGACGGGCGGCGCGCCCCTCGCCGGTCTGCGCGTCCTGGACCTGGCCACCCTCTTCGCCGGCCCCCTCGCCGCCACCATGCTCGGTGACTTCGGCGCGGAGGTCGTCAAGGTCGAGCACCCGTCGAAACCCGACCCGTCCCGGGGCCACGGCCCCTCCAAGAACGGCGTCGGCCTGTGGTGGAAGCTCCTCGGCCGCAACAAGCGCGCCATCACCCTGGACCTGTCCAGGCCCGGCGGCCGCGCCACCCTGCTCCGTCTCGCCGCCGGCGCCGACGTGATCATCGAGAACTTCCGCCCCGGCACCCTGGAGAAGTGGGACCTCGGCTGGGAGGAGCTGTCGGCGGCCAACCCCCGACTGGTCCTCACCCGCGTCACCGGCTTCGGCCAGTTCGGCCCGTACGCCCACCGCCCCGGTTTCGGCACCCTCGCCGAGGCGATGAGCGGCTTCGCCTCCATCACCGGCGAACCCGACGCGCCCCCGACCCTGCCGCCGTTCGGCCTCGCCGACTCCATCGCGGCGCTCGCCACGTCGTACGCCGTCATGACGGCCCTCGCCGCCCGCGACCGCACGGGCGAGGGCCAGGTCGTCGACATGGCGATCATCGAACCGATCCTGACCGTCCTCGGCCCGCAGCCCCTCTGGTACGACCAGCTCGGATACGTCCAGGAGCGCACCGGGAACCGCTCCGCGAACAACGCCCCGCGCAACACCTACCGCACGGCCGACGGCACCTGGGTCGCCGTGTCCACATCGGCCCAGTCGGTGGCGGAGCGGGTGATGCGGCTGGTCGGCCGCCCCGACCTGATCGACGAGCCCTGGTTCGCGACGGGCGCCGAACGGGCCGCCCACGCCGACGTCCTCGACACCGCGGTCGGCACCTGGATCGCCGCCCGCACCCGCACCGACGTCCTCGCCGCCTTCGAGAAGGCGGAAGCGGCCGTCGCCCCGATCCAGGACGTACGGGACGTGCTGACCGACCCCCAGTACCAGGCCCTCGACACCGTCACCACGGTCGACGATCCCGAACTGGGCCCGATCCGCATGCAGAACGTCCTCTTCCGCCTCTCCGCCACCCCCGGCGCGATCCGCTGGACCGGACGCCCGCACGGCGCGGACACCGAGGCGGTCCTCACCGAACTGGGCCTGACGCCGGCCGACCTGGAGGCCCTGCGGACGGAGGGCGCCCTGTGACCTTCCCGCTCACCTGGCTGTACGTCCCCGGCGACCGCCCGCACGTCGTCGCCAAGGCCCTGCGCTGCGGAGCGGACGTCGTCGTGATCGACCTGGAGGACGCGGTCGCCCCCGACCGCAAGGAGTACGCCCGCGAGGCCACCGCCGAGCTGCTCTCCGAGGATCAGCCGGTCCCGGTCCACGTCCGGGTCAACGCCCTGGACGGCCCCCTCGCCGCCGCCGATCTCCGGGCGGTGGCGGCCCTCCCAGGCGTCCGCGGCCTCCGCCTGCCCAAGGTGACCTCACCCGCCCAGATCACCCGGATCGCCGGCCTCGTCGCGGAGCACGGCCCGCACCCGCTCTACGCCCTCCTGGAGACGGCCCTCGGCGTCGAACACGCCTATGCCATCGCCGCCGCCCACCCCGACCTGCGCGGCATCTCCCTGGGCGAGTCCGACCTGCGGGCCGACCTCGGCGTACGGGCGGACGCGGGCCTCGACTGGTCCCGCTCCCGGGTGATCGTCGCCGCGCGGGCGGCGGGACTGGCCCCGCCGCCGCAGTCGGTCCACCCCGACGTCCGCGACCTCGAGGGTCTGGCGTCCTCCTGTGCGCACGGTCGCGGCCTGGGCTTCCTGGGCCGGTCGGCGATCCATCCCCGCCAGCTCCCGATCATCGAACGGGCCTACCTGCCCACGCAGCGGGAGATCGAGGAAGCGGAGACGATCGTGAAGGCGGCGGCGGCCGAGCCGGGCGCCCAGGCCCTGCCGGACGGCCGGTTCGTCGACGCGGCGGTGGTGGCGACGGCCCGGCGGACGCTGTCGCTGGCCCACCGCACCTAGGGCCTGTCGTTCGGATCGGGGCGCAAGGCAGCCACGGGGCTGTTCGGTGCCGGTGAGCCGGGCTGGTGCGTGCGGCCGCAGGGCGGAGGAGGGCGTCGCCGCGGTGGGGGCACCTCCCGGCCGAAGGCCGGGGGACGTCGGCAACCGACGACGACGCCGCTGGGGGCACCCCCCTCCGGGGAGCGCGCACCAGCCCCCGCGTCCGCGGCGTGGTCCAAACGACAGGCCCTGAGCCGTCGCACACGACGAGGGCGCCCGGAGATCCCGGGCGCCCTCGTCGTCGTGGAAGTCGCCGTCAGCTCTTCTTGCCCGCCGAGCCGGACTCGGCGGCGTCCTTCGCCCGGTCCTCCGCCTCGTCCTTGCCGTCCTTGCCGTCCTTCGACCCGGCCTCGCCGTCCTCGTCGGCCTTCGCCCCGGCCTCGCCCTCGTCGCCGTCCTGCGTGGACTCGGCCTTGGCCCCGGTCGCGGCTTCGCCGTCGGCCTCGGAGCCGGAGGCGGCCTCACCGCCGGTGGGGTCGTCCGCGCCCGGTTCCACCACGGCCTCCCGTCCCGGCCGCTTCCTGGCCGAGATCACGAGGTACGCCACGGCCAGCAGGAACACGACGAGCGCGGTCCAGTTGTTCAGCCGCAGACCGAGGATGTGGTGGGCGTCGTCGACGCGCATGTACTCGATCCAGAAGCGACCGGCGCAGTACGCGGCGACGTACAGGGCGAACGCCCGTCCGTGCCCCAGCTTGAAGCGGCGGTCGGCCCAGATGACGAGGAGGGCGACGCCGACGCACCACAGCGACTCGTACAGGAACGTCGGGTGGTAGTAGCCCGGCTCCCGGCCGTCCACGGAGGACGTGATGTGCAGGGCCCACGGCAGGTCGGTCTCCTTGCCGTACAGCTCCTGGTTGAACCAGTTGCCCCAGCGGCCGATCGCCTGCGCGAGGGCGATGCCCGGCGCGATGGCGTCGGCATACGCGGGCAGCGGGATGCCCCGGCGGCGACAGCCGATCCAGGCACCCACCGCGCCGAGCGCGATCGCGCCCCAGATGCCGAGGCCGCCCTCCCAGATCTTGAAGGCGTCCACCCAGTCGCGGCCCTCGCTGAAGTACAGCTCGTAGTCCGTGATCACGTGGTAGAGCCGGCCGCCGATCAGGCCGAAGGGCACGGCCCAGACGGCGATGTCGGCCACCGTGCCGGCCCGCCCGCCCCGGGCGATCCAGCGCTTGTTGCCGAGCCAGACGGCGACGAAGACACCGATGATGATGCAGAAGGCATAGCCGCGCAGCGGAATGGGACCGAGGTGGATCACCCCGCGCGACGGGCTGGGAATGTAGGCAAGTTCCATGGCAGGGTCGACGCTACCGTGCCGGGCCGGGCCCACGGCGGGCAGCCCGGCTACGGCTCCATAACGGGCCGGTGAGCGGGGCTCACCCCTGGTCGGCCTCCTCCACCATCTTCTTCAGCTTCGCCGGCGTCATCGTCCGGTCCTGGTAGATGTTCTTGCCGTTGAACAGGACGGTCGGGGTGCCGGTGAAACCACCGGTGCGGAAGGCCTGGTTGGACTTCTCGACCCAGCCATCGTGGGTGCCCTTCGCCACGCAGGCGCGGAAGGCGGGGGTGTCGAGGCCGTCGACCTTGCCGGCGAGTTCGAGGAGCTTGTCGTCGTCGGCGAAGGCGTCGTCGGTCTCCTCCGGCTGGTTCACGTACAGCACGTCGTGGTAGGCGGGGAACTTTCCGGCGTCCTGCGCGCAGGCCGCGGCGTTGGCCGCGGTGCGGGACCCGCTGCCGCCCATGTTGCCGTCGATGATGGTGGCCAGGTGGTACTCCACCTTCAGCTTCCCGGCGTCGGTCAGCTCGTGGATCGTCGAACGGTAGGTGTCCTCGAAGGACTTGCAGGCCGGGCAGCGGAAGTCCTCCCACACGGTGAGCGTGGACTTCGCGCTCTCCTTCCCGACCGGGATCGCGAGGGCGTCCTTGCCCTGCGCGCCCGAGGGCGCCACGACCGGGCCCGCGCTGTCGCCGCCGTCGTCCTTGCCGGCGTTCGCCGCGACGATGCCGATGACCGCGGCCAGGCCCAGTACACAGACGACGCTCGCGGCGACGATCAGCGTCCGCCGCCGCCGCTCCGCGGCCTTCTGCCTGTCACGCTCGACCGCCAGCCGTTCCCGGGCGGTGCGCTTCCTGTCACGATTCTTCTCGCTCACACCCCGGAAACGAACCGGGGAGGCGCCCAGCGCCTCCCCGGTCCCAGGTCCACCCGTTCGAGTGACCGGTTCCTCCCGTGCCCGACGTGCTCCGCCCCGTCGCGTGCGGTGCCCGTCGCGTGCGGTGCCCCGTCCCGTTCTAGGCCTGGCCGCGCACGCCCTTCGCCAGCTCGCCCGCGAGTTCGCGCACGGCCGCGAGACCGGCCGCCTCGTCCGGGGCGTCGAGCATCAGCTTGACGAAGGCCGAACCGACGATCACCCCGTCGGCGAAGCCGGCGACCTCTGCGGCCTGCCGGGCGTCGGACACCCCGAGGCCGACGCAGACGGGCAGTGAGGTGCCGGTGGCGCGGGTGCGCTCGACCAGCTCCTGAGCCTGCGCGCCCACCGACGCGCGGGTGCCGGTGACACCCATCAGCGAGGCGGCGTAGACGAATCCGCTGCCCGCCTCGGTGATCGTGGCGAGTCGCTCGTCCTTGCTGCTGGGCGCCACGACGAAGACCGTCGCGAGACCGTGCTTCTCGGCGTGCTCCCTCCACAGCGCCGACTCCTGCACGGGCAGGTCGGGCAGGATGCAGCCCGCCCCGCCCGCCTCGGCCAGTTCGGCGGTGAAGCGCTCGACGCCGTAACGGTCGATGGGGTTCCAGTACGTCATGACCAGGATCGGCTTGCCGGTGGCCCCGGACGCCTCCTTGACGGTGCGCATGACGTCCGCGATCCGTACGCCGCCGCGCAGGGCGATGTCGTCTGCGGTCTGGATGACCGGGCCGTCGAGGACGGGGTCGCTGTGCGGCAGCCCCACCTCGACGACGTCGGCGCCGCCGTCCAGAACGGCCTTGATCGCCTCGATGCCGCCGTCGACCGTCGGGAACCCGGCCGGCAGGTAGGCGATGAGCGCGGCACGTCCCTCGGCCCTGGCGGCGGCGAGGGTGTCCGACAGTAGTCCGCACTTCTTGCTGTTCGATGCAGCGCCGCTCACTTGGCGTCCCCCTCGATCTCGGCGGTGTCGGCCGCGTCGGCGGCGACCTCGGCGTCGGTGTCGTACAGGCCGAAGTAGCGGGCGGCTGTGTCCATGTCCTTGTCGCCGCGGCCGGAGAGGTTGACGACGATCAGTCCGTCCTCGCCCAGCTCCCTGCCGATCTCCAGGGCGCCGGCCAGCGCGTGCGCGCTCTCGATGGCCGGGATGATGCCCTCGGTGCGCGACAGCAGGCGCAGCGCCTGCATGGCCGCGTCGTCGGTGACCGCGCGGTACTCGCCGCGGCCGCTGTCCTTGAGGTAGGAGTGCTCGGGGCCGATGCCCGGGTAGTCCAGGCCGGCCGAGATCGAGTACGGCTCGGTGATCTGGCCCTCGTCGTCCTGGAGGACGTAGGAGCGGGAGCCGTGCAGGATGCCGGGCTCGCCCGCGGTGAGGGTGGCGGCGTGCTCGCCGGTCTCGACGCCGTGCCCGGCCGGCTCACAGCCGATCAGACGTACGCCGGTGTCCGGGATGAAGGCGTGGAAGAGGCCGATGGCGTTGGAACCGCCGCCGACGCAGGCGACGGCCGCGTCGGGCAGGCGTCCGGTGCGCTCCAGGATCTGGCGGCGGGCCTCGACGCCGATGACGCGGTGGAAGTCGCGGACCATCGCCGGGAAGGGGTGCGGTCCGGCGACCGTGCCGAACAGGTAGTGGGTGCGGTCGACGTTGGCGACCCAGTCGCGGAAGGCCTCGTTGATGGCGTCCTTCAGGGTGCGGCTGCCGGACTTCACCGCGACGACCTCGGCGCCGAGCATGCGCATCCGGGCCACGTTGAGGGCCTGCCGCCGGGTGTCGATCTCGCCCATGTAGATGGTGCATTCGAGGCCGAACAGCGCGCAGGCGGTGGCGGTGGCGACGCCGTGCTGGCCGGCGCCGGTCTCCGCGATGACGCGCGTCTTGCCCATGCGCTTGGTGAGCAGGGCCTGGCCGAGCACGTTGTTGATCTTGTGGGAGCCGGTGTGGTTGAGGTCCTCGCGCTTGAGGAACACCCGGGCGCCACCGGCGTGTTCGGCGAACCGCCGCACCTCGGTGAGGGAGCTGGGCCGGCCGGTGTAGTTGACGAGCAGGTCGTCGAGCTCGCGGGCGAACTCGGGGTCGTGCTTGGCCTTGTCGTACTCGACGGCGACCTCGTCCACGGCGGCGACCAGGGCCTCCGGGATGAACTTGCCGCCGAAGGCGCCGAAGTAGCCTTCGGCGGTGGGGACCCGACCCTCGGGGTCGGGAATGAAGAACTCGCTGGGCATGCGGAAACCTCACGGTGAGTTGGGGAGAAACCGATCGCCGTGGGGCGGAGCTGGTCCGACGACCTCAGGCCGGGTGTGGCCGGTCGCACCCGAGCGGCGAAGCCGCGTGGGCGGACACTGCGCTGCGCCCCTCGGGGGCGCGCTGCCATCGGCGTCCGTTCACCTGGCCCGGCTCGTCTCCGATGACGTACCGCACCCTGCGGCCGTGCACCCTGCGTGCGGGCGCGCGGCAGCCACGGGGGCGGCAGCCGCGCGCGAGGCGGGCGTACCGGTCCGTGGCCGTGAGGGTGATCGGGAGCGTCATCGTGTCCAGCCTAGCGGGGTCAGCCCCGGCCGTGCCGCAGTGCGGGGTGTTCGCCCGCCGCCACCAGGTCGGCGACCGCCGTCTTCGGGTCGCGGCCGGTGACGAGGGACTCGCCGACCAGGACCGCGTCGGCGCCGGCGTTGGCATAGGCGATCAGGTCGTGCGGGCCCCGGACGCCGGACTCGGCGATCTTGACGAGGTGGTCCGGGATCTCGGGGGCGACCCGCTCGAACGTGCCCCGGTCGACCTCGAGGGTCTTGAGGTTGCGGGCGTTGACGCCGATCAGCTTGGCGCCCGCGTCCACGGCGCGCTCGACCTCGTCCTCGTCGTGCACCTCGACGAGCGGGGTGAGGCCGATGGAGACGGCGCGCTCGATCAGCGACTCCAGGGCCGGCTGGTCGAGGGCGGCGACGATCAGCAGGACGAGGTCGGCGCCGTACGCGCGCGCCTCCCACAGCTGGTACGACGTGACGATGAAGTCCTTGCGCAGCACCGGGATGTCGACGCGCGCGCGGACCGCTTCGAGGTCGGCGAGCGAGCCGCCGAAGCGGCGTTCCTCGGTGAGGACGGAGATGACGGCGGCGCCGCCCGCCTCGTAGTCGGCGGCGAGGCCCGCCGGGTCGGCGATCGCGGCCAGCGCGCCCTTGGAGGGGCTGGAGCGCTTGACCTCGCAGATCACCTTGACGCCGTCGCCCTTGAGCGCGGCGACCCCGTCCTTGGCCGCGGGGGCCTTGGCCGCGCGCTCCTTGAGCTCGTCGAGGCTGACGCGCGCCTGCCGCTCCGCGAGGTCGGCACGGACTCCGTCGATGATCTCGTCGAGCACACTCACGCGAGCGGCCCCCTTCCAGACGGTTGCGGTTCCAGCGACCAGAGGAAATGGATGGTCACTGCGATGGTATCCGGAGGAGGGCGGTGGCCTCGCATCCGGTGGAGGGCGGTCCCTCCCCCGCTCTCGGACCAGCTTCGCACGGCTGGGGCGGGAGGTCCCCCCGTGCTGGACGCTCACCGGTGTTCAGGGAAGCAGCCAGCCGCCGGACGGCAGGTTCCGGACCACCGTGAAGGCCAGCAGCAACGCGCCCAGCGTCCACATCGGGACCGGTCCGGGATCGATGCGGACCGGGCGGCCCCGTGCCGCGCGGACCACCCAGACGGTCCACAGCACCGCGAAACCCGCGTAGCCGGCCACGGCCAGGGCATTGGCGTGCAGCGCGGTCACCAGGTCGCCGTGCGCGAAGGCGTGGGCGCTGCGCAGACCGCCGCAGCCGGGACAGGAGAGGCCCGTGACCCGCAGCAGCGGGCAGACCGGGTAGTGGCCCGGCTCGTTGGGGTCGACGGCGGCCACGTACGCGAAGGCGCCCACGACGGCCGCGAGGATCCCGGCGGGCACCGCGAGCCGGGCCAGGACGGTCGCGGGAGCGGGCGGCGTCACGCTGCGGCTGTCTGCGTTCACGCCTCGCATTGTGCCCCGCGACACGTCCGCGCGCGCGTGAGGGGCGGCCGGTTGCGCACCGGCCGCCCCTCACGCGAGGTCGTTCGCGGGCGTCAGCCCTCGGCGCCGACCGGCTCGCGCGTCGTGGTGACCCGGTGCACCGGGTGGGCGTCCTTCGGCATGCCGAGGCCCATGGCGCTCATGACCGCGCCGACGACACCGCCGAGGACCACGATCACCATGCCGGCCCAGAAGCCGAGCGGCTCGGCCATCACCATGAACGCGCCCGCGACGCAGAAACCGATGAAGGCGATGGTGACACCGGTCCAGGCGGCCGGGGTGTGTCCGTGGCTGCTGCCCGCCATGACTTGCTCCTCGTTGCTGTCTATGTGGCGTACGGGTCGTACATGTCCGAGCCGGGGGCTCGTCCTCCATTGTCCCGTACGCGCACGCGTGCGGGAGGGCCGGGGTGGCTTCCGATCGAGTCTGGTTCGCCACACCGGGGAACCGGACGCGGAGGCGGATCAGGCCGGGTCCGCGCCCGTGGGGTCCTCGCCTCGGTCCAGGGCCTTCCAGATGTCCTCGGGACGGTCGGGGTCGACGACCGGGGCCCTGCGCCGGGCCCGGGGAGTGCCGTCGCGCTCGTAACGGCCCGACATGGCCGGCCACAGGCGGCCGTAGCGCAGGGCGAGCAGGCCCGCCAGGAGGATCAGGGCGCCGCCCGCCGCGGCGGCGTAGGGCCAGGCCGTGTGGGTGAGGGAGGCGACGGCCGCGGCGGTGTCCCCGGAGGCCTCGGCGGCCTTGTCGTCGAGCGCGGAGCTGTCGGAGGCACCGAGCAGCGCGGCGACGACGATGCCGGCGCCGGAGAGCGCGAGGAGGGCGGCGACGGTGAGGCGTCCCGCCCGGCGGACGGCGAAGACGGCGACGAGCGCGGCGAGGCCCACTATGGCGAGCGCCGCGGGGACGCCCGTGACGTCGCTGCCCTTGGCGGTCAGGGGGAAGGCTCCGCCGGCCACCGTCGCCGTGCCCTGCGACCAGCGCTGCCGGGTCGCGAGCAGGGTCAGGGCCGCGCCCAGCGCACCGCACATCAGGGCGAACGCGAGGCTCCGGCGGCCGGACCGGGCGGGAGCGGCGGCTTCGGAACGGGGACGAGGAACGGCAGTCACGTACTCCACTATCGCCTGAACCCCGGGCGAACCGTCACCCGGGGTTCACGTGAGTCTCGTCCTACTTCGCGCGAAGCGCCCCTACTTGACCAGTCAGTCGGTTGGCGGTGTGGACGGCGCGGAGCACGGCCGCCGCCTTGTTGCGGCACTCCTGGTCCTCGGCGACCGGGTCGGAGTCGGCGACGATGCCGGCGCCGGCCTGGACGTGGGCGGTGCCGTCGCGCAGCAGGGCGGTGCGGATGGCGATGGCGGTGTCGGAGTCGCCGGCGAAGTCCAGGTAGCCCACGCAGCCGCCGTACAGGCCGCGGCGGGACGGTTCCAGTTCGTCGATGATCTGCATGGCGCGGGGTTTGGGGGCGCCGGAGAGGGTGCCCGCCGGGAAGCAGGCGGTGAGGACGTCGAAGGCGGTGCGGCCCGCCGCGACCCGGCCCGTGACCGTCGAGACGATGTGCATGACGTGGGAGTAGCGCTCGACGGACATGAAGTCGACGACCTCGACGGAGCCGGGCTCGCAGACCCGTCCCAGGTCGTTGCGGCCGAGGTCGACGAGCATGAGGTGCTCGGCGCGCTCCTTGGGGTCGGCCAGCAGCTCGTCGGCGAGCGCCTGGTCCTCCTGCGGGGTCGCCCCGCGGTGCCGGGTGCCGGCGATGGGGTGCACCATGGCCCGCCCGTCCTCGACCTTGACCAGCGCCTCCGGGGAGGAACCCACGACGTCGAAGCCGTCGAAGCGGAACAGGTACATGTACGGCGAGGGGTTGGTGGCCCGCAGGACCCGGTAGACGTCCAGCGCGCTCGCCGTGCACGGCGTCTCGAAGCGCTGGGAGGGGACGACCTGGAAGGCCTCGCCCGCGCGGATGCGCTCCTTGACGTCCTCGACGGCCCGCCGGAAGTCGGGGCCGCCCCACCGGGCCGTGTACTCGGGCAGTTCGGAGGGGGGCAGGACGGCGGGCGGCTGGGCCACGGCGCGTGAGAGGTCCGCCTCCATGGCGTCGAGACGGGCGACGGCGTCCGCGTGGGCCTCGTCCACGCCCGTGTCGAGGTCGTTGTGGTTGATCGCGTTGGCGATCAGCAGGACGGAGCCCTCCCAGTGGTCCATCACGGCGAGGTCGCTCGTGAGGAGCATGGTCAGCTCGGGCAGCCGGAGGTCGTCGCGCTCGCCGGGGCCGATCTTCTCCAGCCGGCGGACGATGTCGTAGCCCAGGTAGCCGACCATGCCGCCGGTGAAGGGCGGCAGGCCTTCCTGGTGGGGCGTGTGCAGGGCCTCGATGGTGGCGCGCAGGGCGGCCAGCGGGTCGCCGTCGACCGGGACGCCGACGGGCGGCGTGCCGAGCCAGTGGGCCTGTCCGTCGCGTGCGGTGAGCGTGGCCGCCGAGCGCACGCCGACGAACGAGTACCGGGACCAGGAACGGCCGTTCTCCGCGGACTCCAGCAGGAAGGTGCCGGGGCGCTCGGCGGCCAGCTTGCGGTAGAGCGCGACCGGGGTGTCACCGTCCGCGAGGAGCTTGCGGGTGACCGGGACGACGCGGCGGTCGGTGGCCAGCTTGCGGAACGTCTCGAGATCCATGACGGCTGACCTTACTGACCGGAGGCGGAGGTGCCGGAACCGGCGCTCCCGGCGTCCTCGAGGAGCACGTCGGCGTCGAAGCAGGTGCGGGCGCCGGTGTGGCAGGCGGCGCCGACCTGGTCGACCTTGACCAGCAGGGTGTCGGCGTCGCAGTCCAGGGCGACCGCCTTGACCCACTGGAAGTGGCCGGAGGTGTCGCCCTTGACCCAGTACTCGCGGCGGCTGCGCGACCAGTACGTGCACCGGCCGGTCGTCAGGGTGCGGTGCAGCGCCTCGTCGTCCATCCAGCCGAGCATGAGCACCTCTCCGGTGTCGTACTGCTGGGCGATGGCCGGTACGAGGCCGTCGGGGCTGCGCCTGAGGCGCGCGGCGATGTCCGGGGCGAGACCGCGGGGCGGGGAACTGTGGGGCGAAGCGCCCCGCTCAGGGGTGGTGGCCGGGTGACGGGCGGGCTTGCTGGTCATGGGGCCATTGTGCCGCGCGGCGGTGACACTCCCGGGCCGATGTCCACTGGGCGGACCCGCCGGACGGTCGTAGGCTGACGGCATGTCCACTTTCGCCAAGCGTGAACGACTCCTGCTCGCCGAGCTCTTGGAGACGGCCGGGCCCGAGGCGCCGACCCTCTGCGAGGGCTGGCAGGCCCGCGACCTGGCCGCGCACGTGGTGGTGCGCGAGCGCCGGCCCGACGCGGCCGGCGGCATCATCGTCAAGCAGCTCGCGTCCCGGCTGGACAGGACGATGGAGGAGTTCGCCGCCAAGCCGTACGAGGAGCTGATCCAGCTGATCCGTACCGGCCCGCCGCGGTTCTCCCCCTTCCGGGTCAAGCAGCTCGACGAGGCGTCGAACACCGTCGAGTTCTACATCCACGGCGAGGACGTCCGCCGCGCCCAGCCCGACTGGACGTCCCGTGAGCTGGACCCGGTCTTCCAGGACGCCCTGTGGGCGCGCCTGGAGCGCACCGCCCGGCTGATGGGCCGCGGCACCCCGACCGGCCTGGTGCTGCGCCGCCCGGACGGGCGTACGGCGGTCGCCAATCGCGGCACCCCGGTCGTCACGGCGACCGGCGAGCCCTCGGAACTGCTGCTGTTCCTGTACGGCCGGCAGAACGCCGCCGAGGTGGACCTGGTCGGCGACGAGGACGCCCTCACCGCACTGCGCGGCGGCAAGCAGCTCGGCATCTGAGAGGACGCCGCAGTGATCAAGGTCGCCGTGACCAGCGTGTACGTCGACGACGTCGCCAGGGCCCATGCCTTCTACACCGGCGTCCTCGGCTTCGAGACCCGCGTCCACCTGGACCTGGGCGACGGCGCGCGGTACGTCACCGTGGGCGCGGCCGGGGGCGCCCAGCGGGAGCTCCAGCTGCTGCTGGAAGCCGGCCACGGCCCGGTCGCGGCGCCGTACCGCGCGGCGCTGCGGAAGGCCGAGCTGCCCTGCATCGTGTTCTCCGTGGACGACATGTGGGCGGAGTTCGAGCGGCTGAGCGGCCTCGGCGTGCACTTCCCGCAGGAGCCGCGGGAGCAGGGTCGGATGATCACCGCGGTGCTGGACGACACGGTCGGCAACTACGTGCAACTGGCGCAGGCGCGGGGGTAGTCCGGCTTTCGTGTCCGCTCACGCGTGAGCCCCGGCCACCAGGTGGCCGGGGCTGACATCGGGGGACGCCTCAGCGGACCGGGTGGCCCGCCGCCCGCAGCGCCTGCTTGACCTCGCCGATGCGCAGGTCGCCGAAGTGGAAGACCGACGCGGCCAGGACCGCGTCCGCGCCCGCCTCGACGGCCGGGGCGAAGTCGGAGAGCTTGCCGGCGCCGCCGGAGGCGATGACCGGGACCGAGACGTGCTTCCGGACGGCGGCGATCATCTCCAGGTCGTAGCCGTCCTTGGTGCCGTCCGCGTCCATCGAGTTGAGCAGGATCTCGCCGGCGCCCAGCTCGGCGGCGCGGTGGGCCCACTCGACGGCGTCGATGCCGGTGCCGCGGCGGCCGCCGTGGGTGGTGACCTCGAAGGAGCCCGAACCGGTGCGGCGGGCGTCCACGGAGAGCACCAGCACCTGGCTGCCGAAGCGCTCGGCGATCTCCTTGATCAGCTCCGGGCGGGCGATCGCGGCGGTGTTGACGCCGACCTTGTCGGCACCGGCCCGCAGCAGCTTGTCGACGTCCTCGGGGGTGCGCACCCCGCCGCCGACGGTGAGCGGGATGAACACCTGCTCGGCCGTGCGCCGGACCACGTCGTAGGTGGTCTCGCGGTTGCCCGACGAGGCGGTGATGTCCAGGAACGTCAGCTCGTCGGCGCCCTCGGCGTCGTACACCTTGGCCATCTCGACGGGGTCGCCCGCGTCGCGCAGGTTCTGGAAGTTGACGCCCTTGACGACCCGGCCGTTGTCCACGTCCAGGCAGGGGATGACTCGGACCGCCAGGGTCATGAATCCACGGCTCCTCTGATTGCTTCTATTTGCCTCTGTTGCCTCTGTGGCCCCTGAATGCTTCCAGTTCCACGGAGACCAGGACGCGCGGGTCGATGAACCCCTCCACGACCAGCAGGGTCGCGGCCGGGCGCACGGTGTCGAAGAGTTCCTTGTGGGCCCGGCCCACCTCGTCGACGTCCCGTGGATGCGCCAGGTGCATCCGGGTCCTGACCACCGACTCGGGTCCCAGCCCGAACTCGGCGATCGCCTCCAGGGCGCTGGTGAAGGCCACTTTGGCCTGTTCGTAGGGGTCGCCCTCCCCGTACAGCACGCTGCCCTTGAAGGACGTCGTGCCCGCCACCAGCACCATGTCGCCCGCCGCGACGGCGCGCGCGAAGCCGAGAGTCTCTTCCCAGGGATTTCCGCTCTGCACGCGCCGTACGGCTTCGGACGTCATGAAGACACAGCCTCCAAGGCCTCTTCCAGGGTGAACGCCTTCGCGTAGAGCGCCTTCCCGACGATGGCGCCCTCCACACCGAGGGGGACCAGTGCGGCGATGGCGCGCAGGTCGTCGAGGGAGGACACCCCGCCGGAGGCGACGACCGGACGGTCCGTGGCGGCGCACACGGTGCGCAGCAGTTCCAGGTTGGGGCCCTGGAGGGTGCCGTCCTTGGCGATGTCGGTGACGACGTAGCGCGCGCAGCCCTCCTTGTTCAGGCGCTCCAGCGTCTCGTAGAGGTCGCCGCCGTCCCGGGTCCAGCCGCGGCCGCGCAGGGTGGTGCCGCGGACGTCGAGGCCGACGGCGATCTTGTCGCCGTGCTCGGCGATGACCTTGGCGACCCACTCGGGGGTCTCCAGGGCGGCCGTGCCCAGGTTGACGCGGGTGCAGCCGGTGGCGAGGGCGGCGGCGAGGGTGTCGTCGTCGCGGATGCCGCCGGACAGTTCCACCTTGATGTCCATGGCGCCCGCGACCTCGGCGATCAGCGCGCGGTTGTCGCCGGTGCCGAACGCGGCGTCCAGGTCGACCAGGTGCAGCCACTCGGCGCCCGAGCGCTGCCAGGCGAGGGCGGCCTCCAGGGGCGAACCGTAAGAAGTTTCCGTCCCCGACTCGCCGTGCACGAGCCGGACGGCCTGGCCGTCGCGGACGTCGACGGCGGGGAGGAGTTCGAGCTTGCTCACAGGGTTCCGATCCAGTTGGTGAGGAGCTGGGCTCCGGCGTCGCCGGACTTCTCGGGGTGGAACTGGGTGGCCCACAGCGGGCCGTTCTCCACGGCGGCCACGAACGGCTCGCCGTGCGTCGACCAGGTCACCCTGGGCGCCCGCATGGTGGGGTTGTGCTCGTCGAAGGACCAGTCCTGGACGGCGTAGGAGTGCACGAAGTAGAAGCGCGCGTCCGCGTCCAGGCCGGCGAACAGTTCGGAGTCGGCCGGGGCGTCCACGGTGTTCCAGCCCATGTGGGGCACGATCTCCGCCCGGAGCGGCTCGACCGCGCCGGGCCACTCGTCGAGGCCCTCGGTCTCCACCCCGTGCTCGATGCCGCGGGCGAACAGGATCTGCATGCCGACGCAGATGCCCATCACCGGGCGGCCGCCGGCCAGCCGGCGGTCGATGATCCAGTCCCCGCGGGCGTCCCGCAGGCCCTTCATGCAGGCGGCGAAGGCGCCGACGCCCGGCACCAGCAGCCCGTCGGCGTTCATCGCCGTGTCGAAGTCGCGCGTGATCTCGACGTCGGCCCCGGTGCGCGCGAGGGCGCGCTCGGCGGAGCGGACGTTGCCGAAGCCGTAGTCGAAGACGACGACCTTCTTGGATGCGGCGGTCAACTCCACACCTCCAACCTCATCACTCCCGCGACCAGACACATCGCGGCGCCGATGGAGAGGAGCACGATCAGGCTCCTCGGCATGTCCTGCTTGACGAAGGAGTAGATGCCGCCGGCCAGGAAGAGACCGACGACGATCAGGATGGTCGACAGACCGGTCACAGCGCGCCCTTCGTGGAGGGGAGGATGCCGGCCGCGCGCGGGTCGCGCTCCGAGGCGTAGCGCAGGGCCCGGGCCAGTGCCTTGAACTGGCACTCCACGATGTGGTGCGCGTTGCGTCCGTAGGGCACGTGCACGTGCAGCGCGATCTGCGCCTGGGCGACGAAGGACTCCAGGATGTGCCGGGTCATGGTGGTGTCGTACTCGCCGATCATCGGCGCCATGTTCTCGGGCTCGGTGTGCACGAGGTAGGGGCGGCCGCTCAGGTCCACCGTCACCTGGGCGAGGGACTCGTCCAGCGGGACCGTGCAGTTGCCGAAGCGGTAGATGCCCACCTTGTCGCCGAGCGCCTGCCTGAAGGCGGCGCCCAGCGCGAGGGCGGTGTCCTCGATGGTGTGGTGGGAGTCGATGTGCAGGTCGCCGTCGGTCTTCACGGTCAGGTCGAACAGACCGTGCCGGCCGAGCTGGTCGAGCATGTGGTCGTAGAAGCCGACACCGGTCGCCACATCGACCTTGCCGGTGCCGTCGAGGTCGATCTCGACCAGGACGGACGTCTCCTTGGTCGTGCGCTCCACGCGTCCGACACGGCTCATGAACCCTGCTCCTTCTTGATCTCACGGACCGCGTCGAGGAACGCGTCGTTCTCTTCGGGGGTCCCGGCGGTGACCCGCAGCCATCCCGGTACGCCGTTGTCGCGCACCAGGACGCCCCGGTCGAGGATCTTCCGCCACATCGCGTGCGCGTCGTCGAACCGGCCGAACTGCACGAAGTTGGCGTCGGAGGCGGTCACCTCGTAGCCGAGCGCGAGCAGTTCGGCCACGAGCCGGTCCCGCTCCGCCTTGAGCTGCTCGACGTACTTCAGCAGCGTGCCGGTGTGTTCCAGGGCGGCCAGGGCGGTCGCCTGGGTGACGGCGGACAGGTGGTAGGGCAGCCGGACCAGCTGGACGGCGTCCACGACGGCCGGGTGGGCGGCGAGGTAGCCGAGGCGCAGGCCGGCCGCGCCGAAGGCCTTCGACATCGTCCGCGAGACGACGAGATTCGGCCGACCTTCGAGCAGCGGCAGCAGCGAGTCGCCGTGGCTGAACTCGACGTAGGCCTCGTCCACGATCACCATGGACGGCTTGGCGGCCTGCGCGGCCTCGTACAGCGCGCGGACGGTCGGGGCCGGGACGGCGGTGCCGGTGGGGTTGTTGGGGGTGGTGACGAAGACGACGTCCGGCCGGTTCTCCGCGATGGCCTTCTCGGCGGCCGCGAGGTCGATGGTGAAGTCCTCGTTGCGCGGCCCGGAGATCCATCCGGTGCCGGTGCCGCGCGCGATGAGGCCGTGCATCGAGTACGACGGCTCGAAGCCGATCGCGGTGCGGCCCGGTCCGCCGAAGGTCTGGAGCAGTTGCTGGATGACCTCGTTGGAGCCGTTGGCGGCCCAGACGTTCGCCGGCCCGACCTCGTACCCGCAGGTGTCCGTCAGGTACGCGGCGAGCCGGGTGCGCAGCTCGACGGCGTCCCGGTCGGGGTAGCGGTTGAGGTCACGGGCGGCCGCGCGGACGCGCTCGGTGATCCGCTCGACGAGCGCCTCGGGCAGCGGGTAGGGGTTCTCGTTGGTGTTCAGCCGTACCGGCACGTCCAACTGGGGCGCGCCGTAGGGGGACTTGCCGCGCAGCTCGTCCCGTACGGGGAGATCGTCAATGCCGGTCACTTGCCCTCGGGTACCTTCCAGTCGAACCGTGCCTTGATCGCCGCGCCGTGCGCGGGCAGGTCCTCCGCCTCCGCCAGCGTGACCACGTGGCGCGCGACGTCGGCCAGCGCGTCCTTGGTGTAGTCGACGATGTGGATGCCGCGCAGGAAGGACTGGACGGACAGGCCGGAGGAGTGGCAGGCGCAGCCGCCGGTGGGCAGGACGTGGTTGGACCCGGCGGCGTAGTCGCCGAGCGACACGGGCGCCCAGGGTCCGACGAAGATCGCGCCCGCGTTGCGCACCCGGTCGGCGACCGCGGCGGCGTCGGCCGTCTGGATCTCCAGGTGCTCGGCGCCGTAGGCGTCGACCACCCGCAGGCCCTCCTCGACGCCGTCGACCAGGACGATCGCGGACTGCCGGCCCTTGAGGGCCGGGACGATCCGGTCGTCGATGTGCCGGGTGGCCGCGACCTGCGGCTCCAGCTCCCGCTCGACCGCGTCCGCCAGCTCGGCGGAGTCGGTGACCAGGACGGCGGCGGCCAGCGGGTCGTGCTCGGCCTGGCTGATCAGGTCGGCGGCGACGTGGGCGGGGTCGGCGGTGGAGTCGGCCAGGACGGCGATCTCGGTCGGGCCGGCCTCGGCGTCGATGCCGATCCTGCCGGTGAAGTAGCGCTTGGCGGCGGCGACCCAGATGTTGCCGGGGCCGGTGACCATGTCGGCGGGCGGGCAGGACTCGGTGCCGTAGGCGAACATCGCGACGGCGGTGGCGCCGCCGGCCGCGTAGACCTCGTCGACGCCGAGCAGCGCGCACGCGGCGAGGATCGTCGGGTGCGGCAGTCCGCCGAAGTCGGCCTGGGCCGGGGAGGCGAGCGCGATCGACTCGACGCCGGCCTCCTGGGCCGGGACCACGTTCATGATCACGGAGGACGGGTAGACCGACCGGCCGCCGGGCGCGTACAGCCCGACGCGGTCGACCGGAACCCACTTCTCGGTCACCGAGCCGCCGGGCACGACCTGCGTCGTGCGGTTCGTGCGGCGCTGCTCGCGGTGGACGGCACGGGTGCGGCGGACGGACTCCTCCAGGGCCGCGCGCACGGCGGGGTCGAGTTCCGCGAGGGCGCGGGTGAGGGCCTCGGCCGGGACCCGTACCCGGTCGAGCCGGACGCCGTCGAACTTCTCGGCGAAGTCGATCAGTGCCGCGTCGCCACGATGGTGCACGGCCTCGCAGATCGGACGCACCTTCTCCAGGGCGGCCGAGACGTCGAAGTCGGCTCGGGGCAGCAGGTCGCGCAGGGCGGGTCCCTCGGGGAGGGCGTCGCCGCGCAGATCGATTCGAGAGATCACGTGGTCAATTCTCTCAGACCGGGATCAGTGGCCGTCCGCGCGTATCAATGGCTGATACAGGACGTGGCCGGAAACGGAAGATCCCCCTCACGGTTAGCGTTCGGGGCGTCACCCACCGGGCATGAACGGTCGTACGAAACGTGTGCGAGAGCGAAGGGACCGAAGCAGCGTGACGGAAGGGACCGGCACACAGACCGGGGACCTGCCGGACGACCTGACCGCCGCCGAGGCCGGCATGTGGCAGGCCTTCCGCAACGGCAGCGTGTACGACCTGAGCAGCGGCGACGGCGTCGTCGACGACCCGCACGGCGGGCACCCCTGGGGCGAGTCCCGCACGGTACGGGCGCGGATCGTGGCCTGGCTGCTGCTGGACGGGCCGCCCGCCCTCGCCGGCCGGGTGTCCTCGCTCAAGCTGGTCGGCGTGCAGATCAGCGACAGCCTCGACCTGGCGGGCGGCACCGTGGAGCCGTACGTCGAGATGAAGCGCTGCCGCTTCGAGCGGGACGTGCTGCTGCCCGAGGCGCGGGTGTCCACGCTGCGGATGGTGGACTGCTCGGTGCCGCGGCTGGAGGCCGCCCGGCTCCAGACGGAGGGGGATCTGCACCTGCCCCGCTGCCGCTTCCACAACGGCGTCCGGCTCACCGACGCGCAGATCGGCACCGACCTGATGCTCAACATGGCGATCGTCTACCGCGACCGCAGCGGCCGCTCGATCACCGCCGACGGCCTCAGCGTCGGCCAGGACCTCCAGGCCGAGATGCTGGAGTCACACGGCGAGCTGCGGCTGCGCAGCGCCAAGATCGGGGTCTCGCTGAGCCTGCGCGGGGCGCGCCTGAGCAACCCGTACACCCGGTTCGCGCTGAACGCGCCCCAGCTCACCGTCGAACGTTCCCTCTACCTGACCCCGGCCGGCCTCGGCGGGCAGGCGCTGAGCGGCACCACTCCCGCGCGCGGGACCCGCGTCCAGCGCTTCGAGTGCCGGGGCGGGGTGCGCCTGGACGACGGGCGGTTCGGGGACGCCGTCGACCTGGAGCAGGCCCGGTTCTCCTTCACCGACGAGCAGGAGCTGTCGCTGCGCCGGGTGCAGACGCCCGAGCTGCGCTTCCTCGGGGAGCGGCCGCAGCGCGGCAAGGTGGTGCTGTCGGGGGCGCGGGTGGTCAACCTGGTGGACCGCGCGGGCGCCTGGCCGGGCCCCGGCAACCTGCACATGGGCGGTTTCGCGTACGAAAACCTGGTGCCGCAGGGGCCGTTCCCGCTGGACGAGCGCCTGGGCTGGGTGGCCGCGGCGACCGCCGAGTACAACCCGGAGCCGTACGAGCGGCTGGCGGCGGTGCTGCGGGCAGGCGGGGAGGACGAGGACGCCCGCGAGGTGCTGCTCGCCAAGCAGCGCAGGCGCCGCGAGACACTGCCGTCGGCCGCGAAGCTGTGGGGGTACGCCCAGGACCTGACGGTGGCCTACGGCTACCGGCCGGGCCGGGCGGCCGTGTGGATGGCGGTGCTGTGGGCGGCGAGTTCCCTGGCGTTCGCGCGCGCGGACCCTCCGCCGGTCAGCCGCGACGGGCACCCGCCGTGGAACCCGGCACTGTTCGCCCTCGACCTGCTGCTGCCCGTGATCGACCTGGGCCAGGCGGGCCAGTGGCGGATGCAGGGCGGCTGGCAGTGGGTGCAGACGGCGATGATCCTGCTGGGCTGGGTGCTGGCCACGACGGTCGCGGCGGGCGTGACCCGGGCGCTGCGGCGCGGCTGACTGCGGCCGGGACCGGTGCGGCCGGAACCCGGTGGACCCGCCCGGAAGGCCGACCCACCGGAACGGAACGTTCACCTTTTACCCGGCCTTGACCCGGCGGCGTACAACTTTCCAGAGGTTTGCGCCGCCCTCTGGCGCACAGTCGACCGACCGCTTTTCAATGGCAAAACCATGGCTCTGCTGCCCCCGTTCATCCGCGCCCCGCGGACGGCCGCGTCCCGGCGCGCGCGGACCGCCGCCCCCCACCCCGCGGCCGGACTCCCGGCCGACGACGAGGTGCTCCTCGACGTGCCCGACGACCGCCTGGGCCCCGCGCTGGTCGCGGCCGGGCGGGGCGCGTACGAGGCGGCCGCCGCACTGCTGGCCGGCACCAGGGAGCGGGCCGAGTGGGAGTACCGCGACCGGTACGTCACCCGCCTCGCGTCCTTCGCGCGGTCCCGCCCGGAGTGGTTCGAGGACTGGCGGGCCGCCGCCCCGTACGACCCCGACGTCCTGCTGGTGGCCGCCCAGCTCGCGGTGGGGCGTGCCTGGGGGTCACCCGCCCGGGCCGAGCTGCTGCGCGAGGTGAGCCCGCTGATCACGGCCGCCGCGCAGGGCGACCACCGCGACCCGGTGCCGTGGCGGATCGCCCTGGACCACGCGCGCGGCTCGAACGCCGGGCACACGTACTTCGAGGAGCTGTGGGCGGCCGCCGTCCGCCGCGCCCCGCACCACTACGGCTGTCATGTGGCCGCCGAACGCTATCTGGCCGAGTCCTGGCACGGCTCCCACCGCGAGTGCTTCGACTTCGCCGACCGTGCCGCGCAGGACGCCCCGGCCGGCTCGCTCGTCCAGGCGCTGCCGGTACGGGCCGCCTTCTCCTACCTGACCGACGGCTGCGGGCCCGAGGTGCCCCGTGAGCGCCTCGACGCGGCCGCCGACCGCGCGATCGTGCTCTCCGCCCGTTTCCCGGGGTCGGACCCGTGGACGGCCGAGATCCGCAACCTCCTGACGTACGTCCTGGTCCGGCTCGGCCGCCGTGCGGACGCCCTCGCCCAGCTGCGTCTGGTCGGCCCGTACGCCACGTCCTTCCCGTGGGGCCGGCTGTCCGACGACCCGCTGGGACACTTCCTGGCGGTGCGCGAGAGCGTGTGCGCGGGACCCGGAGAGCCCCCCGGCCGTCCACGGAACGGGCACGGGGAACGCGCGTACCCCACGGACCACTAGGCTTCTGCGCCGTGACCACCGTCCGGCTGCCGCTCTTCCCGCTGAACACCGTCCTCTTCCCCGGACTGGTGCTGCCGCTCAACGTGTTCGAGGAGCGCTATCGCGCCCTGATGCGCGATCTGCTGAAGACCCCCGAGGAGGAGGCGCGCCGGTTCGCCGTCGTCGCCATCCGCGACGGTCACGAGGTGGCACCGGCCGCACCGGGCATGCCGGACCGGACGGCGCCGCCCCGGCGGGGTCCCGCCGCCGGGTTCGGCGACGACCCGGTCAAGGCGTTCCACTCCGTCGGGTGCGTCGCCGACGCGGCGACGGTCCGGGAGCGTGCCGACGGCACCTTCGAGGTACTGGCCACCGGGACGACCCGGGTGCGCCTGGTGTCGGTGGACGCTTCGGGCCCCTTCCTGGTGGCGGAACTGGAGGAGCTGCCGGAGGAGCCTGGCGACGAGGCGGGCGCGCTCGCGGAGGGCGTGCTGCGGGCCTTCCGCCAGTACCAGAAGCGTCTGGCGGGTGCGCGGGAGCGGTCGCTGTCCACCGGGGCGGACCTGCCGGACGATCCGTCCGTGGTGTCGTACCTGGTGGCGGCCGCGATGATGCTCGACACGCCCGCCAAGCAGCGGCTGCTCCAGGCCCCGGACACCGCCTCCCGGCTGCGCGACGAGCTGGAACTCCTGCGCGCGGAGACGGCCATCCTCCGTAGCCTGCCCTCGCTGCCCGCGGCGGACCTGACCCGCGGGCAGACCAGTCTGAACTGACGCACGAGAAGGCCCTGATGGCGAAGAAGTCGAAGAAACAGCAGTCCGGCGGCACACCCGCGACCGTCGCCCTGACGGCGGCGGGCGTGGAGTTCACGGTCCACGCCTACGACCACGACCCGGCCCACCCCTCCTACGGCGAGGAGGCCGCCGAGGCCATGGGCGTCTCCCCCGACCGGGTCTTCAAGACCCTGGTCGCCGACGTGGACGGCACCCTGACGGTCGCCGTGGTCCCGGTCGCCGGCTCGCTCGACCTCAAGGCCCTCGCGGCGGCGGTCGGCGGCAAGCGCGCCGCCATGGCCGACCCGGCCCTCGCCGAACGCACCACGGGCTACGTCCGCGGCGGCATCTCCCCGCTGGGCCAGCGCAAGAAGCTCCCCACGGTGGTCGACGACTCGGCGCGGGCGCACGCCACCATCTGCGTCTCGGCGGGCCGCCGCGGCCTGGAGGTCGAGCTGGCCCCCACCGACCTGGCCGGGCTCACGCAAGCGGTCCTGGCCCCCATCGGCCGCGCCTGACCGGCCAAGCACCCGACAGGCTCGATACGGGCCCGGCCCCGCCTGACCGGCCAAGCACCCGACAGGCTCAGTACGGGCCCGGCCGCACCCCGGCCCGGGCCCGGCACACCCGGCCACAGTTCCGGCTCGGGTGCCGCCCGGCACGGGCGTCGCACGCCTCGTACGGACACCACGCGCTCCGTACGGACACCACGCGCCCCGTACGGACACCGCACGCTCCGTACGGACACCACGCGCCCCGTACGGACACCGCACGCTCCGTACGGCCGGGCGCACCCCGGCCACCCCGGCCACGCGCCCGCCGAGCCCGGCCACGCCCCACCGTTCCCCGGCGCGCAAGCCGGCCGAGCACTGCCGCGCCCCGGCTCGGGCCGGCCGGCCCGAGCCGGGGCGCGGGCACCGCACGCCCGGCGCGGGCGCGGCTCGGGCCCGGCACCGGCCCTACCCGAGCGGTGCCCCGTACGGGTCCTTCGGGAGCGCTCCCGGCGCGTACGGCTCGGGGTCGCGGGGGCCGAACAGGGCGGTGAGGCCGAGGTGCACCAGGAGGGCGGCCAGGGACCAGGCCAGCAGCGCGCCCTTGGCGCTCAGCTTCAGCGGGGCCGAGAACGTGGCGCCCGCACCCGCCGCCCTCGCCTGCGCGATCACGTCCTGCCCGGGGCCGAGCCACACGCCCAGCCGCCACGCCAGCAGGGAGCCGAGCAGTCCGCCGAGGGCCAGCGCCACGACCAGCGGCACGCCTCCGCACCGGCGCCAGGCGAACACGGCGGCGGCGCTCACCGCGCCGCAGGCCACGGCGAGCAGGACGAACGTTCCGTCCACGCCGACGGCCTGCTCGCCCTCGGTGTCCTTGAGGTAGACGACCCAGTTGCCGTCGACGACCTCCCCGACCAGCGGGACGCGCGGCGCGAGCCACAGCCACAGCAGCCCCAGCGCCACTCCGGCGAGCGCGACCACGACGGTGATCACGGCGGCTTCCCGCAGCTCCGTCCTCATCCCGGGCCCGTCCTGTCCGTGTCCGGCGTCGTGGGGCACGGCACCCTGGAACGCGGCCGCACCGGGGTGCGCTCCGGGCGACGGCCAGGCGTCGCCGGGGGACGGTTCGTGCGGCGGCGGAGGGGGAGTCAGCGGTGCGGTCACCCTGACATCGTGCCAGGCCCGTCGGTGCCGTGCGTCATCGGACGGCGGCCCGGCGGTACGCCCAGGTGGCGACCGCCAGCGACACCACGCCGACGGCGGCGCACACCGCGAGGTCCCCGAGCACGAAGGCCCAGTCGGGGTGCGGCCGGAAGGTCCGCGCGAGCGCCTCCACGCCGTACGTCGACGGCAGCAGGTCGCGGGTGAGGCGGACCGCCTCCGGCATCCGGTCGGGCGGCAGGACGCCGAGCAGCAGCGCCGCCGACATGCCCAGCTGGCCGAGCACGGTGGCCAGCTCGGGGCGCGGGGCGAGCAGGCCGAAGGCCGCGCCGAGCCCGGCCAGCGCGGCACCGGACAGCGGGACGACGAGCGCCAGCACCCACAGGTGGGTCAGCGGCAGTCCGAAGAGCACGGCGCCGAAGACCGCGGTCACCAGCGTCCCCGGCACGGTGAAGGAGGCGTACGCGCCCGCGGCGCCCAGCACGACGGCCGCGGGCGGCACCGGCAGCGTGGCGTAGTGGTCGAGGCCGCCGGTGGCCCGCAGCTGGCCGAAGTACTGCGCCAGCAGGTTCAGCGCGACGAAGGCGACGACGAGGACCGAGGAGCCGGCCACCACGGCCTCCGCCTCGCGTCCGCCCTCCACGACCCCGCGCATCATGATCAGGATGCCGACCGACTGGAAGGTCGCCACGAACAGCAGCGGGATGCGGGCCACCCGCGCGCGGGACAGCTGCGCCCGGTACACGGCCGCGAGCGACGGCCACAGCCGCGCGCGCGGCGCGAGCTCGGCCGCTTCCCGGGCCGGCTGCCCGTCCACGGCCAGGGCGCTGCCCGGCAGAACCTCTGCGGGTACGACACTCACGTCGCGGTGCTCCTCTTGGGTCCGGTGGTCGCCCTGTTCGATACGGACGCGGGGACGGTCCTGCTCACGCCCTCACCAACCCCTGCCGGGCGGCTCCGCCCAGCGCCAGGTAGACGTCCTCCAGGCTGGGGGTGGCGAGGGTGAAGTCGTCCAGGGCGGCGAAGGCGGCCCCGCCGGTGACGGTGGCGACGACCGTGCGGGCCTCCTCGGGGCCGAGTCGCAGCGTCCAGCGGCGCCCGGACTCCACGGCCCGCTCGCGCAGCGCGGCGACCTCGGGGACGTCCAGCGGCGCCCGCTCGCGCCACACCAGCTCGACCCGTACCTCGTCGGCGACCTGTTCCTTGAGCCCGGCGGGCGTGTCGCAGGCGATGACCCGGCCGCGGTCGAGAACGGCGACCCGGTCGAGGACGGTCTCGGCCTCGATGACGTTGTGGGTGACGAGCAGCACGGTGGTGCCGCGCTCGGCGCGCCGCCGGTCCACGGCGGACCACACGGCACGCCGGGCGACGGGGTCCATCCCGGTGGTGGGCTCGTCCAGCACCAGCAGCGGCCGCTCCCCCACCAGCGCGGTCGCGAAGCAGGCCAGCCGCCGCTGTCCGCCGGAGAGCCTGCGCAGCGGCCGGCCGGCGATCGGGGTGAGTCCCAGCTCCTCGAGCACGGCGTCCCGTTCCCGCCGGGCCTCACGCACGGGGAGGCCGCGCAGCCGTCCGGTGGTCTCGGCGGCGAGGGAGACGGTGAGTTCGTCGAGGGCGGTGGACTCCTGACCGAGGTAGGCGAGGATGCGCGCGGCCCGTTCGGGATGGCGCACGATGTCGTGGCCGAGGATCTCCACGCTGCCGCCGTCCGGCCGCATCAGCCCGGTGACCTGGCGCACGACGCTGGTCTTGCCGGCTCCGTTGGGCCCGAGCAGGCCGAAGATCTCACCCCGCCGTACGTCGAGCCGCACGTCGTCGGTGGCGCGGACCTCGGGGGTCCCGGGAGTGCCGCGCCGGCCGCGGACCGCCGGATAGGTCTTGGTCAGTCCGCGTACGGCACACACGACCTCGTCCCGGTGCCGAATGGTCGATGCCGCGCGCGTACTCACAAGGAACGAGCCTACGGGGTCGGCACCCCCCGCTCGCCGTCGGGGGCGCCCAGAGTGTCCGGTTCAGTCCGCCGCGGGCGCGTGCTCGGCCGTCGCCCGCACGTCGATCTCGCGCCAGAACCCCGCCCGGATGGCGTAGCGGTCGTGCTCGTCGATCTGGTCGTCCTTGTGCGCGAGGAGGCCGAAGCGGGCCGCGTAGCGCAGCAGTTCGCCGTCGATGCGGTGCGGGATGCGCGGGTACATGCCGGACAGCTTCTGGAGGTGGCCCTGGTCGCCGAGGCGCCCCATCCAGCGGCGGGCGAAGACCTGTCCCACCTCGAAGGGATCGCCGCCGACGGTGGTGATGTCCTCCTCGCGGTCGGCCCACCGCTGCTCGGCCGTGGTGACCTGCGCGAGGGTCGGCATCGAGGCGACCTCGGGGGGCTCGGCGGCGGAGGAGGGCCGGTCGACCCAGCCCTTGTCGGAGGACCAGCGCAGGGTCGCGGTGGCCGGGGGCCGGTCGGCCCGGTCGCCGGGCGCGCGCAGGGCCGCGAGGTCCTTGGGGGTGGGGACGCCCTTGGGGGCGGGGACCCGGTCCCGGGTGCCGCTGCCGGTGGCGGCGGAGGGGTGCTCGCTCTGCTCCGCGGGTCGCTCGGACGTGGGCGCCAGGGTGGACTCGGGGAGCGGCGCGGAGAGGATGGCGGCGATCTCGGGCCGCGGCACGGGCGGTGGCGCGCAGACCCCGCCGAGGTCCTTGGCGCGTACGGCCTTGGTGATCCAGGTACGGTCCAGCACGCGCCGTTCGTCGGCCTCGGCGACCAGGTCCTCGGACTGGTTGTAGTCGCCGTCGGCGGCCTGGACGGCCCACAGGTGGACGGCGACGCCGTGTTCCTTGGCGGCCATCATGCCGGGCAGCAGGTCGCCGTCACCGGTGACGAGGACGACGTCGGAGCAGGCCCGGTTGCGGGCCAGCTCGGTCAGCTCGGCGTGCATCGCGGCGTCGACGCCCTTCTGCGCCCAGCGGCCGTCGCTGCGGGTCAGGGCGCCCAGCCGGACGGTGACCCGCGGCATCACGCGCAGTCTGCGGTGCTCGGGCTGGGGGACGCGGTCGGGGGCGCCGTCGAACCAGTAGATGCGCAGCAGGGGCCGTTCGGTCTCGGACTCGGCCTGTTCGCGCAGGCCCTGGACGAGGGCGGCGTGATCGACGGTGATCCGGGAACGCGAGGGTTCCCCGGCGAGGAGACTCGCGGCGGCCCCCAGCAGATACCCGGCGTCCACCAGGACGATGCAGCGGTCCACACGACTCACCCTCTTCCCGGGAGGTTTGCTTCAGGCCTGCCTCGAGTCTGCCCGACCGCACGGGGGTTAACGGCCGGAACTCGATCTTCGGCGTGGCGTTTCGGGGCGGAGCCCGCCGACGGACCCTGTCACCGACGGTAATTATCCGAAATGCGCCATAAGTCAGCCTATGTGAATCTGATTCCGGCCCTGGCCCCTAGACCCCCAACAGGAGGCAGATCCCCATGGCCAAGAACAAGAACCGTGACCGTAAGCAGCCGCAGTCCGAGCGCACTCCGCAGACGGCGCAGGCCACTCTGGAGCCGCAGGACGAGTCGAACCCGACGCAGATGGCGCCCGGCGAGATGGCCCGCGGCAAGGGACGCGGCAAGCGCTTCGGCCACAACTAGCATCCGCGTGACGGGCCCTTGACGCCCTCGCGCATGCAGGAGGGGCGCACCCGGAGGTCCGGGTGCGCCCCTTGCGCGCGTCCGCGGCTCAGCCGGCCAGGCAGGACGGGCCGAGCAGCACCTTCAGGTCGCCGAACAGGGCCGGGTCGGGCTTGACCCGGTGCCGGTCCAGGCGGAGCACGGTCGTCTTCGTCGGGCCCTGGAGCCTGATCCGGACCTCGCTGTCGCCGCGGTGGTGGGTGAGGATCTCGCCGAGGCGGTTGACCATCGGCGGGGTGACCTTCACGGCCGGGATGGTGAGGATCACGGGCGCGTTGGTGCCCGCGTTGGACAGGTCCGGCACCTGGAGTTCCATCGCGACCAGGCGGGGCACGTCCTCCCGCTTGTCGAGGCGGCCCTTGACGAACACCACGGCGTCCTCGACGAGTTGGGTCGAGACCAGCTGGTAGGTCGCGGGGAAGAACATGCACTCGATGGAGCCGGCGAGGTCCTCGACGGTGGCGATGGCCCAGGCGTTGCCCTGCTTGGTCATCTTGCGCTGGAGGCCCGAGATGATGCCGCCGATGGTCACGACCGCGCCGTCGGCGTGCTCCCCCCCGGTGAGCTGGGCGATGCCGGCGTCCGCCTTGTCGGACAGCACGTGCTCCAGTCCGAAGAGGGGGTGGTCGGAGACGTAGAGGCCGAGCATCTCGCGCTCCTGCGCGAGCAGGTACGTCTTGTCCCACTCGTCGGTGGTGAACTCGACGTCGAGGCCGAAGCCGGGCTCGTCGTTCTGCTCCTCGCCCATGCCGCCGAAGAGGTCGAACTGGCCCTCGGCCTCCTTGCGCTTGACCGCGACCACGTTGTCGATCATCGGCTCGTACTGCGCGGTGAGGCCCTTGCGGGTGTGGCCCATGGAGTCGAAGGCGCCGGCCTTGATCAGCGATTCCGTGGTGCGCTTGTTGCAGACCACCGCCTCGACCTTGTCGAGGTAGTCGGGGAAGGAGGAGTACTTCCCCTTGGCCTTGCGGGACTTGATGATCGACTCGACGACGTTGGTGCCGACGTTGCGCACGGCGGAGAGGCCGAAGAGGATCACGTCGTCGCCCTGGGCGGCGAAGTTCGACTCGGACTCGTTCACGTTCGGCGGGAGCACCTTGATGCCCATGCGCCGGCACTCGTTGAGGTAGACGGCCGACTTGTCCTTGTCGTCCTTGACCGAGGTGAGCAGCGCGGCCATGTACTCGGCGGGGTAGTTCGCCTTCAGGTACGCCGTCCAGTACGAGACCAGTCCGTACGCGGCCGAGTGGGCCTTGTTGAACGCGTAGCCGGCGAAGGGGACCAGCACGTCCCACAGGGCCTGGATCGCCTCGTCGCTGTAGCCGTTCTTCTTCGCGCCGGCCTGGAAGATGGTGAAGTTCTTCGCCAGCTCGTCGGGCTTCTTCTTGCCCATCACGCGGCGGAGGATGTCGGCCTCGCCGAGCGAGTACCCGGCGATGATCTGGGCGGCCTTCTGCACCTGCTCCTGGTAGACGATCAGGCCGTAGGTGACGGCCAGGACCTCCTCGAGGGGCTCGGCCAGCTCCTTGTGGATCGGCGTGATCTCCTGGCGGCCGTTCTTGCGCTCCGCGTAGTTGATGTGCGAGTTCATGCCCATCGGGCCGGGCCGGTACAGGGCCGAGACGGCGGAGATGTCCTCGAAGTTGTCGGGCTGCATCTGGCGGAGCAGCGAGCGCATCGGGCCGCCGTCGAACTGGAAGACACCGAGGGTGTCGCCGCGGCAGAGCAGTTCGAAGGTCTTGGGGTCGTCCAGCGGGAGGGCGAGCATCTCCAGGTCGATGCCCTTGTTGGCCTTCACCATCTTGATGGCGTCGTCCATGATCGTGAGGTTGCGCAGGCCGAGGAAGTCCATCTTCAGCAGGCCCAGCGACTCGCACTGGGGGTAGTCCCACTGGGTGATGGTCACGCCGTCGGTGTGCCGCACCCAGATCGGGGCGTGGTCGACGATCGGTTCGCTGGACATGATCACGCCCGCCGCGTGCACGCCCATCTGCCGGACCAGGCCCTCGACGCCCTTGGCGGTGTCGATGACCTTCTTCACGTCCGGCTCGTTCTCGTACATCGCGCGGATCTCGCCCGCCTCGCTGTAGCGGGGGTGCGAGGGGTCGGTGATGCCGTTCAGGTCGATGCCCTTGCCCAGGACGTCGGCCGGCATCGCCTTGGTGAGACGGTCGCCCATCGCGTACGGGTAGCCCAGCACGCGCGCGGAGTCCTTGATGGCGTTCTTCGCCTTGATCTTGCCGTAGGTGCCGATCATGGCGACCTTGTCGGCGCCGTACTTCTCGGTCACGTACCTGATCACCTCGACGCGCCGACGCTCGTCGAAGTCGATGTCGACGTCCGGCATGGAGACGCGCTCGGGGTTGAGGAACCGCTCGAAGATCAGGCCGTGCGGGATCGGGTCGAGGTCGGTGATGCCCATGGCGTACGCGACGATCGAGCCGGCCGCGGAGCCTCGGCCGGGGCCGACCGCGATGCCGTTGTTCTTGGCCCACATGATGAAGTCGGCGACGACGAGGAAGTAGCCCGGGAACCCCATCTGGATGATGACGTCCATCTCGTACTCGACCTGCTTCTGCCGGTCCTCGGGGACGCCGCCGGGGAAGCGGCGCTCCATGCCGCGGCGGACCTCCTCCTTGAACCAGCTGACCTCCGTGTAGCCCTCGGGGATGTCGAACTTCGGCATGAGGTTCTTCGCCTCGAACATGCCGCTCGTGTCGATCTGCTCGGCCACCAGGAGGGTGTTGGCGCAGCCCTCCTGCCAGGCGTCCGAGGAGTCGATGGCGTACATCTCGTCCGTGGACTTCAGGTAGTAGCCGGTGCCGTCGAAGCGGAAGCGGTCCGGGTCGGAGAGGTTCTTGCCGGTCTGGATGCACAGCAGGGCGTCGTGGGCGGTCGCCTCGTGCGCGTACGTGTAGTGCGAGTCGTTGGTGACCAGCGGCGGGATGCCGAGCTTCTTGCCGATGTCGAGCAGGCCGTCGCGGACCCGGCGCTCGATCTCGATGCCGTGGTCCATCAACTCCAGGAAGTAGCGGTCCTTGCCGAAGATGTCCTGGTACTCGGCCGCCGCCTTCAGCGCCTCGTCGTACTGGCCGAGGCGCAGGCGGGTCTGGAGCTCGCCGGAGGGGCAGCCGGTGGAGGCGATGAGCCCCTCGGACCACTGGGAGATGGTCTCCTTGTCCATCCGCGGCCACTTCTGGAGCCAGCCCTCGGCGTACGCGTCCGAGGAGAGCTTGAAGAGGTTGTGCAGGCCGGTCGCGTTCGCCGCCCAGATGGTCTTGTGCGTGTAACCGCCGGAACCGGAGACGTCGTCGCGCTTCTGGTGCGGCTGGCCCCACTGGATCTTGCGCTTGTTGCGCCGCGACTCGGGGGCGACGTACGCCTCGATCCCGATGATCGGGGTGACCCCGGCCTTCTTCGCGGAGTGGAAGAAGTCGTACGCCCCGTGGAGGTTGCCGTGGTCGGACATGGCGATGTGGGTCATGCCCATCTCGTTGCACGCGTTGAACATGTCCTTCAGCCGCGCGGCACCGTCCAGCAGCGAGTACTGGGTGTGGACGTGCAGGTGCGTGAACGGCGGCTTCGACACGGCATGGCCTCCATGGGACAAGAGCTGCGGCGCGACGCGCCGTGTTGCGGGCGGCGGCCGGGCGACGGGCGAACGATCGACGACGGGCTGGCGGACGGTCGGGGGGTCAGCCTCGAAGTCTATGCCTCGGCACCGACATGCGAGGCCGACACCGCGGCGCGGAGCGCGCCGGCGCAGGACGGCGGGCGGGTGACGGGCGGGCGGGTTCCCCGCGTACCTTCACAGCGGGGACCGTGGGCACTTTCACACGCGTCCGCCCGTTGGGGACGACAGAAACGCTGTCGTACACATGAAGCACCAGGAGGCACCCCGCGATGTCGGTTCCGCAGCTCAACGAAGAGCCTCGCGGCGAGGAGATCCTCGCCGTCCTCGACACCGCCTTCGGCGAACTCCTGGCCGCGGACCCGGCCGCGTTCCGCGTGAAGTTCCGCAAGATGGCGGCCTCGGCGTTCGCGTTCTACCGGGGCACGGCGAGCCTCTTCTACCACGACCAGGACGCGGCGAGCGGCGGGCGCGGCGCCACCGGCACCTTCACCGGGCCCTACCTGGACGAGCGCACCTCGCGCGTGTGGATCCACGGCGATCTGCACGCGGAGAACTTCGGCACCTACATGGACTCCCAGGGCCGTCTGATCTTCAACGTCAACGACTTCGACGAGGCCTACGTCGGCCCCTTCACCTGGGACCTCAAGCGCTTCTCCGCCTCGATCGCCCTGATCGGGTACGCGAAGGCGCTCAGCGACGACCAGATCACCGAGCTGATCCAGGTGTACGCGGGCGCCTACCGCGAGCGGATCCGCGCCCTGGCGACGGGCGCCAAGCAGGACGAGGTGCCGCCCTTCACGCTGGACACGGCCGAGGGCCCCCTGCTGGACGCGCTGCGCGACGCCCGTTCCCTGACCCGCTTCGGGCTGCTGGACTCCATGACCGAGATCCGCGACTTCGAGCGCCGCTTCGCGCCGGGCGGCGGCTCCATCGAGCTGGACGCCGCCACCCGCTACAAGGTCCTCGCCGCCTTCGACGGCTATCTGGAGACGCTGCCGGAGACCTCCCTGGCCCGCCCGGACTCCTACCGCGTGAAGGACGTCGTCGGCCGCCGGGGCATCGGCATCGGCTCGGCGGGCCTGCCCTCGTACAACATCCTCCTGGAGGGCCACAGCGACGCCCTGGAGAACGATGTGGTGATCTACATCAAGCAGGGCCAGACCCCGGCCGTCTCCCGGCACATCACCGACCGGGCGATCCGCGACTACTTCCTGCACGAGGGCCACCGCACGGTGATCTCCCAGCGGGCCCTCCAGCAGCACGCCGACCCGTGGCTGGGCTGGACCGAGCTGGACGGCGCGGGCCAGCTGGTCGCCGAGGTCTCGCCGTACGCGGTGGACCTGGACTGGGGCGACATCGACGACCCGGAGGAGATCGCGGGCGTCGTCGCCGACCTGGGCCGGGCCACGGCCACCATGCACGCGGCGGCGGACGACACCTCCGGCGAGTCGCTGGTGCCGTTCTCCACCGAGCGGGCCATCGACGCGGCGATCGCCGGCGACGAGGGGGGCTTCGCGCCGCTCCTGGTCGACTTCGCGCACGCCTACGGCGCACGCGCGCGTGCGGACCACCAGATCTTCCTCGACCTGTTCCGCAACGGCCGGATCCCGGGTCTGTGAGGAGCGCCATGCCGGGCCCCACACCGAACTCCATAACGAAAAGGGCGCTCACAGCAACCCTTTAGGGGTCTCTTACCGGCGCGCATGACACACTCTCCTCCGCTATGGACATATCCGGGACCCGCCTCAGAGCCGTACGCGCGGTGCTGTTCACGGCCTTCGTCGTGACGCTCAGCACCGCGTCGCACGTGCTGCTGTCCCGGGTCCCGCTGCCGCTGAACACGGTGGCCGCCCTCGCGGTCGCCGTGTTCCTCCTGGCGTACGCGCTGGCGGGCCGGGAGCGCGGCTTCGGGCGGATCGCCGCCCTGCTGATCCCGCTGGAGCTGGCGGCCGACACCGTCTTCACCACCGGCCAGCACGTCTGCTACGGCCGGGCGGGCGGCCCGGTCGCCGGCCCGCTGCGCTCCGTCGGCCTCGACGTCCTGTGCGGCGACGGCACCAGTGTCGGCGCCCCGCTGGCGCGCGTGACCGGCACCGACCCCGAGCGGGTCGGCGGCCTCCTCGCCCACGCCGACCCGTCGACGGCCTGGCTGCTGCTGGGCGCGCACGTCGGCGTCGGCCTCCTCGCCGCGGCCTGGCTGCGGCGGGGCGAGCGCGCGCTGGGCCAGTTGCTGCGCGCGGCGACCGCGACCACGTTCCGGCCGCTGCTGCTGGCCGTGGCCGCCGTGACCGTCCGCGGCGCCCCGGCCGCCCGCCGCCTGCCGCGGCCCGCGCGCCGTCCGGTCACCACCAGCCGCGACCGGATCCTCGTGCACTCCCTGGGACGTCGCGGACCCCCGCGCCCGGCCACCGCCGCCTGAGCGACACCGGATCGCCCGGTTCCGGTCACCGGGTTCGACCACCGGTTCCGGTCACCGGGTTCGACCACCGGGCCGGTCCCCGGCCCGATCGCCCTGCGCGGCCCCGGAGCACGACAGTCCCCACACACGTATCCCGCGCACCCCCGTGCGCGTCCCACCTGGAGAACACCACCATGAGCAAGCGCAACAGTGCGGCGGCGAAGACGGCGGCCCGCGAGCGACTGCGCCTCGAGCGCGAACGCCAGGCCAAGCGGGCCAAGGTCAAGCGGCAGGTCATCGTGGCCTGCTCGGTCGTCGGAGTGCTGGCGGTGGCCGGCGGCATAGGTTACGCGGTCGTCCAGAACAACAAGCCCACGTACTGGGAGGAGGCCAAGGACAAGCCGCTGGTCAAGCCGGCCAACACCACCGGCGAGAACGGCACGACCGTCGTGATGGGCAAGAGCACCGCCAAGAAGACCCTCGTGATCTACGAGGACCCGCGCTGCCCGGTCTGCGCCCAGTTCGAGCAGAGCGTGGGCCCCCAGCTGAAGTCGGACTACGACGCCGGCAAGTTCAAGCTCCAGTTCGTCGGCGCCACCTTCCTCGACAACGGCCTGTCCGGCGAGGGCTCCAAGAACGCGCTGAGCGCGCTGGGCGCCGCGCTCGACGTCGGCCAGGAGGCGTTCCTCGAGTACAAGACGGCCCTGTACTCGGCGAAGTGGCACCCCGAGGAGTCCGACGACAAGTTCAAGGACGACAGCTACCTGATCAAGGCGGCCGACACGGTCTCCGCGCTCAAGGGCAACACCGAGTTCCAGAAGGCCGTGAAGGACGGCACCTACGACAGGTGGGCGCTGGAGATGTCCGAGGCGTTCGACGAGAGCGGTGTCTCGGGCACCCCGACCCTGAGGATGGACGGGAAGGCGCTGACCGCGCCCGGCAGCCAGAACGCCCCGATGACGGCCGCCGACTTCACCACCGCGCTCGAGGCGGCCCTCAAGGCCTGAACTGCCGCCGGGTGACGGCAGGTTGAGAGACGGAGAACCGAAGAGCGGGCGAACTTTTGCCAGTTCGCCCGCTCCTCGCCGTACTGGTCAGTAATCTGATCGCCCGTGACCAGTCGATACAGATCAACAGAGAGCACCGACGCGTCGTCGGACCGCCTCGACACGCGAGCCCCGCGCCGCCGTACGGTCGTCAAGGCCGCCGCCGCCACCGCCGTGCTGGCCGGGCCTCTCGCCGCCGCGCTGCCCGCGCGGGCCGCCGACGAGGCCCCCGCCTTCCTGCACGGTGTCGCCTCCGGCGACCCGCTGCCCGACGGCGTCCTGCTGTGGACCCGGGTGACGCCGGCAGCCGAGGCCATACCCGGCTCCGGGCTCGGCCCGGACACCGAGGTCGAGTGGGTCGTCGCCCGGGACAAGGCACTGACGAACGTCGTGGCGAAGGGGTCCGTCACCGCGACCGCCGCCTCCGACCACACCGTCAAGGCCGACGTCCGCGGTCTCGCCCCGGCCACGGACTACTGGTTCCGCTTCTCGGCCGGCGGGACCGACTCCCCGGTGGCGCGCACCCGCACCGCGCCGGCGGCGGACGCGTCCGTGGCGGGCCTGCGCTTCGGCGTGGTGTCCTGCGCCAACTGGGAGGCCGGCTGGTTCTCCTCCTACCGCCACCTCGCCGCCCGCGGCGACCTCGACGCCTGGCTGCACCTCGGCGACTACATCTACGAGTACGGCACCGGCGAGTACGGCACCCGCGGCACCGTCGTACGGCAGCACGCGCCCACGCACGAGATCCTCACCCTCGCCGACTACCGCACCCGGCACGGCAGGTACAAGACCGACCCCGATCTGCAGGCCCTGCACGCCAAGGCGCCCGTCATCGCGATCTGGGACGACCACGAGATCGCCAACGACACCTGGTCGGGCGGCGCCGAGAACCACACCGAGGGCGCCGAGGGCGGCTGGGCCGCCCGTCAGGCGGCCGCCAAGCAGGCCTACTTCGAGTGGATGCCGGTCCGCCCGGCGCTGGCGGGCACCACCTACCGCCGGCTGCGCTTCGGCAAGCTCGCCGACCTCTCCCTGCTGGACCTGCGTTCCTTCCGCTCCCAGCAGGTCTCCGTCGGCAACGGCGGCGTCGACGACCCGGACCGCACCCTCACCGGCCGCGCCCAGCTCGACTGGCTGAAGGCCGGTCTGAAGACGTCCGACACCACCTGGCGGCTGGTCGGCAACTCGGTGATGATCTCGCCGTTCGCGATCGGCTCGCTCTCCGCGGACCTGCTCAAGCCGCTCGCCAAGCTGCTCGGCCTGCCGCAGGAGGGCCTCGCCCTCAACACCGACCAGTGGGACGGCTACACGGACGACCGCCGTGAACTCCTCGCCCACCTGCGCGCGAACGCCATCCGCAACACCGTCTTCCTCACCGGCGACATCCACATGGCGTGGGCCAACGACGTGCCCGTGGACGCCGGGACCTACCCGCTGTCCGCCTCGGCCGCCACGGAGTTCGTGGTCACCTCGGTGACCTCCGACAACCTCGACGACCTGGTGAAGGTCCCCGAGGGCACGGTCTCCGCGGTCGCCGCGCCGGTCATCAGGGCCGCCAACCGCCACGTCCACTGGGTGGACACCGACCGGCACGGTTACGGCGTCCTGGACATCACCGCCGACCGCGCGCAGATGGACTACTACGTGGTGTCCAGCCGCACCAGGGCGGACGCGACCTCGTCCTGGTCCCGCTCCTACCGCACCCGCACCGGCACGCAGAAGGTCGAGCGGACGTACGACCCCGTGTAGCCGCCGCCTACCGGCCGCCTACAGGCTGTCGAGGAAGCCGAGCGCCACCCGCCAGGTGGCCTCGGCGGCCTCCGCGTCGTAGTCGGGCAGGTCGGGGTCGGTGTAGAGGTGACCGGCCCCGGCGTACCGGTGGATCTCCACGTCGGCGCCCGCCCTGCCCATCTGGAGGTACCAGGCGCTCAGCCAGTCGTCGGTCTCGAACGGGTCCGGCTCGGCCACGTGCAGCTGCACCGGCAGGTCGTCCACCGAGGCGTTCGGCGCGAGGTCGGAGGTGCCGTGCAGGAGCAGCAGACCGCGCGCCTTGTCGTCACCGAGGGCGAGGGTCTGGGCGATCGACGCGCCCAGCGAGAAACCGGCGTACACCAGCCCCCGCTCCGAGTAGGGCGCGGCGGCCAGGACGGCTCTCCTCAGCAGTTCGTCCTTGCCGATCCCCTCGTTGTGGACCATGCCCTCCTCGACCGTGTCGAACGTGCGCCCGTCGAAGAGGTCCGGGGTCCACACCTCGTGACCGGCGGCGCGCAGCCGGTCCGCCGCCGCCCGCACCGCGGGACGCAGTCCATAGGTCGAATGGAAGAGCATGATGTTCATGGGGCCATGGTGCCAGCCGGCACCGACAACGCCCCACGGGGCGCCCCCCGCACCGCCTCACGTGGGTCTCTTCACACAACGTGCATGTTCACGACCCCACCGGGCCGGTTACGTTCGAAGGCATGGAGAACCTGCTCCGCCCACTGATCGTGGTCGGCGGTTCGGTCGTGCTGACGTTGTTCATCGGCTGGGCCACCGACCGACTGTTGTCCAAGGCCGACCGACGGCATCCCGAGACACCCCTGTGGGGGCTGCTGCGCCGGGCCCGCATCCCGTACCAGCTCGGGCTGTGCGCCGCCCTGCTGAGAGGATCGTTCGACAACGCCGAAGTACTGGAGGACCACCGCGTCGGCGTCAGCCAGACGCTCACCCTGGTGCTGATCGGGTCGACCGCGTGGATGGCGATCCGGATCGCCGCCGCGGTCGTCGAGACCTCGTACCGCCGTTACGCGCGCGTGCACCAGGACGCGGCACGGGTGCGGCGGGTACGCACCCAGGTGTCGCTGATCATGCGGGTCGTCTCCGCGGTGGTCGGGGTGGTCGCGGTGGCGGCGATGCTGCTGACGTTCCCGGCGTTCCGCGCGGCCGGCGCCTCGCTGCTGGCCTCCGCGGGCATCATCGGCATCGTCGCCGGTGTCGCCGCCCAGTCGACGCTGAGCAACATGTTCGCCGGCTTCCAGATCGCCTTCGGCGACATGGTGCGGATCGGCGACACGGTGGTGGTGGACGGCGAGTGGGGCACGGTCGAGGAGATCACGCTGACCTTCCTCACCGTGCGTACCTGGGACGAGCGCCGGATCACCATGCCCGTCTCGTACTTCACGTCCAAGCCGTTCGAGAACTGGTCGCGCGGCACCCCGCAGATGACCGGCATCGTCTACTGGCACCTCGACCACTCGGCGCCGCTGGACGCGATGCGTGAGAAGCTCCGCGACATCCTGCGCGAGTGCCCGGCGTGGGACGGCCGTGCCCACGGCCTGGACGTCACGGACACCACGCCCAGCACCCTCCAGGTCAGGGCGCTGGTGACCGCCAAGGACGCCGACGACATCTGGACGGTCCGCGTGACCGTCCGCGAGCGGATGATCCGCTGGCTGTCCGAGGAGCACCCGTACGCGCTGCCGCGCGTCAACACCGCCGACGCGATCGTGTCGTCGTCCCGTTCCAACGGCCGGGTCCCCGGCGGCATAGGGCCCCAGCGCCGCGCCCACGAGTCACCGCGGGCCGACCGCTGAACCGATGAGCCGCTGAGCCGAGGAGCCACTGCCGCCGGCCGGGCCGCCCCGTGCGCCCGGCCGGCGTCCCGCGCCGGCACCCCGCGTCCGTCCGTGCGCGGCCGCCGAAGACGAGCCACCGCGCGCGGGGAGCGCCGCCGGCGAGCGGCGGTACGTCGGGCGCGGCCGAACCCGCCCCCGCCCGACGGGCGCGGGCGGGGCATCACCGCAGGCTGCGCACGTCGAGGTGGCGCAGCACCCGGTCCACGATCTCGGGATCGGCTCCCGGCTCGCTGCGCGCCGCGACCACCTCGTGCCGGGCCGCGCTCAGCATCTCGCCCTGGATCCGCCGCACCCTCTTCAGCCGGCGCACCCGATGCTCGTGCGCCTCCCGCCGCTCGTCCTCGCCCAGGTCCGGGCTGATGCGCAGTCCGATGTCGAGGGCGCGCCGGCCCATCTGCTCGGAGAGCTCCTCCGGCAGCTCCTCCTGGGCCTCGATCTCCCGCAGCCTGCGCTTCGCCGCCTTGGCCGCCCGCACGGCCAGTTCCCTCTCGAACTCCTTCTCGCGGCCGGTGTCGGCCTGCACCCCGAGCCGCTTGACCAGCCACGGCAGGGTCAGCCCCTGGATGACGAGCGTCGCCATGATGACGCCGAAGGCGATGAACACGATCTCGTCCCGGTCCGGGAAGGCGGCCCCCTCGTCGGTCTTCAGCGGAATCGCGAGCGCCAGCGCCACCGAGGCGACCCCGCGCATCCCCGACCACCACATCACGACGGTCTCCCGCCAGGTCATCGGGATGTCCTCGTCGTGGTCCCGCCTGGCGTGCATCCGGCGGGTGAGCCAGGTCGCCGGCAGCAGCCACAGCAGTCGCACGAGGATCACGACGGCCACCACCACCGCGGCCCACCCCAGCATCTCCCCCCACCGTCCGGACGCCGTCCGGATCGCCATGTGCAGTTCCAGGCCGATCAGCCCGAACGCCACCCCGGTCACCAGGGTGTCGATGATGTTCCAGAAGGTGTGCCCGGCCAGACGGGTCATCACGTCGTCGGGATCGGTGGCGTACTCGGCGAGGAACAGCGCGGTGGTGAGCACGGCGAGCACCCCGGACCCGTGGAACTCCTCCGCGAGCACGTAGGAGGCGTACGGCACCAGCAGCGTGAGCCCGATCTGCAGGGTCGCGTCCCCGAGCAGGTCCATGAGCCGGTTCGCCCCCCAGCCGAGCGCCAGCCCGACCGCGACCGCGACGACGGCGGACAGCACGAGGTCGAGAGCCGCCTCCCAGGGTGAGAAGGCCCCGCTGACGACGGCGGCGATGGCCACGTGGTAGAGGACGATGGCGGTGACGTCGTTGAAGAGCCCCTCGCCCTCCAGGATGGACACCAGCCGGCGCGGCAGCCCGAGCTGCCCCGCCACGGCGGTGGCGGCCACCGGGTCCGGCGGCGCGACGAGCGCCCCGAGGGCCACGGCCGCGGCGATCGGCAGGCCGGGGACGATCGCGTGGGCGACGGCGGCCACGCACAGCATCGTGACGAACACCAGCGCCACGGCGAGCAGGAAGATCGGCCGCTTGTTGGCGGTGAACTGCCGCCAGGAGGTGCGCCGTACGGCCGCGTAGAGCAGGGGCGGCAGCAGCAGCGGGAGGATCAGGTCCGGCGGGACGTTCACGTCGGGCACGAAGTCGGCGACCGCGAGCACGATCCCGAGCAGGGTCATCAGGACCGGTGCCGGCAGGTTCCACCGGTCTCCCAGCGGGACGCTCACCACGGCCCCGAGCAACAGGACGAACAACAGGGCCAACTGGTCCACGGTCGGTGCTCCGGGGGCTGAGACGTCACACGGCGGACCTCAAGCCTGCCACGTCACCCCCCGTCACCAGCCCTTTCGGCGCCCCGTTGCCCCGGCTACCGCTGGAGCGCCCGCCGCATCGCGCGGTGCGGGATCCCCGCGTCCGGGAACTCGGGGCCGTACGCCCGGTACCCCAGCCGTTCGTAGAACCCGAGGGCGTGGGTCTGCGCGTGCAGGTCCACGGCCGCGAGTCCACGCGCGTGTGCCGCGTCCTCGATGGCCCGCACCAGCGCGGCCCCCACTCCGAGCCCGCGCGCCTGCCGGGTGACGGCGAGCCGCCCCAGCGACCCGACCGACGGGTCGCCGCCGGTCTTCGCCGCGGCCTCGGCGCCGTACAGCAGCCGCCCGGTCCCGAGTGGTACGCCGTCCTCCCGGACCGCCAGCACGTGCACCGCGCCGGGGTCGTGGGCGTCGTACTCGATGTCCTCGGGAACACCCTGTTCGCCGACGAAGACCTCCTTGCGGACCGCGAAGCAGGCCTCACGGTCGGCGGGGTCCTCGGCGACGCGGATCACGTACGCGCGCGTACCGCTCATCCGTAGGTCTCCTCGCGGACCTGGTCGAGGGCCTGCTGGAGATCGTCCGGGTACTCGCAGGCGAACTCGGCCCACCGGCCGTCCCCGGGGTGCTCGAAGCCCAACCGGACCGCGTGCAGCCACTGCCGGGTCAGTTTCAGCCGCTTGGCGAGCGTCGGGTCGGCGCCGTAGGTCAGGTCGCCGACGCACGGATGGCGGTGGGCGGCCATGTGGACGCGGATCTGGTGCGTGCGGCCGGTCTCCAGCTTGACGTCCAGCAGGGAGGCGGCGCGGAAGGCCTCGATCAGGTCGTAGTGCGTGACGGAGGGCTTTCCCTCGGCGGTGACCGCCCACTTGTAGTCGTGCTGGGGGTGTCGGCCGATGGGGGCGTCGATGGTGCCGCTGGTGGGGTCCGGGTGGCCCTGGACGAGCGTGTGGTAGCGCTTGTCGACCGTGCGCTCCTTGAACTGGCGCTTCAGCGAGGTGTACGCGCGCTCCGACTTGGCGACGACCATCAGCCCGGAGGTGCCCACGTCGAGGCGGTGCACGATGCCCTGGCGCTCGGCGGCGCCGGAGGTGGAGATGCGGTATCCGGCGGCGGCGAGTCCGCCGATGACGGTGGGGCCGCTCCAGCCGGGCGACGGGTGCGCGGCCACGCCGACCGGCTTGACGATCACGACCACGTCCTCGTCGTCGTGCACGATCTCCATGCCCTCGACGGGCTCGGCGACCACCTGCACCGGCGCGGGCGCCTGCGGCATCTCGACCTCGAGCCAGGCCCCGCCGTGCACCCGCTCGGACTTCCCGACCACCGACCCGTCGACCGTGACCTTCCCCGCGGCCGCGAGTTCGGCGGCCTTGGTGCGGGAGAAGCCGAACATGCGGGAGATGACGGCGTCGACACGCTCGCCCTCCAGGCCGTCGGGCACGGGCAGGGTGCGGATCTCGGGAATCGTGCTCACCCGTCGAGTATGCCGGACGGGTCCGGCACCCCCGACACGCGCTCAGTCCTTGTGGACGGTGCCGTCCGGGTCGAGGCCCTTGAAGGACAGCAGGACGATCAGGATGCCGCCGCACACGATCGCCGAGTCGGCCAGGTTGAAGACGGCGAAGTGCTTCGGCGCGATGAAGTCCACCACCGCGCCCTGGAAGACGCCCGGCGCCCGGAAGATCCGGTCGGTGAGGTTGCCGAGCGCACCGCCGAGCAGCAGGCCGAGCGCGATCGCCCAGGGCAGGCTGTAGAGCTTGCGGGCGAGGCGGGCGATGACCACGATCACCGAGGCCGCGATCACCGTGAAGATCACGGTGAAGGCCTCGCCGACGCCGAAGGCGGCGCCCGCGTTGCGGATCGCCTCGAACCGCAGCCAGTCCCCGACGATCTCGATCGGCTGGTGGTGCTCCAGCTTCGCGACCACGATCATCTTGCTGATCAGGTCGACGGCGTACGCGAACGCGGCGACCGTGAACAGCACGGCGATGCGGCGCCTGCCGCGGGGCCCCTGCCCGGCGGCCTGCGCCGCGGTCCCGTCCGCGTCGGGCGACTCGCCCGACGCCGGCTGCCCGGCGTTCTTGCCGGACGGCTCCGGCTCGGCTCCCGCCGCCTCCGGAGTGTCCGGCGTACCGATGATGCGCTCCGCCTCTGCCACGTGAGTCCCTCGACCTAGGTACCTGACTGAGGATCGAGGGTACGGCACGCCTGTCGACGGCCGGGTGATCAGTACCGCCGCTCCTGCTTCTGCTTGCACTCGACGCACAGCGTGGCCCGCGGGAAGGCCTGCATGCGGGCCTTGCCGATGGGATTGCCGCAGTTCTCGCACAGGCCGTAGGTGCCCGCGTCCAGCCGCTCCAGGGCGTGCTCGGTCTGGATGAGCATCTCGCGCGCGTTGGCGGCCAGCGCCAGCTCGTGCTCGCGCGTGATGTTCTTCGTCCCGGTGTCCGCCTGGTCGTCGCCCGCACCGTCCCCCGAGTCCCGCATCAGTCCGACCAGGGCCGCCTCGGACGAGGCCAGTTCGGCGCGCAGCCGGTCCTTCTCTGAGTCCAGTTCGGCGCGGGCCTCCGCGACCTCCTCGGGGGTCCAGGGGTCCTCGCCGGGGCGTACCGCCAGTTCGCCGGGCTCCGTCGCGGCGAACCGCGCCTTGGGAACAGCGGTCTGCGCCGCCGGGGCCGTGTGAGTCTTCTTCGCAACCACCGTCGTGGCTCCCGTCTGCTCCGCGGCCGAGGCCGCGCCCACCTTATTGGCCGTGCTCTTCCTGGGGGTACTCCTGCGGGCGGTCCTCTTCCCGGCCGCGCCGCCCCCGCCGCCGGTACCCTGCGTACCGGCGTCCACCTCACCGACCGCGCCCCGCGGACCGGTTCCCGACCCGCGGGCCGCGCCCTGCCGGGCCCCGGCCGTCCTCCTGCCCGCGGCCGCCCTCTTCGAAGCGGCCTTCTTCCCGGCGGGCTCCTCCTTGACGGGCGTCTCCTCGGCGACCGCCCTCCCCGCGGCCGCCGTCTCCTCCGAGACCCCTGCCGCACTGGACGCCACGGCCTCGGGGGCGGCTGCCGCCTCCGAGGCCGTGGCCTTCTTCTTCGCCGCCGCCTCCTCGGGCGCCGTCTTCGCAGGCACCGCCTTCGCGGCCCGGCTCGCCGGCTTCGCGGCTCCCGCCGTGCCACCGCCCCGCGTGCTCCTCTTCGCACCGACGTCCTTGGCCGCACCGCCGGAGGCGCCGGTGGAACTGCCGGACGCCGACTGCTGTACGGCGGTCTTCTTCGCCACCATGGCCGCGGCCCCTTCACATATTGTGATCTTGCACGCGAATCGTGCTGGGACGATAAATCGACTTGAGTCCCGCGGCAACGGGGCACACCGCCCGATCCGCCCGCCCCTCGCACGTCACACGGCAAGCATGCATCCGTTGTGCCCAGCTCCCCGCCGGGTAATCCGATCAGTCGGCGGTCCGGGAGCCGGAACCCGCGCACCTCCCCGTTCGGGTCATCCGGGACCACCCCCGCCCGCCGCCCGCGAAGCCGGAAAACCGGTCGGCCCCTGTCCGTGCGGCGCCGTACACTGGGCGGAGCGAGAAGCGTGGATGGGGACGAGTAGCGGCGTACGCAGCCCAGAGCGACCCGGGGACGGTGGAAGCCCGGGGGCGAGCGCGACGTGAAGATCACCCCGGAGCCGCCGGAAGAAAGCCGCAGCCCGAGGGCGGCGGCGAGTAGACCCGGCATCGCGACCCCAATGAGGGGGCTCCCCGGAGCGTACGGCGCACCGGAGGGCCAAGGAGGGTGGTACCGCGGGAGCGCGCCGCACACGGCGTGGACAAGGCTCTCGTCCCTCCGACGGAAGGCAGCACATCCGCCGGAGGAAGCTCGTTGAACACGCAGCCGCAGTACCGCCAGGTACCCGCCCAGGTCGACCTGCCCGCCCTCGAGCACGCCGTGCTCGAGTTCTGGCGCGAGCAGAAGATCTTCGCCAAGACCCTGGAGCAGTCCGAGGGCCGCCCCGAATGGGTGTTCTACGAGGGCCCGCCCACCGCCAACGGCATGCCGGGGGCCCACCACATCGAGGCACGCGTCTTCAAGGACGTCTTCCCCCGCTTCCGCACCATGCGCGGTTACCACGTGGGCCGCAAGGCCGGCTGGGACTGCCACGGCCTCCCGGTGGAGCTGGCGGTCGAGAAGGAGCTCGGCTTCACCGGCAAGCGGGACATCGAGGCGTACGGCATCGCGGAGTTCAACGACAAGTGCCGCGCGTCCGTGACCCGGCACACCGACGCGTTCACCGAGCTGACGACCCGCATGGGCTACTGGGTCGACCTGGACGACGCCTACCGGACGATGGACCCCGAGTACATCGAGTCCGTGTGGTGGTCGCTCAAGGAGATCTTCGACAAGGGCCTGCTGGTGCAGGACTACCGCGTGGCCCCCTGGTGCCCGCGCGACGAGACGGGCCTGTCGGACCACGAGCTGGCGCAGGGCTACGAGACGATCGTCGACCCGTCCGTGTACGTCCGCTTCCCGCTCACCTCCGGTCCGCTCGCCGGCGAGGCCGCGCTGCTGATCTGGACGACCACGCCCTGGACGCTGGTCTCCAACACCGCGGTCGCCGCGCACCCCGAGGTCACCTACGTCGTCGCCACCGACGGCCGGGAGAAGCTCGTCGTCGCCGAGCCGCTGCTCGCCAAGGCCCTCGGCGAGGGCTGGGAGAGCACCGGCCAGACCTTCACCGGCGCCGAGATGGAGCGCTGGGCCTACCAACGTCCGTTCGAGCTCGTGGAGTTCCCCGAGCCCGCGCAGTACGTGGTCAACGCCGAGTACGTCACGACCGAGGACGGCACGGGTCTGGTCCACCAGTCCCCCGCCTTCGGCGAGGACGACCTCAAGGTCTGCCGTTCCTACGGCCTGCCCGTCGTCAACCCCGTCCGCCCGGACGGCACCTTCGAGGAGAACGTGCCACTGGTCGGCGGCGTCTTCTTCAAGAAGGCGGACGAGAAGCTCACCGAGGACCTCCAGCAGCGCGGCCTCCTCTTCAAGCACCTGCCGTACGAGCACAGCTACCCGCACTGCTGGCGCTGCCACACCGCGCTGCTCTACTACGCGCAGCCGTCCTGGTACATCCGCACCACGGCCGTCAAGGACCGCCTCCTGGCGGAGAACGAGAAGACCAACTGGTTCCCGGACACCGTCAAGCACGGCCGCTTCGGCGACTGGCTGAACAACAACATCGACTGGGCGCTCTCCCGCAGCCGCTACTGGGGCACCCCGCTGCCCATCTGGCGCTGCGCGGACGGCCACCTCACCGTCGTCGGCTCGCGCGCGGAGCTGACCGAGCTGACCGGCACCGACCAGTCCGAGCTGGACCCGCACCGCCCCTACATCGACGCGGTCACCTTCGACTGCCGCCACGACGGCTGCGGGAAGACGGCCACGCGCGTGCCCGAGGTCATCGACGCCTGGTACGACTCGGGTTCGATGCCCTTCGCGCAGTGGGGCTACCCCTACAAGAACAAGGAACTCTTCGAGTCCCGCTACCCCGCGCAGTTCATCAGCGAGGCCATCGACCAGACCCGCGGCTGGTTCTACACGCTGATGGCGGTCGGCACCCTGGTCTTCGACAGGTCCAGCTACGAGAACGTCGTCTGCCTCGGCCACATCCTCGCCGAGGACGGCCGCAAGATGTCCAAGCACCTGGGCAACATCCTCCAGCCGATCCCGCTGATGGACCAGCACGGCGCCGACGCGGTGCGCTGGTTCATGGCGGCCGGCGGCTCCCCCTGGGCGGCCCGCCGCGTCGGCCACGGCACCATCCAGGAGGTGGTGCGCAAGACGCTCCTCACCTACTGGAACACGGTCGCCTTCCAGGCCCTGTACGCCCGCACGTCCGGCTGGGCCCCGTCCGGCGCCGACCCGGCCCCCGCCGACCGCACCGTCCTCGACCGCTGGCTGCTGTCCGAACTCCACGCGCTCACCGACCAGGTGACCCAGTCCCTGGAGGCCTACGACACCCAGCGCGCCGGCAAGCTCCTCTCGGCGTTCGTCGACGACCTGTCCAACTGGTACGTACGCCGCTCCCGCCGCCGCTTCTGGCAGGGCGACAAGGCCGCGCTGCGCACCCTGCACGAGGTCGTCGAGACGGTCACGAAGCTGATGGCCCCGCTGACCCCGTTCATCACCGAGCGGGTCTGGCAGGACCTGGTCGTGCCGGTCTCCCCCGACGCCCCCGAGTCGGTGCATCTGGCGTCCTGGCCGGAGGCGGACCTCTCCGCGATCGACCCGGAGCTGTCGCGGCAGATGGCCCTGGTGCGCCGCCTGGTCGAGCTGGGCCGTGCCACGCGCGCCGAGTCCGGCGTGAAGACGCGCCAGCCGCTGCGCCGGGCGCTCATCGCGGCCACGGGCTTCGACGCGCTCTCCCCCGAACTGCACGCGCAGATCACGGAGGAGCTGAACGTCGAGTCGCTGGCGTCGCTCGCCGAGGTCGGCGGCAGCCTCGTCGACACGACCGCCAAGGCCAACTTCCGCGCCCTGGGCAAGCGGTTCGGCAAGCGCGTCCAGGACGTGGCCAAGGCCGTGGCGAACGCCGACGCGGCCGCGCTCTCCCTCGCCCTGCGCGAGGGCACGGCGTCGGTGGAGGTCGACGGCGAGACGGTCACCCTCGCCCCGGACGAGGTGATCATCACGGAGACCCCGCGCGAGGGCTGGTCGGTGGCGTCCGACTCGGGCGCGACGGTCGCCCTCGATCTGGAGATCACCGAGGAGCTGCGCCGTGCCGGCCTGGCCCGGGACGCGATCCGCCTGATCCAGGAGGCCCGCAAGAACAGCGGCCTCGACGTCGCCGACCGCATCGCGCTCCGCTGGACCGCGACCGACCCGGCCACCGTCGACGCGCTGACCGGCCACTCGGCCCTGATCGCCGACGAGGTCCTCGCCACCGACTTCGCCCAGGGCGGGGCGGACGACACCTACGGCGCCCCGTTCACGGACGAGGGCCTGACCCTGACGTTCCGCCTGCGCAAGGCGTAACGCCTCCGGCGCCGACGAGGGCCCGGTCTCCCCCTGGGGAAGACCGGGCCCTTCCGCATGCCCGGCGTCACCGCAGGCTGCCGCCCGCCCTCTCGGCATGCGTGGGCCGGCCCCGCAACACGCGTAAACAGGGCGGGGCCCCGGAAAGGAATCCGGGGCCCCGCCCTGTGAACGCTGCCGACGCCTAAGGCGTGGTGTCGGCCGTCAGTTGTCGTCCTCGTCGATGAGGAAGCCGCGCATCGGCGAGGGAGCCTGCCCCATCGGGGAGGGGCCCTGCGGACGCACCGGTGCCATCGGCTGGGTCATCGCCGGGGACATCTGCTGCTGACCGCCGTAGGACGGGCCGGTCTGGCTCGGTCCGCCCATGCCCGAGGTGCCGCCGCCGTAGGACGGCGCGCTCGCGCCGGCCGGAGCCATCGAAGGCGACGGGGACGGCGGCAGGGAGGCCGCGGCCGGGGTACGCGGCGGGGCGAGGGAGTCGTCGGCCTGGGTCTCCAGCTGACGCAGCTGGGACTCGAGGTACGACTTCAGGCGCGTGCGGTACTCGCGCTCGAAGCCGCGCAGGTCCTCGACCTTGCGCTCCAGCGTGGCGCGGGCGGACTCCAGGGAGCCCATCGCGACGCGGTGCTTCTCCTGCGCGTCCCGCTCCAGGGCGTCGGCCTTGGCACGGGCGTCGCGCTCGAGACCCTCGGCACGCGAACGCGCCTCACCGACGATCTTGTTGGCCTCGGAACGGGCCTCGGCGATCGCCTGGTCGGCGGTCTGCTGGGCCAGCGAGAGGACACGGGCGGCGCTGTCGCCACCGGGGCCCTGACCGGGACCGCCCATGGGGCCGCCCATCTGCTGCTGCATGGGGTGGCCGCCCATGGGGCCCTGGCCCATCGGACCCTGCCCCATCTGCCCCTGTCCCATGGGGCCCTGGCCCATCTGGCCGGGACCCATCTGCCCCTGACCCATGGGGCCCTGGCCCATCTGGCCGGGACCCATCTGCCCCTGACCCATGGGGCCCTGGCCCATCTGGCCGGGACCCTGCTGACCGCTCTGACCACCGCCGGGGCCGGCGGGCAGCTGCGGGGCACCGCTCGGCAGCTGGGGCGGACCACCCATGGGGCCACCCATCTGCTGCTGCGGCGGGCCCGATATGCCGGCGGGCACCGGACCGCCGCGCATACCCTGCGGCATCCCCTGCTGCGGCATCCCCTGCTGGGGCATACCCTGCTGAGGCATACCCTGCTGCTGCGGGGGCATCCCCTGCTGCTGGTCCTGCTGCTCCGGAGGCTTGCGCATGTTCTGCTGGTTCTGGGCAGCAGCACGCGTGGCGGCGGCCAGCTTGGCGCGCAGGTCCTCGTTCTCCCGCAGCAGGCGGGTCAGTTCGGCTTCGACCTCGTCGAGGAAGGCATCGACCTCGTCCTCGTCATAGCCTTCTCGGAGGCGGACGGTCGTGAACTGCTTGTTCCGCACGTCCTCGGGGGTCAACGGCATCTCTTCACCTCAACGTAGTCGTCGGCATTCGGCAAGACGGTAGTTCACATCGCTCACAGCCGGACCACGATCGAGATCAGGATGTAGACGATGATCATCAGTACGAAGAAGGACAGGTCGAGCGCCACGCCCCCGAGACGCAACGGCGGGATCACCCGCCGCAGAAGCTTGAGCGGTGGATCGGTGACAGTGTAGGTGGCCTCCAGAACGACCACCATCGCCTTGCCGGGCTGCCATGAGCGGGCGAACTGGAAGACGTAGTCCATGACCAACCGGAAGATGAGCACGATGAGGAAGACCATCAGCGCGATGTAGACGACATCCAGGACCACGCTCATGTTCGGTGCTTCCCTCTCCCCTGCTTACGTGCTCTCTCGTCACTGCTTGTTCCGGTCGTGCGTCTCAGCTCTGGTTGAAGAACCCGCCCTCTGCGATGCGGGCCTTGTCCTCCGCCGTGACATCGACGTTAGCAGGCGACAACAGGAACACCTTCTGCGTCACCCGCTCGATGCTGCCGTGAAGACCAAACACCAGACCGGCCGCAAAGTCGACAAGTCGCTTCGCGTCTGTGTCATCCATCTCAGTCAGATTCATGATCACCGGGGTGCCCTCACGGAAGTGTTCCCCGATGGTACGGGCCTCGTTGTAGGTCCGGGGGTGGAGCGTGGTGATCCGGTACGGCTCTCGTTCGGACACGACCTTGGGCATGATCACCGGCGCGTTCTTCTCCAGGGACTGACGTTCTTGTGTGATGGATGCCACGGGCGCGATCCGCGCCGGACGCCCGGATTCCGCGCCTGGCGAAACGGATCTGGCCACCGGCTCGCGCGGCACGGGCGGTTGAGTGATTCGCACCTCTTCGTCCCTTTGGGACTGATGTGCTCCATGTGACTGGTGTGACGGCTCGTGCCGTCGGTGGTCACGCTCGGGCTCAGGGTCGAGCTCGGGTTCGAAGTCGTCGTCGGGGTCGAAACCCCGGCCGTCGTACCCATCGTCCTCCACGAGGCCGAGGTAGACCGCCATCTTGCGCATCGCGCCGGCCATGCTCTGAGTCCTCCGCTCTGTGGTGGATCCGCTGACGACTGCCAAGTCCCGCGATCCACGTGGCCCTTGTGCCGCCTTCGGCGGTAATGACCATATTTTCTGCTGTGGTCCGACTTCCTGGCGACGTTACCCGAGCCCGGGACGGACTCCGAGTACCGCGGTGCCGACGCGTACATGTGTCGCTCCGGCCGCCACGGCCTGTTCGAGGTCCGCGCTCATCCCTGCCGAGACCATGTTCGCAGCAGGATGGGTTCGGCGCAGGTCAGTCGACAAATCCATCAACCGGTCGAACGCCGCCCGTTGACGTCCGGCGTACTTCCCGGTCAGAGGTGCGACCGTCATCAGCCCGCCGAGCCGGAGCCCCGGAGCGCCCGCCACGAGGTCGGCCAACTCCGCGATCCCGCCGGGCGCGACACCGCCCCGCTCCCCCCGCGCGCCCCCTCCCGCCGAGGGCTCCCCCGCGTCGAGCGCGACCTGGATGAGGCAGCCGACCTCGCGCCCGACGCGCTCGGCCTCCTTCGACAGGGCCGCGACCAGGCGGGCCCGGTCCACGGACTGCACGACATCCGCGTAACCGACCACAGAACGAACCTTGTTGGTCTGCAATTGCCCTACGAAGTGCCAGGAAAGGGGCAGATCCGAGCAGGCGGCGGCTTTGGGCGCGGCGTCCTGGTCACGGTTCTCGGCGACGTGCCGCACGCCCAGTTCCGACAGTGCCCGCACGTCGCTCGCCGGGTAGGTCTTGGTGACCACGATCAGGGTCACCTCCTCCCGCGCGCGCCCGGCCGCCGCGCACGCGGCCGTGATGCGCTGTTCCACCTTCGCCAGATTTCCGGCGAGTTCTTCCTTGCGGTCCGTCATGTCCATCAGTCCAGCCAGACATATGCCGCGAGTCGCCCTGTGGTGCGATCGCGGCGGTACGAGAAGTGGTCCTGCGACTCGCGCGTGCACACCGGCGACCGCTCCCGGTCGTGCACCCCGAGCCGGTCGAGCTGCGCGTGCACCCCGGCGGTCACGTCGACCGCGGGAGTGCCCCAGCTCGTCTCGGCGTACGCGGCCGGCTCGACGGCGGCCACCTCGGCCCGCATCGCCTCCGGCACCTCGTAGCACCGGCCGCAGACGGCCGGCCCGGTGCGCGCGACGATCCGGGAGGGCTCGGCACCGAGTCCGACCATGGCCCGTACGGCGGCGGGGACGATCCCCGCGACCATCCCGGGCCGGCCGGCGTGGGCCGCGGCCGCGACACCGGCGACCGGGTCGGCCAGCAGGACGGGCGTGCAGTCGGCGGTGAGGACGGCGAGCGCGAGCCCCCGCTCCCGGGTGACGATCGCGTCGACCTCGGGCACCGGGCTCCCCACGCCCCAGGGACCGTCGACGACGGCGACGTCCGCGCCGTGCACCTGGTTCATCCAGACGACCCGGTCCGCCTCGAGACCCAGCGACTTGGCCGCCGACTCCCGGTTGGTCCGTACGGCCTCGGGGTCGTCGCCGACCGCGCCGCCGAGGTTGAGCTCCTCATACGGAGCGGCGCTCACCCCGCCCCACCGGTCGGTGAAGGCGAAGTGCGCGCCGCTCGCGTGTCCGCGCTGTCCTATCACTTCAGGAAGTCCGGCACGTCCAGTTCCTCGGCCGCGCTGTCCGAGTAGCTGCGCGACGGCGGCACCGGCGGGGCGACCGGGATGTCGGCCACCGGCTCGGGCGCCGGCTCCGGCTCCTCCTTCGGGGTCACGCTGCCGAGCGAGCCGAAGGTCGGCCGGCTCTCCGGCTGCCGTACCGGAGCGGGCTCCTCGCGGCGGTGCGATGACGAGGCCGAGGACGGCGACGAGGAGCCGGAGGCCGAGCCGAGGACGTTGTCCCGGCGGGCCGGGGGCTGGCCCCCGTCGAAGCCGGCCGCGATCACGGTGACCCGGACCTCGTCGCCGAGCGCGTCGTCGATGACGGCGCCGAAGATGATGTTGGCCTCGGGATGGGCGGCCTCGCTGACCAGCTGGGCGGCCTCGTTGATCTCGAACAGGCCGAGGTCGGAGCCGCCGGAGATGGACAGGAGCACACCCCGGGCGCCGTCGATGGACGCCTCGAGCAGCGGCGAGGAGATCGCCATCTCGGCGGCGGCCACCGCGCGGTCGTCGCCGCGGGCCGAGCCGATGCCCATGAGGGCCGAACCCGCCTCGGACATGACCGACTTGACGTCGGCGAAGTCGAGGTTGATCAGACCCGGCGTGGTGATGAGGTCGGTGATGCCCTGGACACCGGAGAGCAGGACCTGGTCCGCCGACTTGAACGCGTCGAGGACGGAGACCTGGCGGTCCGAGATGGACAGCAGCCGGTCGTTGGGGATGACGATGAGGGTGTCGACCTCTTCACGGAGTTCGGCGATGCCGTCCTCGGCCTGGTTCGCACGGCGCCGTCCCTCGAAGGTGAACGGGCGCGTGACCACGCCGATGGTCAGGGCGCCGAGGGAGCGCGCGATGTTGGCCACGACGGGTGCGCCGCCGGTGCCGGTGCCACCGCCTTCGCCGGCGGTCACGAAGACCATGTCGGCCCCCTTGAGGACCTCCTCGATCTCCTCGCGGTGGTCCTCGGCGGCCTTGCGGCCGACGGCCGGGTTGGCTCCGGCGCCGAGTCCGCGGGTGAGTTCGCGGCCGACGTCGAGTTTGACGTCGGCGTCGCTCATCAACAGCGCCTGGGCGTCCGTGTTGATGGCGATGAACTCGACACCCTTGAGACCGACCTCGATCATCCGGTTGATGGCATTGACACCACCGCCGCCGACACCGATGACTTTGATGACTGCGAGGTAGTTCTGCGGTGCTGCCACGTCGAAGGCCTCTCGCCTCGAGTTACGTGTCGCTGGTTCGCGAGACGCTCTGCGCTCCACGATCCGGCGACTGATGCCGAATGGGACGGTCCGTTTCGCCGACCCGAACCCTAACGCTGAAGTTTAGGGTTACCAGTGTGCCTGTTCCTTGAAGTCTTCTGAACAGGACACTAAGTCGACAAGTGGCGCCCGTTCAACGAACACGCCGAACCTCCCGTTTTTCTTTTCACCCTATGTGATCAGCCATGTCGCTGCCCAACCAGGGTGCTGGCCTGCGCTGATGTGCGTCAACTCCCCGCTGACGCAGGGGCCGTGGGGACACTCACATCGAAGTGCCGTGCGTCCGGAGAGGCTTTCATCAGGGCGAGGATGGTACGGCCCTTCGCCGCTCCGTCCTCGGCGCTGCCCCACGCGACGGTGCGGCCACCGCTCAACTCCAGCGAGATGTCGTCGTAGGAACGGACCTTGACGACACGGGCGGCCCGGGCGACCGCGGGCGGCAGGGCGCCGGCGGTCCGCACCGCCTCGCGGACGAGGCGGTCCTCGCCGAAGCGGCGCAGACTCGCGGCGGCCGAACTCGACGGGGCGAGTTCCACTTCCAGCAACGGAACACCCTTCGGCGCCCGGGAAACGGTGGCGAAACGGACACCTCCGTCGTCCACTTCGATGAATTTCCGCCCTTTTTGGACAAGCAGGACGGGCGTACGCTCGGTCACCTTCAGACCGATTCCGTCGGGCCAGGAACGCGTCACGGCAACCGAGTCGATTCGGCGCAGTTTCTCCCTCAGCCGCTCCTCGATCGCACCGGTGTCGACGGAGACCAGCGGCGACCCGACGGGGACGGCGGCGACCTCGCGGACCTGGGCCGGCGTCAGAACCGCCGTGCCGGAGACGGAGACCCGCTCCACGCGCAGCCACTGGGAACCGTACAGCAGCCAGCCGACGCCGGCGCCGAGCAGGACGACCGCGAGCGCGATGATGACGATCACACGAAGTCGGCGCGGGCCGAGCCGCCGGACGAGGGGCGGGCCCGACGACTCCTGCTGGCGTGCACCGCGCTCGGCGGTGGCGGATCCGGCCACGCGCCCTCCCTTTCCTGGCCCGGTTCACCTCCGGGGCGCCGCGGTCGGCGCCGGACGGCAGGGGATCCCTGACCGCTCGGCGCCGACGCGCCCCTTCGGCTCACTCGCCGATGCGTTTCCTAGTGGTGTGCACGGCCGGCGGCGATCGCCTCGTACACCATGCCGACGAGCAGGTCGTCGGCGTCCCGGCGGCCGAACTCACCGGCGGCGCGGGACATCTCGTACAGCCGGTGCGGGTCGGCCAGCACCGGCAGGACGTTCTCCCGGATCCACTCCGGGGTCAGTTCCGCGTCGTCGACCAGGAGGCCGCCGCCGGCCTTGACGACCGGCTGGGCGTTCAGCCGCTGTTCGCCGTTGCCGATGGGCAGCGGGACGTAGGCGGCGGGGAGCCCGACGGCGGAGAGTTCGGCGACGGTCATGGCGCCCGCGCGGCAGAGCATCATGTCGGCCGCGGCGTACGCGAGATCCATCCGGTCCACGTACGGTACCGGGATGTACGGGGGCATTCCCGGCATCTGCTGGACCTGCGGCAGTTCGTTCTTCGGGCCGACCGCGTGCAGGACCTGGATGCCGGCCTGCTGGAGCCACGGGGCGACCTGCTGGACCACCTCGTTGAGGCGGCGGGCGCCCTGCGAGCCGCCGGAGACGAGCAGCGTCGGCAGGTTCGGGTCGAGCCCGAAGGCGTGCCGCGCCTCGGGGCGCACGGCGGCCCGGTCCAGCGTGGCGATGGAACGACGCAGCGGGATGCCGATGTAGCGGGCGTCGCGAAGCTTGCTGTCGGGCGTGGAGACGGCGACGCGGGCGGCGTACCGCGAGCCGATCTTGTTGGCCAGGCCCGGGCGGGCGTTGGCCTCGTGGATGACGATCGGCACGCCCCGGCGCTTGGCGGCCAGGTAGGCGGGCAGCGCCACGTATCCGCCGAAGCCCACGACCACGTCGGCCTTGGTGCGCTCCAGGATCTGCTCGGTCGCCTTGATCGTGCCGCGCAGCCGGCCCGGGACGGTGATCAGCTCGGGGGTCGGCTTGCGCGGCAGCGGCACCGCGGGGATCAGCGCCAGCTCGTAACCCCGCTGGGGTACGAGCGTGGTCTCCAGACCGCGCTCCGTGCCCAGGGCCGTGATCCCCACCGAGGGGTCCTGCCTGCGCAGGGCGTCCGCGAGGGCGAGCGCGGGCTCGATGTGGCCGGCGGTCCCCCCACCAGCGAGTACGACATGCACCGAAATTCACCGCTCTCCGGACGTGCGCGCCGCCGAGGCACGCCGTCGCATCGTGTTCCATCTCCGGGGCCCCGTGAAACCCCCGGCTCCCCGCTTTCTACCAAAGCGGGAAGGCCGCATCGCAAGCGCCGCCCGCGCAGCGGGCTCGTCGCGTGCGAAGGCGATCATCAACCCGATGGCGAACATGGTCGGCAGCAGGGCGGATCCTCCGTAGGAGAACAGCGGGAGGGGGACACCGGCGATCGGCAGCAGGCCGAGTACCGCACCGATGTTGATCACGGCCTGGGCCGTGATCCAGGTGGTCACGCCTCCCGCGGCATACCTGACGAAGGGGTCCTCCGTGCGTCCGGCCACGCGGATACCCGCATAGCCTAGAGCCGCGAACAGGGCGAGCACCGACAGCGTCCCCGCGAGACCCAGTTCCTCGCCGGTGACGGCGAAGATGAAGTCGGTGTGCGCCTCGGGGAGTTGTCCCCATTTCTCCACGCTCGCACCGAGCCCGGAGCCGAAGATGCCGCCCGAGGCGAGGGCGTAGATCCCGTGCACGGCCTGCCAGCAGTCGGCCGCCCCGGACTTCGGTTCGGTGGCGCCGATGCAGGCGAGCCGGGCCATGCGGTTCGGGCTGGTCTTGATGAGGATCACGCCGATCAGGGCGGCGATCGAGAGCACGCCGGCGAAGAGGCGGGTGGGCGCGCCCGCCAGCCACAGCAGGCCGAACAGGATGGCCGTGAGGATGATCGCCGTCCCCATGTCGCCGCCGAGCATGATCAGTCCGAGCAGCATGAACGCCACCGGCACGAGCGGCACCAGCAGGTGCTTCCACTGGCTCAGCAGCGTCCTGTCCTGTTTGCGGGCCAGCAGGTCGGCGCCCCACAGCACCAGCGCGAGCTTGCCGAACTCGCTGGGCTGGATCTGGAACGAGCCGCCGAGCGAGATCCAGTTCTGGTTGCCGTTGACCGCCATCCCTATCCCCGGCACCTGCACCAGGATCATCAGGAAGACGGCGCCCGCGAGGATCGGATAGGCCAGTGCCCGGTGCAGTTTCACCGGCATCCGGGAGGCGGCCAGCATCAGCAGTCCGCCGATGGCGGCGGCGAGGAACTGCTTGCGGAAGAAGAACGAGCCCGGCAACGACATCTGCAACGCGGTGATCTGCGAGGCCGAGTAGACCATCACCAGACCCAGCACGGTGATCAGCAGGCTGCCGCCGAGGATCAGGTAGTAGGCGGTGAGCGGCCGGTCCCAGGCCCTGCGGGCACGCGTGTAGAGCCGCAGCGCCGGGTTGTCGCGCGGCGGCCTGGCGGCAGGTCTGCGGACGGCCCGCTGGACGGGCGGCCGCCCGGTACGGCTAGCGGGCACCGCAGCCTCCGGTGAACGTCGGCCTCGACGGTCGCACTCGTCCCTCCCAAGGTCCGCCCGGCAGGCGGCCGGGTCAGGCGCCGAGTTCGCGAACGGCCTCCGCGAACGCGTCACCGCGCTGGTTGTAGTTGACGAACATGTCCATGGAGGCGCAGGCCGGGGCGAGCAGTACCGTGTCGCCCTCGACGGCGAGTCCGCGGGCCTCCTGGACAGCCGCGAGCATCGCCCCAGTGTCGGTCCGGTCGAGCTCGACGACCGGTACCTGCGGGGCGTGTCGCGTGAGGGCTTCACGGATCAGGGCGCGGTCGGCGCCGATGAGCACGACCCCGCGCAGCCGCTTCGCCGACCGCGTGACCAGCTCGTCGAAGGTCGCCCCCTTGGCGAGGCCGCCCGCGATCCACACGATCGACTCGTACGCCGCCAACGAGGCTTGCGCGGCGTGGGTGTTGGTGGCCTTGGAGTCGTCGACGTACGCGACGCCGTCCAGGTCCGCCACGTGGGCGATCCGGTGGGCGTCGGGTGTGAAGGCCCGCAACCCGTCCCGTACGGCCGTGGCGGGCACCCCGAAGGCGCGCGCGAGGGCCGCCGCGGCAAGGGCGTTGGCGATGTTGTGCGGCGCGGGAGGGGTGACGTCGGAGACCTCGGCCAGCTCCTGGGCGTTCTTCTGCCGGTTCTCGACGAAGGCGCGGTCGACCAGGATGCCGTCCACGACGCCGAGTTGGGACGGGCCGGGAGTGCCCAGCGTGAAGCCGACGGCCCGGCAGCCCTCCTCGACGTCCGCCTCGCGCACCAGGTCCTCGGTGGCCTTGTCGGCCACGTTGTAGACGCAGGCGACCCGATTTCCCTCGTACACACGGCCCTTGTCCCTGGCGTACGCCTCCATGGAGCCGTGCCAGTCGAGGTGGTCCGGGGCCAGGTTGAGCACGGTGGCCGAGTGGGCGCGCAGGGAGGGCGCCCAGTGCAGCTGGTAGCTGGAGAGTTCCACGGCGAGGACGTCGTGGCGCTCCTCGCCGAGGACCGTGTCCAGCAGCGAGACGCCGATGTTGCCGACGGCCGCCGTGCGCAGGCCGGCCGCCGTCAGGATCGACGCCAGCATCTGGGTGGTGGTGGTCTTGCCGTTGGTGCCGGTGACGCAGAGCCAGGGGGCCGCGTCGGGCCCCCTGAGCCGCCAGGCGAGTTCGACGTCGCCCCACACCGGCACACCGGCCGCGGCGGCCGCCGTGAACAGCGGCTTGTCCGGCTTCCAGCCGGGCGCGGTGACGATCAGTTCGGTGTCCTCGGGCAGGGTCGCCCCGTCGCCGAGGCGCACGGTGACGCCCAGCTCCAGCAGCTCCGCGGCCTGCTCACGCGCGTGTGCGTCGTCGCCGTCGTTGACGACGGTGACGTGCGCGCCGAGGCCGTGCAGCACCTTGGCCGCCGGGATGCCGGAGACTCCGAGTCCGGCGACGGTGACGTTCTTCCCCTGCCAGTCGGTCACTTTTCTGCTGCCCATCCCGCGTAGAAGAGACCCAGTCCGACGATCACGCAGATGCCCTGGATGATCCAGAAGCGGACCACGACGAGGACTTCGGACCAGCCCTTGAGTTCGAAGTGGTGCTGGAGCGGCGCCATCCGGAAGACGCGCTTGCCGGTCATCCGGAAGGAGCCGACCTGGATGACCACCGACATGGTGATGAGGACGAACAGCCCGCCCAGGATGGCCATCAGCAGTTCGGTGCGGGAGCAGATCGCGAGACCGGCGAGCACACCGCCGAGCGCCAGCGAACCGGTGTCGCCCATGAAGATCTTGGCCGGCGAGGTGTTCCACCACAGGAAGCCGAGGCAGGCGCCCATCAGCGCGGAGGCGATGACCGCGAGGTCCAGCGGATCGCGCACCTCGTAGCAGGCGCTGGGGTTGGTCAGGGTCTCGCCGTTGGCGCAGGACTCCTGGAACTGCCAGACGCCGATGAAGGTGTAGGCGCCGAAGACCAGGACGGAGGCACCGGTGGCGAGGCCGTCCAGACCGTCCGTCAGGTTCACGCCGTTGGACATCGCGAGGATCATGAACAGCGCCCAGACGACGAACAGCACCGGGCCGATCGTCCAGCCGAAGTCCGTGATGAACGACAGCTTCGTGGAGGCCGGGGTGTTGCCGCGCTGGTCGGAGAACTGGAGCGAGAGCACCGCGAAGGCGATGCCGACGATCAGCTGGCCGGCCATCTTCGCCTTGGCCCGCAGACCCAGCGAACGCCGCTTGACGATCTTGATGTAGTCGTCGAGGAAGCCGACCAGACCCATGCCGCACATCAGGCCGAGCACCAGCAGACCGGAGTAGGTCGGCGGCTTGCCCGTGATGACCTTGGACAGGAAGTACGCCGCGACCGTCGCCAGGATGAAGGCGATGCCGCCCATGGTCGGCGTACCGCGCTTGCTGGCGTGCTCGCGCGGGCCGTCGTCGCGGATGTACTGGCCGTACCCCTTGCGTGCGAGCAGCTTGATCAGCAGCGGGGTGCCGACCAGCGTCAGGAAGAGGCCGATGACGCCCGCGAACAGGATCTGATTCATCATCGGGCGGCGACCTCACCCTCGGCACCGGTCTCGAGCAGCGCCTGCGCGACACTCTCCAGTCCGACCGAACGGGACGCCTTCACGAGTACGACGTCCCCCGGGCGCAACTCGCTGCGCAACAGGTCGACAGCCGCCTGTGCGTCGGACACGTGCACCGACTCCTCACCCCACGAACCCTCGTTGTATGCGCCCAGTTGCAGCCAGGCGGCTTCCCTGCCCCCGACCGCGACGAGCTTGCCGACATTGAGCCGGACGGCGAGCCGTCCGACCGCGTCGTGCTCGGCGAGCGCCTCGTCCCCCAGCTCGGCCATCTTGCCGAGCACCGCCCACGTGCGGCCCCCCTTCGCCTGTGAGGCTCTGCCCATTGCGGCGAGCGCGCGCAGGGCGGCTCGCATGGACTCGGGGTTCGCGTTGTAGGCGTCGTTGACGATCGTCACGCCGTCCGGGCGCTCGGTGACCTCCATCCGCCAGCGGGAGAGGGAGTCCGCCTCGGAGAGCGCGGTGGCGATCTCTTCCGCGGACATACCCAGCTCATGGGCGACGGCGGCCGCGGCGAGCGCGTTCGACACGTGGTGCTCACCGTACAGGCGCATGGTCACATCGCTTGCACCGGAGGGTGTGTGAAGCCTGAAGGCGGGCTGTCCGGTGTCCGTGAGTCTCACGTTCTCGGCCCGTACGTCCGCTTCGTCGGACTCTCCGAAAAGGACCACCTTCGCCTTCGTACGGGAGGCCATGGCGCGGACCAGGGGGTCGTCGGCGTTGAGGACCGCCACACCGCCCTCGCTCGCGGACGGGAGGCTCTCGACGAGTTCGCCCTTCGCCCGGGCGATCTGCTCGCGGCCGCCGAACTCGCCGATGTGGGCGGTGCCGACGTTGAGCACGAGGCCGATCCTCGGCGGCGTCAGACCGGCGAGGTAGCGGATGTGGCCGATGCCGCGGGCGCCCATCTCCAGGACGAGGAACCGGGTCTCCTCGGTGGCGGACAGCGCGGTCAGCGGCAACCCGATCTCGTTGTTGAGCGAGCCGGGCGTGAACACCGTCGGCGCCTTGCGCCGCAGGACCTGGGCGATGAGGTCCTTGGTGCTGGTCTTGCCGGCCGAGCCGGTGAGGGCGACGAGGGTCGTGCCGAGCCTGCCCACGACGTGCCGGGCGAGGGCGCCGAGCGCCGCCTGGACGTCGTCCACGACGATCGCGGGCACGCCGACGGGCCGCGAGGCCAGTACGGCCGCCGCGCCCGCCTCGACGACCGCCCGCGCGTAGTCGTGGCCGTCCGCCCGTTCACCGACGAAGGCGACGAAGAGGCTGCCGGGTTCCACCTCGCGGGAGTCCCGGACGACGGGTCCGGTGACCTGCGCGGACGGATCAGGTATGTCGTACGTCTGCCCGCCGACGACTGCTGCGATCTCGGCGAGGGAGAGGGCGATCACAAGTTCATCCCTGGGTCTTCTGGATAGCTTCGCGGAGCACCTGGCGGTCGTCGAAGGGACGGACCACACCGGCGATGTCCTGGCCCTGCTCGTGGCCCTTGCCCGCGACCAGCACGGTGTCCCCGGGCCGCGCCCGGCCGACGGCGGCGGCGATCGCGGCGGTCCGGTCCTCGAACAGCTGCACCTCGCCGCGCTCGTGGGCCGGCACGGACGCGGCACCCTGGAGCATCGTCGCGAGGATCGCGAGGGGGTCCTCGGAACGGGGGTTGTCGGAGGTCAGTACGGCGGTGTCGGCGAGCCGGGCCACGGCGGCGCCCATCGGGGCCCGCTTGGTGGTGTCGCGGTCGCCGCCGCAGCCGAGCACCACGTGCAGCCGGCCCTTGGTGACCTTGCGCAGCGCCCTGAGCACCGACTCCACGGCGTCCGTCTTGTGCGCGTAGTCGACGACCGCGAGGTAGTCCTGTCCGGCGTCCACCCGCTCCAGCCGGCCCGGCACGCCCGGTACGGCGGCCACGCCGTCGGCGGCGGTCTGCGGGTCGAGTCCGGCGGCGGCGAGGGCGACGATGGCGCCGAGGCTGTTGGCCACGTTGAAGGGGCCGGCGATCGGCGACCTGGCGGCGATCCGCTCGCCCTGCGGGCCGAGGACGGTGAACGTCGAGTCCATCGGGCCGACCTGGACGTCCACGGCCCGCCAGTCGGCGTCGGGGTGGCCCTCGGCGGAGAACGTGACGACGGGGACGGTGGCCTCGCCGGCCAGCCGGCGGCCGTACTCGTCGTCGAGGTTGACCACCCCGAGCCTGCTGCGCAGCGGGGTGAACAGCTGCGCCTTGGCCCGGAAGTAGTCCTCCATGTCGGAGTGGAACTCCATGTGTTCCGGGCTGAGGTTGTTGAACACGGCGATGTCGAAGACGCAGCCGTCGACCCGGCCGAGGACCAGGGCGTGGCTGGAGACCTCCATCGCGACCGCCTCGACGCCGCGTTCGCGCATGACGGCGAACAGGGCCTGCAGGTCGGTGGCCTCCGGGGTGGTGCGCTCGGACTTGATGCGCTCGTCGCCGATGCGCATCTCGACCGTGCCGATGAGGCCGGTCGCCCTGGCCTTCTTCAGGCCGCCCTCGACGAGGTAGGCGGTGGTGGTCTTGCCGGAGGTGCCGGTGATGCCGATCTGGAGCAGTTCGCGGCCGGGGTGGCCGTAGATGGTGGCCGCCAGTTCACCCATCCGTGCGCGCGGGTCGTCGACGACCAGGACCGGCAGGCCGGTGGCGGCGGCGCGCTCGGCGCCGGCCGGGTCGGTCAGCACGGCGACCGCGCCGAGGCCCGCGGCCTGGGTGGCGAAGTCGGCGCCGTGCAGGCGGGCGCCCGGGAGGGCGGCGTACAGGTCGCCGGGGCGGACGGCGCGTGAGTCGTGGGTGATGCCCGTGACCTCCGCGCCGCTCTCCGGCTGCTCGGCACCCAGCTGTCCGGCCAGCTCCGCCAGGGGTGTGGCGGCGACGTGCACCGGTCGCGGCGGTCCCGGATACGTCACGGAAGCGCCCTTCTGAGTGGTTGGGGACTGATCAGCGTGTGGCACGGCGGTGAGCGTACCGGGCGGGGCCGGTCGGGGGCGAAGCGAGGCGGCGGGGGGTGCCTGGTCCGCGGGGTCGGGAGTGATCATGGTCACGGGCTGGTTCCCTGGGTGGTTCGGCGCTGAACACGGGCGGCTGACGGGCTGGCGGGCGGGGTGGCGGGGTCAGGGGGCGAAGGAGACCGGGAGGTTGGCCGGCTTCCCGCCGGTCGGCGGGATCTGGAGCGTCTTCAGGGAGAACTCCATGACCTGCTTGAAGATCGGGCCGCAGATCTGGCCGCCGAAGTAGCTGCCCTCGGTGGCGTTCTGGATCGCGCAGTAGACCGTCACCCGGGGTTTGTCGGCGGGCGCGAATCCGGCGAACGACGAGGTGTAGCCGCGGTACTTGCCGGTGGCCGGATCCACGCGGTTCGCGGTACCCGTCTTGCCCGCGACGCGGTACCCGGGGATGCGCGCCTTGGTGCCGGTTCCCTCCTCGTCGTCCACCACCGACTCCAGCATCTGCGCGAGGGACTTGGCCGTCTTCTGGCTCACCACCCGTGTCTTGCGGGGGGCCTCGGCGGGGACGAAGCGGCCGTCGGGCCCCTTGGTGCCGCGCACCAGGCTCGGTTCGACGCGCACGCCGCCGTTGGCGATCGTCGAGTAGACGGAGGCCGCCTGGAGCGCGTTGATGGAGACGCCCTGGCCGAAAGGGATCGTGTACTGCTGCGAGGTCGACCAGTCGCCGGGCGCCGCGAGGATGCCCTTGGTCTCGCCGGGGAAGCCGAGCCCGGTGTAGCTGCCGATGCCGAACTTGCGCAGGTAGGAGTAGAGGGTCTGGTTCGCCTGCGCCTGGGTCCTGCCGAGCTGGCCGGTCGCCAGGATCGTGCCGATGTTGCTGGACTTGGCGAGCACGCCGTTGAGCGTGAGGTACCAGGTGGGGTGGTCGATGTCGTCCTGGAACAGCCGGTCGCCGCGGTGCAGCCGGTTGGGCACGGTGACGCGCGTGAGCGGCGTGGCGGCGTTCTCCTCCAGTACGGCGGCCATCGACATGACCTTGGCGGTGGAGCCGGGCTCGAAGGCGTCCTGGAGGGCCGCGTTGCCGAGGGCCTCGGGGATCGCGTCGGACAGGTCGTTGGGGTCGAAGCCGGGCGAGTTGGCCAGGGCGAGGATCTCGCCGGTGCGGGTGTCCTGGACGATGACGTAGCCGCGGTCCGCCTTGGACGCCTTCACCTGCTCGGTGATGGCGTTCTGGGCGGCCCACTGGATGTCCCGGTCGATCGTCAGCTCGACGTCGGAGCCGGGCACGGCCGGCGTCTCGGTGGAGCCGGCGGTGGGCACCTGACGGCCGCCGGACTGGGCGTAGCGGATCTTGCCGTCCTTGCCGGCCAGGGTGGCGTTCAGCTTCTGCTCGACGCCGCCGCCGCCCGTGCCCTCGGCGTTGACCCAGCCCAGTATCCCGGCGGCCAGCTCACCGTTGGGGTACACGCGCTTGCTGCTCGGGACGGAGAAGACGCCGGCCAGGACGTTGACCGTGGCGGGGTCCGACTCGGCCTTGGTGGCGAGCGCGGACTTCAGGTCCTTGATCTGCTTCCAGACCTGCGGGGTCTGCCGGCCGGCCAGCTTGGCGTAGCGGACGTTCGCGTTGCCGGGGCGCAGCTTCTTGACGAGCGCGGACTGCTCCTGGCCGAGGATCGGCGCGAGGAGGGCGGCCGCCTGTTCGGGCCCGTCGTCGGTCTTCAGCTGGTCGGGGGCGAACATCGTCGGGTCGGCCGTGATGTCGTAGGCGTCCTCGCTGGAGGCGAGGGCCACGCCGGAGCGGTCGGTGATCTCGCCGCGCTCGGCCGTCAGGACCTGGCCGACGTAGCGGTTCTGCTCGGCCTTGGCGGCGTAGGTGCCGGCGTCGACGGCCTGCACCTGGAGCAGACGGATGACGAAGGCGATCATCACCAGGGCCAGCGCGAGGCCGACCAGACGCAGCCGGGGGCGCGGGCTGCCGAGCCGGATGACGCGGGGAGCCGCGGGCCGCGCGGCAGGACGGCGGGTGGGGCGCGCTCCGGGCCCCGGCCTGCGCTGGGCCGACACGGGGCGGGCGGGCCGGGCCGAGCGGGCGGGACGGGCGGGGCCGGGCACGCGCCGGCGCGGCGGTTCCCTGTCGGACACTTCCGTCACCTGCCGGGAGTCGTGGGAGTGGCTGCGGTCGCGGACCCGCCGGGGGCGGTCGCCGCCGGGCCGGGTTCGGCCGCGGCGGTCGGGGAGGCGCCGGGGACGGCGGTGGGGGCGCCGGCCGGTGGGAAGGCCGGCAGGGTCGCGATGGCCTCGGGGGGCCGCGCGGCGAGCTGGGTGTCCGCCGGGGAGCCGGGGGCGGCCGAGGGGACGCCCTTCACGGTGCCGTCGGGGTCGAGGAAGGCCGGGTCGCCGCCGGGCACCATGCCCAGTTCCCGCGCGCGGCGCTGGAGGGCGTCCGGGGCGGAGTAGGCGTCGATGTCCCGCTGGAGCGCCTGTTCCTCGTCGGTGAGGCTCTTGGTGTCCTTCTGGAGGTCGTCCATCTCGAACGAGCCCTCGCTGAGCGCGGAGTTCAGCACCAGCAGGCCGATCAGACCACCGCCGAGGAGCAGCACGACGAGCAGGACGAACGGCGTGCGGGCAGCCTGTCGCGGCCGGGCCGGGAAGAGCCGCGCGAGCCGGGCGGCCCGCCCCTTCAGCCGGGGTTTCCTGCTCACTCGCCCTCCCCTGGGCCGCCGGTCACGAACCCGTCGGACCGGGATGTTCCCCGGCCCGCCCGCCGCACGCCCGTCACTCGACGTCCTCCCTGATCCGCTCGGCCCCGCGCAGCCGCGCCGGGGCGGCCCGCCGGTTCTCGGCGACCTCTTCCTCCGTGGGAAGTTCGGCACCACGGGTGAGCAGCTTGAGGCGCGGCTGGTAGCGCTCGGGGACGACGGGCAGTCCGGCCGGCGCGGTGGTGGCGGCGCCGGCCGCGAACACCTGCTTGACCAGCCGGTCCTCCAGCGATTGGTACGACAGCACGGCGATCCGTCCGCCGACGTCGAGGGCCTTCACGGCGGCCGGGATCGCCCGCTCCAGGACCGACAGTTCGCCGTTGACCTCGATGCGCAGCGCCTGGAAGGTGCGCTTGGCCGGGTTGCCGCCGGTGCGCTTGGCCGCCTGCGGCAGAGCGTCGCGGATCAGCTCGACGAGCCGGGCGCTGTTGGTGAACGGCTCCTTCTCCCGTTCGCGCACGACCGCGGAGACGATCCGCTTGGCCTGCTTCTCCTCGCCGTAGGCCCGCAGGATGCGCACCAGTTCGCCCGGCGGATAGGTGTTGAGGACCTCGGCGGCGCTGATGCCGGTCGTCTGGTCCATGCGCATGTCGAGGGGGGCGTCCTGCGCGTAGGCGAATCCCCGCTCCGCCTCGTCGAGCTGCATGGAGGAGACACCGAGGTCGAACAGGACGCCCTGCACGCGCGGGATGCCGAGCCGCTCCAGCACCTCGGGGAGTTCGTCGTAGACGGCGTGCACGAGGGTGGCGCGGTCCTGGTACGGGGCGAGGCGCTCGCCGGACAGCCGCAGGGCCTCCTTGTCGCGGTCGAGGGCGACCAGGCGGGCCTCGGGGAACCGGGTGAGCAGGGCCTCGCTGTGTCCGCCGAGGCCGAGCGTGCAGTCGACGACCACCGCTTGGGGCCGCTGGAGGGCGGGGGCCAACAGGTCCAGGCACCGCTGGAGCATCACCGGGACGTGTCGGCTCCGTCCCTCCCGTCGCCCGCCATCACCCTCATTGGAATGCGCTTCGCGCCCCATCGCTCCTGGGCCCTCTCAGATCCGGCGGAGTCCGTACGCACCGCCGGATCCCCACCCGCTCGAAGAAGGGGAGGTCAGCCGGCGCCGGAAGCGTCAGCCGACCGGGAGCGGGAGGAGGCCGAGCCGTACGTACGCGCCGCGCACGCGGGGAGATCCCCGGCGGCCGCGCCGGGGTCTCTCGGGGAATTCAGTCCAGCGGGGAGATCACCGCCTCCCGCTTCGCGTCACTTTAGTCCACCCTGTCTCGCGGTCAATCAACCGGCCTGCGCGTCGTGCTCCGATACGCATGCGAAGCGGCGATTACGGGAAAATCACTCCTACGGGCTTCCTCCCGCCACTCGTGTGGGTTACCTCACACACGACCGGGATGACGTTCTTCACCCTTCTCACAACGAGACCGGAGAGCTTGTGACCAGTAACGTCATGGGTATGACGACTTCCGCATCGGTACCCACCGGCTCCGAGGCCGCCATACCCACTGGCGGCACGGTCACCGACCGCCTGGTCCACGCGAACCGGCGCTATGCCGCCGCGTTCAGCGACCCGGGGATGGACGCGCGCCCCGTCCTGCACGTGGCCGTGGTGGCCTGCATGGACGCCCGACTCGACCTGCACGACGCCCTCGGCCTGGAACTCGGCGACTGCCACACCATCCGCAACGCGGGTGGTGTCGTCACCGACGACGTGATCCGCTCCCTCACGATCAGCCAGCGCGCCCTGGGCACCCGCAGCGTGGTGCTGATCCACCACACCGGTTGCGGTCTGGAGAGCCTCACCGAGGAGTTCCGCCACGACCTGGAGATGGAGGTGGGGCAGCGCCCGGCGTGGGCGGTGGAGGCCTTCCGGGACGTCGACCAGGACGTGCGGCAGTCGATGCAGCGCGTGCGCACCTCGCCGTTCCTGCTGCACACCGACGACGTACGGGGCTTCGTCTTCGACGTGAGGACGGGACTGCTGAGGGAAATCGACCCGGCCGAACAGTCCTAAGACCTGACATATCGCTGTCAGTTGTCCACAGCCGAGTGACACGAAACGGTAACGGCAGCAAGAATGCGGGAGTGGCGTCGCGCTGAGTGTTTCCCGCGTGGTGTCCGTGTTTCGGGGTGGGCCGGTCCGCGTCGCAGAGCGTCGGCCCGGAAAGAACGGGCCGAGGAGGGCCGGGTGACGACCTATGACGAGCGTGCGAGCCTCACAGATCTGACCGACACCGTGGAGCGGGTCCGCAGTTCGGTGGAGGGAGTGATCGAGGGCAAGCCCGAGGTCGTACGGCTTTCTCTGACGGTGCTTCTCGCCGAGGGACATCTTCTGATCGAGGATGTCCCCGGCGTGGGCAAGACGATGCTGGCGAAGGCGCTGGCCCGGTCCATCGACTGTTCGGTCCGGCGTATCCAGTTCACGCCCGACCTGCTGCCCTCGGACGTCACCGGCGTGTCCATCTGGGACCAGCAGCGCCGGGACTTCGAGTTCAAGCCGGGTGCGATCTTCGCGCAGATCGTGATCGGCGACGAGATCAACCGCGCCTCGCCCAAGACCCAGTCCGCGCTGCTGGAGTCGATGGAGGAGCGCCAGGTCACCATGGACGGGCAGACCTACGAGCTGCCCAGCCCCTTCATGGTGGTGGCCACCCAGAACCCGGTGGAGATGGAGGGCACCTATCCGCTGCCCGAGGCCCAGCGCGACCGCTTCATGGCCCGGGTCTCCATCGGCTACCCCAGTCCGGAGGCCGAGCTGCAGATGCTCGACGTCCACGGTGGGGTGAACCCCCTGGACGACCTCCAGCCGGTGGCCCACGCGCACGAGATCCTGAAGCTGATCGAGGCGGTCCGCGGGGTCCACGTCGCCGAGGCGATCCGGCGGTACGCGGTCGACCTGGTCTCCGCCACCCGCACCCACCCCGATCTCAGACTCGGCGCCTCCCCGCGCGCGACCCTGCACCTGCTGCGCGCGGCGAAGGCGTCCGCCGCCCTCTGCGGCCGGGACTACGCGCTGCCGGACGACGTGCAGAACCTCGCCGTGGCCGTCCTGGCCCACCGGCTGCTGCCCACCGCGCAGGCCCAGCTGAACCGCCGCACCTCGGAGCAGGTCGTCGAGGAGATCATCCAGCGCACCCCGGTGCCCACCGGCTCCCCGCAGCAGCGCGGCTACGGCCTGGGCGACGGCACCCCGGTGTACGGCCGGCAGCCGCCGCGGAGGCTCGGATGACCACCGGCGCGGCCGGACCGGCGGAGGCGGACCGCGGGGAGAAGGGCGGCGCACGCACCGCCCTGGCCGGTCTCACCACGCGTGGCCGTTCCTTCCTGGCGGCCGGAGTCGCCGCCGCGATCTGCGCCTACGTCCTCGGCCAGCCCGACCTGCTGCGCGTCGGACTGCTGCTGGCCACGCTGCCGCTGGTCTGCGCGGCCGTGGTCTACCGCACCCGCTACCGGGTGGCCGGCAGCCGTCGGCTCTCCCCCGCGCGCGTGCCCGCCGGCAGCGAGGCCCGCGTCCATCTGCGAATGGACAACGTCTCCCGGCTGCCGACGGGCCTGCTGATGCTGCAGGACCGGGTGCCCTACGTCCTCGGCCCGCGCCCCCGTTTCGTCCTGGACCGGGTCGAGGCGGGCGGCCGGCGCGAGGTGTCCTACCGGGTCCGCTCCGACCTGCGCGGCCGCTACCCGCTGGGCCCCCTGCAGCTGCGGCTGAACGACCCGTTCGGCATGTGCGAACTGACCCGCTCCTTCTCGACGTACGACACCCTGACGGTCGTGCCGCGCGTGGAGGCGCTGCCGCCGGTCCGGCTGGGCGGCGAGGCGAAGGGGTACGGCGACGGGCGGCAGCGCTCGCTGGCACTGGCCGGCGAGGACGACGCGATCCCGCGCGGCTACCGCTACGGCGACGACCTGCGCCGTGTCCACTGGCGTTCCACCGCCCGCTACGGCGAGCTGATGGTGCGCCGCGAGGAACAGCCCCAGCGCTCCCGCTGCACGGTGCTGCTGGACACCCGCGGGGTCGCCCACCGGGGCGCGGGCCCCGACTCGGCCTTCGAGTGGGCGGTCTCGGGCGCCGCGTCCGTCCTGGTGCACATGCTGGAGCGGGGCTTCTCCGTCCGGCTGCTGACGGACACCGGCAGCTCGGTGCCGGGCGAGGGCGCCGAGGGTTTCGCCGGCTCCGGCCAGGGCTCGGCCGACGCGGCCGGGCTGATGATGGACACCCTCGCCGTGATCGACCATTCCGACGGCACGGGCCTGTCCCCGGCCTACGACGTGCTGCGCGGGGGCAACGAGGGGCTGCTGGTGGCCTTCCTCGGCGACCTCGACGAGGAGGAGGCGGCGGTGGCCGCCAAGATGCGCCAGCGCAGCGGGGGCGCCGTCGCCTTCCTCCTGGACGGCGACAGCTGGGTGCGTGAACCGAATGACGCGCCTCATCCGATGAACAGGCACCAGGAGCGGTTGCGGATGCTGCGCGAGGCGGGCTGGACGGCCGTGAGCGTGCCGCGGGGCACTCCGCTGGACGAGCTGTGGCGGCAGGCGGACCGGGAGCGTTCGGGTGTCGTGACGGCCGGTGGACCGAGCGGAAGGGGGACGGGGTCATGAGCGGTCGGGCCCGGCTGACGGTGTGCGCCGCGGCGGCCACGCTGATGGCCGCCTCCGCCCTGCTGCCCCTGGTCGAGCAGACCTCGTGGATCCTGCTGGCGGCCGTCCTGCTGGCCGTCCAGTGCGGGGTCGGCGCGGCCGCCCGGCGGGTGCCGCTGGCCCGGCCGCTGACCGTGCTGGCCCAGGTCCTGGCCACGCTGGTGCTGCTCACCCTGGTCTTCGCGCGGGAGCAGGCCATCGCCGGGCTGATCCCCGGCCCGCAGGCCTTCCAGCACTTCGCCGACCTCCTCCGCGCGGGCACCGACGACGTGGGGCGGTACGCGATACCGGCGCCGCTCTCCGACGGCATCCGGCTGATGATGATCGGCGGTGTGCTGCTGATCGGGCTCGCGGTGGACACCCTCGCGGTGACCTACCGCAACGCCGCACCGGCCGGCCTGCCCCTGCTGGCGCTGTACTCGGTCGCCGCGGGGCTCTCCGACGGGGGGACCGACTGGCTCTGGTTCCTGGTGGCCGGCGGCGGCTATCTCATGCTGCTGCTCGCCGAGGGCCGGGAGCGGCTCTCGCAGTGGGGCCGTCTCTTCGGGGGCGCCCCGCGCGCCCCGGGCGGGCAGTCCGGACCGGTGGCCCCGGTGCGCACCGGGCGGCGCATCGGCGCGGCCGCCCTGGGCGTGGCGCTCGCGGTGCCGTTGCTGCCGCTGCCCGCGATCGACGGCGGCCTGCTGGACGGCGCGGGTACCGGGGCCGGACCGGGCACCGGCGGCGGGGGCACGATCTCCGCGGTCAACCCGCTGGTGTCGCTGCGCGACAGCCTGAACGTGAACGAGGACCGCACGGTCCTGACCCTGCGCACCAACACCGGCGACATCTCGGACCTGTATCTGCGGATCGTCTCCCTGGACGACTTCGACGGCACCACGTGGAAGCCGTCGAAGCGCGATGTCGTCGCCGTGCCCGACGAGCTGCCCACCCCGCCCGGCCTGAGCCCGCAGGTGCCGCGCACGGAGATCACCACCCGGGTGTCCGCCGCCGACTGGTACGCCCAGGACTGGCTGCCGATGCCGTACCCGCCGAGCGGTGTGCAGGTCAGCGGCAGGTGGCGGTACGAGCCGGTCGGCATGACCGTGGTCGGCGACCACCGCCAGACCACCCGCGGCAAGTCCTACGAGGTGAACAGCCTTCAGCTGCGGCCGACCGCGGAACAGCTGGCCGCCGCCCCGCGGGCCCGCGGTTCGCTGCGCGGCGAGTACACCCAGGTGCCCGACACCCTGCCGGCGGTGGTGTCGCGGACGGCCCGCGAGATCACCGACGGCTCGTCGAACGACTACGAGCGGGCGGTGAAGCTCCAGGACTGGTTCGCGGTGACGGGCGGCTTCGAGTACGACACCGAGGTCGAGGTCGGCACCGGGAAGGACGCGCTCGCCCGTTTCCTGCGGGACAAGCAGGGCTTCTGCGTGCACTTCTCGTTCGCGATGGCGGCGATGGCCCGCACGCTGGGCATACCGGCCCGGGTGGCGGTGGGCTTCGCGCCCGGCTCCCCTCAGTCCAACGGTTCGGTGGCGGTGAGCCTGAAGGACGCGCACGCCTGGCCGGAACTGTATTTCGAGGGTGTGGGCTGGACCCGTTTCGAGCCGACCCCGACCCGGGGGACGACACCGCCGTACACGCTGCCGGAGACCTCGGGCAGTGCCGTCCCGGACCTGCCGCAGGCCTCGCGGTCGGCGGGCGCGGCGCCGTCGGCCGAGCCGTCGGCGAGCACGAGCTGCACCGCGGAGGACAAGAGGCTCCAGGGCTGCACCGACGCGCTGCCGCTGGACCAGGCGGATCAGGGTGGCGGCGGCCCGCCCTGGTACAGGATCGCGGGCTGGACGGTACTGGGGCTCGCGGTGCTGGTGTCGCCCCTGCTGCCGATGGTGTGGCGGCTGAGACGGCGGTCGGTGCGGCTGGCCTCGGCCCAGCACACCGGTTCCCCGGCGGTGAGCCGGGCGAGCCCCGGGACACGCGGGGACGGCGTCGGGCAGCCGGCGGGCGACGCCGGTCCGTCGGTGCTGCCGGACGTGCCTCCGGAGGAGGCCGGTGAGGCAGCCGCGGCCCACGTCCTGGGGGTGTGGCGCGAGCTGACCGACACGGCCTGGGACTACGGGATCCCGCCCGACGACGCGCTGACGCCCCGCCGGGCGGCGGACCGGATCGTCCGGCTCGGCGAGCTGGACCAAGCGGTGGCCGGATCCGTGCACCGGGTGGCGGGCGCCGTGGAGCAGGTGCTGTTCGCCCCGCGGCCGCGGGCCGAGGCCGGACTGGCCGAGGACGTGCGCGAGGTGCGGGTGGCCCTGCGGGCGCGGGTCGACCGGCGGACCCGGCTGCGAGCGGTCGTGGCACCGCGTTCGGCCGTCCGTGTGGTGTGGGACCTCAGCGACCGCTGGACGGCGGCCAAGGCGACCTGCTCGGCACGCCTGGCGGCCCTGGCCCGTCGGGTACGACCGCGCAGCCGGGCGGCCGACGCCCAGGCGGGCAGCTGACGCTCGGCCGGCGGCCGGTGACCGGCGGCTGTGGCCGGCGGCCGGTGACCGGCGGCTGTGGCGGGCGGCTGTGGCGGGCGGCTGTGGCGGGCGGCGGACGCTCAGGCTCCGCCGGGTCGCCGAGGCGGCGGACGCTCGGGCGAGGCCAGGGCGTCGAGGCGGCGGACGCTCGGGCGAGGCCAGGGCGTCGAGGCCGGTGAGTGCGACCGCTGATGACGCGTTCGGCCCCCGTTCCAAGAGAGATCCCGGAACGGGGGCCGAACGCTGTTCCGCGGCGGGCCGGCGGAAGCGCCGCGTCCGCAGGTGAGGGTGCGGGCAGTGGGCATACGTGAGGGGGTGACCGCCCGGTCGGGCGGTCACCCCCTCGACTACGTCTCTGTGCGGCTCCGGCGTCTCACCGGCCGGGCACGGGAGCGGTCCGGCGCAGTCCCAGCGGCGCCTCAGTGCCCCTGGCCGCCGCCCTGCTCGTCACGGCGACGCTGCCAGCGCTCCTCGATCCGGTTCATCACCGAGCGCTTCGGCCGTCCCTGCCCGCGTGCCTGCGGGGCGCCGGCAGGCTGTTCACCCGGCTTGGGGGCCTTGCGCCAACCGGTGACCGCGAGGACCGCGCACCCCAGCATGACGAGGAAGCCCACCACGCTGAGCCAGACCTGCTGGGCGACCATACCGGCCATGAGGAGCGCGATACCCACGAGGAAGCCCGCGACCGCCTGGTAGACCCGGCGCCGGGTGTACGTACGCAGCCCGCTTCCCTCAAGCGCCGACGCGAATTTGGGATCTTCGGCGTACAGCGCTCGCTCCATCTGCTCGAGCATGCGCTGCTCGTGCTCCGAGAGCGGCACGGAGTCCTCCTCATCGTGCGGTCGCCGGGGCGACCCGGGGGGTCCCTTCAGGATAGGCAGGGAATCGCCCCCGTGAAACCCGCCCCTCTACGCCAATTGGCCAACCGGAGCCCGTCATGAGCGTCTCGGGTCCGCTGGGGGTTCCATTCCCCGGCGGCCGACCCGTCATGCCGGGCGGTCCCCCTCGATCATACGGCGCGCTTCGGCCGAACGGGGGGCCTGTGGCGTACTCCATGCGCAGCCGCGTACCTGATCAGCGGCACGTCTCAGGAGGGGTCGGCGACCTCGTCGGTCCCCCGGGTCTCACCGAGCACGTGGAGCTGTGTCGCCACGGAGTGGAAGGCGGGCAGCTCGGCCGCCGCCTCCTCCAGCTTCAGCAGTGCCTCCAGGGCGCCGGGCTCGGTGTCCACGAGCACGCCGGGCACGAGGTCGGCGAAGACCCGCACCCCGTGCACGGCACCCACCCGGAGGCCGGCCCCCTCGACCAGTCCGGTGAGCTGGTCGGCGGTGAAACGGTGCGGTACGGGGTCGCCCTCGCCCCAGCGGCCGTCCGGGTCGGTGAGGGCCTGGCGGGCCTCCGTGAAGTGACCGGCGAGGGCGCGGGCCAGAACGGCGCCGCCGAGGCCGGCGGCGAGCAGGCTGAGGACCCCCTCGGGGCGCAGCGCGGCCACCACGTTGCGGACGCCTTCGGCGGGGTCGTCGACGTACTCCAGGACGCCGTGGCACAGGACGACGTCGTAGCCACCGCGCCGGACCACGTCGAAGAGGCCGTGGGCGTCGCCCTGGACGCCCTGCACGCGGTCGGCGACTCCGGCCTCGGCGGCGCGGCGCTCCAGCGCGAACAGCGCGTTGGGGCTGGGGTCGACGACGGTGACCCGGTGCCCGAGGCGGGCGACCGGCACCGCGAAGTTGCCACTGCCGCCCCCGGTGTCGAGCACGTCCAGCGACTCACGCCCCGTGGCCTTGACCTGGCGGTCGAGGGCGTCCTGGAGGACCTCCCAGACCACGGCGGTACGGAGTGAGGCGCGGGGGCGGGAGGGGCCGGAGCGCAGCGACGCCGTGTGGGAGTGGCGGTGGGAGACGGACGGGCGCATGGGGTCCGGCACGGCAGTTGACTCCTCGGCGCGGCACCGCCTCTGGCGCGGCGGAGCGAACGGGGCGCCTTCCCGGCCGCGGCGGCGGCGGGGGGAAGGCTTCAGGCACCGTCCACCCTATTGCCTCCGCCCCCGCGCCCGGTCACCGCGGTGCGCCCGGGCCGCGGGGTTCGCCGGCCTCCCCGGGACGCCCGCGCGAGCGTCCCGGACGGACACCCCGCCGGCCCGGCCGGTCCCGTCGGCGGCGGGGCTCATCCCGCGTCCGGCATGCCCGCCCCCGCGCTCGGGCCGTCCGCTTCAGCGCCCTCCTGGCGGGGCTGGGGCAGCACCGGCTGGAGGACCAGCATGCGTTCGACGAGGCGGAGGAACATGGCCACGTCGCGTATCAGGTCGTCGGCGTCACGACGGCTGGCCGCACCCCGGATACCCGCCTCGGCACGGGCCCGGCGCCCGGCTCCGGAGGCGAACAGCGCGCTCCACTCGGACAGTTCGGGCGCTATCTCGGGGAGCACCTCCCACGCGCTCCTGATCCGGGCCCGGCGTCGGGGGGTGGCCTCCGGGCGCCCCCGCGCGGCAAGGACGGCGGCGGCGGTGCGCAGCGCGGCGAGGTGGGCCGTGGCGTACCGCTCGTTGGGGGTGTCGAGGACGGTGGCCTCGTCCAGCCCGGCGTGGGCCTGGGCGAGCAGGTCGAGGGCGGCGGGCGGGGCCGTGGTCCGGCGCAGCACGGGGTGCACGTCGCTCGCCGGGCCGGTCAGTGAGGGGGCAGGGCCGGTGGCGCGTCGCCGACGTGCGGCTGCTGCGTGGGAGCTGGCCATGACGAACCTCCTGTCGTCTGTGTGACGGCACGATCCTGTCCGGTGGTGCCGTATGTGCCCATCGTGCGCTATGCCACTGACAATCCGTGGCGACCTGGGCTTTTGCCTCGATCGAAAGTTCGGGTTAGTTTTTGCACTGACCAGTCAGTTCAAATTCTGCTCACGGGGGGAACCGTGCACGGAGTCGCCGTCACCGCCGAGGGCTTCGGGCTGCGGGGTCCGCGCGGCTGGGCCTTCCGGGACGTCGGTCTCGACGCGGAGCCCGGCTCGCTGATCGCGGTCGAGGGGCCCTCCGGCTCCGGCCGGACCAGCCTGCTGCTCGCGCTCACCGGCCGGATGAGGGCCACCGAGGGCACGGCGGTCGTCGGCACCGCGCGGCTGCCGAAGCAGCTGGCCGCGGTGCGCCGCGTCAGCGCCCTGGCCAACGTCACCGGTGTCACCGACCTCGACCCGGCGCTGACCGTCGGCGAGCACCTGCACGAGCGGGCGCTGCTGCAGCGGCGGTTCGGCGGCTCCGTACGCGCGCTGCTGCGGCCGCGCTCTGCGCGCGTGAGCGAGGAGAAGCTGCAGGTCGAAGCCGCGCTGGCCGCCGCCGGGCTAGAACGGGAGGCGCTGCCCGAGGGCGCGCGGACCGCCGTACGCGATCTGGAGCGGCTGGAGGCGTTGCGGTTGTCGGTCGCGCTGGCCCTGCTCGGGCGACCGCGACTGCTCGCGGTCGACGACGCCGACCTGAAGCTGTCCGACGCCGAGCGCGCCGCGGCCGGGGCCCTGCTGGCCTCCGTCGCCGGGTCCGGGACCACCGTCGTGGCGGCGTGCGCCGAGGCGCCCGCCGGCGCCGTGACGGTGGCCAGCCGGCCGGGACCCGGAGAGGAGGCGGCCGATGCACTCGCCGCGACTCGCCGCGCTTGAGCTGCGCCGCTTCGGCCGGGGGAGGCTCCCGCGCGCCGCCCTGGTCGCGCTCCTGCTGCTGCCCCTGCTCTACGGCGCGCTGTACCTGTGGTCCTTCTGGGACCCGTACGGCCGGCTCGACCGCGTCCCCGTGGCCCTGGTGAACGACGACGAGGGGGCGAGTGCCGACGGCAGGCGGATCGCCGCCGGGGACGACATCACCGAAGGGCTGCGCGACAGCAAGGTCTTCGACTGGCACGAGGTCGATGCCGCACGGGCACGCGCGGGCGTGGAGGACGGCACCTACTACCTGTCGCTGACCATGCCCGCCGACTTCAGCCGGCGCATCGCCTCCAGCTCGGGGGACTCCCCCGCGACGAGCGCCCTCCAGGTGCGCACGAACGACGCCAACAACTACATCGTCGGGCAGATCTCGCGGACGGTCTTCAGCGAGGTCCGCACGGCCGCCTCGACGAAGGCCTCCCGCTCCTTCCTGGACAGGATCTTCGTCTCCTTCTCCGACATCCACGGCAAGACCGTGGAGGCCGCCGACGGGGCCGACAGGCTGAAGGGCGGCGTCGGGAAGGCCGAGCAGGGCTCCAAGGCCCTCGCGGACGGCCTCGAGGACGCCAAGTCGGGCAGTGGCAAGCTGTCCGGGGGACTGGCGAAGCTCGACAAGGGCGCCGGTGACCTGGAGGACGGCTCGCGCGGGGTCGCCGACGGCACGCAGACGCTCGCCGACAAGGTCAACGGCGTCTCCGGCGAGGTCACACCCTTCATCGAGGACAACGAGAAGACCATCGGGGACACCGCCCAGCTGGTCGCCGACTCCGCCAAGGTGGTCCGCGGCCGTCTGTCCGCCCTGGTGAAGAGGGCTCCGGTGGCCGCCGGAGGTGCGCGGATCGCCTCCGAGACCCTGGACGGGATCCACCGGACGCGCTGCGAGACACCCGCGCTGCCCGACCCGGCCTGCGCCGACCTGAAGAAGGCCAGGGACGCCGCCGCGGACGTGGTGCTGATCGCCGACGACGTCGACACGCTCGTCGCCGATCAGGACGGCGACCTGAAGACGATGCGCACGAACCTCGCGGCGCTCCAGAAGCAGGCCCAGGCGCTCGCCGACCGCGCCCCGCACCTCTCCGAGGACGTCGCCGACGCGGTCTCCAGGATCAACGAGCTGAACAAGGGCGCCCAGAAGGTGGCCGCGGGTGCGAAGAAGCTGAACACCGGCATCGGCACCGCGAGGAGCGGCGCGAGCGACCTGGACAAGGGCGTCGGCAAGCTCAAGAAGGGCGCCGAGGAACTCGACGGCGGCATGTTCAAGCTGGTCGACGGCTCCGCGGAGCTCGCCGGCGGACTGCACGACGGCGCCGGGCGGATCCCCGACTACGACGAGGAGGACCGGGACGCGCGCACCGCCGTCATGGCGGACCCGGTCCAGCTGGCCTCCCACGACCTGCACAAGGCGCCCAACTACGGCACCGGCTTCGCCCCGTACTTCATCCCGCTGTCGCTGTGGGTGGGCGCGATGGTGGCGTACATGCTGATCGCGCCGATGAACCGGCGCGCGCTCGCCGCGGGCGCCTCCGCGTGGCGGATCGCGCTGGCCGGATGGCTGCCGGTGGCCGCGATCGGGGTGCTCCAGACCGCGGCCCTGATGGCCGTGCTGCACTGGGCGGTGGGCCTGCGGATGGTCCGGGCGGCCGGCACGGTGGGCTTCCTGTTCCTGGTGGTCGCCTGCTTCGCGGCCATCGTCCAGTGGCTCAACGCGCGCTTCGGCCCGGCGGGCCGGATCCTCGTCCTGGCCCTGCTGATGCTCCAGCTCACGTCGGCGGGCGGCACCTACCCGGTGCAGACGAGTCCGGGCTTCTTCAACGCCCTGCACCCCTTCCTGCCGATGAGCTACGTCGTCGAGGCGCTGCGCCGGCTCATCACGGGCGGCGGCCTGGAACCGGTGTGGCACGCGTGCGTGGTGCTGACGGCCTTCACGGCGGGCGCCCTGGCACTGACCGCGCTGTCCGCGCGCCGCCGTCAGGTGTGGACGCTGGACCGGCTGCACCCGGAGCTGACCCTGTGACCGCGCGACCGGTGACTTCGGCGGGGCGGGTTCCTGTGACAATCAGGGGCATGGACAGCACCACCACGCCGGCCGGCCGCACCCGCCGCGAGGCCACCCGGCAGAAGCTCTACGAGGCAGCCGTCACACTCATCGCCGAGCAGGGCTTCTCCGCGACCACCGTGGACGAGATCGCCGAGCGGGCGGGCGTCGCGAAGGGCACGGTCTACTACAACTTCGCGAGCAAGTCGGTCCTCTTCGAGGAGTTGCTGCGGCACGGCGTGGGACTGCTCACCGCGTCCCTCCGCGAGGCCGCCGAGAGCACGGCGCGCCAGGGCGGCAGCCGGGTCGACGCGCTGGACGCGATGATCCGCGCGGGTCTGGTCTTCATCGACCGCTATCCGGCGTTCACCCAGCTCTACGTGGCCGAGCTCTGGCGCACCAACCGGGCCTGGCAGTCCACGCTCCTGGTGGTGCGGCAGCAGGCGGTGGCCGTCGTCGAGGGCGTGCTGCGCGAGGGCATCGACCACGGCGAGTTCAGCGACGAGATCGACGTGCCGCTGACCGCGGCCGCGCTAGTCGGCATGGTCCTGGTGGCCGCCCTGGACTGGCAGGCCTTCCAGCCGGAGCGGTCCCTGGACGACGTCCACGCGGCCCTGTCCCGACTGCTCCAGGGCCGGGTCAGCGGGCTCTGAGCCCTCCGCGCGGAAGGTGCCGCCACCGGCCGTCGGGGCGGGCACGAAAGCGCCGGTCCGCCGTGGCCACGTCCCCCGTGTGCCACCGCGAACCGGCGCTCCCTGGTGCTTCCCCCGTGTCCCCCGTGTCCCCCGCGTTCCTCTTCCGGTCGTTCCCCGGCCCGCCCCCGTGCCCCGCTCCCGCCGACCGGGCCGGCAAAAGGAGCGGTCCAGGACCGGCACCGTTCCGCAGCCCCGTGTCGGCGGTGCGGTGCCGGGCCCCTTTCCGTGGGCTCCACTCTCCCCTCCCCCCAGGTCGCGTCCCATCCGCGCGGGTACTCATCTCGGCGGCTAGGTACGGCTACTCAGACCCGGGTGCCCGGCCCCGGGGCGCTGCGCGGCCGCCCTGGTGATGACCGCCCCCGGGTCCCTGCTCCCCCGGTGTTCACGGGCGGCCGGGCCGGCGCCGTCACTGTCGGTGGCGGCCGATAAGGTCGCGGGCATGGCACGGATTGCGGTGATCGGCGCCGGGATGGGCGCGCTGGCGGCTGCCGCCCGGCTGGCCGTCGCGGGCCACCGGGTGACGGTGTACGAGCGTACGGAGACGTACGGCGGTGCGGTGCGCCGCTTCGAGCGGGACGGGTTCTCCTTCGACACGGGCCCCGGTCTGCTGACTCTGCCCGCGGTCTGGCGCGATCTCTTCGTCAAGACCGGCAAGGAGCCGCTGGAGGACTGTGTCGAGCTGGTCCAGGTCGACCCGTCGGCGCGGCACGTGTTCGCCGACGGCACCGAGGCCGTGCTGCCGAACGCCTCACGCGCGGGTGTCGTCTCCGCCCTGGACGAGGCGCTGGGCCAGGGGGCCGGCGGGCGTTGGGGCGACTTCCTGGTCCGGGCCCGCGAGGCCTGGGACCGCACGCGCCGCCCGCTCCTGGAGGAGCCGCTGTGGCCGAACTGGGCGGTGCTCGCCGACCGCGAGCCCTATCCGGCGGTGCCGCACAAGCGCCTGCTGCGCACCCGCCGGGCCGGCACGCTCGCCGAGGTCGGCGCCTGGGAACTGCGCGACCCCAGGCTCGCCGCCCTCCTGGAGAGTCACGCGCTCGCGTACGGCCTCGATCCGCGGGTCACCCCGGCGAGCGCGGCCGTCCTGCCGTACATGGAGCACGCCTTCGGCATGTGGTCCGTGCGCGGTGGCGTGCGCGAGCTGGCCCGCGCGGTGTACGAGAGATGCCTGGCCCGCCGGGTCGTGTTCGAGTTCGGTGCCGAGGTCACCGGAATCGTGGAGAAGGACGGCCGGGCGGCGGGCGTGGAGCTGGCCGGGGGCGCCTCCCCGGCTTCCGGCTCCGGGGGAAGCAGTGTGGCGGAGGCCGACTTCGTGGTCGCGCCGGGGACGGGCCGGCTCACCGGGCTGCCGCCGCGCGGCCGGGGCGAGGTCGCGCCGCAGCGGGGCCTGCCGAGCCGGCTCACCGTGCTGCTCGCCCTGCGCGGCGGGCGCCCGGAGGGGACCGTGCACCGGACGGTGGTGCACACGCGCGACCGCGAGGGCGAGTTGGAGGCCCTGTTCGGTACGGCGCCCACGCCGGCCGCCGGTCCGACGGTCACGGTGCTGCGGCCCGGGGACCCGGCTCTCGTGCCGGACTCCTCCCATGAGGCGGTCACCCTGAGTGTCGTCGTCCCGGCCGGGACCGAGCCGGGGGCCGACCTGGTGGAGGCGGTGCTCGGCGTCGCCGAGCGCGCCCTTCCGGGCCTGCGGGACCGCGTCCTGTGGCGCGAGGTGCGCACCCCGGCGGACATCGCGGAGGAGACCGGCGCGGAGGGCGGGTCCGTCCCGGCGCCGGCGCTGGCGGCGGCGGGGGGACGGCTGCTGCACCCGGCCAACTCGACCGCCGTTGCGGGCCTGTTCACCGCGGGCGGCTGGGCGCACCCGGGCGGTGGGCTCCCCCACGCGGGCATGTCGGGCGCGCTGGTGTCGGGACTCGTCGTGGAGGGGCCGGGGTTCCGCGGCTCGCAGTGAGCCCCGGCCACTGCCCGGGCCGCCCCCTCGGGGCGGCGGCCGTGAGCGCCTGTCAGAAGCGGTACTGCTCGTCGTAGCCGTTGCCCTGCCGCTGCCCGTCGCCCTGGTAGGGGTACGGCTGCTCGGGCGGGAGTTCGCCGGCGAGCGGGTCGTCGGTGCTGCGCTGCTGCGGGACCCAGACACCGCCGGCCGGGGTTCCGTCGTAGCCGCCGGTGCCGTACTGGTCCTGGCCGTAGCCCTGCTGCGGGTACTGCTGCTGGTCGTACCCGGCGTCGTAGGAGCCGCCACCGTAGGTCTGGGTGCCGATGTAGGGGTCGGAGTAGGCCGCGTACTGCTGCTCGCCGGAGGCGTCGTAGCCGTACTGCTGCTGGCCGTATCCGGAGTAGCCGTCGTAGCCGTACCCCTGGTCGGCGCCCTGGGCGGTGGTCGCGTACTGGTCCTGGGTCTGGGCGGCGGACGCGTGGGCGGTGTCGCTGTACACGCCGTAGGAGCCGGTGTCGTCGGGCAGGGGCTGCGGCTCGTAGACGGAGGTGGCCTCGGCCGCCGCGGCGCCGGCGCCGCGCGCGGTGGGCGTGAACACGTCGTCGCGGTCGTCGTCGCCGTAGGCGCCCTTGTCCTGGCCGTACGCGATGTCGTCGCCGAACGTCGTGCCCGCGTCCCGGCCGTACGGGTCGGGGCCGCCCTCGGTCTCCTCCAGGTCGGAGACCTCCAGGGTCGGGTCCTGGTGCTCGCCCTTGCCGCGGCGGCGCTTGGTGCCTTCGGTGCCGGGGCGGCTGACGGCCCAGCCCTCGGCGAAGCCGCGGCGGAACGACAGCGTGACGTACGTCTGGCCGACCGCGAAGGCGGCCGCCCCCACACCGATGACGACGACCGACGGGATCAGGACACCGACCACCACGCCGAGGAAGCCGCCGAAGGCGAGCAGCCGCCAGCGCAGCCGTGCCTTGTACTGCAGCAGCACCTCACCGAGCAGCCACAGCGCGACGACGCCGAACGCGATGTAGAGGACCGTCCAGCCCATGTACGCCCCTCTCCCCTCGGCCGCTCCGCAGTGTGTCGTAAGGCGGTGCGGCCGGTCTAGGCCTGCGGTGGGTGGTGCAGACCCAGGTTCTCGTAGATTTCCAGCGTCGCCGTGGAGTTGTTGAGCGTGATGAAGTGCAGTCCGGGCACTCCCTCGGCGAGCAGCCGAGCGCAGAACTCCGTGGCGAAGTCGATGCCAATGGAGCGTACAGCGGCCGCATCGTCTTTGGCTGTGAGGATCCGCTCTTTCAGCGCCGCCGGGAAGTGGGCGTTGCTGAGCTTGGGCAGCCTCTCCAGCATCTTCACACTCGTCACCGGCAGGATCTCGGGGATCACCGGGGTCGCGCAGCCGGCCGCCGACACCCGGTCCCGCAGCCGCAGGTAGGAGTCGGGCTCGAAGAACATCTGCGTGATGGCGTAGTCGGCGCCGGCCCGGCACTTGTCGACGAAGCGCGCGACGTCGGTGTCCCAGTCGCTGGAACGCGGGTGCATCTCGGGGAAGGCGGCGACGCCGACGCAGAAGTCGCCCGACTCCTTGATCAGCTGGACGAGTTCGGCGGCGTAGGTGAGGCCCTGCGGATGCGGCACCCACTCCCCCATGGGGTCGCCGGGCGGGTCGCCGCGCACGGCGAGCATGTTGCGGATCCCGGCGTCGGCGTACTGGCCGATGATGTTGCGGAGTTCGGCGATGGAGTGGTCCACGGCCGTGAGGTGCGCGACCGGGGTGAGGGTGGTGTCGACGACGATCTGCTGCGTCTCCTTGACCGTGGTCGCCCGCGTGGTGCCACCGGCGCCGTAGGTGACGGAGACGAAGTCGGGGGCCACGGCCTCGACCCGCCGGAGCGCGTTCCACAGGTTCCGCTCGCCCTGGGCGGTCTTCGGCGCGTAGAACTCGAACGAGTAGGTCGTCTTGCCGGTGGCCAGGATGTCGCGCACGGTGCGGGCGCGGTCGGTCCTGGTGGATGCGGTTCCGAGGGCCATACCCGCAGGTTAGCCAGGGGAGGGGCCTCCCCTCACCGAAACTCGGAAATTTGCCCGAATTGTCGCCTTGTTGTCCACCCCTTGGACAGGCGGGCGCGAGCCGGGAGGGGAGGTCGACGGACAGCGCGGGACCGGGCCGGCGCGGGAGGGACCGGTACGGGAAGGACCAGGACGGGAGGGACCGGGACGGGGACGGGCGAGGAGGCCGGACGGGTGAACGGGCCGGCGTCCGGGCGCCCGGCTCAGACCGCGCGCAACCGCTCGGCGAACTCCGCCGCCGCGGCCCCGGGGTCGTCGGCCTCGGTGATCGCCCGGACGACCACGACGCGGCGGGCGCCCGCCTCCAGCACCTCGTCGAGGTTGCCGAGGTCGACGCCGCCGATCGCGAACCAGGGACGCCCGGTGCCCAGCGCCGCCGTGTGACGGACCAGGCCGAGGCCGGGGGCCGGGCGGCCGGGCTTGGTGGGGGTGGGCCAGCACGGGCCCGTGCAGAAGTAGTCGACGCCCTCCTGGACGGCCGCGGCGTCCGCCTCCGCCTCGCTGTGCGTGGAGCGGCCGATCAGCACGCCGGCCCCGAGGAGGGCGCGGGCCGCGGGGACCGGCAGGTCGCCCTGGCCGAGGTGGAGGACCTGGGAGCCGGCGGCATGGGCGACGTCCGCCCGGTCGTTGACCGCGAGCAGCCTGCCGTGGCGGGCGCAGGCGTCGGCGAACACCTCGAGGTGCTCCAGCTCCTCCGCCGCCTCCATGCCCTTGTCGCGCAGCTGCACGATGTCGACGCCGCCCGCGAGGACCGCGTCCAGGAACTCCGGCAGGTCGCCCTGGCGCTTACGGGCGTCCGTGCAGAGGTAGAGGCGGGCGTCGGCGAGCTGGGAGCGGGCCGTGTCGGGCATGCGTGGGTCCCCCGGGACGTGGGCGGCGCCTCGGGTCTTTCCCGGGGCGGCGGTGTGCGGCCGCGGCGGACCACGGCCGCACACCTGGCGGTTCTGACGGCGAGTCCGCGCGGCAGGTCTCCGAACGGATCGGCGGATCCGTGAATCGACGGATCAGCGGATCAGCGGATCCGTGGAGAGCGGCGGATCCGTGGAGAGCGGCGGATCCGTGGAGAGCGGCGGATCCGTGGAGCGGATCTCGGGCTCAGACGGCGAGCGCCTGGGCGCGGCGCTTCACCTCCGTGCCGCGGTTCTCACTCAGTGCCTGCGCCGGGGTCCCGGGCAGGGACGGGTCGGGCGTGAACAGCCACTCCAGCATCTCTTCGTCCGTGAAGCCGTCGTCCCGCAGCAGGGTCAGGGTCCCGGACAGGCCCTTGGTCACCTTGTCCTCGTCGATGAAGGCGGCGGGGACGTGCAGCGCCCTGTTCTCACCACGGCGTACGGCGACGAGCTGGCCTTCCTTGACCAGCTGCCGCACACGCGTCACGTCGACATCGAGCATCTCCGCGATGTCGGGCAGGGTGAGCCAGGCGGGGACGAGAGCATCGATCTTTGCGTCAATCTCGGTCACCCCCCAAGACTGCCATCCCGGACCGACAGTCGGTACCCGAGGCTCCCCCCAGGGGGACGGGGCCGCCGCCGGACGCCGCGGGACCCCTCCGGACGGAGCACCGGTGACGCCCCGGAGATGCCCCGGAGACGCCCCGGAGACGCCCCGGTCAGGCCGTCGCCGTCTTGAGCGGCCGCTCCGGGTCCACGAGCAGCTCCGGGTCGACCGGCGTGCCCGACTCGATCAGCCGGCGGCCCTGCGCGAGGTCGCGCGGGCGGCCCACCGCCAGCAGGGCGACCAGGCGGTCGTCGCGCAGCCAGCAGACGGTCCAGGCCGGTCCGGCGGGGTCGCCGCGCCACAGGGTGGTGTCGGCGCCGCCGTGGTGCCCGGCGTACTGGACGAAGCGGCCGAACTGCTCCGACCAGAAGTACGGGACCGGGTCGTAGACCGCGGGGGCCTCCCCGCGGGCCGTGCCGAGGATGTTCGCGGCGACCGTGCGCGGGCCCTGGAGGGCGTTGTCCCAGTGGTGGACCAGGAGGCGCTCGTCGTACCGCCCGGAGGGGAAGGACGCGCAGTCGCCGACCGCGTACACGTCGGGCAGGGAGGTGCGCAGGCCGGCGTCGGCCACGACCTCGCCGTGCCGGCCCAGCTCGATGCCCGAGCCGGTCAGCCAGGCCGTGGCGGGGCGGGCGCCGATGCCGACCACGACGGCGTCGGCGGGCAGCCGGGACCCGTCGTCGAGGAGGACCGCGCCGGGCTCGACGCGCCGCACGCGCGCGTGGGTGCGCAGTCCGGTGCCGCTGTCTGCGTACCAGGCGGTCATCGCGGCGGCGACGTCGGCGGGCAGGGCGCCGGCCAGCGGCCGGTCTGCGGCCTCGACGACGGTGACCGCGCAGCCGGCCTCGCGCGCGGCGGTGGCGAACTCGGCGCCGATCCAGCCGGCGCCGACGACGACGATGTCGTGCCGGCCGGCGAGCACCGGCCGCAGCCGTTCGGCGTCGTCCAGGGTGCGCAGCAGATGGACGCCGGGAACGCCCTCGGCGCCGGGCAGCCGGATCGGTTCGGCGCCGGTGGCGAGCACGAGGACGTCGTACGGGACGGGCCCGGACTCGGTGTCGAGTTCGTGGTCGGCGGGGCGGACGCCGAGGGCCTCGCTGCCGAGCCGGAGTTCGACGTCGAGGCTCTCGAAGTCGACGTCGAAGGCGGAGTGCTCGGCCTTGCCGAGCAGGACGGCCTTGGACAGCGGGGGCCGGTCGTAGGGCTGGTGGGGTTCGGCGCCGACGACGATCACCGTGCCGTCGAAGCCCTGTTCGCGCAGGGCGACCGCGGTCTGCACCCCGGCCATCCCCGCGCCGACGACGACCACCCGTCGCGCCGCCCGCCCGTCTTCTTCCCGCGTCTGCTCGCTCACCCGATCACCTTAGACAGCTGACGTGTCGTCAGTCAGCCGTCCTGCTCCGTGATCTGCTCCACCACGCTGGTCCCGCTGCCGGCCCGCGACTCCCACTGCCAGGTCTCGTCGAGGCGCAGCCGCCCGTCGGGCAGCTCGACGACCGTGGACGCGCAGTGCCCGGACGACGTCGTCCCGTCGCGCCCCAGCTGGACGTACCGGAAGTCCAGCCGGTCCCCCCGCCGGGTGCCCACGAGATGCCCGCGGACGACGTCGCCGCCCGCGTAGTCGGCCCAGACGACGCCGTCGCGTTCGCGGTACGTGAAGCGGGTGCGGGTGCCGACCTGACCGGGGGCCTGGTCGGCCACCGGGGCCAGGACCAGGCCGTCGAGCGAACGGGCCACGAGAGGAGGCTCCCTTACCGAGACGGAGGACGGGGGACTAGGGTGGCCAACCTAGAGCACTCGCGGGAGCCCGGACGCACCGGGCTGAGAGGGAGGCTGGCGGCCTCCGACCGTACGAACCTGATCCGGGTCATGCCGGCGAAGGGAGGGGCTGGACGCCCATGTCCTCAGTCACGTCGGACGTCCTCGTCGTCGGGGGCGGCATCATCGGGCTGGTCACCGCGTGGCGGGCCGCGCAGCGCGGGTTCGCCACGGTGGTGCTGGATCCCGAGCCGGGCGGCGGGGCCGCACAGGTGGCGGCCGGGATGCTGGCCGCCGTCTCCGAACTGCACCACGGCGAACAGACACTGCTCGGTCTGAACCTGGAATCGGCCCGCCGCTACCCGGACTTCGCGGCCGAGCTGACCGAACTGACCGGCCACGACCTCGGCTACCGCCGCTCCGGGACCCTCGCGGTCGCGCTGGACGCCGACGACCGCGCCCACCTGCGGGAACTGCACGCCCTGCAACGGCGGTCGGGGCTGGACTCGGAGTGGCTGTCCGGCCGGGAGTGCCGGCGGCTGGAGCCCCTGCTCGCGCCCGGGGTGCGGGGCGGACTGCGGGTGGACGGGGATCACCAGGTCGATCCGCGGCGGCTGGTGGCGGCGCTGGTGGCCGCCTGTGAGCGGACGGGCGTGGCCTTCCACCGCGACCGGGCGGAGCGGCTGACGGTGTCGGCCGGGCGCGCCACGGGAGTGCGCACGCGCGCGGGTACGACGCTCGCGGCGCGGCAGGTGGTGCTCGCGGCGGGCAGCCTCAGCGGGCGGCTCGCGGGCGTCCCGGCAAAGGTGCTGCCGCCGGTGCGGCCGGTGAAGGGGCAGGTGCTGCGGCTGACCGTGCCGCGGCGGTACGCGCCGTTCCTGACCCGGACGGTCCGGGCCGTGGTGCGCGGCAGCCAGGTCTACCTGGTGCCGCGCGAGAACGGCGAGCTGGTCGTCGGGGCGACGAGCGAGGAACTGGGCTGGGACACGACGGTGACGGCGGGCGGCGTGTACGAGCTGCTGCGGGACGCCCACGAACTGGTCCCCGGGATCACCGAGCTGCCGCTCACCGAGACCCGCGCGGGGCTGCGTCCCGGCTCACCGGACAACGCGCCGCTGCTCGGGCCGACCGGGCTGGACGGACTGCTGCTGGCGACCGGGCACTACCGCAACGGCGTGCTGCTGGCGCCGGTCACCGGGGACGTGCTGGCGCACGCGCTGGTCACCGGCGAACTCCCCGCCGAGGCCCGTCCCTTCACCCCCCGGCGCTTCCACGCCGCCGCACTCTCGGAGCAGCCCGCATGAAGATCTCGGTGAACGGTGAGCGGCGCGAGGTCGCTCCCGGCACGGCCCTCGACAGCGTCGTACGGTCCCTGACGCCGGCGTCCTCCGGGGTGGCCGCGGCCCTCAACGAAACCGTCGTCCCGCGCGCGCGGTGGTCCGCCACCGCCCTCTGCGACGGAGACCGCGTGGAAGTCCTCACCGCCGTCCAGGGAGGCTGAGCCATGGCCGACGATCCCTTCGTCCTCGGCGGTACGGCGTACTCGTCCCGTCTGATCATGGGGACGGGCGGCGCGCCCAGCCTGGAGGTGCTGGAGCGGGCGCTGGTCGCGTCCGGCACCGAGCTGACCACCGTCGCGATGCGGCGGGTGGACCCCTCGGTGCACGGGTCCGTGCTGTCGGTCCTGGAACGGCTCGGCATCCGGGTGCTGCCGAACACGGCGGGGTGTTTCACGGCCGGGGAGGCGGTCCTGACGGCACGGCTGGCGCGGGAGGCGCTGGGCACCGACCTGGTCAAGCTGGAGGTCATCGCCGACGAGCGGACGCTGCTCCCCGATCCGGTCGAGCTGCTGGACGCGGCGGAGACGCTGGTCGACGACGGGTTCACGGTGCTGCCGTACACGAACGACGATCCGGTGCTGGCGCGGAAGCTGGAGGACGTCGGGTGTGCGGCGGTGATGCCGCTGGGCTCGCCGATCGGGTCCGGACTGGGCATCCGCAACCCCCACAACTTCCAGCTGATCGTCGAGAACGCGCGCGTGCCGGTGATCCTGGACGCGGGCGCCGGTACGGCGTCGGACGTGGCGCTGGCGATGGAGCTGGGGTGCGCGGCGGTGATGCTGGCGTCGGCGGTGACGCGGGCGCAGGAGCCGGTGCTGATGGCCCGGGCGATGCGGAGGGGCGTGGAGGCGGGGAGGCTGGCCAGGCTCGCGGGCCGCATTCCCCGCCGTCACTTCGCGCAGGCGTCGTCGCCGGGGGAGGGCCGCGCCGCCCTCGACCCGGAACGGCCGGCCTTCTGACGACGTCTCCCCCGCGCCGTCCGTCCCGGCCCCGCACCGTCCGCCCCGGCCCCGCACCGTCCGCCCCGGCCCCGCACCGTCCGCCCCGGCCGGGCGGTGGCCGTCGCCGGGGGGCCGGGCGCCGTCGGCGGCCGGGTGCCCGTGCGGGTGGGCGCCCGCGCGGGTGGGCGCCCGCGCGGGTGGGCGCCCGTGCGGGTGGGCGCCCGTGCGGGTGGGCGCCCGTGCGGGTGGGTGACGGCTCCGGGCGGACGGGCACGCCGCTCCGGTCGTGCCGCTCGTCACAGGTCCGCTTCAGTCCCGCTGCGATACCGGTGTGAGCGGTGAGGGGTGCCGGTGCGGGCTCGTAGACTCGCCTGCGTGGACACGACCCTTCAGGACCCTCTGGTCGGGCAGGTGCTCGACGGGCGTTATCGCGTGGACGCGCGGATCGCGGTCGGCGGGATGGCCACGGTCTACCGGGCCGTGGACACCCGCCTCGACCGCGTCCTCGCGCTCAAGGTGATGCACCCGGCCCTCGCGGCCGACGCCTCCTTCGTCGAGCGCTTCATCCGCGAGGCCAAGTCCGTGGCCCGGCTGGCACACCCGAACGTCGTCCAGGTGTTCGACCAGGGGGCCGACAGGTCGTACGTCTACCTCGCGATGGAGTACGTCGCCGGCTGCACCCTGCGGGACGTGCTGCGCGAGCGCGGTGCCCTCCAGCCGCGGGCCGCGCTGGACATCCTGGAGCCGGTCCTCGCCGCGCTCGGAGCCGCGCACCGCGCCGGGTTCGTGCACCGGGACATGAAGCCGGAGAACGTGCTGATAGGGGACGACGGCCGGGTCAAGGTCGCCGACTTCGGCCTGGTCAGGTCCGTGGACACCGTGACCAGCACCACCGGGGCCGTCCTCGGTACCGTCGCCTACCTCGCGCCCGAGCAGATGGAGCAGGGCACCACCGACGCACGCGTGGACGTCTACGCCTGCGGGGTCGTGCTCTACGAGATGCTGACCGGCGACAAGCCGCACGACGGCGACACCCCCGCCGTGGTGCTCTACAAGCACCTCCACGAGGACGTGCCGCCGCCCTCCGCCGCCGTCCCCGGTATGGCGTTCGCGCTGGACGAGCTGGTGGCCTCGGCCACCGCCCGCACCCCCGGCGTCCGCCCGGCGGACGCCGTGGTCCTGCTCGCGCAGGTCCGCGAGGCGCGGGCCGCGCTCGACGAGGCCCAGCTGGACGCGCTGCCGCCGCAGGCCCTGTCGGCGGACCGCGACATCGCCGAGGACCGCACCAGCGTGATCCCGCGCTCGCTCACGGTCCCGCGCCTCCTGCCCGTCGACGAGGACGCGGACGGGCACGTGGGCGACGGGGACCCGACGAACCGGACGTCCCGGTTCGCGGCGGAGCCGCCGCCGCCCCGGCGCCGCCCGGTGCGGCCCCGCCGCGAACTGGTCGCGATCGTCGCCGCCGTCCTGCTGGTGCTCGGTGTCGGCGCGGGCGTCTGGTACATCAACTCGGGCCAGTTCACCAAGGTCCCGGGGGTCCTCACCCAGACCGAGGCGCAGGCCAGACAGCGGCTGGAGGCGGCCGGGCTGGACGTCGGCGAGGTGCGGCACGCCTACAGCGACACGGTCGAGCGCGGCACCGTCATCAGCACGGACCCGGAGCCGGGCGCTCGCATCCGCGCCAACGACTCGGTGACCCTCACCGTCTCCGACGGCCCCGAGACGGTGAAGGTGCCGGACGTGAAGGGCTCGCGGCTGGACAAGGCCAAGGACCTGCTGAAGACGGACGGGCTGGAGCCCGGCCTGGTCACCGAGGCGTTCAGCGAGGACGTCGTCAAGGGCTTCGTGATCAGCAGCAGCCCGCAGGCCGGCACCGAGCGGCGGGCGGGCTCGGCGGTCTCCCTCGTCGTCAGCAAGGGCAGTCCGATCGAGGTCCCGGACGTCACCGGCCAGGACCTGGACGACGCGCGGGCCGAGCTGGAGGAGGCCGGCCTGGAGGTGGAGGTCTCCGCCGGGGAGGTCACCTCCGAGTTCGACAAGGGCCAGGTCGCCGCCCAGTCGCCGGGCGCGGACGAGGAGGTCGCCGACGGCGACACGGTGACGCTGACCCTGTCCAAGGGCCCGGAGATGGTCGAGGTCCCGGACGTGGTGGGCGCGAGCGTGGACGACGCCAAGGCCGAGCTGGAGAAGGCCGGCTTCGAGGTGGACGAGGACCGCGGCCTGCTGGGTCTGTTCGGCGACACGGTCAAGAGCCAGTCCGTGGACGGCGGCGAGACGGCCCCCAAGGGATCGACGATCACGATCACCATCCGGTGACGGTGCCGCCCGCCCGCACCCCGGCGCCCGCGGCCCGTCCCGCGCGGCGGGGCGACAGGGGTGACGGGGGAGACCGCCCTCCGGTGACCGGGCGGCGCCGGGGGCATGACACCCTGAACGGGTGAGTTCCGCGCACCCCTTCCCCTCCCGCAATCCCGTCGGCGGCCACGTCCCGGTGGCCGGCGGGCTGCACTCCGTGGGCATGTCCTACGCCCATGACCTCAAGGCCGAGACGATCCAGGTCTTCGTCGCCAACCCGCGCGCCTGGGCCACCCCGGCGGGCAACCCGGCGCAGGACGAGGCGTTCCGGGAGGCCTGCGCCGCGGAGTCGATCCCGGCCTACGTGCACGCGCCGTATCTGATCAACTTCGGTTCGCACACCGAGGCGACGGCACAGCGGTCGGTGGAGTCCCTGCGGCACTCGCTGCGCCGGGGGCGGGAGATCGGCGCGCTGGGCGTGGTCGTGCACACGGGGAGCGCGACGGGCGGACGGGACCGGGACGTGGCCCTGAAGCAGGTCCGGGAGTACCTGCTGCCCCTGCTGGACGAGCTGACCCACGACGACGACCCGTTCCTGCTGCTGGAGTCGACGGCCGGGCAGGGCGCCTCGCTCTGCTCGCGGACCTGGGACTTCGGGCCGTACTTCGAGGCGCTGGACGCCCATCCGAGGCTCGGCGTCTGCCTGGACACCTGCCACGTCTTCGCGGCCGGGCACGACCTGGCCGGTCCGGCGGGCATGCACCAGACCCTCGATCTGCTGGTGGACACGGTCGGCGAGGGCCGGCTGAAGCTGATCCACGCCAACGACTCCAAGGACGTGGTGGGCGCCCACAAGGACCGGCACGAGAACATCGGCGCGGGTCACATCGGCGAGGACCCGTTCCGCGCGCTGATGACGCACCCGGCGACCGCGGGCGTACCGCTCGTGATCGAGACGCCCGGGGGCAGGGAGGGGCACGCGGCGGACGTGGAGCGGCTGAAGAAACTCCGGGACGGCTGATCCGCCCCTTCTAAGCTGTGCCCGGATGTCCCGGGGACGCCGGGGCTCAGAGTTCGGGGCCGTCCCCGGGCTCCTCCTGGTAGGAGTAGCGCTGCTCTTTCCAGGGGTCGCCGATGTTGTGGTAGCCGCGTTCCTCCCAGAAGCCGCGGCGGTCGGCGGTCATGTACTCGACACCGCGGACCCACTTGGGGCCCTTCCAGGCGTAGAGGTGGGGCACGACCAGGCGCACCGGGAAGCCGTGCTCGGCGGTGAGCAGTTCGCCGTCCTTGTGGGTGGCGAAGAGGGTGTGCTCGGCGGCGAAGTCCGACAGCCGCAGGTTGGAGCTGAAGCCGTACTCCGCCCAGACCATGACGTGGGTGACGTCGGCGGCGGGCGGCACGGCCTCCAGGATGGTCCGGGCGGGGACGCCGCCCCATTCGGCGCCGAGCATGCTGAACTTCGTCACGCAGTGCAGATCGGCCACCACGGTGGCGTACGGGAGGGCGGTGAACTCCTCGTGGGTCCAGCAGCGCTTGTCGCCGTCGGCGGTGCCGCCGAAGACCCTGAACTCCCAGCGCTCGGGCCGGAACTTGGGCACCGGGCCGTAATGGGTGACAGGCCAGCCCCGCTGAAGTCGCTGCCCCGGCGGAAGCTCGGACGCTGCTGCTTCTCCTGGTTCTCGCTCCACCGGATGCCCCATGACTCCATCCTGACAGACCCCGGCCGGTGCGAATGACCAAGCATGACCAGAATCGGGCAATCGGCATCAAGTATGGGTCAACTTACTAAGTGCGCACTTACTGGACGATCTTCCGCGCCGGTGACATCATTCGGCGGCAACCTCCCGAATCCCCGTGCGGAAGGAGCCTCTGCGATGCAGGGCGACCCCGAGGTCCTCGAGTTCCTCAACGAGCAGCTCACCGGCGAGCTGACCGCGATCAACCAGTACTTCCTGCACGCGAAGATGCAGGAGAACCTCGGCTGGACGAAGCTCGCGAAATACACGCGGCACGAGTCGTTCGACGAGATGAAGCACGCGGAGATCCTGACCGACCGGATCCTGCTCCTGGACGGCCTGCCGAACTACCAGCGACTGTTCCACGTACGCGTGGGGCAGACGGTCAAGGAGATGTTCGAGGCCGACCGGCAGGTCGAGGTGGAGGCGATCGACCGCCTCAAGCGGGGGATCAAGGTGATGCGCGAGAAGGGCGACATCACGTCCGCGAACGTCTTCGAGTCGATCCTCGAGGACGAGGAGCACCACATCGACTACCTCGACACCCAGCTGGACCTGGTGGAGAAGCTCGGCGAGGCGCTGTACATCGCGCAGCTGATCGAGCAGCCGGAGAGCTGAGACGCGGCGGAAGGGCCGGGACCCGACGGACAGCCCCGGCGGGAACCGGCGGGAACCGGCGGGAACCGGCGGGAACCGGCGGGAACCGGGAAGGCCCGGCGGTTCCCGCCGGGCGGGCGCTCAGGCGGCTTCGTCGAGCGCGGTGAGGGCCGGCCGCCCCTGGTCGGCCAGGTCGCGGCGCGGGCAGGCGCCCCGGCCGAGGATCGCCTGGATGCGGCGGACGCACGAACCGCAGTCCGTGCCCGCCTTGCAGGCGGAGGCGATCTGGCGGGGCGTACAGGCGCCGTCGTCCGCATGCTGCTGGACCTGCGCTTCCGTCACTCCGAAGCAGCTGCAGACGTACACGCGGACACCTCCCGCCGAGATCGATTAGGTTTACCTAACCTTACCCGGCACCCAGAGGCCGCAAAAGGGAGAGGGGGCGCGGATCGTATGTGATCCGCGCCCCACTTCGGTTCCGGTGACGGGCGAAGCCGCCACCGGTCTGCCGCATCACCGGCCGCTACTGGTCCCGGTACATCTCCGCGACGAGGAACGCCAGGTCGAGCGACTGGCTGCGGTTGAGCCGCGGGTCGCAGGCGGTCTCGTAGCGCTGGTGGAGGTCGTCGACGAAGATCTCGTCGCCGCCGCCCACGCACTCGGTGACGTCGTCGCCGGTCAGCTCGACGTGGATGCCGCCGGGGTGGGTGCCGAGGCCCTTGTGGACCTCGAAGAAGCCCTTGACCTCGTCGAGCACGTCGTCGAAGCGGCGGGTCTTGTGGCCGGAGGCCGCCTCGAAGGTGTTGCCGTGCATCGGGTCGGTCACCCAGGCGACGGTCGCGCCCGAGGCGGTGACCTTCTCGACCAGCTCCGGCAGCTTGTCGCGGACCTTGTCGGCGCCCATGCGGACGACGAAGGTCAGCCGGCCCGGCTCCCGGTCGGGGTCGAGGCGCTCGATGTACTGCAGCGCCTCCTCGGCCGTCGTCGTCGGACCGAGCTTGATGCCGATGGGGTTGCGGATCTTCGAGGCGAACTCGATGTGCGCGTGGTCCAGCTGGCGGGTGCGCTCGCCGATCCACACCATGTGCGCGGAGACGTCGTACAGGCGGCCGGTGCGGGAGTCGACACGGGTGAGGGCCGACTCGTAGTCGAGGAGCAGCGCCTCGTGGGAGGCGTAGAACTCGACCGTCTTGAACTCCTCCGGGTCCGCCCCGCAGGCGTGCATGAAGTGGAGCGCCTGGTCGATCTCGCGGGCGAGCTGCTCGTAACGCTGGCCGGAGGGGGACGACTTCACGAAGTCCTGGTTCCAGGCGTGGACCTGGCGCAGGTCGGCGTAGCCGCCGGTGGTGAAGGCGCGCACCAGGTTCAGCGTGGAGGCGGACGCGTGGTACATCCGCTTCAGGCGCTCGGGGTCCGGGACGCGGGCGGCCTCGTTGAAGTCGAAGCCGTTGACCGAGTCACCGCGGTACGTCGGCAGGGTCACGCCGTCGCGGGTCTCGGTGTTCTTGGAGCGCGGCTTGGAGTACTGGCCCGCGATCCGGCCCACCTTCACGACCGGCACGGAGGCCGCGTACGTGAGGACGGCGCCCATCTGCAGGAGCGTCTTCAGCTTCGCCCGGATGTGCTCGGCGGACACCGCGTCGAAGGACTCGGCGCAGTCACCGCCCTGCAGCAGGAACGCCTCCCCCCGAGCGACCGCGGCCATCCGTGCGCGGAGCTGGTCGCACTCACCGGCGAACACCAGCGGGGGATACGTCTCGAGCTCGGCGATCACTTCGCGCAGAGCCTCGGCATCCGGGTACTCGGGCTGCTGCGCCGCGGGCAGGTCTCGCCACGTCGCCTGAGCGGCGACACTTCGGGAATCAGCGTTCACGGTCACGCGCCCAACAGTACGCGGTCGGTCCGTGCGTCCATTGCCGCGCTCAGCCTGTGAGACGGGTCTGTCCCGGCTCACCGGGCCGGGACAGAGCCTGGCAGCCCCGCCGCCGCGGGGGGCGAACCGCACCCGTCGAAGCGGGGTCCTCAGCCTCGGGCCGCCCCCGCGCGGCGGGGAGCACACCTCGCCGAACGGGGCGGAGCCGGACGCGTCACATCGTGTACCGTGCACCCCGTGTTCGCGCTTTCGACCCAGAACTGGTGGTGGACCGCTCATCCGGCGGCCCACTGACTGCGCGTACGCAAGACTTCGCGAAGGCCGCCCGAAGGGGCGGCCTTCGGTGTTTCCGGGCCCGGCCGTCCCTGTCGACTCTCCCACCGAGAAGGACACGGACCCCATGCATCTGCTCGACCTCCTGACCGACCCCCGCCCGTTCGCCCTGCTGCGCCGCCGGGCGCCGGGCCGGGCCGCCGAGGACGGCGCCACCGTGGAGCTGCTCCTCGGCCCGGTCGCCGTCCGCGAGCGGCTCGCCGACCTGCCCGACGAGGGCCTCGCACTGGTGCCGTTCCGCCAGATCCGCGAGCGCGGCTTCGACGTCCGCGACGACGGCACGCCGCTGTCCGTCCTGATCCCCGAGGAGCGGTACGAGATCCCGCTCGCCGAGGCGCTGGAGCAGCTCCCCGCGCACGAGGTGCGCGTCGAGGGCGGTGGCTTCGACGTCGGCGACGAGGAGTACGCGGAGATCGTCGGGCGGGTGCTGCGGGAGGAGATCGGGCGGGGCGAGGGGGCGAACTTCGTCATCCGGCGGACGTACGAGGGCGCGGTCCCGGGATTCGGGAGGGCCGACGCGCTCGCGCTGTTCCGGCGGCTGCTGGAGGGCGAGCGGGGCGCGTACTGGACGTTCGTCGTGCACACCGGGGACCGGACGCTGGTGGGCGCCAGCCCCGAGGTGCACGTGCGGATGTCGGGCGGCACGGTCGTGATGAACCCGATCAGCGGGACGTACCGCTATCCCGACGGGGGGCCGACGCCGGGGCACCTGCTGGACTTCCTCGCCGACGGCAAGGAGATCGAGGAGCTGTCGATGGTCGTCGACGAGGAGCTGAAGATGATGTGCACCGTCGGCGACATGGGCGGGGTGGTGGTCGGGCCGCGGCTGAAGGAGATGGCCCACCTCGCGCACACCGAGTACGAGCTGCGCGGGAAGTCCTCGATGGACGTGCGCGATGTGCTGCGGGAGACGATGTTCGCGGCGACCGTCACGGGTTCGCCGGTGCAGAACGCCTGCCGGGTCATCGAGCGGCACGAGGCCGGCGGGCGCGGCTACTACGGGGCAGCGCTGGCGCTGATCGGGCGGGACTCCGGCGGGGCCCAGACCCTCGACTCCCCCATCCTCATCCGCACCGCCGACATCGACGCGGCCGGCCGGCTGCGGGTGCCGGTCGGGGCGACGCTGGTGCGCGGTTCGGACCCGGCGGGCGAGGTCGCGGAGACGCACGCCAAGGCGGCGGGCGTGCTGGCGGCCCTCGGCGTCCGGCCGGGAAGGCCGCGGGCCGAGCGGGTGCGGGCCCGGCTGGCCGACGATCCGCGGGTGCGGGCGGCGCTGGACGGTCGCCGGGCCTCGCTGGCGCCGTTCTGGCTGCGGATGCAGGAGCGGTCCCGGGAACTGACCGGGCACGCCCTGGTGGTCGACTGCGAGGACACCTTCACGGCGATGCTCGCGCACGTCCTGCGCTCGTCCGGGCTGGAGGTCACCGTCCGGCGTTACGACGAACCGGGACTGCGGGCGGCGGTGCTCGCGCACGGGGGTCCCGTGGTGCTGGGCCCGGGTCCGGGTGATCCGTCCGACCTGGCCGACCCCAGGATGCGGTTCCTGCGGGAGCTGACCGCGCGGGTCGTCGGGGAGCACCGGCACGGGGTGCTGGGCGTGTGCCTCGGGCACGAACTGATCGCGGCGGAGCTGGGGCTGGACATCGTGCGGAAGGAGGTGCCGTACCAGGGGGCGCAGACGCGGGTAGAGCTGTTCGGGCGGGAGGAGACCGTCGGGTTCTACAACAGCTTCGTGGCGCGGTGCGACGACGACGCCCGGCAGGAGCTGACCGCGCACGGGGTGGAGGTGAGCCGGGCTGCGAACGGGGAGGTGCACGCGCTGCGCGGGCCCGGGTTCGCCGGCGTGCAGTTCCATCCGGAGTCGGTGCTCACGCTGGACGGGACGGCGATCGTGCGGGAGCTGATGGCCCGGCTGCGGGACACCGGCAGCCGGTCCGAGCGGCGGCCGGCGCTCTAGGGTCTTTCCTTTGGAGCATGCCGGGCTCGCGGGGTCCGGCACCGCTCCCCCGCTCCCGGCTCCGCCCGAGCGGGAGGTACCCCCCCCCGCCGCGTTGTCGTCGGTCGCCAGGGCCCCGCCCCGACTCCCTCCTCCGCCTCGCGAGGCTCCCCCTGCCCGAAAGGCGTGGGAGGTGCCCCCGGCACCGGACCCCGCTCCCTGCTCCGGCCCGATCCAGACGAAAGACCCTGGGCCGGTGCAGCCGGGGCTGCCCGGCACACGCTCCCGTCGACGGCGGCCCCGGGGTCGGCGCCTGCGGGGACCCGGCGGTGCCGCGACCGGCGCCGGCGGGGTGCTCCCCGGCGGCTCGGCGGCGGGGTCACTCGTCGTCGAGGCCGCGCTCTATCGCGTACCGCACCAACTCCACGCGGTTGTGCAGCTGGAGCTTGCCGAGGGTGTTCTGCACGTGGTTCTGGACCGTGCGGTGCGAGATGACGAGGCGTTCGGCGATCTGCTTGTAGCTCAGGCCCTTGGCGACCAGGCGCAGCACCTCGGTCTCGCGGTCGGTGAGCCGGGGCGCGTCCGGTTCGTCGGTGCCGGACGCCGGGCCGGGGCCGGAGGCCAGCCGCCGGTACTCGCCGAGCACCAGTCCGGCCAGGCCCGGTGTGAACACCGGGTCGCCGACGGCGGTGCGGCGCACCGCGTCCAGCAGTTCCTCCGTGGACGCCGACTTCAGCAGGTAGCCGGTCGCGCCGGACTTCACCGCCTCCAGTACGTCGGCGTGCTCGCCGCTCGCGGACAGCACCAGGACGCGCAGTGCCGGGTCGGCGGCGACGACCTCCTTGCAGACCTGGACGCCCGGCTTGGCTGGCAGGTTGAGGTCCAGGACGAGGACTTCGGGCGAGGTGGCCCTGGCGCGGCGCACGGCCTGCTCGCCGTCGCCGGCGGTGGCGACCACGTCGAAGCCGGACTCGGCGAGGTCGCGGGCGACGGCCTCGCGCCACATGGGGTGGTCGTCGACCACCATCACCTTGATCGGGTCCTGTCCGCTGCTCATCGTGTGCCTGCCTTCCCCCGCTTGACGTGCTGTTTCGGTACCGTCAGTTCGACCTCGGTGCCCTGTCCCGGCGTCGACACCAGCTCGGCCCCGCCGCCGAGGTCGCGCAGCCGGCCCCGGATGGACTGGGCGACCCCGAGCCGCCCCTCGCCCTCGGCCTGCGCCAGCCGGCCCTCCGCGATGCCCGGTCCGTCGTCCCGTACGGTCACGATCACCGCGTCGGGCTCGTCCTCGACCAGGATCCAGGCCCGTGCCTGCTCCCCCGCGTGCCGGCGCACGTTGTCCAGCGCGGCCCCGACCGCCGCGGCCAGCTCCCGGGCGGCGGCCGGGGCCAGCAGGACCGGGGCGCCGGGTTCGGCGAGGCTGACCCGGGCAGCGGCGAAGGGGGCGAGCAGCGCGCGCAGGTCGACCGGACCGGCCTCGTCGTCGTCACTCTCGTCCACCGCGACGACGACGGCTCCCTCGGCGGCGTCCCGCGACACCCGGGAGACCGGGACGAGGCCGCCGGAGACCAGGGTGCGCAGGGCGACCTCCTGCTCGCCGGCCATCCGGCCCAGCTCGGCCGCCTCGCCGCCGATGACCGCGCCGCGCCGCTGCACCATGGCGAGCACCTGGAGCACGCTGTCGTGGATGTCGCGGGCGAGCCGCTCCCGCTCGCGGGTCGCGGCCTCGATCTCCAGGGCACGGGCGAGGGTGCGCTCGGAGGCGCGGGCGACCTCGACGACGTACCCGATGGCGATGGAGGCGACCCAGACGAGGATCACGTTGTGGACGGTGTCGCGGGCCGGGTGACCGCGCTCGATCAGGTTGGCGGCGGCCACCGGGGTGGAGGCGAACGCCGCCCAGCGCCAGCCGCCCTTGATGGCGAACGCCAGGACCGAGCCGGCCGTCCATATCGAGGGCAGGGTGGGACCGCTGTCCTGGATGTGCTGGTCGCTGACGACCAGCGGGGTGAGGAGGATGCCGGTGAGCGCGACGAGGAGGTCGGCGGTGAGGAAGCGCTTGGTGCACGCCGTCGCGTTCTGCACGTGGGGCAGGGTGGCGAGCGTCCAGCCGCACAGGACGGCGAAGTAGGCGACGGCGATGCCGGGCCGGTCGTAGCCGTCGTGGTCGGCGACGAAGAGGCCGACCGCGTACAGCATGGTCAGCACCCGGTAGGCGGTGAGCGCACGCCACAGCGGCAGCTCGACCGACATCCTCATGACTCTCTCGCGCTTGGGCACTTCCCCCACCCCCTGAGCCCGGCCTGATCCGAAGGACGGGCCCTAGGGCTCGCTCCGCCCGGACTTCTCCTTCTTCGCCTGTTCCCTCTCGGCCTGTGCGAGGGCGGCCTTCGCGGCCTTCTCCGCTTCCCTGTCGGCCTTCGCCGCCTCCGCGATCTGCCGCTTGGCGGCCGTCGCGTAGACGTCGACGTACTCCTGGCCGGAGAGCTTCATGATCTCGTACATGACCTCGTCGGTCACCGCCCGGAGCACGAAACGGTCGTGTTCCATGCCGTGGTAGCGGCTGAAGTCCAGCGGCCTGCCGATGCGGATGCCGGGCCGCATGATCTTCGGCATCACCTGGCCGGGCGGCTGGATCTTCTCCGTGTCGATCATCGCGACCGGGATCACCGGGGCGCCGGTGGCGAGCGCCACGCGCGCGAGGCCGCCCGGCTTGCCGCGGTAGAGCCGGCCGTCGGGCGAGCGGGTGCCCTCCGGGTAGATCCCGAACAGCTCACCGCGCTCCAGCACGCCTATCCCGCTCCTGATCGCCGCCTCGCCCGCGCCGCGGGCGCCGGAACGGTCCACGGGGAGCTGTCCGACACCCTTGAAGAAGGCCGCCGTCAGCCGGCCCTTCACGCCGGGCGTGGTGAAGTACTCGGCTTTCGCGATGAACGTGACCTTGCGGTCGAGGACCGCGGGGAGGAAGAACGAGTCCGAGAAGGAGAGGTGGTTGCTCGCCAGGATCGCGGGGCCCTCGGCGGGCACGTTCTCCAGGCCCTCCACCCAGGGCCTGAAGATCATCTTCAGCGGCCCCCCGACGGAAACCTTCATCGCGCCGTACAACAACCGAGTGCCTCCTGTAAGTGTCGCTCAGACCTTAACCCGGAGTGGTGGCTTGAGGCTTCGACGACCCTGGTCGGTGTCGGTGCGGTCGCGTACGGTGAACCTCACGTCCGTCCATTGCGGAAGTCCCGTCGCGGAAGCCCCGTCGAGAAGCGCCACCGAAGACCCCACCGAGAAACTCCAGCGAGAAGCCCCCATCGAGAACGACGAAGACAGGAGACCGAAGGTGCCGGTCCTTCCTGGAGCCGAGCCGTACCGCCACGAGGGCGGGGAGGTAGGGATCCTCCTCTGTCACGGCTTCACCGGTTCCCCGCAGTCGCTGCGTCCCTGGGCGCGGCATCTGGCCGGGCACGGCCTGACCGTCTCGTTGCCCCTGTTGCCGGGCCACGGCACGCGCTGGGAGGACATGGCGCTCACCGGCTGGCCCGACTGGTACGCGGAGGTGGACCGGGAGCTGCGCGTCCTGCGGGAGCGGTGCGCGCGGGTGTTCGTGGCCGGGCTCTCGATGGGCGGCGCCCTGGCGCTGCGGCTCGCCGCCCGGCACGGCGACGCGGTCGAGGGCGTCGTGGTGGTCAACCCGGCGAACCGGGTGCACGGTCTGTCCGCCCGCGCGCTTCCGGTGGCGCGTCACCTCGTGCGCACGACGAGGGGGATCGTCAGCGACATCGCGAAGGAGGGGGCGCTGGAGGTCGGGTACGACCGGGTGCCGCTGCACGCGGCGCACTCGCTGCGGACCTTCCTCCGGCTGGTCGACGGCGAACTGCCGCAGGTCACCCAGCCGCTGCTGCTCCTGCGCAGTGTGCGGGACCATGTGGTGCCGGCCGCCGACTCCGCCCGGATCCTGAGCCGGGTGTCGTCGACGGACGTGACCGAGGTCCTGCTGGAACAGAGCTGTCACGTGGCGACGTTGGACCACGACGCGGACCGGATCTTCGAGGAGACTCTCACGTTCATCGGCCGGCTCGCACCCCGTGTCGGCAAGGAAGGGACGACAGCAGGTGGCTGAGCACGACTCCGACCGCGAGGACCGTGAGGACCGCGAGGACGGCCGCGACCACGAGCCGGAGCAGAGCGTGCCCTTCGACGAGGAGGCCGCGTGGGCGGCGATCGTCGCGGGGTACGGCGACGAGCCGGTGGACCCGCCGGGCGCCAAGCCGTTCAAGTCGGTCGAGGACCTGGCGCTCCTGGAGGCGGAGACCAACGACGAGGGTCCGGTGAGCGGCGCGCCCTCGGGCGCGGGCCCCGTGGAGGAGCCCGCCGAGGAGAAGAAGCCGGCCGGGCCGCTGGGCAGTTCGGTCTCCTTCGCCCCCGGTGTCGGACCGCGCGACTACTCGCCGGCCGAGCCCGCCGCGACGGACCCCGACGGGGACGACGAGGGGCACTTCGTGCCGCCCGAGCCGCCGCCGCTGCCCGAGGCCGACGCGACGGCCAAGTTCGCCTGGCTCGGGGTGATCGGCGGTCCGGTCCTGCTGCTGCTGGCGATCCTGCTCGGCTGGGAGATGACCTGGTGGCTGACGACGATCTGCATCGGCGGCTTCCTCGGCGGCTTCGCCACGCTGGTGATGCGCATGCGCCCGGACGACGAGGACGACGAGGATCCGGGGCGGGGCGCGGTCGTCTGAGGACCGCGCACCCGCGCGCCGTCGCTCCGCGCCGGACGCTGCGAGGGCGCCGGGACCGGCCGGTGAGCCCTGGCCGTCCGGTGGCCGTGGCCGTCCGCGGCACGGACTCAGCGGGCTCACCTGACGCGCGCACCGCGCGGCCCCGGCCCGCCGTCCGGCGGTCGGTTCAGCCGGCGGGCACCCGCAGGGCGGCCAGGACCGGCAGGTGGTCCGTGGCCGTCCTCAGGTCCGTGTCCGTGACGCCCGGGAGGCCGAGGGGGACCCCGCAGCCCAGCACCTCCACGCCCTTCGTCGCGAGGAGGGCGTCGATGCGGCGGTCCGGACGGGCGGGCGGGAAGGTGTTCTCGCCGCCCCAGGGTGCCGTCGTACGGCAGTCCTGGAGTGCGGCGGTCAGGCGGGTGAAGGCGCGTCCGCCGGGGCGCTCGTTGAGGTCGCCGCCCGCGACGGCGTGCTCCACGCCCAGTCCGGCGAGCCGGTCGAGGAGCATCCCGGCCTGCTCGTACCGCTCGGCCCCGTCCAGGCCGAGGTGACAGCTGAGGACACCGAGGCGGGCGCCCGCGAACCGGACCACGGCGGTGGCGAAGCCCCGTCGGTGGTGTCCGGGGGTGAGAGGCAGGAGCACGTCCTCGGTGCGTTCGACGGTCGCCCGCAGCGAGCACAGGACGGCGGGGCCCGCGGCCGTGCCGCCGCCGGTGAGGACGACCTGCCCGGAGGCGGCCGCGAGCCGGGCCAGCTTCTTGCGCCAGCGGAAGAACCGCGGGGCCTCCTGGACCAGGACCAGGTCGGGGGCGCAGGCGGTGATCACTCGGGCGAGGGCGGCGGTGTCGTCGCGCATCGAGCGGATGTTGTAGCCGAGGACGCGGATCACGGCGGAGCCGTCGGGTTCGGTACGGGGTTCCGGGAGCGGCGGGGGCGTCACCATGCCGTCACGATACGGGCTGACCGCCCGGCGGGGGTGAGGATCCCGGGCGGCCGCGGGCGTGGTTCCCCGCGCCCCCGAAGGGGTGCGGGGAACAGCCGCGCGTCAGGCAGCCGCCCTCACATGATCGGGTCGGGCTCGCGGGCCAGGTCGGCCGCGCCCACCAGCCCCGCCTTGTTGCCCAGCCGGGCCGCGATCACGTCCGCCACCGGGCGCCAGTTGCCGCCGACCAGCCACCGCTTGTAGGACTTGCGGATCGGGTCGAGGACCAGGTCGCCCTCGTCCGAGAGGCCGCCGCCGACGATGAAGGCGGACGGGTCGAACAGGGAGGCCAGGTCGGCGAGGCCGGCGCCGGCCCAGCGGGCCAGCTCGCGGTAGGAGTCCACGGCGACCGGGTCGCCCTGGCGGGCGGCCATGGAGATGTGCTTGCCCTCGATGCCGTCGGGGGTGCCGTCGCCGAGCGCGAGCAGTACCTCGGCGCGCTCCGGGGTGGCGTTGGCGCGCTGCTTGGCGTACCGCACGAGGGCGCGGCCGGAGGCGTACTGCTCCCAGCAGCCCTGCGAGCCGCAGCCGCACAGCAGCCCGTCCGGGACCATGCGGATGTGGCCGAACTCGGCGGCCACGCCGAAGTGGCCGCGGCGCAGCTTGTTGCCGATGATGATGCCGCCGCCGAGGCCGGTGCCGAGCGTGATGCAGATGACGTTGCGGTGGCCCTTGCCCGCGCCGAACTTGTACTCGCCCCAGGCCGCGGCGTTGGCGTCGTTCTCCACGACGACCGGCAGGCCGACGCGGGTCTCGACCTTCTCCTTGAGCGGCTCGTTGCGCCAGTCGATGTTGGGCGCGAAGTAGACCGTGGAGCGCTGGCGGTTGACGTAACCGGCGGCGCCGATGCCCACGCCGACGATCTCGTGCCCGGCGCGCGCGCCCTCCACCGCGGAGGCGATGGCGTCCACGATGCCCTCGGGCGTACCCGGGGTCGGCACCTTGAAGGTCGAGAGGATGTTGCCTTCCTCGTCGACCACGCCGGCCGCGATCTTCGTGCCGCCGATGTCGACGCCGATGGTGAGTCCCATGAATCCCTCAGTTTCGGTCGAGCCCCGCTACGGCCAACCGTACCCGAGGGGGCGGCGCCGCTACCGCGCGAGCGCCGCCCGGGTGCCGGGAAGGACCGTCAGTCGAGATCGATGCGCTGGCCGGGGCCGGTGCCCCCGTCGTCGTCGCGGGGGTGGGCCGGGTCCTCGCGCGGATCGGCGGTGCGGGCCGTCCAGCGCCGCTCCTGCTGCTGGACGGCGGAGCGGTAGGCGGCGAGCAGTTCGCCGCCCGCGGCGGCCAGGTGGTCGAAGACGTCCGGGTTGCGCTCGATGACGGGTTCGACGGCCGCCCTGGCCTGCTGGACGACCTGGCGGACCACCTGCTGGGCGGCGGGCCCGGCGACCGCGCCGAGCAGGGGGGACTGGAGGCCGGAGAGCTTGTCGGCGACCGTGTCGAGAAGCCTGCGCAGTTCCTCGGCGGCCGATCCCTGGGGCACGCCCTGCTCCGCCCGGCGGCGGGCCTTCTCCGCCGCCATGTCCTCGGCGCAGGCGGTCGCCCAGGCGTCGGCGTCGGTGGCGCGAGGTACCTCGTCGGTGGTCTGGCGCTCACCGGGGTCCGACGGGGGAAGCTCTTCGCTCATGACGGGCTCCTGACTACGTTTCGTCCCTCCGACGTTACCCGAACGGCGGAACGCCCTCACCGGGTCCGCGGCCAGAGCGCGGGATCCGGCGCGAACCGCACGCGCAGTTCGCCGTCGCGCAGGGCGGCGCCCACCACGGTGCAGCGGCGCAGGGCGGAGGGCAGCGGGACGATCCGGCGGAACGGACCGGCGGTGACGACGAGTTCGTCGCCGCGGCGGACCAGGTCCAGCCCGTCGCGTACGGCGCCGGGCAGCGGGAGGTGCCACACCAGGACGCCGTCCGCGCCGATCCGGTCCTCCACCGGCCACTCGACCGGGGAGGCCGCCGGGTTGACGCCGGGCACGGCCAGGGCGGTCAGGTCGTCGTCCCCGCGGGGGTCGCGGCCGAGGTGCCCGACGGTCCGCGCGCCGGTCCACTCCCCCAGGGTCTTCTGCTGCTGGGCGTGGAGCCCGGCGAACGCGCCGTCGCCGGCGTCCCCGGGCAGGACGCGGTTGGCGAGGAGCGCCTCGACGGGCAGGCCGCGCAGGGCCAGGCCGAGGCGGGCGTCGCGGACGGCGTCGGCGCCGGCCGGCCCCGGCTCGGCCACCAGCCGCACGGAGGTCCCCCGGTCGGCGAGGACGGCCTGCACCGCGGCCAGTTCCACGTCCCAGCGGGCGGCCGTCTCGTACAGCCACTCGGCGGGCATGGGGACGCCGGCCAGGCGGCCGAGGACGGGGCGCAGGGCGCGGGCGGCCTGCCGCTCCGGGGGGAGCAGCCGGCGCAGGTAGCGCCGCAGTTCCTCCGGGAGGGCGAGCAGGGCGAGGGCCTGCGGGGCGGGCGGCAGGTCGACGACGAGGAGGTCGTGGGTCCCGGCGAGGGCGGCGTCGCGCAGGGCGCGCAGCAGGGTCAGTTCCTCCGCGCCGGGCAGCGGGGTGACCTCCTCCGGGTCGAGCCGGGAGGCGCCGAGCAGGTCCAGGACGGTGGATGCGCGGTCCTGGAAGGAGGTGAGGTCGTCCCGGAAGCCCGCGGTGGCGTCGGGGCGCCAGGCGGTGAGGTCCGGGCCCGCCTGCACCGGTACCGCGCCCGTCGCCGTGCCGAGGGCCGCGCCCAGGGTGTCGGTGCGGTCGGCGCTGAGCACGAGGGTCCTCACGCCCGCGCGGGCCGCCCCGAGCGCGGTGGCCGCGGCGACGGTCGTACGGCCGCTGCCGCCGGGGCCGGTGATCAGGATGGTGCGCATGAGGGTGAACGGTAACGGACGTCGGGGTGGTGCCCCGGTGGCCGACGGCAGGACGGGGGCCGGGGCCGGGGCGGCCGGGGGCAGTCCTCGCGGCGGCCCGCACCGACGCCGGGTGACCGGCTACCGGCTACCGGCTACCGGCTACCGGCTACCGGCGTCGGGTTACCGGCTACCGGCCCGACTCGACCCGCTTCTTGAGGCCCGCCAGCGCCCGGTCGATGATGACCTTCTCCGCCTTGCGCTTGATCATGCCCAGCATGGGGATCTTGACGTCGACCGTCAGCTGGTAGGTGACCTCGGTCGCCCCCGCCCCCGCGGCCCTGAGGATGTACGAGCCGTCCAGGGAGCGCAGCATCTGGGACTTCACCAGCGTCCAGGAGACCTCGTGCTCGCCGGTCCAGGTGTAGGCCAGCGTCTGGTCGTCCTTGATCGCGCCCGCGTCCATGACCAGCCGCACCCGCTCGGCGCGTCCCGCCGCGTCGGCCGCCAGGACCTCCGCCTCCTTGACCTCGCCGGTCCAGTCCGGGTAGCGGGCGAAGTCGGCGATGACCGCCATGACGTCGGCCGGTGCCGCCTCGATCGTGATGCTCGAGCTGGTGTATTCCGCCATCGCGGTGGCTCCTCCAGATGCGGTCCGGTAGGGAGGGATCCCCCGTGCGCGAGCGTGCGCACGTGTGTGCAGCGTGAAGGCTACCGCGCGCCCGACCAGCCGCCTTCACCCCGTGGGGCACGGCGGCCCGTGCCGTGCCGCGCGACGGCGTTCACCACTGCAGCGCCCACGGCTTCCCGGTCCCCGCGAAGTGCCCGACGTTGACGCACTCGGTCGCCCCGATCCGCATCCGCCGGACCAGCGGCTGGTGGACGTGGCCGAAGAGGGAGTAGCGGGGCCGGGTGCGGCGGATGGCCTCCAGCAGCGCGCGGCTGCCGCGTTCGAAGCGGCGCGCGACGGTGTCGTAGACGAGTTCCGGCACCTCGGGCGGGATGTGCGTGCACAGGACGTCGACCTCGCCGACGGCCTCGATCTTCGCGGCGTACTCCTCGTCGCTGATCTCGTAGGGGGTGCGCATCGGGGTGCGCAGGCCGCCGCCCACGAAGCCGAAGACCCGGCCGCCGATCTCCACGCGCTCCCCGTCGAGCACGGTGGTGCCGGGACCGGCGTACTCCGGCCACAGTGCCGGCATGTCGACGTTGCCGTAGGTGGCGTACGTCGGCGTCGGGAAGGCGGCGAACATCTCGGCGTACTGCCTGCGCACCGCCCGCTCGATCACCGCGGCCCGGTCCTCGCCGACCCCGGCCCACAGCCGGGCGCCCAGCTCACGGGCCTCGGCGAAGCGGCGGGCCGTGCGCAGCTCGACGATGCGGTGGGCGTTCTCCACGCCGAACAGGTCGGGGAAGATGCCGCGGGAGTGGTCGGCGTAGTCGAGGAAGAGGACGAGGTCGCCCAGGCAGACCAGCGCGTCCGCGCCCTCGCCGGCCCGGGACAGATCGCGCGCGTTGCCGTGCACGTCGCTGACCACGTGGATACGTGTGCCGGGGTTCCCGGACGGTGTGGAGGCCATGTCGATCAAGGGTAGGCCCGTGCGGCATACGTGAACAGTGCCGGTGAAACCTGCCGTTACTGGCCGGTCGGTTTTCGGGTGGACTACCGTACGGACTGCAACATCCATCTGTGTGACGCAGCGAACATCTCGCCAGGACCCCCTGTCGAAGAAGCCATACCGGCGGGTAACGTCCGGGCAGTCCAGTCGTGCTCAGCATTTCAACCACCGATGCGCGAGCACTTGCCCGAGCCTTGGACCGCACCGTCGCATCGCACAACGTCGTGGCGCCGGCGCCCTATGAGGAGCAGCAGTCTTGCGCGAGTTCAGCCTTCCGGCTTTGTACGAGGTCCCCGCGGACGGCAATCTGACCGACATCGTCCGGAGAAACGCCGCGCAGCATCCCGACGTCGCCGTCATCGCCCGCAAGGTCGACGGCGTCTGGCAGGACGTCACGGCCACGGCCTTCCTGGCCGAGGTGCACGCGGCGGCCAAGGGCCTCATCGCCTCCGGCGTCCAGCCGGGCGACCGCGTGGGCCTGATGTCCCGCACCCGTTACGAGTGGACACTGCTCGACTTCGCGATCTGGTGCGCGGGCGCCGTCACCGTGCCGGTGTACGAGACCAGCTCGCCCGAGCAGGTGCAGTGGATCCTCTCCGACTCGGGCGCGACGGCCTGCGTCGTCGAGCTGGACAACCACAACGCCGCCGTCGAGTCGGTGCGCGAGACCCTGCCGGCCCTGAAGCACGTCTGGCAGATCGAGGACGGCGGCGTCGAGGAGCTGCGGCGGCTGGGCACGGGCGTCTCCGACGAGGCCGTGGAGGAGCGCAGTTCGCTCGCCAAGGCCGACGACCCGGCCACCATCGTCTACACCTCCGGCACGACCGGCCGGCCCAAGGGCTGCGTGCTCACCCACCGCAGCTTCTTCGCCGAGTGCGGCAACGTGGTGGAGCGGCTGCGCCCGCTGTTCCGCACCGGCGAGTGCAGCGTGCTGCTGTTCCTCCCGCTCGCGCACGTCTTCGGCCGCCTGGTGCAGATCGCCCCGATGATGGCGCCGATCAAGCTGGGCACGGTCCCGGACATCAAGAACCTCACCGACGAACTGGCGTCCTTCCGGCCGACGCTGATCCTCGGCGTGCCGCGCGTGTTCGAGAAGGTCTACAACGCGGCGCGGGCCAAGGCGCAGGCGGACGGCAAGGGCTCGATCTTCGACAGGGCGGCGGACGCCGCGATCGCGTACAGCAAGGCGCTGGACACCCCGTCGGGCCCGTCGATCGGCGTGCGGATCAAGCACAAGGTCTTCGACAAGCTCGTCTACGGCAAGCTGCGCGCGGTGCTCGGCGGCAGGGGCGAGTACGCCATCTCCGGCGGCGCCCCGCTGGGCGAGCGCCTCGGCCACTTCTTCCGCGGCATCGGCTTCACCGTCCTGGAGGGCTACGGCCTGACGGAGTCCTGCGCGGCGACCGCGTTCAACCCGTGGGACCGGCAGAAGATCGGCACGGTCGGCCAGCCGCTGCCGGGGTCGGTCGTGCGCATAGCGGACGACGGCGAGGTGCTGCTGCACGGCGAGCACCTGTTCAAGGAGTACTGGAACAACCCCGGCGCGACCGCGGAGGCGCTGGCCGACGGCTGGTTCCACACCGGCGACATCGGCACCCTGGACGAGGACGGCTACCTCAGGATCACCGGCCGCAAGAAGGAGATCATCGTCACCGCGGGCGGCAAGAACGTCGCCCCGGCCGTGATCGAGGACCGCATCCGGGCGCACGCTCTGGTCGCGGAGTGCATGGTGGTGGGCGACGGGCGGCCGTTCGTGGGCGCGCTGGTCACCATCGACGAGGAGTTCCTGGGCCGGTGGGCCGCCGACCACGGCAAGCCGGCGGGCTCCACCGCGGCGTCGCTGCGCGAGGACGCCGACCTGCTGTCGGCGATCCAGTCGGCGGTCGACGACGGCAACGCCGCGGTCTCGAAGGCGGAATCGGTGCGGAAGTTCCGCGTCCTGTCCGCCCAGTTCACGGAGGACTCGGGCCACCTCACCCCGTCGCTGAAGCTCAAGCGCAACGTCGTGGCGAAGGACTACGCGGCGGAGATCGAGGCGATCTACGCGAAGTAGGGGCGACCGTGACGGGGCGGCGGGGGGTGTCTAGAGCAGTTCCCTCAGCCGCTCCGCCAGCAGGTCCCAGCGCCACTTCTCCTCGACCCAGCGGCGGCCCCGTTCGCCCATGCGGCGGCGCAGTTCGGGATCGGCCAGCAGGGCCGTGACGCGGTCGGCCGTGTCCTCGGGCGAGGTGCCCCGTACGACCCAGCCGGTCTCGCCGTCCAGCACGGCGTCGGGGGCGCCGCCGGAGTCGCCGGCGACGACGGGCAGCCCGGTCGCGGAGGCCTCCAGGTAGACGATGCCGAGGCCCTCGACGTCGAGTCCGCCCCGGCGGGTGCGGCACGGCATGGCGAAGACGTCGCCGGCGCCGTAGTGGGCGGGCAGGTCCGACCAGGGGACGGAGCCGGTGAACCGTACGGAGGCGGCGACCCCCCTCTCGTGGGCCAGGCGGCGCAGGTCCTTCTCGTAGGGTCCGCCGCCGACGACGAGCAGCACGGCCTCCGGCTCGGCGGCGAGGATCCGGGGCATGGCCCGGATCAGCGTGTCCTGGCCCTTGCGCGGCACGAGCCGCGAGACGCACACCACCACCGGGCGGTCGGTGAGTCCGAGGCGGGCGCGCACCAGGTCGCCGCCGGAGCCGGGGTGGAAGGTCTTCTCGTCGACGCCCGGCGGCAGTTGCACCATCCGCGCGGCGGCCTCGGGGCTCAGCGCGGTGGCGATCCGCGAGCGCGTGTACTCGCCGAGGTAGGTGATCGTGTCGGTGGCCTCGCCGATGCGCCCCAGCAGTTGCCGGGCGGCGGGCAGCTGGGCCCAGCCGGCCTCGTGGCCGTGCGTGGTGGCCACCAGTCGCCGGGCGCCGGCCTTCCTGAGCGCGGGAGCCATCAGTCCGAGCGGCGCGGCGGCGCCGAACCACACGGACGTGCACCCGTGTTCGCGCAGCAGCCCGACGGCCCGCCGCGTCGCGCCGGGCGTCGGCAGCAGCATGGTCGTGGAGTCCCGTACGACGGTGAAGGGCTGCTCGGCGTCGAAGGCGGCCGTCGCCTCGGTGCCCTCGCGGCCCCGCTTCCAGGTGGACGCGTAGACGACGACGCGCTCGGGGTCGAGGCGCAGCGCCATGTTGTGCAGGAACGCCTGGATGCCGCCCGGGCGGGGCGGGAAGTCGTTGGTCACGATCAGGGTCTTGTCCATCGTCGCCGACCCTATCCAAACCGTCCCTCACAGCCGCGCCCGGCCGTGCCGCACGGCCCGCGCACAGCCGGGCGGGAGACCATGTGGTCCGCATACCCTGACCAAGAGGACGAACAGGGGCACACGTGGAGTTCATGGACGACAGGCGCTCCCCGGCCGGCCTGACGGGTCTGGCGGCCCTCTGGGGCGTGACCCGGCTCGTGCTGCTGCTGTGCGTGTTCAAGGTGTACGTCTTCCCCGGCCCGGACGTCACCACCGACGTGTCGGTGATCTACCGGGGCTGGTACGACGTGCTGAGCGCCGGGGCCTACCCGCGGGACGACGTGACCTGGCAGTACCCGCCCGCGGCCGCCCTCGCGATCCTCTCCCCCGGTCTGCTGCCCTTCCTGGACTACGCGTCGGCGTTCTTCGTCCTGGCCCTCCTCGCCGATCTCGCCGTCCTGGTGCTGCTGCTGACCGCCGGCCGCTCCCCGCGCGGCGCCCTGGTATGGGTGGCGGGCGTCCCCCTGCTGGGCCCGACGGTGTACGCCCGCTACGACCTGATGGTGACCGCGGTCGCGGTGGCCGCGCTGCTCGCCGGGGTCCGGCATCCCCGGGTCATGGGGGCGCTGGCCGGTCTGGGAGCCCTGCTCAAGGTGTGGCCGGTGCTGCTGCTGGCCGGCGCCGTGCGGCGGCGGGCCTGGGGCGCGGCGGCCGTCACCGTCGGCGCCCTCGCGGCCCTGTTCGCACTGGCCGCGCCCGGCGCCTTCGTCTTCCTCTCCTCCCAGCGGGACCGCGGCACCGAGGTGGAGTCGCTGGGCGCCCTGGTCCTCCACGTCGCCCGGCATGCCGGCTGGAGCGGCGAGGTGCTGCTCAACTACGGCTCGGTGGAGTTCCTCGGCCCGTACGTGGGCGTGGTGAGCAATGCCGCCCTGGGCCTGACGGCGGCCGCGTTCGGCTGGCTGCTGCTGTGGCGGCTGCGGGCGCGGCGGTTCGCGCCGCACACGCTCGCGGACGCCGCCTTCACCGCCGTCCTGCTGTTCACCACCACCAGCCGCGTGATCAGTCCGCAGTACCTGGTGTGGCTGGTCGGTCTGGCCGCCGTCTGCCGGTGCTTCCCGGGCAGCCGGATGGGGCCGCCGACCGTCCTGGTGCTGGCCGCGTCGCCGGTGACGGTGCTGGAGTTTCCCGTCTGGTTCGACCACGTCGTCGCGAGCGACGCCCTCGGGCTCACCCTGCTGTTCCTGCGCAACGGCCTGCTGGTGGCGGCCACGGCCACCGCGGCCGTACGGCTGTGGCGCTCGACGGTGCCGCGGGCCGCCGCCCCGCCCGCCGGACCCGGTCGGGCCGCCCGCGCCGGGCACGCGCCGGTCTCCTCCTGACGCCGGGCACGCGCCGGTCTCCTCCTGACGCCGGGGACGGCCCGCGGGGAGCCGGGCGGGCCCGGCGCGAAGAGGCGACCGGCCGGCCGGGTGACGGGACGCGGCGGCGCTCAGCCCAGCTCGTCGTGGAGGTACCGCCGCCACTCGGCGGTGAAGTCCTCCAGGGTCGTTCCCAGCACGCTCTCCAGCGCCCCCTCGACCGCCCCCGGCCGTTTCCCGTGCCCCCCCACGGCCCGGTAGAAGGCGTGGAGTTCCTCCTCGCCCCATCGCCCGGCGATCACCCGGCAGGCCGTCCAGCCGCCCTCGTAGGCCCGCGCCAGCCGCGCCGCGTCCCCGGCGAAAGCGAAGTCGCCGTCGGACGGCAGCCCGTCCGGCAGGTCACCCGCGCGGACGGCCTTCTGCAGCTCGGGCGCGGCCTCGTCCGGGGTGCGGCCGGTGCCGCGGTAGCCGACCCAGTCGGCGTACCCCTCCGACAGCCACAGCGGGGTCGCCTCATTGGTGTCGGCCCGGGTGGCGACGTGCGTGGTCTCGTGGGTGAGCACCACCTGTCGGCCGACCGGGCCCAGCATGCCGAAGGCGTCCGGGTTGACGATGATCCGGTCGGCCGGCGCGTCGGCCCCACCGCCCGTCTCCCCCGTGGTGACCGCGGCGATCCCGCGGTAGGAGGAGGCGGGCGAGCCGAGCAGCGCCGCCATGCCGTCGAGCGACTCCGGCACGAGGACGACGACCCGCCGGGCCCAGTCGGTGCCCCACGCCTGCGAGACCGCGGGGACGGCCCGGTCGGCCAGCCCCGCGAAGGTCCGCAGCTGCTCGCCGGACCGGCCGACCCCGAGGACGAGGCTGCGGGCGCCCCGGACGGCCGTGACCGTGCCCTGGTCCCACAGCTGCTGGCCGGACTCGCGCGCGGGCTTCTCGGCGGCCACGTTCCACCGCCCGGCGGCGTCGCGGGTCAGCCGCAGGGTGCGCGCCACGGTCACCGGGCCCCGGTCGTGGCCCTCGACGCGGTAGCTCAGCTCCGCGTCGGCCTGGGCCCCGGCCCCGCCGGGCCGGACGGCGGTCACCCGGTAGGACCAGGCGGCCAGCGGCACGGCCCGCAGCCGGGTGTATCCGGCGGGGTCGCCGGTGGCGGCGTAGGCGGTCGCGTCGTGGGCCAGGACGGCGGCGGCCCGCCGGTCCAGCACCCGCTGGACCTCGGCCCTGGCGCCGTCGGTGGCGGGCCGCCCGCCGCAGCCCACGAGCAGGACGAGCAGCAGCACCGCGAGCCCCACGGCTCCGGATCCGCGCGCCCGCCCGTGACCAGCCATCCCCCCGATCGTACGGCGGGCCGTCCCGGGCGGAACCCCGAAGGCGTGGCGCCGACCGCCCCGGTCAGGGCCTCGTCACCGACGACACCGGCATCATCCCGACCGGGTCGTAGCGCACGGGCGCGCCCGGGTGGGGGGCGTGGATGACCTGACCGTTGCCCGCGTACATGCCGACGTGGCTGGCGTCGGAGCGGTAGGTGACGATGTCGCCGGGCCGGGCCTGGGAGAGCGGGACCCGCCGTCCGGCGTGCGCCTGGGCCTGCGAGGTCCGCGGCAGAAAGATCCCGGCCCGCGCGTACGACCACTGCACCAGGCCCGAGCAGTCGAAGCCGGCGGGCCCGTTGGCGCCCCAGACGTACGGTCTGCCGAGTGCGGAGCGGGCGGCGGCCAGAGCGGCGGCCGCGCGGCCCGAGGCGGCGCCGGCGCCCTCGGGACCGGGCGGGCCGGAGCGGCCGGACCGAGCAGCCCGGTCGTAGGCGGCGCGCTCGGCGGACGGGAGGGAGTCCAGCAGCCGCCGGGCGCCGGCGAGCTTCCGCTCGACGGTCCGCTTGTGCTTCTCGACGGCCTCGCGGCTCTTCTCCAGCTCGCCGAGCCTGCGGGTGGCCTCGGCGCGTTCCTGGGTCAGTTCGCGCAGGGCGTGCTGGAGGTCCTTCAGGTCGTCGGCCTGGCGGGCGGTGACGCGGTCGAGGACGGAGGCCCTGTCGAGGTAGTCGGCCGGGTCGTCGGAGAACAGCAGTGCCAGGGACGGGTCGAGTCCGCCGGAGCGGTACTGGGCGCCGGCCAGTGCGCCGAGCCGCTCGCGCAGCACGTTGACGCGCTCCTGCTTGCGGGCGACGCGGTCCTGGGAGTCCCCGACCTGCCGGCGCAGGGTGCCGGCCCGTTCCCCGGCCTCGTTGAAGGCCTCGGTGGCCTTCTCGGCGGCCTCGTAGAGCCGGTCCACCTCGGTCCGGGTGTCCTCGTGCGGGGCGGCCGTGGCCGGTACGGCGGTGGTGGCGACGGCCCCGAGGGCGGCTGCGGCGGCGGACAGGACGCACAGGGCGCCCCGGTCGAACCCGGACGGTGCAAGGCGGCGATGGGACCCCACGGGAAGCCGCGCTCCTTCCTCTGGCGGACAGAGACCGTCCCCCCGGCACGCGTGCCGGGGAAACGCGGCAGACAGTAGCCGCGCGACGGGGGGCCCACCAAAGACCTCGGCGGCGACACAACGTGACACCCCGCCGCTGACGCAGGTCATGGGCGGGGTGCGGGGTCAGTTCACGTCGCGGTGATTCGCCCGTTCGGGCGTCCGGGTGTCGCGGTCGGACGGATGCTCAGATCCGGACGCCGAACTGGTACGGCATGTTGTTGATCGACTCGTAGCGCACGACGGTGCCGGTGCGCGGGGCGTGCAGCACCTGGCCGTTGCCCGCGTAGAAGCCGACGTGGTGCAGGTCGCCGTAGAAGATCACCAGGTCGCCGACCTTGAGGTCGGACTGGGAGTAGATGCGCGTACCGGCGTTCGCCTGGTCCTGCGAGATGCGCGGGATGCTGACGCCGGCCTGGCCGAAGGCCCAGGAGGTCAGGCCCGAGCAGTCGAAGGAGGACGGGCCGGTGGCGCCGTAGACGTAGGGCGAGCCGATCTTGCTCTGGGCGGCCTGGAAGGCGGCCATGGCGCGGCCGGAGGCGGCGCCCGTGTTGCCGAGCTCGACGCGCTCACCGGCGTCACGGCTGGCGCGGGCGTCGGAGGCGGCCAGCGCGGCCTTCTCCTCGGCCGTCAGCGTGTTGAGGAGCTTCTGCGCCTCGGCGAGCTTGGCCTGGACTTCCTTCTTCTTCTTGCCCAGTTCGGTGCGGGTGGAGGCGAGGTCCTCGAGCTTGTCGGAGGCCTCCGCGCGGTCCTGGGCCAGCTCGCGCTGCTTGTCCTGGATCTTCTTCAGCGACTCGACCTGCTGGGCGCTCAGCTGGTCGGCGGCGGACGCCTTGTCCAGGTAGTCGTCCGGGTCCGAGGACAGGAACAGCTGCAGGGAGGAGTCGATGCTGCCGGAGCGGTACTGGGCCGCCGCCGCCTGGCCTATGGACTCGCGCAGCCCGTTCAGCTCTTCCTGGCCGCGGGCGACGTCGTCCTGGATCGTGGAGATCTCCTTCTGGAGCTTCTCCTGCTTCTCCTTGGCCCCGTTGTACTTCTCGGTGGCCTGCTCCGCCTCTTCGTAGAGCTTGTCGACCTTGGACTTGACCTCGTCCTTGCTGGGCTTCTCGCTCGGCGCGGCGTTGGCGGTCTGCGAGGTCAGGGCAACAGCGGCGGCGGCCGCGGTGGTCAGCAAGGTCACGCGCGCGCGACTCGGCTGCTTGGGTCGACGGTGGGACGCCACGGAGAGCGAGCTCCTTCATGTGAGTGATCACTCGTGCGGAGGTTCGAAGGCAGACCCTAGTGACCTTCTTGTGATCACTTCAAATCCTGGAGCCGAAAAAGTCGGTGACGCACCGCATTCTTTACACTCAACCCACATGCGGTGACGCATGATTGACGCTACGTTGCGTGATGATTGCGTCAATTCGGGCATTAAACCTTTACGTTGACCTTCAGGTCAGTCGCTTCAGGAGTACCGCAGAAGCCACAGGCCGGGCCCCCGCCCTGGCCACCCCGTCGGCCACCTCGCGGTCCGTCGAGGCCACGATGACCGGCCGGCCGGGCGGCTCGGCCCGCACCAGCTGGCGGATCAGCTCGTCGGCGGTGATCCCCGGCTTGGAGAACAGCACCCGCACCCCGCGCGGCGGCGCCAGCAGTACCGGCGCGACCAGCTCGGCACCGTCGAAGACGCAGGTGACCTCGGCGCCGGTCTGCGCGGCGAGCGCCGAGAGCTGCCCGAGCAGCCGCAGCCGCTGCTTCTCCAACGGCATCTGCGGATAACCGGTCTTGGTGACGTTGTAGCCGTCGACGACGAGATGCGCCTGCGGCAGCGCCAGCAACTGGTCCAGGATCGCCGGGTCGTTCTCCGACAGCGCGCGGGCCGCGATGTCCTTCGGGGTCATCCGGCCGGGCTCCACCGCGTCGACGGTCTCCGCCGGACGCACCGACACCGGCGGCAGCGCCAGTTCCCGGCGCAGCCCCTGGGCCGATTCCAGCAGGGTGTCCAGCAGCAGCCGTACCCGCATGTCCTCGACGCTGCGCCCCTCGCGGGCCGCCCGCCGGGTGGCCTCCAGCGCGGCCTCCGCCTCGCCGAGCCGCGCCTTGAGCCGCCGCGACTCGCTCTCGGCCGCGGACACCTGCGCCTGCCCCTCGCTCCGTACGGCCTCCATCTCGCCCTGGAGCTTGCGCAGCGCGGCCTCGCCCCGCTTGACGTCGCTGAGGGCCGACCGCAGCTTGCGGTGCAGCGACTCGCCCTCCCGCTTCGCCGCGTCCAGCTCGGCGCGCAGCCGCTCGGTCTCGGTCCGGGTCAGCTCACGGGCCTCGGCGAGCTGCTCGCGCAGCCGCTCCAGCTCCGCCCGGCTCTCCTCGTCGGCCCGCTCGGCGTCCGCCCGCAGGGCCTCCTCGCCGGCGGCGGTGACCAGCTTGACCCAGCCGGTGGGGCGCAGCACGTAGGCCGCGGCGGCCACGTCGAGCGGGTCCGCGGCCGGGGGCGGCGAACCGGAGTCCAGGGCGCCGGCCAGTTCCGGCTGGGCCTCCCTGAACTTCTCCGCGATGCGCTGGCGGAACAGCGGGTCGGTCTCCAGCGCGGCGGCCATCGCGTTGCCCGCGAACTTGGCCCGCCGGTTCGGGGCGAACCGGGCGTACTGCCGCAGCTGGGCGGGCAGTTCGGCGACGGTCAGGCCGCCGAAGCCGTCCGAGACGATCTGCACGACCCGGCGCCGCACCCCGTCGGGCAGCGGACGGTCGAGCACCTCGGCGGCGCCGTCGCCCGGCCCCCCGCCCGTGGTCTCCACCATCCGTCACACCCCAATTCCGTGCGGGGCCCTCCCCCGCTCTCGGCTTCGCCCGAGCGGGGGGACCCCCATCCTCAGGAGCCGGCGCCCGGCCTGTCCACCAGCTCCACCTGATCCACGGCGTTGCACCAACGGCACCGCACCGACTCGATGGTCTCACTGACCACCTCGCGCTCCTCCACCTTCGCCTCACCGGCGAGATCGAGGTGGACGTACTCGACGACCTTCGACGAGCGCGTCACGTCGAACCGCGTGAGGTTGCCGCAGAGAGTGCAGCGCCACCGCGTCGTGGCGGTCGGCAGGGGAACCGTCATCGTGACCGTCCGCTTCCTTCTAGTGTCGGTCTTCCGGGACCGGGGCGCGTCGAAGGCTCCCCGGAGCATGTGGCTCGTAACCCTACGGCCTGGCGGGTCCTCGCCGCCCGTCCGTCCACGGCGGCGAGGCGGTACGGCCCGGTACGTCCCGTTGCGTCATGCTCTGTAGCCATGATCAGCGACTGGAGGAGACCCCTGGGCCGGGCCGTCCGACACCCCGTGGCGCCCGTGACGTACGCGCTGATGGCCCTGTGCTGCCTGATCTTCGTGATCGGTCCGGCCTCGGGCCTCGATCCGGTGTACGGCACCGGCGAGGAGGCGGCGCTCGCGCAACGCGCCTACTTCCGCCGGTGGGGCGTGATCCCCGAGGACGTGTTCGACGGCGCGCCGAGGTCCGCCCTGACGCCCTTCACGGCCCTGTTCGTCCACGGCAGCTGGGTGCACCTGCTGGGCAACATGCTCTTCCTCTACGTCTTCGGGGCGATGACCGAGCACCGGATGGGCCGCGTCGAGTTCACGCTCTTCTACCTCGGCTGCGGCGCCCTGGCGCTGCTGGGGTACGCCGCCGCCAACGCCGACTCCGGGCAGTCCCTGGTCGGGGCCTCCGGGGCGATCTCGGCGGTTCTCGGCGCCTTGCTGTACCTGTTTCCCCGAGCCCGCGTCACCAGTCTCCTGCCGTTCCTCTTCTTCCTGCCGCTGCGCTTCCCGGCCTGGGTCGTGCTGCCCTTCTGGGCGGCGCTGCAATGGGTGGCGGCGGGGCGGGCCGGACCGGGGCCGGGCGTGGCGTACCTGGCGCACCTGGTGGGCTTCGGGCTGGGCTTCGTCTACGCGTGGGCCCGGTTCGCCCGGCCCACCAGTGCCGCGGCAGGCGACGTTCGCCCGTGAAGGAGCGGCGGCCGGTGCGTGCTCCGGGGGTACCCCCGGCCGAAGGCGGGGGGAGTGCCGGCCGGAAGTCCTCGGTACTGGACGCACTCGGACTCTCGGCCGGTGCGGCGAGGGGGCGTGCAGGGCGTCGCGACGGGGCGGACGTCGCCTGCCGCGGCACTAGAGTGAGCAGCAGCCCAGCCCCGGCCCCCGAGGGAGAGAACCAGCCGTGATCACCGCGATCGTCCTCATCAAGACCAGCGTGGACCGGATCCCCGAGATCGCGGAGTCGATCGCTTCGCTGGAGTCCGTGAGCGAGGTGTTCTCCGTGACCGGCACCTACGACCTGATCGCCATGGTGCGGGTGCGGCAGCACGAGGACCTCGCCGACGTGATCCCGGGACGGATCAGCAAGATCCCTGGCGTGGAGGCGACGGACACGCACGTGGCGTTCCGCACCTACTCGCAGCACGACCTCGAGGCCGCGTTCGCCATCGGGCTGGACTCCTGACCGTCCGGCGCACCGCCCGCGGCGGAAAGGCCCCGCCTACACCGCCGGGACGCAGCGGCCGTCCTGCGTGCGGTAGCGCCACTTCGCGCCCTCGGTCACCAGCTCACGCACCGCCGCCACGAAGCGGTCGACGTGCTCGTCGGGGGTGCCCGCGCCGAAGCTCACGCGGATCGCGTTGAGGGACTTCTCGCCCGGGGCCGCCTCGGGGGCGCCGCACTCGCCCTGGCTGTGAGGGGTGCCCCCGAGGAGGGTGCGCACCAGGGGATGGGCGCAGAAGAGGCCGTCGCGGACGCCGATGCCGTACTCGGCGGAGAGCGCGGCGGCGAAGTGGGAGCTGTTCCAGCCCTCCACGACGAAGGAGATCACGCCGACCCGCGGCGCGTCGTCGCCGAAGAGGGACAGGATCCGTACCCCGGGGACCTCCGCGAGGCCGGTGCGGACCTTCTCCACGAGGTGCTGCTCACGGGCCACCAGGGTGTCGAAGCCCGCTTCGGTGAGGGCCTTGCAGGCGGAGGCGATGGCGTAGGCCCCGATGACGTTCGGGGAGCCGGCCTCGTGCCGGGCGGCGCTCTCGTGCCACTCCACGTCCACTCCCCCGTCCGCGCGCCGGGCCACCCTGCGGCTGGCACCGCCACCGGCGAGGTACGGCTCGGCCGCCCGCAGCCAGTCGGCGCGGCCGGCCAGCACGCCGGAGCCGAAGGGGGCGTACAGCTTGTGGCCGGAGAAGGCGACCCAGTCGACGTCGAGGTCGCGGACGGACACCGGGTGGTGGGGGGCGAGCTGGGCGGCGTCCAGGACGATCCGGGCACCGTGGGCGTGGGCCGCGGCGGCCAGTTCGCGTACGGGCCACAACTCGCCGGTGACGTTGGAGGCGCCGGTGACGCAGACCAGGGCCGGGCCGTGCGGTTCCCGGTCGGCGAGGGCCCGCTCCAGGGCGGCGACGGCCTGGAGCGGGGTGCGCGGGGCGTCGAGGCAGGTGACCCGGGCGTCCTTCCAGGGCAGCAGCGCGGCGTGGTGCTCGGTCTCGAAGACGAAGACCTGGCAGTCGGCGGGGAGCGCGGCGGCCAGGAGGTTGAGGGAGTCGGTGGTGGAGCGCGTGAAGACGAGCTGGTCGTCGGGCCGGCAGTCGAGGAACGCGGCGACCGTGCGGCGGGCGTTCTCGAAGAGGTCGGTGGAGAGCTGGGAAAGATGTCCGGCGCCGCGGTGGACGCTGCCGTAGTAGGGGGCGTAGGCGGCCACGTCGTCCCAGACGCGCTGGAGGGCGGGGGCGCTGGCGGCGTAGTCCAGGGCCGCGTAGCCGACCTCGCCGCCGGTGACGAGCGGGACGGTGACGTCCCGTCCCAGAACGGGCAGGGGGGCGCAAAGGGTCGGGGCGGCGGCAGCGGTGGAGACGGACATGGCTGAACTCCCGTGAGAGGCAGGGGGATTCACCACGCGAGCGGCTACGGCTCGAGCGCGGGAAAGGTGAAGGAGGGATGCGGAGGCGGGGCTCTGCGGCCCTATCGCATTCGCTTGCTCACGGAAGGCTCCTCGACGACCAGGACCCCTGGTGCGGTGAGGGGTCCGCGCTTGCCGTGGACCTTTCTGTCCACAGCCTGGTCTTCACCCGGGGCACCCCGCCACGGACGGAGGGTTGCCGGACAGTCGGCCGGGGCCTCATGACTGTCACTCATGACCTGGTACGGCATTCTGCCACACGGTCACCGGCGCGCGAGGCGCGGTCCATGTCCTGAGACACCGGGAGTCCGGACCGCGCCTCGCCGGCCGCTGTCCCGGCTCAGGCGTGGGTGGCCGCCGCCCAGCGCTCCAGCGTCCGCTTCGCCGCCCCCGAGTCGAGGGACTCCGCGGCCCTGGTCATGCCGGCGCGCAGCTGCTCGGCGAGCGGCGCCCCGGTCGGCTCCAGGGCGACCAGGGCGGCCGCCGAGTTCAGCAGGACGGCGTCGCGGACCGGACCCGTCCCGCCGTCCAGCAGCCTGCGCGCCACCTCGGCGTTGTAGGAGGCGTCGGCACCCCGCAGGGCCTCGACGGGAACGAGGTCGAGGCCGACGTCGCGCGGGTCGAAGGACTCCTCGGTCACCTTGCCCTCCCGCACCACCCAGACCCGGGAGGTGGAGGTCGTCGTCAGCTCGTCGAGGCCGTCGTCGCCGCGGAACACCAGCGAGGAGTGGCCTCGTTCGGCGAAGACACCGGCGACGATCGGCGCCATGCGCGGGTCCGCCACACCGACCGCCTGGGCCCGGACCCTGGCCGGGTTGGTCAGCGGGCCGAGGACGTTGAACACCGTGCGGATGCCCAGCTGGCCGCGCGCGGCGCCCGCGTGACGCAGCGCCGGGTGGAACTTGACGGCGAAGCAGAAGGTGATGCCCGCCTCCTCGGCGACCTCGGCCACCCGCCGCGGGGTCAGGTCGAGGCGGACGCCGAGCTTCTCCAGGACGTCCGAGGCGCCGGAGGCGGAGGACGCGGCCCGGTTGCCGTGCTTGACGACCTTGACGCCCGTGCCGGCGACGACGATCGAGGACATCGTGGAGATGTTGACCGTCTTCGCGCCGTCGCCGCCCGTGCCGACGATGTCGACGGCCGGGCCGGGCACCTCGATCACGTTGGCGTGCTCGTACATCGCGCGGACGAGTCCGTTGATCTCCTCGACGGTCTCGCCCTTGGCGCGCAGCGCCACCACGAAGCCGGCGATCTGCGCGTCGGTGGCCTCGCCGCGCATGATCCGGTCCATCGCCCACGCCGTGGCGTCGGCGCTCAGGTCGTGGCCGGACAGCAGGGCGTTCAGCACCTCGGGCCAGGAACGGGCCGCCGCGGTGTCGCCTCCGGCGGGGGTCACAGCGCTCATAAGCCGCTCCTGGGTCAGTGTGGTCCCGCTGCACGGGACGCGCGTCTCGACGGTTCCACCCTATCCAGCCGCGGACAGGGCGAAGGGCCCCGTCCGTACACCGGACGGGGCCCTTCTGGGGTGCGTGGCGACGCAGTGATCAGTGGTGGCCGTGGCCGCTCGTGATCTCCTTGTACTCCTCGACGGTCGGCTTGGGGATCTGGTTCTCCTCGCCGTAGTACGCCTTGCTCAGCTTGGCGCGGACCTTCTCGGTGCGCTTCACCTTGCGCTCGACGCCGTTCTCGTCGACCGTCGGGCCGATCTCGGCGGGCTTGTACTGCTCGTGCGCGGTGAGCGTGTAGAGCGCCTCCTGGCTGAGCGGCTCGTGCACCTCGATGAACTCACCGTGCGGCAGGCGCTTGATGGTGCCGGTCTCGCGACCGTGCAGCACCTTGTCCTTGTCGCGGCGCTGGAGGCCGAGGCAGATCCGCTTGGTGATCACGAAGGCGATGACCGGTCCGGCGAAGAAGCCGATCCGGACGAACCAGGTGACCGCGTTGATCGACAGGTGGAAGTGGGTGGCGAAGATGTCGTTGCCACCACCGATCAGCATGATCAGGTAGCCGGTGACCCAGGCGACACCGAAGGCCGTACGGGTCGGGGCGTTGCGCGGACGGTCCAGGATGTGGTGCTCGCGCTTGTCGCCGGTGATCCAGGACTCGATGAACGGGTACATGGCGATCACACCGAGGAACAGACCGAACAGCACCAGCGGGACGAACACGCCCATGACCAGCGTGTGGCCCCAGAAGTTGATCTCCCAGCCCGGCATCGCGCGGATCAGACCCTCGGCGAAGCCCATGTACCAGTCGGGCTGGGCGCCGGTGGACACCTGGTCCGGACGGTAGGGGCCCAGCACCCAGATCGGGTTGATGGTCGCGATGCCGGCCATGGCCGAGATGGCGCCGAAGACCAGGAAGAAGAAGCCTCCGGCCTTGGCCATGTAGACCGGCAGCAGCGGCATGCCGACGACGTTCTTGTTGGTGCGTCCGGGACCCGCGAACTGGGTGTGCTTGTGGTAGAAGACCAGGATCAGGTGGCCGACCACGAGCCCGAGCATGATGCCCGGCAGCAGCAGGATGTGGATCGAGTAGAACCGCGCGACGAAGTCGCCGCCCGGGAACTCCCCGCCGAACAGGAACATCGAGATGTACGTGCCGACGATCGGCACGGACAGGATCGCACCCTGCGTGAAGCGGACACCGGTGCCGGAGAGCAGGTCGTCCGGGAGCGAGTAGCCGGTGAAACCGGTGAACATGCCCAGGACGAACAGCAGGAAGCCGAACAGCCAGTTGATCTCGCGCGGCTTGCGGAAGGCGCCCGTGAAGAAGACGCGCATCATGTGCACGAACATGCCGGCGAGGAAGATGACCGCGGCCCAGTGGTGGATCTGCCGGATGAGCAGACCACCGCGCACGTCGAAGGAGATGTGCATGGTCGAGTTGAAGGCCTCGGACATCAGCTGGCCCTGCAGCGGGACGTAGCTGCCGTGGTACTCCACCTCGTTCATCGACGGGTGGAAGAACAGCGTCAGGTACACACCCGTGAGGATGATGATGATGAAGCTGTAGAGGCAGATCTCACCGAGCATGAAGGACCAGTGGTCCGGGAAGATCTTGCGCATGTTGGCCTTGGCCAGGGAGTAGATCCCCAGGCGGCCGTCGGCCCAGTCGGCGACCCGCTCGCCCGCGGGTGCCTTGCGGCGGTCGTCCTTGTTGCTCATCCGCGCTCCCAGAAGGCAGGACCGACGGGCTCTTCGAAGTCGCCGAGCGCCTCGAGATAGCCCTCGTCGTTCACGCCGATGCGCAGCTGCGGCAGGGCGTGACCGGCGGGACCGAAGATCACTCGGGCACCGTCGGACAGGTCGAAGGTGGACTGGTGGCAGGGGCACAGCACGTGGTGCGTCTGCTGCTCGTACAGGGAGATCGGGCAACCCACGTGGGTGCAGATCTTCGAGTACGCCACGATGCCCTCGTGCGACCATTCGAGCTCGCGCTTGTCCTTGATGTTGTCCGGCTGGATGCGGACGATCATCAGGGCGGCCTTGGCGATCTCGGTCTGGAAGTCGTGGTCCTCCTCCTCCAGGCCTTCCGGCTTGGCGAAGGTGAGGGAACCGACGGCGACGTCCGAGGGACGCAGCGGCTCGTTGGTGTTCATGTTGACGAGCAGCTTGCCCTTGGCCCACCGCGTGTGCCGCAGCTTGTCCTCGGGCAGCGGACCGAGGTCGCGCAGCAGGACGACGCCGGAGAGCGGGAACAGGGCCAGCGCACCGAACATCGTGTTGCGGATGAGCTTGCGGCGGCCCAGCGCGGACTCCCTGGCACCGTCCCGGAAGTCGGCCATGACCTTGGCCTTGACCTCGGGCGCCGCCTCGATCGGGTGCCGCTCGTCGGCGATCTCCACGTCGGACATCAGGGTGCGGGCCCAGTGGACCGCGCCCGCGCCGATGCAGAACAGGGCCGCGCCGAGCGTCATACCGAGCGCGAAGTTCAGCGCGCTGATGTGGCCGAGCGGGAAGATGAAGACCGACTTGTCGTGCGGGATCGCCACGTAGGAGGCGATGAAGCCGACGGTGGCCAGCATCGACAGCGTGAACAGGAAGGCGACCGCACGCTCGGACCGCTTGGCGGCCCGCTCGTCGATGTCCTGCACACGGTGCTCGTGCGGCGGCAGCCCGGGGTCGGCGAACGGGTGCTTCTCGTCCGCGACGTCCACGGCTCCGTGGGCGTGATCCTGCTCAGCGGGCAGGTTCTCTTCTGGGATGTCTTGGCTACTCATGACTTCCTGGCCTTTGCGGTCCGGGCGGCGACCCACACGGCGACGGCGATCAGCCCGCCGAGACCGAAGATCCAGCCGAAGAGGCCCTCGCTGACCGGCCCGAGGCCGCCCAGCTCAAGACCGCCGGGGCTCTCCGTGTCGGAGCTGTTGACCGCGTCCAGGTACGCGATGATGTCCTTCTTGTTCTGCTCCGACATGGTGGTGTCGGGGAAGGAGGGCATGTTCTGCGGGCCCGTCTGCATGGCCTCGTAGATGTGCTTCGGGTCCACGCCCTCCAGCGAAGGCGCGTACTTGCCCCGGGTCAGGGCGCCGCCCTTGCCGGTGAAGTTGTGGCACTGGGCGCAGTTGTTGCGGAACAGCTCACCACCCTCGGCGATGTCCGCGCCCTCGGGACCGTACTGGGCCTCGGTGGGGACGGCCGGGCCGGCGCCGAGCGAGGCGATGTACGCGGCGAGCTGGTCGATCTCGGCCTGCGTGTAGATGTTCTTCTTCTTGGGCACCTGGGCGCCCTGGGAGGTCGCGGCCGGCATCCGGCCGGTGGCGACCTGGAAGTCGACGGACGCGGCGCCCACGCCGACCAGGCTCGGACCGTCGGAGGTGCCCTGACCGCCGGTGCCGTGGCAGCTGGCGCAGCCGACGGCGTAGAGCTTCTTGCCCTCTTCGATGGCGAGGGACTGTGCGGTTTCGTCTGCCTGCGCCTTGCTCGCGGGTGCGAACGCGGCGTACAGCCCCCCGGTGCATGCCAGCGCGAGGAGTAGGACGACGAGCGCCGCCATCGGATGGCGTCGTCGTGCGGAGAGCTTTTTCACGGATTACCCCGGTGTCAGGATCTTCTGCGTCGATGCTTCTGGGACGGGTGCGGGATCGGGCCCGGCTACTTGATCAGGTAGATCGTGGCGAAGAGGCCGATCCAGACGACATCGACGAAGTGCCAGTAGTAGGACACGACGATGGCCGCGGTCGCCTGTTCGTGGGTGAACCTCTTCGCCGCGTAGGTGCGGCCGAGGACGAACAGGAAGGCGATGAGGCCACCCGTCACGTGCAGGCCGTGGAACCCGGTGGTCAGGTAGAACACCGAGCCGTACGGGTCGGAGGAGAGCGAGAGCCCGTCCTTCTTGACCAGCTCGGTGTACTCGTACACCTGACCGCCGATGAAGATCGCACCCATCACGAAGGTGACGATGAACCACATTCTGAGCTTCTTCACGTCACCGCGCTCGGCGGCGAAGACGCCGAGCTGGCAGGTGAGGGAGGAGAGCACCAGGATCGTGGTGTTCGTCGCCGAGAACGGAAGGTTCAGCGCGTGCGCCATTTCCTTCCAGTGATCGGGACCCGTCACCGATCGCAGGGTGAAGTACATCGCGAAGAGGGCCGCGAAGAACATCAGCTCGGAACTCAGCCAGATGATGGTTCCGACGCTGGTGAGGTTCGGCCGATTGACCGACGGGTGCGCGTGCCCGGTGTCTACTGTCGTTGCTGTCGCCACGACCGACATTATGTCGGTCGCTTATCCCGCCCTCACTCCGGGGGGTGCCGTTCGGAGTGTTCGCACCCCGTGTACTGCCCGTATGGCCCATCGCAGGCATGTTCCAACAGGTGTTGACGAGGTGTCCGGGGGAGTAGCATCCGCCCCATCGGTACCCCGAAGTTCCACTCCAATGACGCGGAGGAACCATGCAGGCGACCGCCACGGTGCTGGTCTACAGCGACGACGCCAACACCAGGGAGCAGGTGCGGCTGGCCGCCGGCCGGCGGCCGGCCCCGGACGCGCCCCTGGTCGAGTTCCTGGAGTGCGCGACGCCCGCCGCCGTGCTGACGGAGCTGGACCGGGGCGGGATCGACGTGTGTGTGCTGGACGGCGAGGCCGTGCCCATGGGCGGCATGGGGCTGTGCCGGCAGATCAAGGACGAGGTGTTCCGCTGCCCGCCGGTGCTGCTGCTCATCGGGCGCCCGCAGGACGCGTGGCTGGCGACCTGGAGCCGCGCCGACGCGGCCGTGACGCTGCCGGTGGACCCCGTGGAGCTCGCGGAGGCCCTGGCGTCCCTGCTGCGCCGCCGGAGCCTCGTGGGCGCGTCCGAGGGCCCTGCCGGGACCTGAGCGCCGGGGCGCGCTAGACGGCCGTCGGCCGGAGCCTCGAGGTGTCCTCCTGGGTTTTCTGCGTGCCGGCGGCCAGGGCGCTGCCCTCGCGCCACTCCTTCCAGTCCAGGTTCCAGTCGCCGAAACCGTTGCCGAAGGCCTCCATCGTGTCGCCGTCGCTGTTGACGACCTGGACGACGTCGCCCTCACGGACGTTCTCGAAGAACCACTCGGCGTTCGCGGTGCTCATGCCCACGCAGCCGTGGCTGACGTTGGCGGAGCCCTGGGAGCCGACCGACCAGGGGGCGGCGTGGACGTACTCGCCGCTCCAGGTGACGCGGGTGGCGTAGTACACGGGCAGGTCGTACGACTCCGAGGAGCCCTCGGCGATGCCGACGGTGGTGCCGCGCATGCGTACGAAGTACTCCTTGCCCAGGACGACCTTGACGCCGTTGCGGGTCTCGAAGCCGGGCTTTCCGGTGGTGACGGGGATCTCCTTCACCTCCTCACCGTTGCGGTACAGCGTGAGGGAGTGCGCGGAGGCGTCGGTGACGGCGACGACGCGGTCGCCGATGGTGAAGGTGACGCCCTTCGACCTGCCGCCCCAGAGCCGGTCTCCGACCTTGATGCCGTCGAGGCTGCTGCGGACGCGGACGGTGGCGTGGGCGGGCCAGTAGTCCCTCGGGCGGTAGTGCAGCGTCTTGTCGTCCACCCAGTGCCAGCCGCCCTGGACGGAGGGCCTGGCGTCGACCTTCAGGGCGCGTTCCACGACGGCCCGCTGGGCGGGGTCCTTGACCGGCCGGTTCAGTTCGGCGGTGACGGGCCGTCCGACGCCGTAGGTGCCCGTGCCGGGGCCGAAGGTGACGGTCAGCCGCTTCTTGGCGGCGGGTGTGCCGGTGTCGAAGGTGAGGACCCGGCGGCCGGGGGCGCCGTCCTCGTCCTCGGTGCTCACCCGGACCGTGTAGCGGGCGCCTGCGGCGAGCGGCTCGGTGCTGTGCCAGCGACGGCCGTCGGCGGCGAGTTCGCCCGCCACGTGGCGGCCCGTGGCGTCCTGGGCGGTGACGTCGGTGATCCGCTCGCCGGAGTCCTCCGCCCTGATCTCCAGGGGCTTGTCCGGGTCGGCCTTCTCGGCGTCGCCGCGGGGGACGTTGAACGAGATCCGGTCCGTCGCGTCGTACGGGCGTGAGGCGAGCGGGTTGCCGTCCGAGCCGCAGGCGGTTGCGCCCGCGACCAGGGCGATCACCAGCAGCGTGCAGCTGACGACGGTGCGGGGGCGGGGTTCGTGGCTCATGGCTTCACGCTAGGGAGCGGCGTCAACCACGGCACGCTGGGTGACACGGACGGGCGATACCGATTACGGCAAAAGCAGGAGCCCGGACCCTCCTCACGGAGTGTCCGGGCTCTGCCGCGCGCGGCGCGTGCTACTGGGTGCGGTTCTCCCCGCGGTAGTACTCGAAGACCCAGCCCCACAGGCCGATGAGGATCAGCGGGGCGGAGAAGTAGAGCAGCCACCAGCCGACCGCGACCCCCAGGAAGGCGAGGGCGCCGCCGATGGCCAGGGAGAGCGGCTGCCAGCTGTGCGGGCTGAAGAAGCCCAGCTCGCCGGCGTCGTCCGCGACGTCCGCCTCCTTGTTGTCCTGGGCACCGGTGTCGACCCGCTTGGCGGTGAAGCCCAGGTAGAAGCCGACCATGATGGACAGGCCGAAGGCCAGGAAGAGGGCCGTCGTGCCGGCCGGCTCCTTGGACCAGACGCCGTAGACGGTCGCCATGACGAGCAGGAAGACGCTCAGCCAGATGAACATCTTGCCCTGGATCTTCACTTGCCGGCCTCCTTGCTGCCCGCGACGGCGGCGGCGCCGTGACCGGCGTGCTCCAGCTGCTCGAGCGCTGCGATCTCCGGGTGGTGCAGGTCGAACGCCGGGGATTCACTGCGGATCCGCGGCAGGGTGAGGAAGTTGTGCCGCGGCGGCGGGCAGGAGGTCGCCCACTCCAGGGAGCGGCCGTAGCCCCACGGGTCGTCGACCTGGACCGGCTTGCCGTACTTGGCGGTCTTCCACACGTTGTAGAAGAACGGCAGGACGGACAGGCCGAGCACGAACGAGCTGATCGTCGAGATCGTGTTCAGGGCCGTGAAGCCGTCGGCGGCCAGGTAGTCCGCGTAGCGGCGCGGCATGCCCTCGGCGCCCAGCCAGTGCTGGACCAGGAACGTGCCGTGGAAGCCGGCGAACAGCGTCCAGAAGGTGATCTTGCCGAGGCGCTCGTCGAGCATCTTGCCGGTGAACTTCGGCCACCAGAAGTGGAAGCCGGAGAACATCGCGAAGACGACGGTGCCGAAGACGACGTAGTGGAAGTGCGCCACCACGAAGTACGAGTCCGAGACGTGGAAGTCCATGGGCGGCGAGGCCAGGATGACACCGGTCAGACCACCGAAGGTGAAGGTGATCAGGAAGCCGGCCGCCCACAGCATCGGGGTCTCGAAGCTCAGCGACCCCTTCCACATCGTCCCGATCCAGTTGAAGAACTTCACGCCCGTCGGGACGGCGATGAGGAACGTCATGAAGGAGAAGAACGGGAGCAGGACGCCACCGGTGACGTACATGTGGTGGGCCCACACCGTCACGGACAGACCGGCGATCGAGATGGTCGCGGCGATCAGGCCCATGTAGCCGAACATCGGCTTGCGGGAGAACACGGGGATCACTTCGGAGATGATCCCGAAGAACGGCAGGGCGATGATGTACACCTCTGGGTGGCCGAAGAACCAGAAGAGGTGCTGCCACAGCAGCGCGCCGCCGTTGGCCGAGTCGAAGATGTGGGCGCCGAACTTGCGGTCCGCCTCCAGGGCGAACAGCGCCGCCGCGAGGACCGGGAAGGCCAGCAGGACCAGGACACCGGTCAGCAGGACGTTCCAGGTGAAGATCGGCATGCGGAACATGGTCATGCCCGGTGCGCGCATGCAGATGATCGTGGTGATGAAGTTGACCGAGCCGAGGATCGTGCCGAAGCCGGAGAAGGCCAGGCCCATGATCCACATGTCGGCGCCGATGCCCGGGCTGCGGACCGCGTCCGACAGCGGGGAGTAGGCGAACCAGCCGAAGTCGGCCGCACCCGCGGGGGTGAGGAAACCGGCCACGGCGATCAGCGAGCCGAACAGGTACAGCCAGTAGGCGAACATGTTCAGCCGCGGGAAGGCGACGTCGGGGGCACCGATCTGGAGCGGCATGATCCAGTTGGCGAAGCCGGCGAACAGCGGCGTCGCGAACATCAGCAGCATGATCGTGCCGTGCATCGTGAACGCCTGGTTGAACTGCTCGTTCGACATGATCTGCAGGCCCGGACGGGCCAGCTCGGCGCGCATGACGAGCGCCATCACGCCACCGATGCAGAAGAACACGAACGACGTCACGAGGTACAGCGTGCCGATCGTCTTGTGGTCCGTCGTGGTGAGCCACTTGACGGCGACTTCGCCGCGGCGCTGGCGCCGGACCGGCAGCTCGTCCTCATAGTGGGACCCTGCTGCGGCGGCACCCTGGGGTTCGTTGAGGATGCTCACAGGATGTTCGACTCCCGGTTCTTCTCGGGGCTCGTCTGCTCGATGCCGGCCGGAACGTAACCGGTCTGCCCCTTCTTGGCGAGGTCCTTCAGGTGCTGCTCGTAGCGCTCGGGGGAGACGACCTTCACGTTGAACAGCATCCGGGAGTGGTCGACGCCGCACAGCTCGGCGCACTTGCCCAGGAAGGTGCCCTGCTTGTTGGGGGTCACCTGGAAGGCGTTGGTGTGGCCCGGGATGACGTCCTGCTTCATCAGGAACGGCACCACCCAGAAGGAGTGGATGACGTCACGCGAGGTGAGGACGAAGCGGACCGTCTTGCCCTCGGGGAGCCAGAGGGTCGGGCCGGGGTTGTTGGTCTGCGGGTTCCGCTCACCGGGGGTGCCGCAGGTGTAGACACCGCCCGCGTCGGCCGGGAAGTCCTTCTTGTACCGGTCCGGGATCGCGGCCAGGTTCTTGTCGGACTTCGCGTCACCGGTGGAACCGTCGACGCTCTCGATGTAGTTGAAGCACCAGCTCCACTGGAAGCCGACCACGTTGACCGTGACGTCGGGCTTCTTCTCGAGGCTGAGCAGCTTCGATTCGTCGCGGGCGGTGAAGTAGAAGAGGACCGAGACGATGATGATCGGGACCACCGTGTACAGGGCCTCGATGGGCATGTTGTACCGGGTCTGCGGAGGTACCTCGACCTTGGTGCGGCTGCGCCGGTGGAAGAAAGCACTCCACAGGATCAGGCCCCACACCAGCACGCCGGTGGCCAGCGCGGCAGCCCATGAGCCCTGCCACAGGGAGAGGATCCGCGGAGCCTCTTCCGTGGTCGGGGTGGGCATGCCAAGGCGGGGGAAGTCCTCGTATGTGCAACCGGTTGCGGTCGCAAGGACCAGGCCCGCGGTCAGTGCCTGCAGCAGCTTCCGCCGCATCGGGCGCCGCGGCGAGCGGTCGGAGCCGTTGGGACTCACGTAGCGCCTTCCCGAGAGTCTCGCCCGCGCGGTCGGCTGCGGCCTTCTCGCTGGTAGGTCGCCGCCCTGCGTCGGGCAGGGGTTTGGATGTTTATGCGGACCAAACCCTACTGGACGCGTTTTGGGGTCGCGCGGGGAGGGGTGGGCAACGCGCCGGGGGTCACGCCCAGGGGTGGGAGAGGGCCCCTAATCGCTCGGGGATGCGGCCTGTTGGACGTGTGCGTGCGGGTTTGTGGCCGCTCGCGCCGTTCCCCGGACCGTCGTCCCGCTCCCCCGCGCTCTACCGTTGCCGTGTGCCCTACTTCGACGCCGCCTCCGCCGCCCCGCTCCATCCCGTGGCCCGTCAGGCCCTGTTGGCCTCGCTCGACGAGGGCTGGGCCGATCCCGCCCGGCTCCACCGGGAGGGCCGCCGGGCCCGGCTGCTGCTGGACGCGGCCCGTGAGGCCGCGGCGGAGGCGGTGGGGTGCCGGCCCGACGAGGTGGTGTTCACCCCGTCCGGGACGCGCGCCGTGCACAGTGGTGTCGCGGGCGCGCTGGCGGGCCGACGGCGCGCCGGACGCCACCTGATCGTGTCAGCGGTCGAACACTCCTGCGTGCTCCATTCGGCCGAGGTCTTCGAGTCGGCCGGCGGGACGGTGACCCGGGTGCCGGTGCTGCGGTCCGGCGCGGTGACCCCCGCGTCGTACGCCGGGGCGCTGCGGCCGGACACCGCGCTCGCCTGTCTGCAGTCGGCCAACCACGAGGTGGGGACCGAGCAGCCGGTGGCGGAGGTGGCCGAGGCGTGCCGGGAGGCGGGGGTGCCGTTGTTCGTCGACGCGGCCCAGTCGCTCGGGTGGGGGCCGGTGGCGGGGCCGTGGTCGCTGCTGGCGGCGAGCGCGCACAAGTGGGGCGGGCCGTCGGGGGTGGGACTGCTGGTGGTGCGCAAGGGGGTGCGGTTCGCTCCTCAAGGGCCCGCCGACGAGCGGGAGTCGGGGCGCGCGGCCGGGTTCGAGAACATCCCGGCGATCGTGGCCGCGGTGGCGTCGCTGCGGGCGGTGCGGACGGAGGCGGCGGCCGAGGCGGCGCGGCTGCGGGAGTTGACCGGGCGGATCCGGGCCGGGGTGGCGCGGGCCGTGCCGGACGTGGAGGTGGTGGGTGACGCGGAGCGGCGGCTGCCCGGGATCGTCACCTTCTCCTGTCTCTATGTCGACGGGGAGACACTGCTGCACGAGCTGGACCGGGAGGGGTTCTCCGTCTCCTCCGGTTCGTCCTGCACGAGCAGCACGCTCACGCCGAGTCATGTGCTCAGGGCGATGGGGGTGCTGAGCGAGGGCAACGTGCGGGTGTCGCTGCCGCCGGGGACGGCCGGGGAGGACGTGGAACGGTTCCTCGCCGTGCTGCCGGGCGCGGTGGCGGGGGTGCGGGACAAGCTCGGGGCGCCCGCGCCGACGGCCGTCACGGGGGAGGACGAGCTGGTCGTCGACGCCCTCGGCAAGCTCTGCCCGATCCCCGTCATCGAACTGGCGAAGGTCATCGGCGACGTGCCGGTCGGCGGCACCGTGCGGATCCTGGCCGACGACGAGGCGGCGCGGCTCGACATCCCCGCCTGGTGCCAGATGCGGGGGCAGGAGTACGTCGGCGAGGAGCCGGCGGACCGGGGCTCCGCCCATCTGGTCCGCCGGCTCGTCTGAGTCGGCGCGGAGTCGTCCGAGCGGACCCGGAGCCGGTTCCGAGTCTGCTCCGGGTCGTCCGGGCGGGCCGGGGTGCCGGTCCGCCCGGGTCAGCTCAGGTGCTTCTGGACCTCGGCGGCGGCCTCGTCGCCGTACGCCTTCGCGAAGCGGTCCATGAAGTGGGCGCGGCGGAGCTGGTACTCCTGGGTGCCGATGGTCTCGATGACCAGGGTGGCGAGCATGCAGCCGATCTGGGCGGCGCGCTCCAGGGAGACGTCCCACGCCAGGCCGGAGAGGAAGCCGGCGCGGAAGGCGTCGCCGACGCCGGTGGGCTCGGCCTTGCGCTCCTCCTGCGGGCAGCCGACCTCGATCGGCTCCTCGCCGGCCCGCTCGACGCGCACGCCGCGCGCGCCGAGGGTGGTGACGCGGTGGCCGACCTTGCCGAGGATCTCCTCGTCGCTCCAGCCGGTCTTGGACTCGATGAGTCCCTTCTCGTACTCGTTGGAGAAGAGGTACGTCGCCCCGTCCAGCAGGATGCGGATCTCCTCGCCGCCCATGCGGGCGATCTGCTGGGAGAAGTCGGCGGCGAAGGGGATGTCCCGGGAGCGGCACTCCTCCGTGTGGCGCAGCATCGCCTCGGGGTCGTCGGCGCCGATCAGGACCAGGTCCAGGCCGCCGACGCGGTCGGCGACGGTCTTCAGCTCGATGAGGCGGGCCTCGCTCATCGCGCCCGTGTAGAAGGAACCGATCTGGTTGTGGTCGGAGTCCGTGGTGCACACGAAGCGGGCGGTGTGCAGGGTCTCGGAGATGCGGACCGAGGCGGTGTCGACGCCGTGCCGGTCCAGCCAGGCCCGGTACTCGTCGAAGTCGGAGCCGGCGGCGCCGACCAGGATGGGCTTCGTGCCGAGCTGCCCCATGCCGAAGGCGATGTTCGCGCCCACCCCTCCGCGCCGTACGTCCAGCTTGTCGACCAGGAAGGAGAGCGAGACCGTGTGGAGCTGGTCCGCGACGAGCTGGTCGGCGAAGCGGCCGGGGAACGTCATGAGGTGGTCGGTTGCGATGGAGCCGGTGACTGCGATGCGCACGGCGTGGACTCTCCTGTGGGAGGGGGATTGACAGTTCACGCTACCCGGTCGACCGCGACCGTTGAAGCGGATGAAACTACCCGATAGTAGATCTTTCTTCGCGGCCCCACCCGTGCGTACGGTGCCGTTATGACGAACCTCAAGGTCCACGCGCCCGCTCCGGCCGATCTCGAAGGCGACCTGGCGTCGCTGCGGGGCGACTGCGCCCGGATGGCACCGCACTGGGCCGCCCCGGAGAAGCGTGTCGCCCGTCCGGTGCCGCTGTCCCTGATCCACGGCGTGACCGTTCCCGCGAACGCGGCCCGACTGCTGGAGGCGATGCCGGAGTACGGCAACTGACGCGGGCCTTCTGCGGGCCCTTCTTTCGGCCGGGGCGCGAGCAGGGGAACCGTGCGCTCCCCCGCTGCGTCCCATCGCTGTCCCCCGTCAAGGGGGTGTGAGGTACGACAGCGGCGCAGCCGAAGGAGCGATGCGGTGAACACCGAGCGACCCGACAACGACGACGCCGCACGCGGGCCGGAGGACGGACGCACCCCGCAGGACCGGGGTACGCCGGAGGAGGCGCGTGCGCAGGAGACCACGGTCGAGGAGACCGGGGAGACCGGGGAGGGCGGGAAGACAGGGGAACGCGGGGAGACCGGAGGGGCCGGGGAGCGCGGGGAGACCGGAAAAGCCGAAGCCGGGTCCGGAGCCGGGGCGAGGGCGCCTCGGTCCGGCGGGGAGGTGCCCGCCGATGCCCCCGGCCCGGACCCCGAAGCGGGGATTCCCGGCACGGCCGGTGCGGCCGGCGCGGAGGAGCCGGCGGTCGGCCCGGTGGCCGGCGACGGCTCTCCCGCAGCCCCGGCGCCGCACCCGGGTCCCGACCCGCGGGACGAGGCCGAGGGCGGCGTCGTCGGCCGCTCCCTCGCCGGCGAGCGGCACGGCGCCTCCGAAGGCGGCCGCCGGCGCTCCGTCGCCCTCGTCGCCTCCGTCGCCGCCGCCGTGCTGCTCGTCGGCGGGGGCGGGGCCTATCTCGCCTCCCGTGCGGGAGACGGCACAAGCAGCAGTGGCCGGACGCCCGCGGCGGACGGCACTCCGCCGGTGCTCGTGCTGGACGACCACGCCCCGGCGCCGGCCCAGGGGAGCCCGCAGGGCATCGCGCCCGGGGAGCCGAACCCGTACGGGGTGACCTACCGGGCCGACGGCACCCTCCCGGCGGGACCCGGCTCGGCGTCCGTGTACTGGGCGAAGGGCGAGGTCGCGCAGGCCGAGGTGGCCCGGCTGGCGGGCGCGCTGGGGGTCGAGGGCACTGTGGTGGCCGAGGGCCGGACGTGGCGGGTCGGTTCCGGGAAGGACGGGTCCGGCCCGGTCCTCCGGGTGGAGAAGGGGGCGCCGGGCCCGTGGACGTTCAGCCGGTACTCCCCCGGCACCGACGCCTGCAAGAACGGCTCCGACGTCTGTGCGCCGGAGGCCACGGCCTCGTCCGCGGACCCGGTGGGCGAGGCGGCCGCGAAGAAGGCGGCGGCGCCGGTCCTGAGGGCGGTCGGGCAGGGCGACGCCACGCTCGACGCGAGCCAGGTCGTGGGCGCGCGGCGGGTCGTGAACGCCGACCCCGGGATCGACGGCCTGCCGACCTACGGCTGGACGACCGGCGTCACCGTGAGCGCCCAGGGCGAGATCGTCGCCGGCAGCGGCCAGGTGAAGGCACCGGTCGAGGGGGCGACGTACCCCGTGCTGGGGGCGCGGGAGACGCTGGACCGGATGAACGCGGCGCCGGGGACCGATCCCCGTGCGGGCATCGGCGGCTGCGCCACGCCCGTGCCGGCGGAGGAGGGGCCGAAGAGCCCGTGCGGGACGTCGGCCGGCGCGTCCCCGAAGGAGACGCTCACGGTCGAGGAGGCGGTGTTCGGGCTCGCCCCGCACGCCTCGGGCGGCCGTCAGGTGCTGGTGCCCTCCTGGCTGTTCTCGGTGCGCGGGACCGGGGCGGGGGACGCCTACACGGTGACGCATCCGGCGGTCGAGCCGGAGTTCCTGAGCGCGCCCCCGGCCGCCACGCCGTCCGCGGCACCGACCTCGGGCACCGAGACCCGTGACGTGAAGGTCGACGGCTACACGGCCGAGGGCGACGAACTGGTCGTCGGCTTCACGGGCGGGGTGTGTTCCGACTACCGGGCGACGGCGGTGGAGAGCGGGGGCCGGGTGAAGGTGACCGTGACCGAGACGCCGTGGCCGGACACCGTCTGCATCAAGATCGCCAAGTTCTTCCACCGGACCGTGCGGCTCGACGAGCCGCTGGGCGACCGGACGGTCGTCGGCTCGGACGGCGAGCAGGTCCCCCTGGAGAAGCCGGGGGCGCGACTGCCCCGCTGAAACGTGTCCGGCGGTTCCCGCCGGGCGCGCGACGCGAATCGTCGGACGCGCCCTGGACGCCGGACACGCGGAAGGCGGCGGTCCCCCGGAGGGGACCGCCGCCTTCCGCGTCGGGCACGGGACGTCCTAGCTGAAGGAGTCGCCGCAGGCGCAGGAACCCGTCGCGTTCGGGTTGTCGATCGTGAAGCCCTGCTTCTCGATGGTGTCCACGAAGTCGATGGACGCGCCGCCCAGGTAGGGGGCGCTCATGCGGTCGGTGACGACCTTGACGCCGTCGAAGTCCTTGACCACGTCGCCGTCGAGGGAACGCTCGTCGAAGAAGAGCTGGTAGCGCAGGCCGGAGCAGCCGCCGGGCTGGACGGCGACACGCAGGGCCAGGTCGTCACGGCCTTCCTGGTCGAGCAGGGCCTTGACCTTCGCCGCGGCGGCGTCGGACAGGATGATGCCGTCGGTGACGGTGCTGGTCTCGTCCGATACGGACATCTACATCTCTCCCGGGTTGTACGGAGACTGCTTGCCGACGGTTTCAACCGGCGGGGCCGCGGATTCATTCCACGGGCCGGGCGAGTTGTCTTCCGCCCGTTCTTTCATGCTCGCACACGCGCGCAGCGGCGAACAGCGCCCCTCGGCGCCCGCGGACGAGCCCGCGCCGGGGCGCGCGGGATTCATGTCACATCGACGCAATGACCATCGTCAAAGTGACGTGAAGCGGGTTATGATAGATAACGTCAGATCGACGAAAAGTAGAAAGGGTGCGTGTCGTGACCACCGCCCAGACCACGGAGCTCGACGTACAGCCGACTCCGCTCGCCCTGTTGCTGCTCGGCCGCGAGGCCGACCCGAAGAGTGAGCGGGGCGTCGAGTGCCCCGGCGACCTGCCCTCCCCGTCCGACCCGGACCTGGTGGAGCGGGCCCGCGCCGCCAAGGAGAAGCTCGGTGACAAGGTCTTCGTCCTCGGGCACCACTACCAGCGCGACGAGGTCATCCAGTTCGCCGACGTCACGGGCGACTCCTTCAAGCTGGCACGGGACGCGGCCGCCCGCCCGGAGGCCGAGTACATCGTGTTCTGCGGTGTGCACTTCATGGCCGAGTCCGCGGACATCCTGACGTCCGACGACCAGAAGGTGGTCCTGCCCGACCTGGCGGCCGGCTGCTCGATGGCCGACATGGCGACGGCCGAGCAGGTCGCCGAGTGCTGGGACGTGCTGACCGAGGCCGGCATAGCCGAGCAGGTCGTGCCCGTCTCGTACATGAACTCCTCCGCGGACATCAAGGCGTTCACCGGCAGGCACGGCGGCACGATCTGCACCTCGTCCAACGCCAGGAAGGCCCTGGAGTGGGCCTTCGCGCAGGGCGAGAAGGTGCTGTTCCTGCCGGACCAGCACCTGGGCCGCAACACCGCCGTCCGCGACATGGGCATGTCCCTGGAGGACTGCGTCGTCTACAACCCGCACAAGCCGAACGGCGGGCTCACCGCCGAGCAGCTGCGCGACGCGAAGATGATCCTGTGGCGGGGCCACTGCTCGGTGCACGGCCGCTTCAGCCTGGAGTCGGTGGAGGACGTACGCGCCCGCATCCCCGGGGTGAACGTGCTCGTCCACCCCGAGTGCCGGCACGAGGTCGTGGCGGCGGCGGACCACGTCGGCTCGACCGAGTACATCATCAAGGCCCTGGAGGCCGCGCCCGCCGGCTCCAAGTGGGCCATCGGCACGGAGCTGAACCTGGTCCGCCGGCTGGCGAACCGTTTCGCGCCCGAGGGCAAGGAGATCGTCTTCCTCGACAGGACGGTCTGCTTCTGCTCGACCATGAACCGCATCGACCTGCCGCACCTGGTCTGGACCCTGGAGTCCCTGGCCGAGGGCACGCTGGTCAACCGCATCGAGGTCGACAAGGAGACCGAGGCGTTCGCGAAGCTGGCGCTGGAGCGGATGCTGGCGCTGCCGTAGGCAGGCCGCGGGCAGGCCGTACGGGACCGGCGTCGGAGTGGAGCCTCACTCCGACGCCGGTCTCCGTTGCGGGTGGGCCGGGTCGAGGGTGAAGAGCGTGCCGTCGGGTGTGGACACCACCAGGGCACCCTCGTCGAGGAACATCTCCGACCGGCCGAAGCCGCCGTCGATCCGCCCGGCGCGCGGTGCGGACTCCCACAGCAGGGTGCCGTCGCCGACGTCGAGGGCCGCGACGCGTCCGCTCGCGCTGGCCGTGTAGACGGTGTCCCCCCGGCCGTCGGCCATCGGGGAACCGGGCTGCTCCAGGGTGGTGGCGGTCTGCCACAGCCGCTCGCCGGTCTCGGGCGACAGGGCCGTCACCCGGCCGCCCGAGGAGGCGACGCAGAGCACGCCGTGCGCCAGGGCCACCCGGCCCCGGGGCTCGCCCGCCAGCTCGACCGACCGCCTGGATCCGGTCTCCGGATCGATCGTCACCACGCGGGTGTACGAGGGTTCCTCGGAGGTCACGCCGCCGCGTTCGCCGTACTCCACCAGGATCGGCCGGCCGCCGAGGGTGCCGAGGTGGACGCCGTCGAACGCGAACGAGGTCACCTTCCGCGTGGCGCCGTCCGCCGGGTCGACGGCGAGCAGGACGCTCTCGCTGCCCGGACCGCCGTCCTCGTCGTAGTCGGTGCACACCGCGTACGGGCGGCTCCCGCCCTCGTGGAACACGCAGGGGTGTCCGGCCGGGAAGGCCGCCGTCCAGCGTTCGGCGCCGTCGCCCGGCGAGAGGGCGGTCACCCGGGCCCCGCCGGCCGGGACCAGGAGCAGATCGCCGACGAGAGTGGGCTCGGAGTTCCCGGTGCCGACCGTATGGGACCACAGCCACCGGCCGCTGTCCGCGTCGAGGCCGACGACGTCGGTTCTCTCGTCGTCACTCGCGGCGTTCCTGACCGTCTGCGAGACCAGCAGCACACCGTCGCGCTCCCCGAGGACCGTGCTTCCGTAGCGGTCCCCGCCCCTCCCGGAAGGGACGGAGTCGGCTCGCCAGAGCGTCTTTCCGGTCCGTGCGTCCACCCGGACCGGGAGCGTGCCGTCGCCCCCGCAGTAGAGAGATGCCCCGCTCATCGCGCAGGACAGCGATCCGCCCCACCCCACTCCTCCCGCGACGTCCGGCGCCCGTACGACACCGGCGGCGGCGGGCTCGTGCACCGTCGTCCGCCAGGGCCGCCAGCCCTCCGGGAGGGTCCCCCACCTGGATTGCGCGGGTCCCGCCGCGCCGCCCCCCTCCGTCGTCCCCTCGCCCTTCAGCGGGCCGCGGACGAGATAGGCGGTGAGCGCGACCACGAGGAGGCAGACAGTGCCGACGACGGCCGGCACCGTGCCCAGGCGCGGACGACGTCCGGCCGACGCGGGGTCCACGGACGCCGGGTCCGCGGAGGTGGGGGTCCGCACCTCTTCGGAGGCGGGCCGCCGCAGGGTCACCGTCGTGCTGTCGTCCGGTCCCGTCCCGGGCAGGACGCGCGCGAACTCCCCCGCCAGCTCGGCCAGTCCGGGCCGGTCGGCGGCGGCCTTGAGGAGGCAGCGGGCCAGGACCTCGCGCAGCGGCTGCGGCACCGCGTCCAGCGCCGGTTCCCCGTTCATCACCCGGTACGCCGTCAGATAGGGGCTGTCGGCGTCGAAGGGGCCGCGTCCGGTCGCGGCATAGGTCAGGAGCGCGCCCAGGGCGAAGACGTCCGAGGACGGGCCCACCGAGCGGGCGTCCGTCAGCTGTTCGGGGGACATGAAGGGCGGTGTGCCGATCATGCGGCCGGTCTCGGTCAGGGTCTGGTTCTCCACCGCGCGGGAGATGCCGAAGTCGATGACGCGGGGGCCGTCCTCGGCCATCAGGACGTTGGCGGGCTTGAGGTCGCGGTGGACGACCCCGACCCGGTGGATCTCCCGCAGCGCCTCCACCAGCCCCAGGGCGAGGCGGCGCAGTTCCTCGCCCCGCAGCGGACCGTCCGCGCGGATCCGGTCGGCGAGCGAGGGCGCGGGCACGTACTGGGTGGCCATCCACGGCCGGGCCGCCTCGGGGTCCGCGTCGACCACCGGCGCGGTGAAGGCGCCGCTCACCCGGCGGACCGCCTCGATCTCCTGGCGGAAGCGGGTGCGGAAGACGGGATCCCCGGCGTACTGGGCGTGCACCACCTTGACGGCCACCTCCCGCCCGGAGCGGGAGGTGGCCCGGTAGACGACGCCCATTCCGCCGGCGCCGAGGCGGTCGACGATCCGGTGTCCGCCGAGCGACCTCGGGTCGTCCTTGTTCAGAGGCACTGCCCCGATCCCCTTCCCCCGCCGAGCAGTTCGAGCTCACAGGATAGGAAAGCCCGGCGGGGGAAGGGACATCGGTGCCGCTGACGGCTCAGCGGGGTGTCACACGCCGGCCGGTTCCGGCTTCCTCTCCGGTTCGGCGTCGCGCTCCTTCTTCGCGGCCCGCTTCGCCGCCCGGCGCTCCTTGCGCAGTTCGACCATCGCGTAGAGGGTCGGGACCAGCAGCAGGGTGAGCAGCGTCGAGGTGATCAGACCGCCGATCACGACCACCGCCAGCGGCTGCGCGATGAAGCCGCCCTCACCGGTGACGCCCAGGGCCATCGGCAGCAGGGCGAAGATGGTCGCCAGCGCCGTCATGAGGATGGGCCGCAGCCGGTGGCGGCCGCCCTCGATCACGGCCTCGACCACGCCGTACCCCTGTCCGCGGTACTGGTTGATCAGGTCGATCAGCACGATGGCGTTGGTCACCACGATGCCGATCAGCATCAGCATGCCGATCATGGCCGGGACGCCCATCGGGGTGCCGGTGGCGATCAGCAGGCCGATCGCGCCGGTCGCCGCGAACGGGATGGAGACCAGCAGGATCAGCGGCTGGATCAGCGACCGGAAGGTCGCCACCAGCAGCATGAAGACGATCGCGATCGCCGCGAGCATCGCCAGGGCGAGGTTCTTGAACGCGTCGTCCTGGTCCTGGGAGACACCGCCGATCTCGGCCGTGGCGCCCGCCGGCAGCTTCAGCGCGTCCAGCTTCGACGTCAGGTCCGCGCTCACCGCTCCCGTGTTGTCGCCGGTCGGCCGCGCGGTGACGGTGGCCGCGCGCTGACCGTCGATGCGGGTCATGGCGACGGGGCCGTCGACGAGCCGCACGGTCGCGATGTCGCCGAGCTTCACCGGGCCCAGGGGCAGGGCCTTGAGCTGTGCCAGCGTGGTGGCCGGCCGGGCGGAGGTGATGACGACGTCGCGCTCGGTGTCGTCCAGGGTCGCCTTCGCCGCCGTCGTCCCGCGGACCGCCTGCGTGACCGCCGCGCCCAGCGTCTGCTCGTCGAACCCGGCCGCCGCGGCCTTGGCGTTCGCCTCGACCGAGATGCGCGGCACGCTCTGCGAGAGGTCGCTGGTGACGTCCGTGACGTCGTCCAGGCCGGCCACCGCGGCGCGGACCTGCTCGGCCGCCGTGCGCAGCACCTCGCCGTCGGCCGCCTTCACCACCACGCTCAGGTCCTGGCTGCCGAAGCCGTCACCGGCGGCGACCGTGGTGCTGCCGATGCCGGACAGCTTCTTCAGGCCGTCCTCGATGTGGTCCTGGACGTCCTCGAAGGACGCCGAGTCCTCCAGCATCACCTGGTACGAGGCCTGGTTGGTGTCGGTGCCGCCGCCGAAGGCCGCCATGAACCCGGAGGAACCGACGGTGACCTGGTAGTCCTTCACCCCGTCGGTGTCGGCGAGGAGTTGCTCGATCTTCTTGGCCTGGGCGTCGGTCGCCGCCAGGCTGGTGCCCGGCTCCAGCTCCTGCTTGACCGTCAGGACCTGCTGCTCGCCCTGGTCGAAGAAGTTGGTCTTCAGCAGCGGCGCCATGCCGAAGGTGCCGATCAGGACGACGACCGCGATCGCCACGCTCGTCAGACGGCGCCGGGTCGCGAACCGCAGGACGGGGACGTAGAAGCGCTGGAGGCGGCTGTTCGCCTCCTTCTCCTCGGCCGCGCGGCGGGCTTCCTCGGCGTCCTCGGGGGTGCCCTTCGGGGGCCGCAGGAACCAGTACGACAGGACCGGGACGACCGTCAGCGACACCAGCAGGGAGGCCAGCAGGGCCGCCGTGACGGTGAGGCTGAACGCGCCGAACAGGGCGCCGACCATACCGCCGACCAGGCCGATCGGCAGGAACACGGCGACCGTGGTCAGGGTGGAGGAGGTGACCGCGCCGGCCACCTCGCGGACCGCGGTGAGGATCGCGGTCTGGCGTTCCTCGCCGTAGCCGAGGTGGCGCTTGATGTTCTCCAGGACCACGATCGAGTCGTCGACGACCCGGCCGATGGCGATGGTCAGCGCGCCCAGGGTCAGCATGTTGAGCGACAGGTCACGGGTCCACAGCACGATCAGGGCGAGGACCACGGACAGCGGGATGGACACCGCCGTCACCAGCGTCGAGCGGATCGACGCCAGGAAGACCAGGATGACCAGGACCGCGAAGAGCAGGCCGAGCGCGCCCTCCGTGGTCAGGCCCTCGATGGACTTCGACACCGCCGGCCCCTGGTCGCTGACGACCGTGATCGACGCGCCGGCGCCGAGGTCCTCGCGCAGACCGGGCAGCTTGTCCCGGACCGCGTCGGAGATGGCGACCGCGCTGCCGTCGTGGTCCATGGTGACGGCCACGGCGAGGCTGGGCTTGCCGTCGGTGCGGGTGATGGAGGCGGCCGGGGCCTCCTGCTGCTTCACCGCGGCGACGTCGGCGAGACGGACCGGCTTGCCGCCCGGCTGCGCGGGGATCACCAGGTCCTGGATCTGCCGCAGGGAGGTGTAGCCGCCGCCGACCTGGACGGTGCGGTTGCCGCCGGCCTCGTCGAAGGAGCCCGCGGCGACGGTGACACCGCCGGCCTGGAGGGCCTGGGCGAGGGACTGGGTGGTCAGCCCGGCCTTGGCCAGCTTCGCGTCGGCCGGGGTGACGGTGACCCGGAGGTCGCGCACACCGTCGACGGTGACCTGACCGACACCGTCGATGTCCTTCAGCGCGGGCACGACCGTCGTGTCCAGGCGGTCGGCGAGGGCCTGCTGGTCCCCGGACGAGGCGACGGCGAGGACCACGGTCGGGATGTCGTCCGTGGAACCGGCGACGACCTGCGGGTCCACCGAGTCCGGGAGCTGGACGCGGGCCCGGTTGACGGCCTGCTGGACGTCGGCGACGAGCTGCTTGGTGTCGTTGCCGTAGTCGAAGGAGGCCAGGATGACCGCGTTGCCCTCGCTGGCCGTGGAGGTGACGCCGGTGATGCCGTCGACCCCTTCGAGGTTGTCCTCGATGGGCTGGATCACCTGCTTCTCGACGACGTCGGGGGAGGCGCCCTGGTACGGCGCGAGCACCGACACCACCGGCAGTTCGATGGTGGGCAGGAGCTGTTGTTTGAGCTGCGGGATCGCGATCGCCCCGAACACGATCGCGATGATGGACACGAGGCCTATCAGGGCCCGTTGCGCGAGGCTGAACTTCGACAGCCAGGACATGGGTTACAGGTCTCTCTTCTGAAAGCGGCAGAAGCGGCATGGCAGGACGGAAAGGGATGACGCGAGCACACATGAGCGCCCTCCCCTACACCCTGAGCCATGGAGAGAGCCCGATCCGTAGGCCCCAGGTCGGTTTCCTTACGCGGCGCATACTCCGGGTGCAGTACGGCCGGGTGGAGATCAGTCCACCCTTGGGCGGACCAGCCCGGACTCGTACGCGATCACCACGAGCTGGGCCCGGTCGCGGGCGCCCAGCTTGGCCATGGCCCTGTTGACGTGGGTCTTCACGGTCAGCGGGCTGACCTCCAGGCGCTCGGCGATCTCGTCGTTGGAGTGGCCGCCGGCGACCTGGACGAGGACCTCGCGCTCCCGGCCGGTGAGTGCCGACAGCCGCCGCGCCCGGTCCGGGTCACCGCCGTCGTCCCCCGCGTCGCCCTGGGCGAGGAAGCGGGCGATCAGCCCCTTGGTCGCGGTCGGCGAGAGCAGGGCGTCCCCGCCGGCGGCGATCCGGATGGCGTTGAGCAGTTCCTCCGGCTCGCTGCCCTTGCCGAGGAAGCCGGAGGCACCCGCGCGCAGTGACCGCACCACGTAGTCGTCGACCTCGAAGGTCGTCAGGATCACCACCCGGACGTGCGCGAGGGAGGGGTCGGCGCTGATCAGACGGGTGGCGGCGAGGCCGTCGGTGCCGGGCATGCGGATGTCCATCAGGACGACGTCGGCACGCTCCTCCTTGGCGAGCCGGACCGCCTGCGCCCCGTCGGACGCCTCACCGACCACCTCCATGTCGGGCTCGGAGTCGACGAGCACCCGGAACGCGCTGCGCAGCAGCGCCTGGTCGTCGGCGAGCAGGACACGGATGGTCATGCGGAGTCCTCGGGGGCGCTGGAGCGGGTCTTGACGGGCAGGATCGCATGGACGCGGTAGCCGCCTCCGTAGCGGGGACCGGTGGTGAGGGCGCCGCGCAGGGCGGTGACGCGCTCGCGCATCCCGAGCAGGCCGTGCCCGCCGCCGTCCTCGGAAGCCGGTACGTCCTCGGAGGCCGGTACGTCCCCGGCACCGTCGTCGAGGACGGTGACCTCGATGTGGGGGCCGACGCGGACGACGCTGACCTCGGCCCTGGCCCGCGGACCCGCGTGTTTGCGCACGTTGGTGAGGGCCTCCTGGATGACGCGGTAGGCGGCCAGGTCGACGGCGGCGGGGAGTTCGGTGCCCTGGTCGGCGCGGGCCACCTCGACCTGGAGGCCCGCGTTGCGGAAGGTGCCGGCCAGTTCGTCGAGCCGGTAGAGGCCGGGAGCCGGCTCGGTGGGCGCCTCCGGGTCGCCGGACTGGCGCAGCAGGCCGACCGTGGCGCGGAGTTCGTTGAGCGCGGAGCGGCTGGCCTCGCGGACGTGCGCGAGGGCTTCCTTGGCCTGGTCGGGGCGTTTGTCCATGACGTGGGCGGCGACCCCGGCCTGCACGTTGACCAGGGCGATGTGGTGGGCGACCACGTCGTGCAGGTCGCGGGCGATGCGCAGGCGTTCCTCGGCGACCCGGCGGCGGGCCTCCTCCTCGCGGGTGCGTTCGGCCCGTTCGGCCCGCTCCCGGATGGCGCGCACGACGGCCCGGCGGCTGCGGACGGCGTCCCCGGCGGTGGCGCCGATGCCGGTCCAGGCGAGGATCGCCACGTTCTCCTGGGCGTACCAGGGCAGCGGTCCGGCGAGCATGGCGGCGCCGGTGAGGACGGTCATGGTGAGCAGGCCGACCCGCCAGGTGGTGGGACGGTCGGTGGTGGAGGCGACGGTGTAGAGGGCGATGACGGCGGACATCGCGACGGGGGCGCGGGGGTCGCCGGTGACGCTCTCGATCACGGAGCAGGTGCCGGTGACCGCGAGGACCGGCAGGGGCGCGATGCGGCGGAGGACGAGGGCGGCGCCGCTGAGGGTGATCAGCAGCAGGCTGAGCGGGTCAGGACTGCGCAGGCTCCAGCTGACCCCCCGATCGCCGTGCGGGTCGATGAAGGAACCGGCCAGCATGCACAGCAGTACGGCGGCGGCGAGGGCGGAGTCCAGGGCGAGGGGGTGGGCCTTCAGCCGGCGCCGGGCTCGGGCGAGGGGGGTCAAGGGAGGTCACTTTCCGTACCGTCACTTTCGTGGCCGTCGCCGGGGCTGCCGCCCCCGGAACCGGCGGTCGGCCCGGGCGGCCTCGTCCCCAGCCGTCCGACGGGCCCGACACGCGGGCCGCCACCCGGGGAGCGGCCCGCCGTCATCCGGGGCCCGGCCTCACCTGGGGATCAGCCCGCCGCCGCTCAGCATCTCCCGGACCTCCTCCAGGCTCGCGTCCGGGGCCGGGAGGATCAGTTCCGACGGTTCCAGGGCGTCGTCGGGAAGGGGCTCGCCGAGGCGGCGGACGGCGTCCAGGAGGGCACCGAGGGTGCGGCGGAAGCCGTCGTCGTCGCCGCTCTCCATCTCGGCCAGCAGTTCCTCGTCCAGCTTGTTCAGCTCGGCGAAGTGGGAGTCGGCCAGCGTCCACTGGCCCTCCCCCATGATCCGGACGATCATGTCGGCCTCCTCGGCTCCGGCCCCGGCCCCGAAGCTACTGCTTGTCGAAGCGCGGGGTGTCCTGCGGCTGCTGCCGGCTCTGCGCCGAATCGGCGCCGCCTTCGATGGCCTGCTGCCCGGACGAGGGGCCACCGGCCAGCTCCGCCTTCATGCGCTGGAGCTCCAGCTCCACATCCGTACCACCGGAGAGCCGGTCCAGCTCGGCCTGGAGGTCGTCCTTGGCGATGCCGGTGGGGTCGTCGAGGGCGCCGGAGGCGAGGAGTTCGTCGAGGGCGCCGGCCCGGGCCTGGAGCTGGGCCGTCTTGTCCTCGGCGCGCTGGATCGCCAGCCCGACGTCACCCATCTCCTCGGAGATGCCGGAGAAGGCCTCCCCGATCCGGGTCTGCGCCTGCGCCGCCGTGTAGGTGGCCTTGATGGTCTCCTTCTTGGTGCGGAAGGCGTCCACCTTGGCCTGGAGGCGCTGGGCCGCCAGGGTGAGCTTCTCCTCCTCGCCCTGGAGCGTCGAGTGCTGCGTCTCCAGGTCGGTGACCTGCTGCTGGAGGGCGGCACGGCGGGAGAGCGCCTCGCGGGCCAGGTCCTCGCGGCCCAGCGCGAGCGCCTTGCGGCCCTGGTCCTCCAGCTTGGAGGACTGCGACTGCAACTGGTTCAGCTGGAGTTCCAGTCGCTTGCGCGAGGTGGCCACGTCCGCGACACCGCGGCGGACCTTCTGGAGGAGCTCCAGTTGCTTCTGGTACGAGTAGTCGAGGGTTTCGCGCGGGTCCTCGGCCCGGTCAAGGGCCTTGTTCGCCTTCGCGCGGAAGATCATCCCCATACGCTTCATGACACCGCTCATGGGCTTCGCGCGCCCCCTTCTGACGTCCAGCTCCAGCTCTGCGACAGAACCCACAGTACGGGCCCTGCTTCCATTGACGCACTGTTCGAGGACAGATGCGCTCATCCCCAAGGACGACTGACCAAGGCCTTGCTCCGGCGTAAGGAGTAGGTGACCTTCAGGGTGACCGCCGCGCCACCGCTCGTCCCCTCTCCACCGGTTCGTCCCGGGTCCGTCCTCATTTCAGACGACTGGTGTTGCCGGATCGTTCCCCGCCCGGCTGGGGTCCATGCCCGGGGAGCGCTTACCCTTGGGTTTTGTGTTCCGTAGCCGTGCCAAGGAAGAGAAGGCCCCGGTAGCCGACAAGGCGCCGGCCGACTCCAAGCAGACCCGCGACCCGCAGGCCCCGAAGGGCAGGCCCACGCCCAAGCGCAGTGAGGCCCAGTCCCAGCGCCGCAGCGTCGCCAACACCTCGTTGTCGCGCAAGGACGCCGCCAAGCGTCAGCGCGAGGAGCGCCGAGCCCAGCTGGAGCGCCAGCGCCAGGCGCTGGCGGGCGGTGACGAGCGGTTCCTGCCGGCCCGCGACAAGGGTCCGGTGCGCAAGTTCGCGCGCGACACCATCGACTCGCGGTTCAACGTGGCGGAGTTCTTCCTCCCGATGGCCGTGGTCATCCTGGTGCTGAGCATGGTCCGGGTGGGCTCGCTCCAGACGATCGCGCTGCTGCTGTGGCTCGTGGTGATCGTGCTGATCGTGCTGGACTCGCTCGTGACCGGGTTCCGTCTGAAGAAGCGGCTCGCCGAGCGCTTCCCCGACCAGAACCGGCGGGGCGCGGTGGCCTACGCGCTCATGCGCTCCCTCCAGATGCGTCGGCTCCGGCTGCCCAAGCCGCAGGTCAAGCGCGGAGAGCGGCCCTGAGCACCGGTTCTTTCTCCGGGAGCGCGGCGAAGGCCTGGCTGAACAGGCTCGGCGGACTGCGTGATGTCGTACGGCAGGAGCTGGTGGCCCGGCAGCTCGACGAACAGATAGCCGGGCGGTATCCGGTCGGGCAGCGGTTGCGCGTGCTCGACGTGGGGATGGGCCAGGGCACGCAGGCGCTGCGGCTGGCCCGGCTCGGCCACCAGGTGACCGGCCTCGAACAGGACGCGACGATGATCGCCGCGGCCCGCGAGGCCCTGGGCGGGGAGCCCGAGGGCATCCGGGAGCGGATGCGGATCATGGAGGGCGACGGCCGGGACACCGGTGCGCACTTCCCGCCCGGCAGCTTCGACGTGGTGCTCTGCCACGGCGTGCTCATGTACGTCCAGGAGCCGGATCCCCTGCTCGCGGGCCTCGCACGCGTGCTGGCCCCCGGCGGGCTGCTGTCCCTCCTGGTCCGCAACGCCGACGCGCTGGCCATGCGGCCCGGGCTGGCCGGGGACTGGGCGGGCGCCCTGGATGCCTTCGACACCACGGCGTACCGCAACCGATTGGGTCTGGACGTCCGCGCGGACCGCCGGGAGACCCTGACCGCGACTCTCGCGGGCATCGGGGCGCCGCTGCACGCCTGGTACGGCGTACGGATCTTCACGGACACGGCGGCGGACGGCGCGGACGTCCCCGAGGACCTGGAGCCGCTGCTGGCGGCGGAGGAGCGGGCGGGCCGGACGGACCCGTACCGCGGCGTGGCGGCACTGCTGCACCTGTGCGGGGTGCGGGGCTGAGAGGCTCCACCGAGGACCGGTCGGGTGCCGGGGCCCGGCCGTCCGGCGGCCTGCGGGACCTCGCCGCGGGAGACGCCGGTCCGGGTGCGGCCCGGCGGGCGGGACGCGGCCCCGCGGGCGGAGGCCGGCCGCTCTCACCCGCGACGGGGGCGGCTGCGTGACGCCGGGCGAGCGGCGACGGGGACGGTCGGGGCGGGATGAGCGGGGTGGCCGTCGGCCGGCCACCCCGGGCCGGTGCCTGTCCTACGACCGCCTGTCCTACGACTCGTCGGCGTGCAGGTTCATCGGGCCGTAGATCTCCGTGGCGTCCTCGAACAGCCGGACCTGGTCCGCGCCGCCTTCGAGCAGGGCCTTCCACTGTTCCCCGAGCCAGGACTCGGCGTCCCCCTGCGTGGTGAACTCCTCCGGCTGCACCGCGGGCTGGACCTCCGTCCCGTCGGCCTTCTCGAACCGCCACGTCCATGCCGCCATGTACGCCTCCAACGTGTGAGCACATGCAGAGCAGAAGCCGGATCATGGTCCGGCTCCTGGCACGCAGCCTAGCCGGATGCGCAAGACCTGATCGGACGCGCGAAAATCAGGTCCGTGGAAGTGACTCTGCTCGGTACCGGTGCCCCCGCGGGACTCCCCCGCCCCGACTGTTCCTGTGCCGTCTGCGCGACCTCCCTCGGGACGGACGCCCGGGCGGCGACCGCGGTGCTCGTGGACGGGGCGCTGCTGCTCGACCTCACACCGGGCGCGGCCTTCGCCGCCGCGCGCTCCGGGCACTCCCTGGGCGGCGTACGGCAGGTGCTGCTCTCGCACCCGCACGACGGGCCCGCGGTCGAGGTGCCGGCCGGGCTGCCGCAACCCGTCCGGGTGCCGGACGGCCGTGAGTTGACGCAGCTGACGGGGCATCGGGTGCGGGCGGTGGCGATGGACGCGCCCGGTACGGGGTACGCCGTCACCGGCCCGGACGGGCAGCGGCTGCTGTACCTGCCGCCGGGCGGCGCGCCGGCCGGGCTGGAGGAGGGCGGGGAGCCGGCCGAGCGGTACGACATGGTCCTCGCCGACGTGGTGGGGCGGCCGGACGCGCTGGCGAAGCTGCGGTCGGTGGGCGCGGTCGGGCCCACGACGGACGTCGTCGCCGTCCATCTGGACCACGACGTGCCCCCGGGGCCGGAGTCGCGGCGCCGGCTGGCCGCGGCGGGGGCGCGCGCGGTACCGGACGGATCGACGCTGACGGTGGGGGTGTACGAGGAGGTGCCGGACGTGCCGCGGCGGACCCTGGTGCTGGGCGGCGCGCGGTCGGGGAAGTCGGTGGAGGCCGAACGGCGGCTGGAGTCCTTCCCCGACGTGCTGTACGTCGCGACCGGCGGGTCGCGGGGCGGGGACGGCGAGTGGGCGGCCCGGGTCGCCACGCACCGGGAGCGGCGGCCGGGGTCGTGGCGGACGGTCGAGACGTGCGACCTGGTGCCGCTGCTCGCACAGGACGGGGCGCCGCCCCTGTTGATCGACTGTCTGTCGCTGTGGCTGACCGACGCGATGGACTCCGTCGACGCCTGGGACGACGCGGTGTGGGCGGACGGTGGCGAGCGCGAACTGCGCTCCCGGGTGGCGGAGTTGGCGGAAGCGGTGCGGGGGGCCCGGCGGCCGGTGGTGCTGGTGTCGAACGAGGTGGGGTCCGGGATCGTGCCGGCCACGGCGTCGGGACGGCGCTACCGGGACGAGCTGGGACGGCTGAACGCGGCGGTCGCGGGCGAGTGCGAGGAGGTGCTGCTGGTGGTGGCGGGGCAGGTACTGGTGCTACGGGGCCTACAGGGCTGACGCGCCGGCGCGCTTGCGGGTGCGGTGGGCCGATACCGGGTGGCGGACGCCGGGGTGGCGGACGCCGGACGCCGGGGTGGCGGGTGGCGGGTGGCGGGTGGCGCACGGTGGGCGGTGGGCGGTGGACGCCGGGTGGGCGGCACGGCACGGCCCGGATCCGCGGGGCGGCCCCTCCGTTCCCGGACGGCTCGGGCGGGGCGCCGCCCCCCGCGCCCCGGGCGGCACGCCTGCCCGCGGGTGGCGGCGGGCGGTCGCCGCCCGAGGGGGGCGGCTCCTCCGGACCGCGCGATCGGCCCGCCCCGTCGGGACGTGGGCCCCCCGCGCGGGCGCGACCGGGCGCAGGGCGAGGCCCGGACACGAGAGCCGGGGCCGGGGCACCGCCGGGGCCGGGGCCGGGGCACCGCCGGGGCCGGGGCACCGCCGGGGCCGGGGTCAGTTCTTGCGGGCGATCACCCGGTACGTGTTGGAGAAGCGGGTGTGGCGGAGCAGGGGGGCCAGCGCGTGGTCCAGGGCGCCCGCCGCGGCGACCAACGGGGTGGCGGCTCGCAGGAGGGCCGTACGGGGGGCCGGGGCCGAGCGGGACAGGGACATGGCGAGGGCCGCCGCGAGGTCGTGGGGGACGTGGGCGCCGCCGCGGTCGGCCGTGACGACGGTGCAGCCCCGCGACTCGAGTTCGGCGCGGAGGTTGGGCAGCGGGATGAGGTGGAGGTGGCGCGGCTGCCCGTGCGCCACCCACCACTTGCCGAGCAGCGCCGCGAACGCGCTGCGCGGTTCGGGCAGTTCGAGGAGCAGGTGTCCGCCGGGCCGCAGCGCGACGAGCGCGGCACGCAGTTCCGCGCGGGGGTCCAGGGTGTGCTCCACATGGCCGAGCATGCTGACGACGTCGTAGCGGGCGCGCAACCGCGCACTGGTGGCGAGGTGGGTGAGCTGCCCCTGGTGGGCCTCCTCCACACGGCCGGTCTCCCGGGCCCGGACGACCCGCGGGGTGGGGTCGAGCCCGTCGAAGGAGGTGTAGGTGAAGACCTCCTTCGCCGCCTCGGGGAACAGCGCGTCACCCGTGCCCACGTCCAGCCAGCTCTCCGGCTCGGGGAAGGGCAGCATCGCACGGGCGGTGGCCACCAGCCGGCGCCGCCGCGTGCGGGTGGCGAGGACGCGTGCGGCGGAGCCGCCGGGCGGGGCCCCTGCCGGGGGGCGCTGGTAGAGGGCGAGCCCTTCCGCGGTCAGTCGCGGGTTCTGGAAGGTGTGGGCGCAGTCCCGGCATTCGTCGACGGCGAAGGTGCCGGGCCGGTGATGGAGCAGGTCGGGCGCGCGCAGGCGGGTGCGCAGGCGTTTCGAGCCGCACCAGGGGCAGTTGTCGCGGCGCGGCTCGTGGATGGGCCTGGGGGGCATGAGCGGCTCCGTGGAGGGGCGTCGAGGGATGCGTCAATTCGCAGCAAAACGGAACGTATGGGATGTCGATCCCGGGTGCAAAGACGTCATGGGGGTGGGGTGCCGATGTGGCGCCGGACCGTTCGATCGGTGCCGGTACTGTTCGGCGAATGAGCTCGCTGAATCTCGACGACTTCACCGATCTGATCGAGCGCCCCGACGGCGGGGTGCGCCGCGACGCGGAGGCCCGCCGGGAACGCCTGGCCGTGCCGCCCGGATCGCTGGGCCGCCTCGACGACCTGGGTGAGTGGCTGGCGGCGGCGCAGGGTTCGGTGCCCGTACGGCCGGTCGTACGGCCGCGGGTGGTGCTGTTCGCCGGCGATCACGGGATCGCCGAACTGGGCGTCTCGGCACGTCCGGCGGGCAGCGCGGCGGAGCTGGTGCGCCAGGTGCGGGAGGGCGGCCGGCCGGTGTCGGTGCTCGCCCGGCGGCTCGACGTCCCCGTGCGCGTCGTGGACATGGCGTTGGACTGCCCGCCGGAGATGTTCCCCGAGGACGTCGTACGGCACCGGGTGCGGCGCGGCAGCGGCCGTATCGACGTCGAGGACGCGCTGACCGCGGAGGAGGCCGAGGCGGCCTTCCTCGCCGGGGTCGCGGTGGCCGACGAGGAGGCCGACTCCGGGACGGACCTGGTCGTGCTCGGCGATGTCAGCGTGGGCGGGACGACGGCGGCGGGCGTCCTGGTGGCCGCGCTGTGCGGGACCGACGCGTCCGTGGTGACCGGACGGGGCGGCCTGGCGATCGACGACCTGGCGTGGATGCGCAAGTGCGCGGCGATCCGGGACGCGTTGCGGCGGGCGCGGCCGGTGCTCGGGGACCAGGTGCGGCTGCTGGCGACCGTGGGCGGCGCGGACCTCGCCGCGATGACGGGCTTCCTGCTCCAGAGCGCCGTGCGCAAGATGCCGGTGGTGCTGGACGGCGTCGTGGCGGCGGCGTGCGCGCTCGTCGGGCAGCGGATCGCGTTCCGGGCTCCGGACTGGTGGCTGGCCGGGCAGCGCAGCGGGGAGCCGGGGCAGGCGAAGGCACTGGACCGGATGGCGCTGGAGCCGCTGCTGGACCAGGGCGTGACGGTGGGCGAGGGCGCGGGGGCACTGCTGGCGCTGCCGCTGGTGCAGGCGGCCGCCGCCCTGGCCGCCGAGCTGCCGGAGAAGCCCGAAGCCCCCCGGGAGTCCGGGCAGTCTGCCGGGAAGGTGTCCGCCGAGAAGTCCGCCGAGGCGCTCGGCACGGAGTAGCCACCGGGGCCCGCGGCCGTCACGGCGACGCGTCAGCGGGACCCGGCCGCCGTCACGGCGGCGTGTCAGCGGTGCTCGGCGGCCCGGCTCAGCTCGGCGTCGGTCTTGCCGCCCAGCCAGTCGCCGACCACCCGGCGCGGGCCCGCCCAGCGGCGGTCGTGGTGGTAGGCCCGCAGGACCGCCTTGGCGCGGGCGCGGGGGCGCCTGCGGTAGAAGCGGCGGGCCCACGGCGAGTCGGGGCGGGCCACCCGGACGAGGCCGAACAGGGCGACGAACGGGACGATCACGCTGAAGACCGCCAGCTTCACCTTGCCCTTGCTCAGCACGGCGAGGGCGATCAGGAAGTTGACGGCCACGGTCGAGAGCACGGTGCCCCGGTCCTGGAGTTCCTCCTCGCTGAGGTCGTTGACGCCGAACGGGGCGAAGCCGACCAGCACCAGGCCGACGAGGGCCGCCGTCAGGACGACGGCCTCCACGCTCTTGCGGCCGGCCTCCGTCCAGTACACGTCGTCGAGGTGCAGGACCAGCGCGAACTCGTCCAGGACCAGGCCCGCGCCGATGCCGAAGAGGGCCGCGCAGGCGTACGAGCCGAAGCCGTGCCGGCCGCTGGCCACCGCGCCGAAGCCGCCGACGACGGTGAGGACCACGCCGGGGACCACGTGGTGGATGTGCACCCCGCCCGCGCTGATGTTGCCGAACGGGCCCTTGCCCGCGCGGATCAGACGGGTGACGACCCGGGTGATCAGGAAGGTCAGGACGAAGGAGGCCAGGGCGACGAGCAGCGGGAGCTTGCCCGGCTCGACGATGTTGCGCTGCAGCCAATCTCCCATGGGGGCATTTTCGTCCCGGGCTCCCCGCGGTGCCCGTCCGACCGCCGGGTAACCTGCGCCGGTGTCCACGACCCCGCCCACCCCGCCCTCCCCGCCCACCGGCCTCGACGGTCTCCGCTTCGCCTTCGGCACCCTCACCGTCCTCCCCGTCCGGGTGACCCGCTGGGACCGCGGGGCCGCGCGCGGGGGCATGCTCGCGGCCCCGCTGGCCGGGCTGGTCGTCGGCGGCTGCGCGGCCGGACTCGGGCTACTGCTCCTGCTCCTCGGCGCGGGTCCGCTGCTCGCCGCCGTCGCCTCCGCCGCCGTACCCGCCGCCCTCACCCGCGGCCTGCACCTCGACGGGCTGGCGGACACCGCGGACGGGCTGGGCAGCGGCAGGCCCCCGGACGACGCGCTGCGGATCATGAAACAGTCGGACATCGGGCCCTTCGGCGTGCTCACCCTCGTCCTCGTGCTGCTCGCCCAGGTGGCCGCGCTGGCCCAGCTCTACGGCTCCTCCTGGACCCGGGGCGCCCTGGCGGCCGTCGCCTCCGCGGTCGCCGCCCGGCTGGCGCTCACCCTCGCCGCCCGCGACGGCGTGCCCGCCGCCCGGCCGGAGGGGCTCGGCGCGGCGGTCGCCGGGGTGGTCCCGGTGCGCGGCGCGCTGGCCGCGGCGGCGGGCTGCCTCGCGGCCGCGGCGGCCGGGGGCGCCCTCCTCGGCCCGTTCGACGCCGTCCGCACGCCCGTCGCGGTCGTCGTCGCCGTCGCCGCCGCCGAACTGCTCCTGCGCCACTGCACGCGCCGCTTCGGCGGGGTCACCGGCGACGTCTTCGGCGGCCTGGCGGAGACGGCGGCCACGACGGCACTGGTGGTCCTCTGCCTCGGCTAGGGACTTCCACCGATGGCGAAGGCGGCTCCGCCTAACAGGCCTCGCGCCACGCCGTGAGTTCGTACTCCTTCCGCAGGGAACTCAGCTCCAGGCGGCGGGACTCGGCGCAGAAGCGGCTCGTGGGGAGCTCGTACTCGACGTGGAAGACGGCCTTGCCCGCCTCGACGAACGGGGTCGTCCTCGCGCACTCGCCGTACTGGGCGCACTGTTCGTTGACCGCGAAGTCGAAGTCGTCGAGAAGTTCGGGGATCTGGTCGAGGTCGTTCTTCAGGCCGACGGACAGGCCCCGGTCGTGGGCGAGCCGGGCGATCAGCCGGTTGTAGCGGAGCTGGTCGGCGGCCGTCAGCGGGAAACCGGTCTCGTTGCGGTAGCCGTCCATGTTGTCCGGTTCCACCGCGTCGAAGCCCTTGTCCCGGCACATGTCGAGCCGGGCCGCCATCAGCGGTTCGAGGATGTCGGTACGGCGGATGTCCAGCCAGCGCTCCCCCTCCCAGCCGTTGCCCTCGCCCAGGACCGCCCGCGGGAACCTCCCCGCGTCCGGACGCCAGTCCTCCCACGCGCCGGTGGACAGGTAGCAGATGACCTTGCGGCCGTCCTCGTGCAGTCCGGCGACGGCCGCCGCGCTCTGGTCGAAGCCGTCGATGTCGTACACCGGCACGTCGACGGAGGTGTCCAGACGCCCCCTCAGCTGCCACTGCCAGCCGATGCCGGGGGGCGGCCGCCAGCGGTCCCCCCGCGCCGGCTCCTCGTCCGGCGCGGACGCGCAGCCCGCGAGCAGCGACAGCAGGACGGGCAGCAGGACGGGCAGCAGGACCATGCGTCTCACGGACGGGCTCCAGGGTGGGCGACGGCGGCTGCCGCCATGATCTCCCGCCGCCGCCCGGCGCGGGACGCCGCCCTCCCCCGTACCCGAGAGGTGTGGCCCCGTCCGCCGGATGCGAGGATCGGTCAGTGGCCACGACGCCACCGACAGGTGAACAGTGCCGTGCACGGGCGAACGCCCACGCACGCGTACGCTCGTCGCGGGGTCGCCGCGCCGGTACGCCGCGCCGGTGGGGCCGACCCCGGTAGCGACCGCTCCCCCAGCCCGGATCTAGGGTCGGCTGTCGGGCCCGGTCGACCCACTCATATCGGCCACAGCAACTCCACATCGGAAGCGAGAAATCACCACCGTGACTGCTCTCACTCTCAGCACCGCCGCGGCGCCCGGCCTGCGGGCCGACGCGATCGTGATCGGTGTCGCCAAGGGCGCCAACGGCCCCGTCGTCACAGCGGGCGCCGAGGCCGTGGACAAGGCCTACGACGGCCGGCTCGCCGGCGTCCTGGAAACCCTCGGTGCCGCCGGCGCCGAGGGCGAGGTGACGAAGCTGCCGGCCCCGGCCGGCTTCAAGACGCCTCTCGTGCTGGCGGTGGGGCTGGGCGCGGAGCCCGAGAAGGACGCCCCCTACGACGCCGAGGCGCTGCGCCGCGCCGCCGGCGTGGCCGCCCGCACCCTCGCCGGTTCCAAGAAGGCCGCCTTCGCCCTGCCCCTGGCGGACGCCGCCGACCTCGGCGCGGTCGCCGAGGGTGTCGTCCTCGGCGCCTACTCCTTCGACGTCTACAAGGAGCAGGGCAAGGACGCCAAGGCGAAGAACGGCAAGGCCCCGCTCGCCGAGGCCGTCCTGCTCGGCGGCAAGCCGCGCGACGCCGCCCACAAGGCCGCCCTCGCCCGCGCCGGCGCCGTCGCCGAGGAGCTCAACCGCGCCCGGGACCTCATCAACACTCCGCCGAACGACCTGGACCCCCAGGCCTTCGCCGCCCTCGCCCAGACCGCGGCCAAGGAACACGGCATCAAGGTGCAGGTCCTCGACGAGAAGGCCCTCGCCAAGGGCGGCTACGGCGGCATCCTCGGCGTCGGCGCCGGTTCGGCCGCGGCCCCGCGCCTGGTGAAGCTGTCGTACACCTCTTCCAAGGCGAAGAAGCACCTCGCCTTCGTCGGCAAGGGCATCACCTACGACTCGGGCGGCATCTCGCTCAAGCCGGCCGGGCACAACGAGACGATGAAGTGCGACATGAGCGGTGCGGCGGCGGTCTTCGCCGCCGTGGTCGCCGTCGCGCGCCTCGGCCTGGACGTCAACGTCACCGGCTGGCTGGCGCTGGCCGAGAACATGCCCTCCGGCTCCGCCACCCGCCCGGGTGACGTGCTGCGCATGTTCAGCGGCAAGACGGTCGAGGTCCTCAACACCGACGCCGAGGGCCGGCTGGTCCTCGCCGACGCGCTGTGGGCCGCCTCCCAGGAGAAGCCGGACGCCATCGTGGACGTCGCGACCCTGACCGGCGCGATGATGCTGGCGCTGGGCAGCCGGACGTTCGGTGTCATGGCGAACGACGATGCGTTCCGCGCCGCGGTGCACGAGGCCGCCGAGGAGGTCGGCGAGCCGGCCTGGCCGATGCCGCTGCCCGACCACCTGCGCAAGGGCATGGACTCCCCCGTCGCCGACATCGCGAACATGGGCGAGCGCATGGGTGGCGGGCTCGTCGCGGGCCTGTTCCTGCGGGAGTTCGTCGGCGAGGGCATCACCTGGGCGCACCTCGACATCGCGGGACCTGCGTTCAACGAGGGCGGACCGTTCGGGTACACGCCCAAGGGCGGTACGGGCACGGCCGTGCGGACGCTGGTGCGGCTGGCGGAGCTGACCGCGCAGGGCGACCTCGGCTGACCGCCCGGGGTGCGGGGACTGTGCGCCTGATCACGTGGCGGACCGCGGTCACGCGGCCCGCCGGGATCGGCACGGCCCCGCACCCCGGTGAGGAGCGTCCGTTCCCGGACACAAGTGAGCGTGGGGTGTCTCACAGCCCGGCCCGGCGTCCCGTTCGCCTCCCGCAGGTGCGAAGATGGGGCTCGGCAGGACAGGGCCCCCACCACAGGGCCGAAGAAAGAGCGGCCGGACACCAGCCGCCGGCGGTCAGCGACGACCGGCGCACGGCGCACATGCATGGAGGACGTGACGTGGCGAACGACGCCAGCACCGTTTTCGACCTAGTGATCCTCGGCGGTGGTAGTGGCGGTTACGCCGCGGCCCTGCGCGGGGCCCAGCTGGGCCTGGACGTCGCCCTGATCGAGAAGGACAAGGTCGGCGGCACCTGCCTGCACCGGGGTTGCATCCCCACCAAGGCCCTGCTCCACGCGGGCGAGATCGCCGACCAGGCCCGCGAGAGCGAGCAGTTCGGCGTCAAGGCCACCTTCGAGGGCATCGACATCGCCGGGGTCCACAAGTACAAGGACGGTGTCATCTCCGGCCTGTACAAGGGCCTGCAGGGACTCGTCGCCTCCCGCAAGGTGACGTACATCGAGGGTGAGGGCCGCCTGTCCTCCCCGACCTCCGTCGACGTGAACGGCCAGCGGATCCAGGGCCGCCACGTGCTCCTGGCGACCGGCTCCGTGCCGAAGTCGCTGCCGGGCCTGGAGATCGACGGCGAGCGGATCATCTCGTCCGACCACGCGCTCGTCCTGGACCGCGTACCGAAGTCCGCGATCATCCTGGGCGGCGGCGTCATCGGCGTGGAGTTCGCCTCCGCGTGGAAGTCCTTCGGCACCGACGTCACCGTCGTCGAGGGCCTCAAGCACCTCGTCCCGGTCGAGGACGAGAACTCCTCCAAGCTCCTCGAGCGGGCGTTCCGCAAGCGCGGCATCAAGTTCAACCTGGGCACCTTCTTCCAGAAGGCCGAGTACACCCAGGACGGCGTCAAGGTCACCCTCGCCGACGGCAAGGAGTTCGAGGCCGAGATCCTGCTCGTCGCCATCGGCCGCGGCCCGGTCTCGCAGGGCCTCGGCTACGAGGAGCAGGGCATCGCGATGGACCGCGGCTACGTCCTGGTCGACGAGTACATGCGCACGAACGTCCCCACCGTCTCCGCCGTCGGCGACCTCGTCCCGACGCTCCAGCTCGCGCACGTCGGCTTCGCCGAGGGCATCCTGGTGGCGGAGCGTCTGGCCGGTCTGAAGACCGTCCCGATCGACTACGACGGCGTCCCGCGGGTGACGTACTGCCACCCCGAGGTCGCCTCCGTGGGCATCACCGAGGCCAAGGCCAAGGAGATCTACGGCGCGGACAAGGTCGTCGCTCTGAAGTACAACCTGGCGGGCAACGGCAAGAGCAAGATCCTCCAGACCGCGGGCGAGATCAAGCTCGTCCAGGTCAAGGACGGTGCCGTGGTTGGCGTCCACATGGTCGGCGACCGCATGGGCGAGCAGGTCGGCGAAGCCCAGCTGATCTACAACTGGGAGGCGCTGCCGGCCGAGGTCGCGCAGCTCATCCACGCCCACCCGACGCAGAACGAGGCGCTCGGCGAGGCCCACCTGGCCCTGGCCGGCAAGCCGCTCCACTCGCACGACTGACCCTCGGTCGACGAAGCGACTCCGCGACCACGCGACGACACAGACTTCCGCAATTCGTAAGGAGCAACCGAAACCATGGCGGTTTCCGTATCCCTTCCGGCGCTCGGTGAGAGCGTCACCGAGGGCACTGTCACCCGCTGGCTGAAGGCCGAGGGTGAGCGCGTCGAGGCCGACGAGCCCCTGCTCGAGGTGTCGACCGACAAGGTCGACACCGAGATCCCCTCGCCCGCCGCCGGCATCCTGGCGTCCATCAAGGTCGCCGAGGACGAGACCGTCGAGGTCGGCGCCGAGCTGGCCGTCATCGACGACGGCTCCGGTGCTCCGGCCGCCGAGCAGGCGCCCGCCGCAGAGCCGGCGCCGGCCGCCGAGCAGGTCGCTCCGCCGGCTCCCGAGCCGACCCCGGCCGCGCAGCCCTCCACCGAGCAGGCGGCCCCGGCCCCCGCTCCCACCGCCGAGGCCGCCTCCGGCGGCGGTTCCGCCGAGGGCACGGACGTCGTCCTGCCCGCGCTCGGCGAGTCCGTCACCGAGGGCACCGTCACCCGCTGGCTGAAGTCGGTCGGCGACTCGGTCGAGGCCGACGAGCCGCTGCTCGAGGTCTCCACGGACAAGGTCGACACCGAGATCCCGGCGCCCACCTCCGGTGTGCTGCTCGAGATCACGGTCGGCGAGGACGAGACCGCCGAGGTCGGCGCCAAGCTGGCCGTCATCGGCGCTCCGGGTGCGGCTCCGGCCGCTGCCCCGGCTCCGGCCGCCCCGGCGCCCGCCGAGGCCGCCCCCGCCGCCCCGGCTCCGGCCGCCCCCGCGCCCGCCCCGGAGCCCGCTCCGGCGCCCGCGCCCGCCCCGGAGCCCGCTCCGGCTCCGGCTCCGACTCCGGCTCCCGCCCCGGCCCCGGCCGCGCAGGTTCCGGCCCCGGCCGCCCCGGCTCCCGCGCCCGCCCCCGCGCAGGCTCCGGCCGCCCCGGCTCCCGCGGCCGCGCAGGCCACCGACGAGGGTGCCTACGTCACCCCGCTGGTGCGCAAGCTCGCCGCCGAGAACGGCGTCGACCTGGGCGCGGTCAAGGGCACCGGCGTCGGTGGCCGCATCCGCAAGCAGGACGTCGTCGCCGCCGCCGAGGCCGCGAAGGCCGCCGCCGCTGCCCCGGCTCCGGCCGCCGCTGTGGCTGCCGGAGGCCCCGCCGCCGCGAAGAAGGCCCCCGCGCTGGAGGCCTCCCCGCTGCGTGGCCAGACCGTCAAGATGCCGCGCATCCGCAAGGTCATCGGCGACAACATGGTCAAGGCGCTGCACGAGCAGGCCCAGCTGTCGTCGGTCGTCGAGGTCGACGTCACGCGGCTGATGAAGCTGCGCGCCAAGGCGAAGGACTCCTTCGCGGCCCGTGAGGGCGTCAAGCTCTCGCCGATGCCGTTCTTCGTCAAGGCCGCGGCCCAGGCGCTGAAGGCCCACGCGCCGATCAACGCCAAGATCAACGAGGCCGAGGGGACCATCACCTACTTCGACACCGAGAACATCGGTATCGCGGTGGACTCCGAGAAGGGCCTGATGACCCCGGTCATCAAGAACGCCGGTGACCTCAACCTCGCCGGTATCGCCAAGGCCACGGCCGAGCTGGCCGGCAAGGTCCGCGGCAACAAGATCACTCCGGACGAGCTGTCCGGCGCGACCTTCACCATCTCCAACACCGGTTCGCGCGGTGCCCTCTTCGACACGATCATCGTGCCGCCGGGGCAGGTCGCGATCCTGGGCATCGGGGCCACGGTGAAGCGTCCGGCCGTCATCGAGACGGAGGAGGGTACGGTCATCGGCGTCCGCGACATGACGTACCTGACGCTGTCCTACGACCACCGGCTGGTGGACGGCGCCGACGCGGCCCGTTACCTGACGGCGGTCAAGGCGATCCTGGAGGCGGGCGAGTTCGAGGTCGAGCTCGGCCTGTAGTCAGCGCGCAGTGTCGTACGGTGCCCCCGCCCGGGTCTCTGGGCGGGGGCACCGCGCGTCGGCGTCCGGGGAGCTTCCCGCACCCCCGCCGCTCCCGGATCCCCGCTTCGGCCGTCGACGGGCCCCGTCCCCGAACACCGGACATGTCGTCAGCCGCGTGTAAGTCTCGTCTCACCTGCGCGGAAGCGCCCCCGTGAGCCGCTCCCCGAACCCGTCGCGGCCTTATTGTCTAAACGTCGAACGCCCCAGGGGCCGATGGGCGGCCCCTCCCTAAGGAGCCCTCATGACCGCGCCCGTCGTCCACTCGCTGCGCGAGCAGATCCGCGAGCACATCGTGGAGGGGATCGTCAGCGGGCGCTGGAAGCCGGGCGAGCGGATCGTGGAGCGGCGGATCGCCGGCGAGCTGGAGGTCAGCCAGACGCCGGTGCGGGAGGCGCTGCGCGAGCTGGAGTCGCTGCGGCTGATCGAGTCCGCGCCGAACAAGGGCGTACGGGTGCGGAACCTGACCGCGGCCGACCTGGAGGAGAGCTATCCGGTCCGGGCCGGTCTGGAGGCGATCGCCGCGGAGCTGGCGGCGCAGCGGCTGGCCGAGGACTGCTCGGCGCTGGAGCCGCACGTGGCCGCGCTGTACGAGGCGGACCGGGCGTCGGACGGGACGGGCCAGGTGCGGCACACGGTGGCCTTCCACCGCGAGCTGGTCCGCGCGGCGGGCAACTCCGTGCTGCTGCACACCTGGGAGGGGCTGGGCATCGAGGTGTTCACGGCGCTGTCGATCCGCTGGCTGGGGACGGTGCAGCAGTCGTACGCGGAGGAGCACGACGAGCTGGTGGCGGCCTTCAAGCGGCGGGACCCGCGGATCGCGGAGATCGTGAAGGCGCACGTGCTGGGCTGCGCGCCGCGGGCCTGAGCGGTGCGCGCCGCGGGTGCCGGGCGCGGGAGCCGGGCGCCCCTGAGCGCGCATTCGCTCATACGTGTCCTCACCTGCGAAAACCTTTCGAAAACGCGGCACCCGGTGCCTTTTGGCGAGACACCGCGTGCCGACTTTCTCGTGATCAAGAGATTTTCATCCTCAACCCTTTGATCGATCATCGATCAGGGGGTTACAGTCGCCGACGGGCCGCGCGGCGGTGTCGTACCACGACTCCGCAGCAGGGCCCCACCGCCCTGTCCTGCCAAAGACAAAGGGCATCCCCGAACCCTTACCGATGAGGGAACCCCCTTCGACTGAGGAAGGCGGCGACATGACCGACCCCCACGCCATCCAGCCGAGCGCGCTCGACCAGCTCCCCGACCGGGACCCGGAGGAGACCGCCGAATGGCAGGCCTCACTGGACGCGGTCGCCCAGGCGGCCGGGCCGCACCGTGCCGCGTACCTGATGCGGCGCACGCTGGAGCGGGCCGAGGGCAACGGCATCGCGCTGCCCAAGCTGCTCGAGACGGACTACGTCAACACCATCCCCACCGCCGCCGAACCCGCCACGCCGGGTGACGAGGCGATGGAAGCCCGCATCACCGCCTGGAACCGCTGGAACGCGGCGGCCATGGTGACCCGGGGCGCGAAACACGGCGTCGGCGGCCACATCGCCACCTTCGCCTCCGCGGCCTGGCTGTACGAGACCGGCTTCAACCACTTCTTCCAGGGCAAGGAGGCCGACGGCTCGGGCGACCAGCTCTACATCCAGGGCCACGCCTCCCCCGGCATCTACGCCCGCGCCTTCCTCGACGGCCGGCTGAACGAGGGCCACCTGGACAACTTCCGTCAGGAGGCGGGCGGCAACGGCCTCCCGTCGTACCCGCACCCGCGGCGGCTGCCCTGGCTGTGGGAGTTCCCGACGGTGTCGATGGGCCTCGGCCCGCTCTCCGCGATCTACCAGGCGCGCTTCAACCGCTACCTGACCAACCGCGGCATCAAGGACGTCTCCGCCTCCCACGTCTGGGCGTTCCTCGGCGACGGCGAGATGGACGAGCCCGAGTCGACGGCGGCCCTCGCGCTCGCCGCCCGCGAGGAGCTGGACAACCTCACCTTCGTCATCAACTGCAACCTCCAGCGCCTCGACGGCCCGGTCCGCGCGAACTTCAAGATCGTGCAGGAGCTGGAGGCCCAGTTCCGCGGCGCCGGCTGGAACGTCGTCAAGACGCTGTGGGGTTCGGCCTGGGACGAGCTGTTCCGGCTCGACACCACGGGCGCGCTCGTACGCCGCCTGCGCCAGGTGCCCGACGCCCAGGTGCAGACGTACCAGACGCGCGACGCCGCCTACATCCGCCAGGACTTCTTCGGCGCCGACCCGGCGCTCGTCGAGATGGCGAAGCTGCTGAGCGACGACAAGATCCTGGAGTGCTTCCACCTCTCCCGCGGCGGCCACGAGGCGCGCAAGGTGTACGCGGCCTACAAGGCGGCCGTCGAGCACAAGGGCGCCCCGACGGTCATCCTGGCCCAGACGGTCAAGGGCCACACCCTCGGTGAGGGCTTCGCGTCGAAGAACGCCAACCACCAGATGAAGAAGCTCTCGGTGGACGAGTTCAAGGCGATGCGCGACCTGCTGGAGCTGCCGATCTCCGACAGTGCGTTCGTCGACGGCGTGGTCCCCTACGGCCACCCGGGTGCCGACTCCCCCGAGGTCCGCTACCTCCAGGAGCGCCGCGCCGCCCTCGGCGGCCCGGCCCCGGCCCGCCGCACGCACGCGCTGGCCCCGCTGCCCGCCCCCGCGGAGAAGGCGTTCGCCGCGTTCGACAAGGGCTCCGGCTCCCAGAACGTCGCCACCACCATGGCCTTCGTCCGGCTGGTCAAGGATCTGGTCCGCGACAAGGAGACGGGCCGGCGCTGGGTGCCGATCGTCCCCGACGAGGCGCGCACCTTCGGCATGGAGTCGCTGTTCCCCTCGCTCGGGATCTACTCCCCCAAGGGCCAGACGTACGAGCCGGTCGACCGCGACCAGCTGATGTACTACAAGGAGGCCAAGAACGGCCAGATCCTCAACGAGGGGATCACCGAGGCCGGTTCGATGGCCGACTTCATCGCCGCGTCCACCGCGTACGCCACGCACGGTGAGGCGATGATCCCGTTCTACATCTTCTACTCGATGTTCGGCTGGCAGCGCACGGCCGACCAGATGTGGCAGCTCGGCGACCAGCTCGGCCGCGGCTTCCTCGTCGGCGCCACGGCCGGCCGCACCACGCTGACGGGCGAGGGCCTCCAGCACGCCGACGGCCACTCGCCGGTGATCGCGGCGACCAACCCGGCCGCGCTGACGTACGACCCGGCGTTCGCGTACGAGATCGGCGTCATCGTCAAGGACGGTCTGCGCCGGATGTACGGGGAGGCGGCTCCGGGTGAGGACCCGAACGTCTTCTACTACCTGACCGTCTACAACGAGCCGATGCCGCAGCCCGCGAAGCCGGCCGCCCCCGGGATCGACGAGGGCATCGTCAAGGGCCTGTACCGCTTCAACACGGCGGAGTCGGCGGGTCTGTCCCCGGTGGCCGACGCGCCGCGCATCCAGCTCCTGGGCTCCGGCACGGCGATCCACTGGACGTTGAAGGCGCAGAGGATGCTCGCCGAGGAGTGGGGCGTGGCCGCCGACGTGTGGTCCGCGACCTCCTGGACCGAGCTGCGGCGCGACGCGCTGGAGGCCGACGCGGCGCTGCTGCGCGGCGAGGAGCGCCTGCCGTACGTCCGCCGGGCGCTCCAGGGTGCCGAGGGGCCTGTCCTCGCGGTCTCCGACTACATGCGCCAGGTCCCGGACCAGATCGCGCAGTGGGTCGAGCAGGACTACTCGTCGCTGGGCGCGGACGGCTTCGGCCTGTCCGACACCCGTGACGCCGCCCGCCGCCACTTCGGCGTCGACGCGGAGTCCATCGTGGTGGCGGCCCTCGCCCAGCTGGCCCGCCGCGGCGAGGTCCGGGCGACGGCGGTGAAGGAAGCACGGGAGCGGTACGGGCTGTAGGGCCCGGTGGGTACGCCCGGAGGGGCGCGGTGGCCACGGCCACCGCGCCCCTCCGGGCGTCCGGGCCGCCCGCGGCTGCGGGTGACGTGGCCCCGCGTGGCCCCGCGGCGGGGGCAGCCGGGGCGGCGGGGCAGCGGGGGCGTGAACGCCCTGTCGGTGCCACCGGGCATCATGCGGGTATGCGTGCTGCCCGGCTCATCAAGATGGTGCTGCTCCTGCAGGGCCGGTCCGCCATGACCGCCGCCGAACTGGCGCGCGAGCTGGAGGTGTCGGAGCGCACGGTCACCAGGGACGCCCAGGCCCTGTCGGAGGCGGGCGTCCCGGTGTACGCCGAGCGCGGACGGGCCGGCGGCTACCGCCTGGTCGACGGCTACCGCACCCGGCTCACCGGTCTGGCCCGCGGCGAGGCTGAGGCGCTGTTCCTGAGCGGCGTACCGGGCGCGCTCCGGGAGATGGGCCTGCAGGACGCGGCCTCGGCGGCCCGCCTGAAGGTGTCGGCCGCTTTGATGCCGTCCCTCAGGGACGCCCCGAGGACGGCGGCGCAGCGGTTCCATCTGGACGCGCCCGCCTGGTTCCAGGAGCCGGAGACACCACCGCTGCTGCCGGTGATCGCGGAGGCGGTGTGGGACGACCGTCCGCTCACCGCCAGGTACCTGCGGGGCGGGACGGAGGCCGTACGGGAGCTGGAGCCGTACGGGCTCGTGCTGAAGGCGGGCGTCTGGTACCTGTGCGCGCGGGTGGCCGACGCGGCGGCCTTCCGGACGTACCGCGTCGACCGGTTCACGGACGCGCGACCGGGCGCGGAGCGGTTCGGCAGGGACGAGGACTTCGATCTGCCCGGTTTCTGGGCCCGGCAGGCGGAGCGGTTCGCGCGGTCGATCCTGCGGGCCGAGGTCGTCTTGCGGCTCACGCCGGCGGGGCTGCGCCGGCTGCCGTACGCCGTCGACCCGGTGGCCGCGCGGGACGCCCTGGCGGGGGCCGGGGAGCCCGACGCGCGGGGGTGGGTGACGGTCACCCTGGGCGTGGAGTCCGAGGAGGTGGCGCACGGCCAGCTCACCGCGCTGGGGCCGGAGGCCGAGGTCGTCTCCCCGGAGCCGCTGCGCCGGCGTCTCGCCGAGGACGCGGCCCGGCTGGCGGCGCTGTACCGCTCCTGAGGCCGTACCGACGTCCCCGAGACCGCCCGCACTCCAGGTGCGGCCCACCCGCCCAGGCAGGATGCTGGGACGCGTGATGGACGAGACGGAGTTCTGGGAACTGGTCGACGCCACCCGCGAGGCCGCCGGCGGCGATCCGGAGGACCAGGCCGACCTGCTGGTGGAGCGGCTGCTCCAGCTGGACCCCGACATGGTGCTCGACTTCGCCCGTCACTTCGAGGCCCGCTACAACCGGGCGTACACCTGGGACCTGTGGGGCGCCGCCTGGGTGTTGCTGGACGGGGCGAGCGACGACGCCTTCGACTTCTTCCGGTGCTGGCTGATCGGTCAGGGCCGGGAGGTGTACGAGGGGGCCGTGCACGACCCGGACTCGCTCGCGGAGCTGCTGGGCGAGTTCGACGAGGAGATCGACGGCGACGGCGAGGAGCTGGGCTACGCGGCCGACGAGGCCTACGAGCAGCTCACCGGGACCGTCGCCCCGGACCTGGGCATCGCGCCCGCCCCGGCGGAACCCGAGGGCGCGCCGGTCGACTTCGAGAGCGAGCGGGCGCTCGCGGAGCGGTTCCCGCGGCTGTGGGAGCGCTTCCGGGGCTGACCGTGCCGCCGGGCGGCCGAACGGGCCGGGGCCCGGGTCAGGCCGTCGTGCGGCGGCGGGTGGCGTCCGCCGGGAGGTACGCCTGCTGCTCGGCCCGCACCGCGTGGTGCAGCGGCGCCTTGTTGGCCTGCTCCAGGGCGGACGCGGTGGCCGCGGCGGGGCCGAGGACGACCGCGGCGACGGCGCAGAGGACCGTCCAGGGGCTGCGGAGGGCCCGCCGCCCGGCGGCCGCCGCCTCCTGGCCGCGGTGCGTGGTGCCGGTGTCGGTGCCGGTGCTGCTGCCGGTCTTCAGGGTGCCGTTCGTACCGTTCATGATCCCCACCTCGGTCGGCTTGTGTTGTGCATGACCGTAGGAGGCGGGAATGGGAGAACCCTGAACGGCGCCTAAGGCGTTCCTGTGAACGTCCGGCCCTGGAGGCGGGCGGCCGTCTGCCGGATCTCCGGCAGGCGGGCGCTGAGGGCCGCGCCGGGGCAGCTGGTCATGTAGCCGTCCTGGTGGCCGGCGAGGGCGGGCAGGGCGGCCGTGACGCCCGCGGCGTACCGGCTGCCGCTGTTGCTGGAGGTCAGCCGGACGCTCCCGCGCGGGTCGACGTCCGCCAGGCCGAGCTTCCAGGCGGCGAGGGCCGCTATCGAGTCCACCATCGCCTGCGGCACGGGAACGCCGGAGGTGAACGTGCCGAGGGCGGCGATGCCGGTCGTGCGGTGGTTGAAGCCCTGGGTGTGCGCGCCGGTGACGGGCCGGCCGACGCCGCCCGCCCGGCCCTCGTAGACGGTGCCGCAGCGGTCGACGAGGAAGTTGTAGCCGATGTCGTCCCAGTCGCGGCCGCCGGTCTGGCCCGCGTAGAGGTGACGGATGATGCGGGGCGCGTCGGCGCAGTCGTAGCCGTTGGGCGAGTCGGTGTGGTGGACGAAGACGGCGACGACCTTGTCGTCGTAGCGCGGCGGCGGCTGGGCGCGTCCGGCGTCGGCCACCCAGACCGAGCGCGGCACGATGCGCGGCCGGGCGGCAAAGTGCGCGGGGAGCTGCGCCGCGCGCCGCACGGGGCGGGTGGCCAGGGACGCCGTGGCGGCGTGTTCGACGCCGCCCGCGCACAGGCCCAGGGCGGCCACGGCGGCCAGTCCGGGCAGGCAGGCCAGGGCCACGAGGAGCGGGCGCGGCAGCCGCGCCGGGCGCCGCCCCCAGGGTCTGCGCCCGGGGCGGGGGGCAGGCCTTCGCCCGGGGCGGGGGACCTGTCGGATGACACGCATGACCCCACTGTCGGACGGTTCCGTTCCGCCCGCGATGTGTGCTGTGCCACCCGGTGGAACCATCCTCCCGGTCCGCGACGTTTTCCGGGTGCACGCGTGCGTGGCCGGTCGAGGGCGGGTCCCGCGCGCGAGGCTGATCACCTGGCCCGTCCCCCACGTACTGAGGGGCCCGAGAGAAAGGCGGCTGCGTGGACCTGCTCGACATCGCGCTGGTGCTGGTGATCCTGGGGTACGCCGGATCGGGCTACCGGCGGGGACTGGTGGCCGGCTGTGTCTCGCTGGCCGGTTTCGTGGGCGGCGCGGCGGCGGGCGTGTGGATCCTGCCGTGGGTGATGGACCTGGTGGCGCCGGGGACGACGGCGGCGACGGTCACCGCGGTGCTCACCGTGCTGGTCCCGGCGGCGGTGGGACACGAGCTGGCGGGGCGGCCGGCGCTGCGGTTGCGCCGGGAACTGGACCGCGGGCCGCTCCGGGTGGCCGACGGGATCGGCGGGGCGGTGGCGAACTCGGTGGCGGTGCTGATCGTGGCCTGGGTGGCGGCGAGCGTGCTGGCCGTGTCCTCGACGGCGGTGGTGTCGTCGGCGGTCCGGGACTCCCGGCTGCTGGGGGCGGTGCAGGACACGATGCCGGACACCACCCCGTCCTGGTTCTCGCGGGCCACGTCCGCACTCACCGACGCGGGTTTCCCGCAGGTCTTCAACCCGTTCGAGAACGAGTCGACGGCTCAGGTCGCCGAGCCCACCGGCGACAGCGTCACCCCGGCCGCGACGAACGCCGCCAGGCTGAGCACGGTGAAGGTCGAGGGCGTCGCGGGCGATCAGGGCCGGGAGGGCAGCGGGTTCGTGTACGCGCGCGAGCGGGTGATGACCAACGCGCACGTGGTGGCGGGCATCGACGACCCGACCGTACGGATCGGGGGGGTGGGGCGGTCGTACGAGGCGCGGGTGGTGCTGTTCGACCCGGCCGGGGACGTCGCGGTGCTGTACGTGCCGGGGCTGCGGGCGCCGGAGCTGCGGTTCGACGACGACGCCTCGCGCGGGGACGCCGCGGTCGTCGCGGGCTATCCGGAGGACGGCGACCTGGACCTGCGGGCGGCGACGGTGGCGAACCGGATCGACGCGAGGGGGCGGAACATCTACGGCGACGCCACCGTCACCCGGGAGATCTACTCGATCCGCTCCACCGTCCGCCCCGGCAACTCCGGCGGTCCGCTGCTGACCACCGACGGCCGGGTGTTCGGGGTCGTCTTCGCCCGGTCCACCTCCGACGCCGGGACGGGGTACGTCCTGACGGCCGCCGAGGTGGCCGGGGACGCCGAGCGGGCGGCGACGGCGACGGCGGCCGTGGACACGGGCGAACTGGTCGGCTCCTAGGACTCCGGGGCACTCAGGGGCGTCCGGGGGATCAGAGGACGGAGCGGCCCATGAACACGTCGTCGACGTACGCCCCGTCGAGGAGGAACTCCTGGGGCAGGACGCCCTCCACCGCGAAACCCTCGGACTCGTAGAGCCTGCGGGCCGCGGTGTTGTGGCCGAGCACGCGCAGGGTCAGGCGGCGGGCGCCGCGCCGGCGGGTCTCCTCGACGGCGGCCCGGACCAGGGCGCGTCCGACGCCGTGGCCGCGCGCCTCGTCGGAGACGGCGAGGCCCTGGATCTGGCGCACGTGCGTGTTGCAGGCGAGTTCGGTCGGGCGGACGACGCGGACGTAGCCGACGACGCGGCCGGACACCTCGGCGACCAGGTGGTCCTCGGGAAGGTGCCGCGCGTCGAAGAAGGGGCCGTACGGCGGCTGCGGCCGCGGCATGACGGCGTGCAGGGGCGACCAGGTCAGGGCGTCGATCAGGGCGAGCGCGGCGTCGTCGTCGGGCCGGGCGGGGCGTATGAGGGGGCCGGTCATGAGCGGCATCCTACGAGTCGGGCGGCTCGTCCCCGCGAGGGTGCCGCGGGGTCACGGGGCAGGATGGGCCCATGGAACGAACGCGAATCGCGGTGGCCGGCGCGTCCGGTCTCATCGGCAGCGCCCTGGTGCGGTCCCTGACCGCCGACGGGCACGAGGTGGTCCGCCTGGTGCGCCACGCGCCCCGGGGGGCGGACGAGGTGCGCTGGGACCCCGAGCGGGGGCAGGTGGACGCGGCGGGGCTCACCGGGTGCACCGCCGTGGTCAACCTGGCGGGCGCGGGGGTCGGGGACCACCGCTGGACGGACGAGTACAAGCGCCGGATCCACGACAGCCGGGTGCACGGGACGACCGCCCTCGCCGAGGCCGTCGCCTCGCTCGACGAGCGGCCGCGGGTGTTCGTGAACGGCAGCGCGATGGGCTACTACGGCGAGACGGGCGACCGGGTCGTCGACGAGAGCGCCCCGGCCGGACGGGGCTTCCTGCCGGAGCTGTGCGTGAAGTGGGAGGCGGCGGCACAGCCGGCGCGGGCGGCCGGGGTGCGGACGGTGTTCCCCCGGACCGGGCTGGTGGTGTCGCGCGACGGGGGCGCCTGGGGGCGGCTGTTCCCGCTGTTCCAGGCGGGCCTCGGGGGGCGGATGGGCCACGGGCGGCAGTACTGGTCGTACATCGCGCTGCACGACGAGGTGGCGGCGATCAGGCACCTGCTGGACCGTGACGACCTGTCGGGGCCGTTCAACCTGACCGCGCCGGAGCCGCTGACGAACCGTGAGGTCACCGCGGCCATGGGGCGGGTGCTGCGCCGGCCCACGCTGTTCTCCGTGCCGGCGCCGGTGCTGCGGGGGGTCCTGGGCGAGATGGCCGGGGACGTGCTGGGCAGCGCACGAGTGGTGCCGAAGCGGCTGCTGGAGTCGGGGTTCACCTTCGCGTTCCCCGGGATCGAGGACGCCCTCCGAGCCGCCTGAGGTCCCGGCGGGACCGTATGCGACCGCCGTGCGACCGTGCCCTGCCCATGCGCGACTGTCCCCGACCGGTCACGGGCCTACGCTCGATCCGAACTCGGGTATCCAGAAAGCCAGTTGGGGGCATGACGTCTCCATCGGCCGCGCAACCTCGAGGAGGGGCACGTGCTTGAGCCCGCGTACCGGACGGACGTCGTCATCGTGGGGGCCGGGGTCGCCGGACTCTCCGCGGCGCACCGGCTGACCAGCGCAGGAGTGACGACCACGGTCCTGGAGGCCGCCCCGTGCGTGGGCGGCCGCATGGCGACCGAGAAGGTCGACGGCTTCCGGCTCGACCGCATCGGACAGCTGCTGTCCACGGCGTATCCCGAACTGGCCCTGACCCCCGGGCTGGACGCGCTCACCCTGCGTCCCTTCGCCCCGGGGGTCCTGCTGCACAGCGACGGACGCCACCATCGCGCGGGCGCGCAAGCGGGGGCGAGGGGCGCAAGGGGCGCACTCCACGCCGTACGCGCCCTCGCCGGCGCTCCCCGGAGCGGGGCGCTGCCACGGCCGCGCACCGGCCCGGCCGCCGCATCGTCACGGATGCGGACCGGGGCGCCGCTGGGCTCGGCCGTGGACCAGGCCCGGCTCGGCGCCGCGCTCACCCGGCTCGCGGCCACGCCCGCGGAACGGCTGCTGCGCCGGCCCGAGGCACCGGCGGCCGAGGCCCTCGCGGCGCGCGGTCTGCCCACCCGCACGATCGACGGCTTCCTGCGGCCGCTGCTCGCCGCGCTGCTGTGCGACCCGGACCTGACCACCTCCAGCCGGTGCGCCGACCTGGCGCTGCGCGCCTTCGCGGCCGGGCGGCTGTGCGTGCCGGAGGGCGGGGCCGACGCCCTGCCCGAACTGCTCGCGCGGACGCTGCCACCGGGAACCGTGCACACCGGGGTGCGTGCCACCGCCGTCTCCACGACCTCGGTGACCACCGCCGAGCACGGCGAGTTCCGGTGCCGCGCGGTGCTGGTGGCGACCGACGCGCGCACCGCGGCGGAGCTGCTGCCCGGCCTGCGGGTGCCCGGCTTCCATCCCGTCACGGTCCTCCACCACACGACGGACGAGCCGCTTTCGACCGGGGCCGCGCTGCTGCTGGACGCCGACCGGAGCGGACCGGTCGCCCACACGGCGGTGCTCAGCGGGGTGGACCCGAGCCGGGCCCCGGCCGGCCGCACGCTGATCTCCTCCACGGTGCTCGGGCCGCCGCCGGACGGCGTCGACACGGCCGTCCGCAGGCACCTCGCGCGGCTGTACGGCACCCCGACCGGGCGCTGGGAGACGCTGGCCGTGCACCACACCGCCGAGGCCGTGCCGGCCATGCGGCCGCCGCACGACCTGCGCCGCCCGGTGCGGCTGCTGGCCGGGCTGTACGTCTGCGGCGACCACCGGGACACCAGCACGGTCCAGGGCGCGCTGCACTCGGCGCACCGGGCGGCCGCGGCGATCGTCTCCGACCTGGGGGCGGGGTCGCTCCACGCGGCCGAGCCGGTCGGGACGGCGCAGCGGGCGGCGTGAGCGTACGGGGGCCGAGGGGCGGGGGGCCGGGGACGCCGCCCCCGCCTCCGGCCCCCTGCCCCACCGGGCGGGGAGCGGCGGCCGGTGTCCCTACCCCAGCGCCGCCACCCGGTCCCGGTACGCCCTGGCCGGGGCCGCGTCGCGGTACGGCTCCAGGCGGCGTTCGAAGTCACGGACGTACTCCACCGCCCGCACCGACCGCATCTCCGCGGCCTGCGCCGCCGCCTCCGCGGCGATCTGGCAGGCCTGGTCGAGCTCGCCGAGGCCGAGGCGGGCGGTGGCGAGGACGACCCGGCAGAACAGGCGGCTGCGCGCGTACCCGGCGGGCCGCAGCCGCAGGCAGCGTTCGGCGTGCTGCGCGGCGGCACGGAACTGCTGGAGATCGCGGTGGCAGTGCCCGAACTCGCCGGCCAGCTGCCCCTCGTCGAAGAACCGCGCCCAGAACGGCACCTCCTCCCCCGGCCTGGCCGCCTCCAGCGCCCGCTCGGCCCGTACCAGGGACGCCGTGCAGGCCCGCACCTCCCCGAGCACCGCGTGCCCGCGGGCCTCGACCGCGTGCAGCAGCGCCTGCACGGCGGGCGGCGCGCCGGTGCCGACACCCTGCTGCGCCACCCGCGCGAGCTGCACGGCCTCCCGTCCGTGGCCGAGGTACACGGCCTGACGGCTCATGGTGACGAGGACGTAGGAGCCGTACGCCCGGTCCGCGGCGGCCTGGGAGAGGCGCAGGGCCTGGACGAAGTAGCGCTGGGCCAGACCGTGCGCGCCGATGTCGAAGGAGGTCCAGCCCGCGAGGCGGGTGAGGTCGGCGGCGGCGCCGAACAACCGGCGGCCGGTCTGCTCGCCGTAGGTGCCGCGCAGCATCGGCTCGCACTCGTGCTCCAGGTAGCGCACCAGCGCCTGCCGGGCGTGACCGCCGCCGTACATGTCGTCGAGGGTGCGGAAGAGCTCGCCGACCGAGCGGAGCGCGGCGATGTCGCCGCCGGTGACCCGCCGGCCGGGGCCCTGCTCGGCCGTGCCGCGTTGCCGGGGCACGGCGGGCAGGGCGGGCAGGGTGTGCGGGCCGGCCACGGGGGCGGCCCTGGGCGGGGCGGGCCGGGAGGCCGGGCGGCCCTGGGCGGGCACGCGGGCGGCCGGATCGCCGTGGGCCACCTTCTCGTCGGCCCGGCCGATCAGCCAGTCCCGGCTGGGCACGACGAGCCCGGCCGCGGTGAAGGCGATCTTGCGCAGCTCGGCGTGGCTGCCGGAGTCCTTGCGCCAGAGTCCGCTGACGATCTCGACGGCCTCCTCGGGGGTGCCGGCGAACTCCAGACCCGCGTACACCGGGGCGCAGGCGTCCAGGCCGAGGTCCTGGGCGGTGAGCCGGCGGCCGAGGCGGCGGGTGAAGACCTCGGCGATGAGCGCGGGGGTGGTGCCGCGGGGCTGCTGGCCGCGCAGCCACCGGGTGACGGACGTCTTGTCGTATCTGAGGTCCAGGCCGTGCTCGAGGCCGAGCTGATCGACGCGTCGGGCCAGACCCGCGTTGGAGAATCCCGCTTCTGCGATGAGCGCGGCGAGCTGACGGTTGGGAATGCGCTGCGCGGGTCGTTCCGTCATCTGCGGTGCGGTCTCCTGCCTTCCGGGCCCGTGACGTGCCCGGATGAAGTGCCCTGATTGCGGTGAGCAGCCCTGATGGCCTCGTGAACGGCGCGAATGTAGCGGAGCGTGAGCACGCCATCGCACATCTCGACGTTCATTCATCCGATCGTGTGAGAATTGCCCGCGGGGCTGACGGGCGACGGGCGGACGTACAGTGGCTTGGGGCGCGGTGGGACCTGACAGGCAGGTCCGGGCGGCCGGCACGGAGCCCCGCCGCACTGCTGTACCGCCGTATCGCCGTATCGCCTAGGGAGGCGCTTGCCGTGAGTGAGTTGCGGTTCGTTCGCATGGGCTTCGGAGCGGACGCCGTGGAGTACCGGGAGGCGTGGGACGAACAGCGCCGGGTGCACGCGGCGCGGTTCGCGGACGAGGTCCCCGACACCGTGCTGCTGCTGGAGCACCCGCCGGTGTACACGGCGGGCCGGCGCACGGCCGAGAGCGAGCGCCCCCTGGACGGCACCCCGGTGGTGGACGTGGACCGCGGCGGCAAGATCACCTGGCACGGCCCCGGCCAGCTGGTGGGCTACCCCATCCAGAAGCTCCCGCGGCCGGTGGACGTCGTGGCGCACGTGCGGCGGCTGGAGGAGGCCCTGATCCGGGTGTGCGCGGAGTTCGGCGTCGCGACCTCGCGGGTCGAGGGCCGCAGCGGGGTGTGGGTGCTGGGCGACCCGGTGGAGCAGCGGCCCGCGCTCGGCGGCCTCTCCCTCGACCTCGACCCCCGGCTGCACGACGAGGAGTTCGACCCGCGGCTGAACGGCCCGGAGTACGCGCCCTCCAACGCCGGCCAGCGCCGCGAGGACCGCAAGCTCGCGGCGATCGGCATCCGGGTGGCCAAGGGCGTGACGATGCACGGCTTCGCCCTGAACGTGAACCCGGACAACGCCTGGTTCGACCGCATCATCCCGTGCGGGATCCGGGACGCGGGCGTCACGTCTCTGGCAGGCGAGCTGGGCCGGGACGTCACGATCGACGAGGTGCTGCCGGTCGCCGAACGGCACCTGCGGGACGTACTGGAGAACGCGGAGCTGAAGCCGCGGGAGATCGAGAAGGCGGCCGTCTAGCCGGACGGCGCCCGCCCCGGGGGGAATGGCCCCCGCGGTCTCCGGGTTGGCCTCACCGGTAGGGCTCAACAAACACGGGCGTACCCTGGTGTACGCCGAAGAATCGAAGCTACAGGGAGCCGGTCGTGTCCGCAGTCGCACCCGACGGACGCAAGATGCTGCGCCTGGAGGTCCGCAACAGCCAGACCCCCATCGAGCGCAAGCCCGAGTGGATCAAGACCCGGGCGAAAATGGGCCCCGAGTACACGAAGATGCAGAACCTCGTGAAGAGCGAGGGCCTGCACACGGTCTGCCAGGAAGCCGGCTGTCCGAACATCTACGAGTGCTGGGAGGACCGCGAGGCGACCTTCCTCATCGGCGGGGACCAGTGCACGCGGCGCTGCGACTTCTGCCAGATCGACACCGGCAAGCCCGAGGCGCTGGACCGCGACGAGCCCCGCCGGGTCGGCGAGTCCGTGGTGACCATGGACCTGAACTACGCCACCATCACCGGCGTCGCCCGCGACGACCTGGAGGACGGCGGCGCCTGGCTGTACGCGGAGACGGTCCGCCAGATCCACGCGCAGACCGCCGGCCGCGAGGGCGGCCGGACCAAGGTCGAGCTGCTGGCGCCCGACTTCAACGCCGTCCCCGAGCAGCTGGCGGAGGTCTTCTCCGCCCGCCCCGAGGTCTTCGCGCACAACGTCGAGACGGTCCCGCGGATCTTCAAGCGCATCCGTCCGGGTTTCCGCTACGAGCGCTCCCTGAAGGTCATCACCGAGGCCCGCGACTTCGGCCTGGTCACCAAGTCCAACCTGATCCTCGGCATGGGCGAGACCCGTGAAGAGGTCGGCGAGGCGCTCCGGCAACTGCACGAGGCGGGCTGCGAGCTGGTCACCATCACGCAGTACCTGCGCCCCTCGGTGCGCCACCACCCGGTGGAGCGCTGGGTGAAGCCGCACGAGTTCGTGGAGCTGAAGGAGGAGGCCGAGCAGATCGGCTTCTCGGGCGTCATGTCCGGACCGCTGGTACGGTCCTCCTACCGCGCCGGACGCCTGTACCAGATGGCCGTCGAGAAGCGCGGTTCCTTCGTGGCCGTCCAGGCCGTCTGACACTCCGTCAAGCGCCCCTCGCGCCGGGCCGGGAGCGCCAGTGTGTGAATTCGCGCACAAGCGATTACCCGCCAGTAGAGTCCGATACGACGCGGTCCTGACCGTCCTCGCAGATGAGGGCGTACGTCAGGGCCGCGTCAGCATTTCGGCCCCCCGCACCGAGGCTTCATGGGTGTTTGACCGGTCGGTCATGCCCTGGTAACACCAAACAGTGACGCTGGTGTCACATCACGTAGACCGATGCAGACCAGCGCAGACAAACGCAGATCCGTGCCGAGCCGCTCCCGAGGGGACCCCCGCCATGCAGGCCGCGCCCGTTCGCGCCACCGCGATCCCGTCCATCACCGACGCCCTGCGCGCCGTCGAGTCCCTGCTCATGAGCGGCGGCCAGCGCACCGCCCGGCGCAACGCCTGGACCTCCGTCCTGGAGGACCGCCGTCGCGCCAAGGACCGCTTCGAGGCGCAGCGCGTCCTCGAAGAGGTCATCTCCGTCCGCCTCTGACCCCCCCCCGCCCCTCCTCCGGGACACCTCCGGGCCGCCCGCCGGACATCTCCGGGGCACTGCCGTCGTCGGCGCTCCCGGAGCCACGTAGACTGCGTGGCATGGCGAGGAAGGACACGGCGGCGGACGCCGCTAACCCCGGGCGACTGAAGCAGATCGCCCTGACCTACAAGATGACCCGCAAGGCCGACAAGAAGATCGGTCTTGTACTCGCGGCTGTCGGAATCGTCACCTTCGGTGTCTTCCTCGCGATCGGTTTCCTGATCGGTCACCCCATCTATCTCGGCATCCTGGGCTTCCTGCTCGCCTTCCTCGCGACGGCGATCGTGTTCGGGCGCCGGGCCGAGCGGGCGGCCTTCGGGCAGATGGAGGGCCAGCCGGGCGCTGCCGCGGCGGTGCTCGACAACATCGGCCGGGGCTGGACGACGACCCCCGCGGTGGCGATGAACCGCAGCCAGGACGTGGTGCACCGCGCGGTCGGCAAGGCCGGCATCGTGCTGGTGGCCGAGGGCAACCCGAACCGGGTGAAGGGCCTGCTGGCCGCCGAGAAGAGGAAGATGAACCGCATCGTCGCGGACGTCCCCGTGCACGACCTGCTCGTCGGCACGGGCGAGGGCCAGGTCGAGCTGAAGAAGCTGCGGACCACCATGCTGAAGCTGCCGCGGGTGCTGACCGGTCCCCAGGTGACCACCACCAACGACCGGCTGCGCGCCATGGGTGACCTGATGAGCAACATGCCGCTGCCGAAGGGCCCGATGCCCAAGGGCATGCGCCTGCCGAGGGGCGGACAGCGGCCCCGCTGATCCCCGCCGCCACGAACGTCCCACACGAAGGGGGCGCCCGGAATCATCCGGGCGCCCCCTTCGTCGTACCGTCGCACTTCGTCGCGCTCGTACCGTCGCGCTCCGTCGCGTTGTCGTGCTTGCGGTCGTGCCGTCCGGGCGCGCTTCTCCGCTCCTCAGAAGCGGACCTCGACCGTGCGGGCCACGCGGTCGTGGAGACCGCGGCCGTCGCGGTCCCAGACCAGGGCGGGGACGGCGAGGCAGAGCAGGACGGTGCGGGCGGCCGCGCGCAGCGGGCTGACGGTGCCGGTTCCGAGGGCCACCACGCGCAGGCGGAACAGCCGCTTGCCGGGTGTGAAGCCGAGCGTGCCCACCGTGAGGAGGCTCATCACGAGGAAGATCAGCAGGGCCCAGTTGCTGGTCGCGGGGCCGTAGCCGTGTGTGATCAAGCTGTATGCGATCAGGACGCACAGGCCCCAGTCCACGGCCAGTGCGCCCAGCCGCCGGCCGGGGCGGGCGATCGACCCCGGCCCCTCCTCCGGCAGGCCCAGCTGCTCGCCCCGGTACCCGAAGTCGGCACCGGCGTCCTCCATGGCCGCGCGGGGCCCGGACAGCCACGATCCGATTGCTTGCCTGTTGTCCACCCGCCCACGGTACTGCGCCCCCTTTCGCGGGCGGGACGGTGGGGTGCGGCGGCGTTACGGTGGAACCGGGCCCGTTAACTTCTGCGAAACAAACGGGTCACGCCCGAGAAACCACCCGTCCTTAGGGTCGACGACAGCGTGTGCCACCGCACTGGCCGCACGAACGAACTACCACCCCGGCTCGACGGCCGGGAGTAGGAGGAGCTGGATGTTCCAGAACGCCGACGAGGTCAAGAAGTTCATCGCGGACAAGGACGTCAAGTTCATCGACGTCCGGTTCTGCGACCTGCCGGGTGTCATGCAGCACTTCTCGCTGCCCGTCGAGGCGTTCGACCCGGACGAGGAGCTGGCGTTCGACGGTTCGTCGATCCGCGGCTTCCAGGCCATCCACGAGTCCGACATGGCGCTGCGCGCCGACCTGTCGACGGCGCGTCTCGACCCGTTCCGCCGCGACAAGACGCTGAACATCAACTTCTTCATCCACGACCCGATCACGGGCGAGCAGTACTCCCGTGACCCGCGCAACGTCGCGAAGAAGGCCGAGGCGTACCTGGCGTCGACCGGTATCGCCGACACGGCCTACTTCGGCCCCGAGGCCGAGTTCTACGTCTTCGACTCCGTGCGCTTCAAGACGTCGGAGAACGAGTCCTTCTACCACATCGACTCCGAGGCGGGCGCCTGGAACACCGGTGCGCTGGAGGACAACCGCGGTTACAAGGTCCGCTACAAGGGCGGCTACTTCCCGACCCCGCCGGTCGACCACTTCGCCGACCTGCGTGCGGAGATCTCCCTGGAGCTGGCCGCGTCCGGCCTCCAGGTCGAGCGCCAGCACCACGAGGTGGGCACCGCCGGCCAGGCCGAGATCAACTACAAGTTCAACACGCTGCTCGCCGCGGCGGACGACCTCCAGCTGTTCAAGTACATCGTGAAGAACGTCGCCTGGCGCAACGGCAAGACCGCGACCTTCATGCCGAAGCCGATCTTCGGCGACAACGGCTCGGGCATGCACGTGCACCAGTCGCTGTGGAGCGGCGGCTCCCCGCTGTTCTACGACGAGGCCGGTTACGCGGGCCTGTCGGACATGGCCCGCTACTACATCGGCGGCATCCTCAAGCACGCCCCGTCGCTGCTGGCCTTCACCAACCCGACGGTGAACTCGTACCACCGCCTGGTCCCCGGCTTCGAGGCCCCGGTCAACCTGGTGTACTCGCAGCGCAACCGCTCCGCCGCGATGCGCATCCCGATCACGGGCTCGAACCCGAAGGCCAAGCGCGTCGAGTTCCGCGCGCCCGACGCCTCCGGCAACCCGTACCTGGCGTTCTCCGCCCTCCTCATGGCGGGTCTGGACGGCGTCAAGAACAAGATCGAGCCGGCCGAGCCGATCGACAAGGACCTCTACGAGCTGGCTCCCGAGGAGCACGCGAACGTCGCGCAGGTCCCGACCTCGCTGTCGGCCGTCCTGGACCGCCTCGAGTCCGACCACGAGTTCCTTCTCGCCGGTGACGTCTTCACGCCCGACCTGATCGAGACGTGGATCGACTACAAGCGCACGCACGAGATCGCGCCGCTCCAGCTGCGTCCGCACCCGCACGAGTTCGAGCTGTACTTCGACGTGTGATCGTCCCGGCAGGCCGTCGCCTGCCGGACCGCGCCCCCGTTCCTGGTTTCTCCGGGCGGGGGCGCCGTCGTATGGTTTCCGGCACGGTTGTTCGACAAGGGTGACGGGGAGAGACGGGGATGTCCCGACAGGACGACGCCGAGCGGGAGTTCGACCTCAAGTGGGCCGACAGCGCGGAACACAAGGAGCCGTCGGCGCGCGCCCGGATGCTGGCCGCCCGCTGGAAGGAGAACCCGCCCGAGCCCCAGCCCTTCCGGGCCGCCCCCGGCCCGCGGACCCCTCGCCGGTCGTCCTGGGTGTCGACGGCGATCGTCCTGGGCTGCGTCGCCGCGGTGATCCTGCTGCTGGGGTACACGCGGTTCCAGGCGCCCTACTGACCGCCCGGGACCGCGCCGGCCGGTGCGGGGACGCCCCTGCGCGAAGCGGCCCCCGCCTCCTACCTGCCGCCGCGCTCGCGGGCGTAGCGGCGCTCCCACTTGGCCTGCTGGTCGCGGCGTGCCCGGTAGGCCTTGTACGACGTCGGCGCGGACGCGGGAGCGGAGCCCTGCGCGGATCCGGCGACCGGGCCGGACGCCGCCGACGCCGACGACGAGCCGCGGCCCCGGCGCGCGTACAGGTAGAGGGCGGCGACCGCGGCGAGCCAGTACAGGTGGTTGCCGAATCCCAGGACCACCAGGACGACGGTCCCGGAGAGGACGACGGTACCCATGGGGTGCCTCCTTCCTGGGCGGGGACGGACGGGTGTGCCGGGTGGTGGGGGTGAGGGGTGGGGTGTCTCCCCAGAGTAGGGAGGCGGTCACTCGACGTGCATCTCCTTTTCCCGGCGCCCGGAGTGGGACCGAAAGGTGCGCGACAAGCTGTTCGAGCCGTCCGGGCGGCACCTGGCCGAGCACGCGGCCGAGGACGAGGTGATTCCGCGGATCGCCCCGTTCGGCGGGCAGTGGGTGCAGGCCTCGTTGAGCGAGGCGGAGGAGGAGCACCTGCGAGGGGCGATCGAGGCGGCCCGAGCGGAGACCGGGTCTCCGGCGGCGCCGGCCACCCGTACTGACGGCCGCCGGACGCCCTGGCCCACTGCCCCGACGCGGCGAAGCCGGCGGGGCCGTGGCGCGAGCCGGGCCGGACCGATTTGACGGCCAAGGCGGGCGGCGGGCGGCTGGAGGCGTACGTGGCGGGGCTGCCGGAGGCGTACGCGTGAGGGACGTTCACGCTCCGGGCGCGGCGGGCACGACCCCCGCCGCGATCGCCGCGCCCAGGGCCGCGTGGTCGGCGGCAACCTGGTCGGCGTAGGCGAGGGCGTGCGCCCCCACGCGTGCGTACGGCTGTGCACGGGTGCCTACGACCGCGCGTGCGGGGGCTTGATCGCAGTGAAGGCCCGGAAGGGGGCCTGCGCACTCCGGGTCCGGCGAACGGGTGACCCGGGGCCGGTTCCGGTGGGGGCGGGGAGCAGGGGTGCGAGGCCCGTTCCGGGGCGGTGGGAGCGGGCGGAGCCCTCGGAGGGAAGGGTGCGTGGTGCGCCGGGTGCCGTGCGGGGCGGCACCCGGCGCCGCCCTCACCTGCTGTAGCGCATCAGCGCCCGCACCATGTGGCACGTGGTGTCCGACGGCGGGTGTATGCCGACGAGCCGGGCCGTGCTGCGGATCTTCTCGTTGCGGGCCTGGCTGGGCAGGTAGACGCCCAGGTCGAGGAGGGCTATCGCGAGGCGCATGGCCTTGAGGCGCCGGTTGTGCGTGACGTACCAGTCGCGGGGCCGGCCGGGCGGCAGCGGCCGCTTCTCCACGGGCACGTAGGGCAGGTCGAGTGGGACAGGTCGCTTCGTCTTGAGTGCGGCAGCGGGCACGGGCATCCTCCTGTCGCGGTCAGGGCCCCGGCCGGCACCTCCGGCGGAACCCTCGAACACTGCTTCTATTCTACTGCCCACCACTGACAAACGCCCCTGGCCAGAAGGGCTTTCGGCCCTGCTTCCGACTACCGTGACCGGCATGGAGATCTGGATCAATCCCGCCTGTTCCAAGTGTCGCGGCGCCCTCACCCTCCTCGACGCCGAGGGCGCCGACTACACCGTCCGCCGCTACCTGGAGGACGTACCGAGCCAGGACGAGATCAGCGCCGTACTCGACCGCCTCGGGCTGGAGCCGTGGGACATCACCCGCACCCAGGAGGCCGAGGCCGAGGAACTGGGGCTGGGCGAGTGGCCGCGGGACGCCGCCGCGCGCGGACGCTGGATCGCGGCGCTCGCCGGGCATCCCCGGCTCATCCAGCGCCCGATCATCACCGCCGAGGACGGCACGGCGGTGGTGGCCCGTACGGACGAGGCCGTACGGGACGCTCTGTCCCGTTAGTCCACCTGCGAACGATTCGTCGGGCGGCGGGAGTTGGGGCGGCCACGCTGTTACCCTCCGCCGCCATGACCTTCGATGATCAAGGATTCCCGTACGGACCACCCGGTCCGTACGCCCCGTTCGCGGCCGAGCAGGACCGGATCGAGCAGGACCGGTTGCGCCGGCGCCGGCGCAACCGGCGCCTGGCGGCCGCCGGGACCGGTGCCGTCCTGGCCGCCGCCGTCGCGGCCGGTGTCGTGACGGCGGCGGACCGGGACGGCGGGGACGGCCCGACCGCCGCTCCCCCGGCGGCCAACGCGACCGGTTCGGGGCCGGCCGTCCCGTCCGTCGACGCGTCCCTGCCCTCCGACGCCCCGAGCGCCCTGCCCTCACTGCTCGCCCGGCCGGTCATCCGGCCGGAGCAGGCGTTCCCGGCGAAGAACGTCCGCGTCGGGGACGGCTCGCGGTACACCCGGGTCGACCTCGCCACCACCACCGACTGCGCCCGCGGCATGTCGGCGGAGCTGGCCGCGCTGATCGAACAGGGCGAGCCGTGCTCCCGGTTGACGGCGGCGCTCTTCACGGACGCGGACCGGCGCTCGCAGATCACGGTGAGCGTGCTGAGCTTCGCCCGCGCCGAGGACGCCACCAGGGTGTTCATGATGGCGTCGATGGACCCGGTCACCTACCAGGTGGTCTCGCTGGACCCGCCGCCCGAGGCCGGCATGCCGACGGTGCCGCCGGGTTCGGCCGGGGTGTTCCGGCGGGTGATGACGGTCCGTTCGGTGGTGTTCGCCAACGGCCAGTGGGGCGACGGCTCGGAGACCGGCGAGGCCGAACTCACCGCCCAGACCGAAGGGTTGCTGCGGCATGTCAACGAGACGGTGGTGGATCACGAGGACGGGGAGAACGGCTGAGCGGGTCACCGGGCAGGGCGGACACGCGTGTGACGCACGCCACGTCAACTGGCGCCGGTGATCACTGAGCAGCCTCGTTCGGTATCTCGTACATAGCGGCGTACGCTCCCCTACCCCTCAGGAGGCGCGGATGTCGCGCAGGAGAACTCTCGGCACGAAGAAGAAGGTCGCGCTGCTGGTGGGCGCCGCGACGGTGGCGGGAGGTGGCGCCTTCGTCACGGCGGCCACCTCCAACGCCGCGCAGAGCCCGCAGACGGCCGCCGAGTCGACCGTCTGCCAGGGGCTCGCCACCGCCCTCGGCAACAACCAGCGGTTCATCGCCGACCAGCGGGCGAACCCGGACGCGCAGTCCACGGCCCGGATCGCCAACCGGGAAGCGGTCGTCGAGCAGATCGAGGTGCAGCAGAAGGCGTCGGGTTGCGTCGTTGGGGAGTCGGCTCAGGGCTCCCAGGCGACGCGGCCGGCGCAGGGCGACCAGCAGGGCGGCGGGCAGGACGGCGGGCAGGGCGGCGGGCAGCAGGCCCCCCAGCCCGCCCAGCCGCCGCAGAGCGCCCCGGCCGGAAACGCGGGCAACGCGGGCAACGCGGGCAATACAGGAAACGCCGGGGCCGCCTCCGGCCAACAGGTCTGCAACGGCTCGACCGTCACCCTCTCCGGTGAGGCGGGCGCCCCGGCCGCGTCCAGCAACCAGTTCCCGCCGGGGACGAAGCTCAGGGTCACCAACCTGGACAACGACAAGTCCACGACCGTCGAGGTGACCTCGGTCTCCGGCAGTTGCGCGCTGCTGAACAACGCGGCCTTCGAGCAGGTACGCGAGCCCGGCAAGTTCCTCATCCGCCGGGCCCTGATCGAGAAGGTGGGGTGACGTCCGGAAGAAACGTACGTGTCACAGGTCCCGCTGTCCGCGGCCACGGACGGCGGGACCGGCGCGTCCGGGCCCGCGGCCGGGACGGCGGGGTGCCCGCCGGCCGCCCCGTGGCGGCGCCGTCACCCCCCTCGCGCACGAGGCCCCCGCACTCCCCTCGCATACGAGGCCCTCGCGCCCGCGCCGTTCGCACCCGCGACCGCGGCCGCGAACGGCGGCTCCGGGCCGGGCCGTCGTCCTCACACCGTGAGCCGGACCACAGAACCACCAGGTAACACGGGGTTCACATACGAGCAATGACCGGGAAATCGCCTGTTGACAGGCTGCCCGGCATCGAGTGCGGCGCCCCAGTGCCGCAGCGCCGCAGCACCCGCAAGTGCGTCTGACCCACCCCCGAAGGAAGTGGCCCGTGACCTTCAAGGCTGAGTACATCTGGATCGACGGCACCCAGCCGACGGCCAAGCTCCGTTCCAAGACCAAGATCATCACGGGTGAGCCCGCGGGTCTGGACGCGCTGCCGATCTGGGGCTTCGACGGGTCGTCCACGAACCAGGCCGAGGGCCACGCCTCGGACCGTGTCCTCAAGCCGGTCTTCACCTGCCCCGACCCGGTCCGCGGTGGTGACGACATCCTCGTGCTGTGCGAGGTCCTCAACATCGACATGACGCCGCACGAGTCCAACACCCGCGCCGCGCTGGCCGAGGTCGCCGAGAAGTTCGCCGCGCAGGAGCCGATCTTCGGCATCGAGCAGGAGTACACCTTCTTCAAGGACGGTTACCCGCTCGGCTTCCCCAAGGGCGGCTTCCCGGCCCCGCAGGGCGGCTACTACTGCGGTGTCGGCGCCGACGAGATCTTCGGCCGTGACGTCGTCGAGGCGCACCTGGACAACTGCCTGAAGGCGGGCCTGGGCATCTCCGGCATCAACGCCGAGGTCATGCCCGGCCAGTGGGAGTTCCAGGTCGGCCCGCTCTCCCCGCTGGAGGTCTCCGACCAGCTGTGGGTGGCCCGCTGGCTGCTCTACCGCACCGCCGAGGACTTCGACATCGCCGCCACCCTCGACCCCAAGCCGGTCAAGGGCGACTGGAACGGCGCCGGTGCGCACACCAACTTCTCCACCAAGGCGATGCGCGAGACGTACGAGGCGATCATCACCGCGTGCGAGTCGCTCGGTGAGGGCTCCAAGCCCCTCGACCACGTCAAGAACTACGGCGCCGGCATCGACGACCGCCTGACCGGTCTGCACGAGACCGCCCCGTGGAACGAGTACTCCTACGGCGTCTCCAACCGTGGCGCCTCGGTCCGCATCCCGTGGCAGGTCGAGAAGGACGGCAAGGGTTACATCGAGGACCGCCGCCCGAACGCCAACGTGGACCCGTACCTGGTGACCCGCCTGATCGTGGACACCTGCTGCTCCGCGCTGGAGAAGGCCGGCCAGGTCTGATCCCGCGCTCCCGCCGGAACCGGATCCCGGATCTCCCGCGGGTCCGACCCCGCAGTGCGCCCGGAAGGGGCGCCCGCCGACCCGGCGGGCGCCCCTTGTCCGGTTTCCGGCCGGGGAGGCGTCCAAGCGGTGAGAGGAGTCTCCTGTCCGGGGCCGGTGTCTGCTTCAATGAGCCCATGGCCGGCTTCCAGCAGCACACCGCGACGGGTCGTCACAACCTCGAGCCGTTCTGGCCTTCCCGTCAGCACCACGACTTCGACCGGGTCTGTCGCCGCGCGACGAACGCGCCGGCCCTCTAAAGCCGTACACCCCGGTCTTCGGCCGGCGCGAACGACGTACGTCCCCCGACGAGCCCGACCACACATCGCGGCCGTCGCCTCCTGACGAACCTCTCGCGCGAAAGAGCTGACCTCTCATGGCGACCACTCGTTCCCTCTACAACGCCTCCACCCTCCCCGCCTCCGCCCTGCCCGCCCCGGCCCTCCCCGCCCCGGCCCGGCACCGCCTCCGTGCGGTGGACCGCGACGAGGTCGTGGACGTCACGGACTTCCTGCCGCCGGGCGCCACCTGGCTGCCCGCTCCCGAGCACACCCTGCCCGCCCTGCCGGGGCAGCCGCCGATGATCGGCTACCTGGTGCTCGTCCCGGCCGACCAGCAGCCGCCGTTCCCGTTCGCGGCGGCGCCCGCCCGGCGGGAACCCGACGAGGCCGCGGCCGTCGGCGAGGCAGTCGTGCGGATCGACCCCGTGCAGCGCACCGCGTGGGTGAGCGGGCGGGAACTGGACCTGACCTACCTGGAGTTCGAGCTGCTCGCGCATCTCGTCGCACACCCGAACCGGGTGCACACCCGCGACCGGCTCGTCACCACCGTGTGGGGCTACGGGCACGTGGGCGACGGCCGTACCGTCGACGTCCACATCGCCCGGCTGCGCCGCAAACTGGGCGCGGAGCACCGCGGGGCGATCCAGACGGTGCGCCGGGTGGGCTACAAGTACACGCCGCCGACCGGTTCGTGATCCTCTGCTGACGGCAGAGCACGGTTCCCTCCCGGCGGCCGACAGGGCACAGTCACCGGCATGAGACTTCTGGTGCTGGGTGGTACGGAGTTCGCGGGGCGGGCCGTCGTCGAGGCGGCCCTCGGGCGCGGCTGGGAGGTGACGGCCTTCAACCGGGGGCGGCACGCGTCCGTCCCCGGCGCACGGACCCTGGTCGGCGACCGGACCGCGCCCGGCGGTCTCGCGGCGCTGGAGGACGGCGAGTGGGACGCCGTCGTCGACACCTGGTCGGCGGCGCCCCGCGCGGTGCACGAGGCGGCGCGGCTGCTGCGGGCCCGCGCCGGCCGGTACGTGTACGTGTCGAGCTGCTCGGTGTACGCCTGGGCCCCGCCCGCCGGGTACGCCGAGGACGCACCCCTGGTCGAGGGCGCCGGGCCCGGCGCGGAGCAGACCGACTACGCCCGCGACAAGCGGGGCGGCGAGCTGGCGGCCGTGGACGCGTACGGGGCGGCGGACTCCGTGCTGGTGCGGGCCGGACTGATCCTCGGGCCGTACGAGAACGTCGGCCGACTGCCCTGGTGGCTGACCCGGATCGCGCGCGGCGGACCGGTCCTGGCGCCGGGGCCGCGCGAACTGCCCCTGCAGTACGTCGACGTCCGCGACCTCGCCGAGTGGGTCCTCGGGGCGGTGGAGCGGGAACTGAGCGGGCCGTTCAACCTGATGAGTCCTCAGGGACACGCGACCATGGGCGAGTTGCTGGAGGCGTGCGTGCGGGTCACCGGCGGTCCGGCCGAACTGCGCTGGACCGCGCCGGAGACCGTCCTCGCCGCGGGCATCGAGCCGTGGACCCAGCTGCCCGTGTGGGTGCCGCCGGACAGCGACCTGCACGACGCCCTGCACGCGGCGGACGTCTCCCGGGCCCTCGCCGCCGGACTGGGCTGCCGGCCGGTCGGGGAGACCGTCGCCGACACCTGGCGGTGGCTGCGGGAGATCGGCGGCGAGGCGCCGCAGCGCCCGGACCGGACGAGGAAGGGGCTGGACCCGGAGGTGGAGGCGAAGGTGCTGGCGGCGGGCGCGCGGGCGGAAGGTGTAGCTGGCACCACCCCCTGATCGGGGGCTTCGCGCCAGTGACCGCCGGTCGGCGGGTCGGCCAGACTGACGGCATGAACACCAACACGAAGAGCGGCGAAGTCGATTCGAGGGCACGGGGGATGGTGCTCGCCGCCGGGCGGGGGCTCGTGCTGGCCGTGGGATCGCTGCCGCTGGCCGTCCTGGGCCTCTGCCTCTCCCTCGTGTCCCTGGCGCTGATACCGATCGGGGTCGGGGTCTTCACCACGCCGTACGTGGTCAAGGGGGTGCGGGCCTTCGCCGACCGGCGGCGTGCGCTCGCCGAGCGGTGGGGCGGGGTGCGCATCCCGTCGGCGTACCGGCCGGTGCCCGACACCGCCAACCCGTGGACGCGCACCCACGCGCTGCTGCGGGATCCGGCGACCTGGCGGGACCTGCGGTGGCTGCAGGTGGACATGACGGCGGGGTTCGTGACGGCGCTGCTGCCGGCGGTCCTGGTCCTCTTCCCGCTGGAGGGGTTCGCGCTGGCGCTCGGACTGTGGCGCGTGTACGACGACAACCCGTACTGGTACGCGTTCGTGCCCGTCTCCGACCAGACCTCCGCGCTCGGCGCCGCCGCCCTGGGCGCCGTCGTGCTCGTCCTCGCCCACCGGTACGCGGTCGGCACCCTCCGGCTCCACTTCGGCCTGACCCGAGCCGTCCTCGCCCCGAGCCAGGCCGAACTCGCGGAACGGGTCCGCGTGCTGACGCAGACGCGGCGGGACGCCGTGGACACCTCGGCCTCCGAGCTGCGGCGCATCGAGCGCGACCTGCACGACGGCGCCCAGGCCCGTCTGGTGGCGATGGGCATGGACCTCGGGACCGTGGAGATGCTCGTCGACAAGGACCCCCAGCAGGCCAAGCAGCTCCTCGCGCAGGCCCGCCGGTCCTCCGCCGACGCCCTCGCCGAACTGCGCGACCTGGTGCGCGGCATCCATCCGCCGGTGCTCGCCGAACGCGGACTGGGCGACGCCGTGCGGGCGTTGGCGCTGCGGATGCCGACGGCCACCGAGGTGACCGTGGAACTGCCCGGCCGGGCGGACGCCCCCGTGGAGTCGGCGGCGTACTTCGCGGTCAGCGAGGTGCTCACCAACGCGGTCAAGCACTCGGGTGCCGACCGGATCTGGATCGACGTGCACCACGCGGACGGCCACCTGAGGATCTCCGTCACGGACAACGGCAAGGGCGGCGCGGCGATCGGCGCCGGGTCGGGGCTGACCGGGGTCGAGCGGCGACTGGGTACATTCGACGGCGTCCTGGCCGTCAGCTCCCCTGCGGGCGGCCCCACCATGGTGACCATGGAGATTCCGTGCGCGTTGTCCTAGCCGAAGACCTGTTCCTGCTGCGGGACGGACTCGTCCGGCTCCTGGAGGCGTTCGACTTCGAGGTGGCCGCCGCCGTCGAGAGCGGACCCGAACTGGAACGGGCCCTCGCCGAACTGGAGCCGGACGTCGCCGTCGTCGACGTCCGGCTTCCGCCGACCCACACCGACGAGGGCCTCCAGTGCGCGCTGCGGGCCCGGCGGGAGCGGCCCGGACTGCCGGTGCTGGTCCTGTCCCAGCACGTGGAGCAGTTGTACGCGCGCGAGCTGCTCGCCGACGGCAGCGGCGGGGTCGGTTACCTGCTGAAGGACCGGGTCTTCGACGCGGAGCAGTTCGTGGACGCCGTACGGCGGGTCGCGGCGGGCGGGACGGCGATGGACCCGCAGGTGATCCAGCAGTTGCTGGCCCGGCGCGGCGACGACCGGCCGCTGGCCCGGCTGACGCCGCGCGAGCGGGAGGTGATGGAACTCATGGCGCAGGGCCGGTCGAACACGGCGATCGCCGCGAAGATGGTCGTCACCGAGCGGGCCGTGGCGAAGCACACCGCCAACATCTTCATCAAGCTGGGCCTCGAGGTCTCGGACGACGACAACCGGCGGGTCCTCGCCGTGCTGGCCTATCTGGACCGGGACCGGTGACCGCCACAACCACCCTTGCTTGTAAGACAGTTGAAGTGGAATTGTCCCGCGGATCTCTCATCGATTTCCGAGACCGCTGAACACCTGCGGGGCGGCGTGCGTATGGAGAGGCGCCGCTTCACTCCTGTCGGGCGCCTCGATGCTGCCCCGCAAGGAAGTCAGAGGAGTTCCATGGGACGCAACACACGTAAACGCCGTTCGTCGATGGCCACGAAGGCCGTGGCAGCATCGGCGGCCCTAGCGCTCGGTGGGGGCGGGCTGATCTGGGCGAACTTCTACGCTTCGGCGCACGAGTCGAAGAACTCGTCGCAGAACCAGACCAAGGCCGCTGCCGGGCAGGTGGCCACCGTCTCCTGCCCCGATGTGGGGCAGAAGCTGACGAACGTGCCCGGCGGGGCGCGTTCGGGGGTCGACAGGGAGCTGGCGAACCTCGACAAGCAGATCACCGAGGCCTACGCCCGGCTCGCCTCCACCCGCCAGGCGCAGGCCAATGACGCGGGCTTCGTGCAGAACGCGATCGTCGGCCCCCTGAAGGAGAAGCGGGCCGCCACGATCGACCGCATCCGCATCAACATCCAGCGCGCCGGCGGTCAGGTCCAGGACCTGAGCCAGCTCGCCGCCTGCACCACGCAGGGCGCGCAGACCAATGCCGGCGGCGGCCAGAACGGCGGTCAGAACAACGGCGGCGGTCAGAACAACGGTGGCCAGCAGAACGGCGGCCAGAACAACGGTGGCCAGCAGAACGGCGGCCAGCAGGGCAACGGCGGCCAGGGCGGCAACGGTCCGACGGCGGCGGACTTCGTCGACATCACCAAGGCCCCGCGGAACGCCCAGCTCGGCGTGGGGGCCAACGGCCTGTCCGCGAACGGCAACGGCGGATCGCGCGGCACCTTCACCACCTCCTGCGGCACCAACGGCAACGACAACCACAACACGGACAACGTGATCGTCGCCCCCGGTGTCACCAACGGCGCGCACCACCTGCACGACTACGTCGGCAACCAGAACAACGACGCGTTCGCCAGCGACCAGGAACTGGCCGCGGCCGAGACCAGCTGCCAGAACCAGGGCGACAAGTCGTCGTACTTCTGGCCGGTGCTGCGCCTGCAGGACGGTTCGCAGGACTTCGACCAGAACAACGACGGCGGCGGCAAGGAGGGCAACGTCGGCAAGATCCTCCAGCCGGCCCAGGCCCAGCTGAAGTTCGTCGGCAACAAGCGGGGCAAGGTCGTCGCGATGCCGACGGCGCTGCGCATCATCACCGGTGACGCCAAGGCCTTCGTCAACGGCAACGCCAACGCCAACGTCAACTGGAGCTGCACCGGCTTCGAGAACAAGGTGCAGCTGGAGGACAAGTACCCGATCTGCCCGCAGGGCAGCCAGGTCGTCCGCACGACCAACTTCCAGAGCTGCTGGGACGGTCAGAACATCGACAGCGCCAACCACCGCACGCACGTGGCGTTCGTGCAGGCGAACGGCACCTGTGCGAACGGTTTCAAGGCGATCCCGCAGCTCCAGGTCCGGCTGGTCTACAACGTCCCGGCGCCCAAGATCCAGAACGGGCAGGTCGTGAACCCGTACGCGGTGGACAGCTTCCCGGAGAACCTGCACAAGCCGATCACCGACCACAACGACTTCATCAACTTCTTCTCCCAGAACACGATGAACAAGATGGTCAACTGCATCAACACCGGCAAGAGGTGCAAGTGAGCGACGGTCCGACCGGCCGCTGAGCGGCCGGCGGCCTGACCGCGCGCAAAGAGGCCGGCGGTGGGGAATCCCCACCGCCGGCCTCTCGCGCTGTCCGCGCCCCCGTGACCGGGAACTCAGTGCCCCGAGTGCGTCGCGCCTGCCGAGGGCTCGTGCGCGGAGTGGTCCGTGCCCTCCTCGATGTCGCCGCCGAGCGTGTCCCGCAGCGCCGTGACGGTGCTGGTCTCCTCGCCCACGGCCACCCACTTGCGGCCGACCAGGTAGTGGCCGCCGTAGTCCTTTGCCCCGTTGATCCACTCGCGCTGGCCGCGGTCGGTGGCGAAGGTCAGCAGGATGAACTTGCCGTCGGCGTTCTTGCAGATCGCCTGCCGGAGTTCGTCGGCGTCCGTCTGCATGTCGGGCGTGCACTTCACCTCGGCGGCCAGGTGCTCCAGGCTGCCGGTCGCGGTCGCCGGCACACCGCTCTCCGTGCCTTCACCGGCACCACAGCCCGTCAGCACCAGCGCTGCCGCCGCGGCGGCAGCGGCCACCACGAGCATCGGTCGGGTCACCTTCATCTGTTCCTCCCTGCGAGAGCCTCGCCCTGGATACGGCTCCCGCGCCCGGTCCGCTCAACCTACCCGCGTCCCGGAGACACCCGCGGGGAGCTCCGGGGACCTCGCGGGAGCCGGGGAGCCGTCCCGGAGCGGCCCGGCCGGCGGTGACCATCGCCCGGCTCGCTCGTTCTGCTGGACGTGCAGTCACAGGATGTCGCCCCGCGCCCCGCACCCGGTTCCCCCGCCGACCGGACCGTCGAGGTCGAGCAGGCCGAGGCCGCGCTCGTCGAGCACTACCCCCGTCTGGTCCGGCTCGCCTATCTGGTACTGCCCCCCGGCCCCGGCCGCGGCAGGCGCGTCCTCGCCGCCCACGCCCTCGTCCAGCGGGCCCTCCCCCGCCGCCGCACCCCGGCCGCGGCCGTCCCGTCCCGGTCCGGCGCCCGCGACGGCGACACCGGCTACGCCTACGTCCGCCTGCACGTCGTCCGCGCGGCGCTGGAGGCGGGACTGCCACTGAGGCGCCGGGCCCGGCCCGGGCGCGCCCAACTGCCGCCGCTGCTGCCCCGGGTGTGGGGACTGCGGCTCTTCCCGCGCTCCGGCGGGGCCGATGAACTCGCGCTGGACCAGCGGCTGTCCACCATGTCGGGCCCGGCCCGCGCCGCCTACGTCCTGCGCGGACTGGAGAGGCTCCCCGACGGCGACGTGCGCGAGGTGCTGACCGAAGCCGGCGTCGACGACGTGGGTGCCGCGCTGCGGGAGGCCGACACCGTCCCCGCACGGTACGCGCTGCTCGCGTCCCCCGAGTTCGACCCCTGTGCCCTCCAGGCCCGCCCCACCGACCTGCTGCGGCGACGCCAGCACACCAAGGCGGCGCTCGCCGCCGCGGCCGCGCTCGCCGTGTGCGGCGCACTGGTCGCGCTGCCCGGTGACGGCTGGGGGCCCGACGGTGCGGCCGCCCCGGCGTACGCGCAGAACCCGGCGGCCGAAGCCGCCCTCGATCCAGGGCAGTTGGTGAAGGTTCCCGCGGCCGCCTGGAAGACCTCCGCGCGCACCGACTTCTCCGTCTGGCCCGCGCGCGGCGACCTCACCGGCGACGACGCGCTGCTGCGCCGTGCCCTCGCCGTCTGGGCCCGCCCCGGCGAGCGGGTCCGCGTCTCGTCGACGCCCGGCACCCCGTCCGGCGGCCCGGCCGGCCCGCCCCAGCTGCTGTACGCGGGCGACGCGGCCACGGCCCGCGTGGTCCTCCTGTACGACGGTCTGCGCATCGCCCGCTACGCGGAGCCGAAGGACGGCACGACGGGCGCGGCGCTGGACTTCGCGCGGGTGGACGGCGCGACCGGCGCCGAGGCCGCGGCGGTGGTCCTGGACCGGGCCGACGGCAACGTCCGCTACCTGACGGCCCCCTGGGTGTCCGCGGCGGCCGAGCGGGACCTGTCGAAGCCGGGGGCCGGGCTGATGGACCTGACCCTGACCGAGGGCATCACCTCGCCGCTGTCCAGCCCCGCCACCCATTCCGGCGCCTGCACCACGTGGAACGTGCTCCAGGTGAGCGACGCCTCCGGCTCGTACCTGCTGAGCGATCTCGGTGAGCTGGTGCCCGCCCGGCTGACCGCGGGCCGGCCGACCGCGCCGAAGGAGGCGACGGGCGCGGAGGCGCTGCGCACCTGGGCGCCGTTCGCCTGCTCCCTGGGCGAGATGCGCGCGCGGGGCGTGCGGTCGGTCAACGCCTGGGCGTACGCGCGCCAGCAACTGCCCGACGCGGGCGGGCAGGCCGACTGGGCGTGCACGCGCGCCGACACCTGGCGGGGCACCGGAAGCCGGGTGCTGGCCCAGTTCCACACGCCGGGCGGCCTGTTCGGGACGGTCACGGCACAGGCCGGTGACGTGCCGGCCTGCGGTCCGCGTGACCCGCACGTCCTGGCCGGGGTGCTGTGGAAGTCCGAGCCGGGCACCTGGTACCTCCTGGCCGCCGGTGACGAGGACACCGAGTCGGTGCGCGCTACGGGCGGGGTGAGCGGGTCCGGTGCGGGCAACCTGCTGGCCGTGCCGGCGCGGCAGGACGCGCGGGCCGCGCTGGAGGGGACGCTGGAGGGCGGGCGGTCGATCGACGGGCTGGGCTGAGCGGCCGGCCCGCGCCCGACAGAGGGGAACACCGTGCGAATACCGTGGCCGGTCCCGTCCGTTCGCGTCCGGATTCGATCGGTAGGGTGTTCGTATGACTACCGGGGTTCGCCGCAGGATGGGCGTGGAGGAGCGGCGGCAGCAGCTGATCGGCGTCGCTCTCGAGCTGTTCGCCCGTCGCTCCCCCGACGAGGTCTCCATCGACGAGATAGCCGCGGCCGCGGGCATATCGCGGCCGCTCGTCTATCACTACTTCCCCGGCAAACTCAGCCTGTACGAGGCCGCGTTGAAGCGGGCCTCGGAGGACCTGGCGAGCCGGTTCACCGAGCCGCGCGAGGGGCCGCTGGGGGCCCGGCTGCTGCGGGTGATGGGCCGGTACTTCGACTTCGTGGACGCGCACGGCCCCGGCTTCTCGGCCCTGATGCGCGGCGGCCCGGCGGTCGGCTCCTCCACCACGAACGCGCTCGTCGACTCCGTGCGCCAGGCCGCCTACGAGCAGATCCTGTCGCATCTGGGAGTCACCGAGGCACCCGCGCGGCTCGAACTGATCGTCCGGTCCTGGATCTCGCTGGCCGAGTCGACCGCGCTGATCTGGCTGGACGGGCGGCGCGTCCCCCGCGAGGAGCTGGAGGTCAAGCTCGTGCGCGACTTCGCCGCCCTCACCGCCGTCACCGCCGCCTACGACGAGGAACTGCGCGCCCTGCTGCGTCCGGCCCTGAGCGGGGAACCGGGCGACGGCCCGTTCGGCGACCTGCTGACCCGGCTGGTCGCGCTGGCGTCGTAGGACGGGCCGGGGCGGCTTCCCGGGCCTCGTGCTTGCGGCTTCCTAGGCCTCGTACTTGCGGTACGACGGGTCGAGGTCGCGTACCTCGGCGGAGGCGTGCAGGACCGTTTCGGCCGCGGGCTTCACGTGCTGCCGGAGCAGTTCCAGGACCGTCTCGGTGAGCCTGGCCTTGGTCTCCTCGGTGCGGCCGGCCAGCAGGGCGATGTGGACGTGCACGATGGCGTGGCCCCCGGTGTCGGGGCCGACGACGGCGTCCTCGGTGCGGCGGAACCGCGTCTTGCAGGCCGGCGGCTTGGCGGCCGCGATCTCGACCACGGCCCGGTGCAGCGCGGTGGCGAAGCCGGGCCGGTCGAAGTCGTCGGCGAGCCGGTCGGAGTAGTCGACGGTGATCTGCGGCATGGGCACCCCTTCTGGACGGCCCGGTGGTGGGCGACGGGGGTCAGCCTATGGGGCGGGCCGCGGGCCGGCAGCCGGCGTGTCGCCCACCGGACACCCCGGTGGAGCAGACCCGGGTTCGAGGTCTGCTCCACCAAGGCAGTGCGGTTTTCAGGGAGTGCGGGTGAACACGGCGACGGTCCGTGCCGGAACGGTGAAGGTGCCGGTGCCCGCCGCGTAGGCGGCGGCCTTGACGGTGCCGTCGGCTCCGGCGGCCTGCACCGGGTGCAGGCGGTAGCCGGTCCCGGCGAGCGCGTCGACCCGCTGGTCCTGTGCGTCGGGCGTCGCGTTGAACACGACGACCAGGTCGCCGAGTCGCATGGTGATCACGCCGGGTGTCTCGTCCTCGCCGGACAGCGGGAAGGAGAGCGCCGACTGCACGCGTGCGGCCGTGCCGAGGGAGAACACCTTCTCCGTCGTACGGATCCTCTGCAGGTCCTGGTAGGCGGCGGAGGCGCCGGTGATCTGGGCGCAGCCCACGCCGATGCTGGTCAGCAGGGGTTTGGCGTACGGCCACTTGGCGGCGTTGTCGGCGGCCGGGGGCAGTCCGCGGGCGAATCCGTTGCCGTCGGCGCAGTTCCAGTGGATGGCGTTGAACCAGTCGCCGCTGTCGTAGGAGTTGCGGTCCAGGGACTTGGAGCGCAGCAGGTCGGTGCCGGCCTGGGAGAGCGCCGGGCCCTGCGAGAGGGTTGCCGTGGCCATCGCCAGGACCTGCATGCGGGCCCGCTCGGCGGCGGAGGTGTCCGCCGGGAGCTTGAAGGCGAGGGCGTCGAACAGCGACTCGTTGTCGTGGGCGTCGGCGTAGGCGAGAGCGTCGCCGGGGGCGGCCGCGTAGCCGGCCGGGGCGCCGTTGTAGTCGACCGCCGCGCCGGTGACCTGCTTGCCGGTGGTGTCGGTGAACCGGTAGGCGGCGAGGTTGCCGCTGAGTCCGACCTTGATGAGGTCCTGGTAGTGCAGCAGGCGGGCCTTCTGTTCGGCGGGGGTGCCGTTGGCGGCGTTCGGGTTGGGGTCGGTGTAGAGGCCGGAGGCGAAGCCCTGCACGCCCGGGTCCTCGTCGAAGGGGCCGCCGCCGCGGACGGCGTCGCGGGCGCGGTCGGAGAAGGTGGCGATGCCGGTACCGGCCATGTTCTTCTGGGTGGCCTGGACGAAGCGGGCGTCGTCGGCGACCTCGCCGAAGTTCCAGCCCTCGCCGTAGAGGATGATCTTCTTGCCGTCGACGCCGTCCCTGGCGGGGGTCAGCGCGTCCAGGGCCTTGCGGACCGCGAGGATGTTGGCCTTGGGGTGGTGGCCCATGAGGTCGAAGCGGAAGCCGTCGACCTTGTACTCCTTCGCCCAGGTGACGATGGAGTCGACGACCAGTTTGCCCATCATGGCGTTCTCGGTGGCGGTGTTGGCGCAGCAGGTGCTGGTGGCGACCGAGCCGTCGGCCAGCAGCCGCTGGTAGTAGCCGGGCACCACCTTGTCGAGCACGCTGGTGGAGGCCTGGCCGGCCGCGGCGGTGTGGTTGTAGACGACGTCCATGACGACCCGCAGGCCGTCCTGGTTCAGCGCCTTGACCATCTTGCGGAACTCCACGGTACGGGCCGTGCCGTCCGGGTCGGTGGCGTAGGAGCCCTCGGGAACCGTGTAGTGGAAGGGGTCGTAGCCCCAGTTGTAGGCGTCCTTCGCGGCGGTCTTCGCCACGCACTCCTGCTGCTTGTCGGAGTCGGCCGGGTGGGAGGCGAGGTCGCAGTCGGGGGTCGCCCGGTCGGCCTTCTTCTCGGGGATGGTGGCGATGTCGAAGGCGGGCAGCAGGTGCACGTACGACGTGCCGGACTTCGCCAGCTGCCGCAGGTGCGCGGAGCCGTCGCTGTCCTTGTCGGCGAAGGCGAGGTAGGTGCCGGGGTCGTCGGCGGTCGGGTCGGCCACCGAGAAGTCCCGGACGTGCAGTTCCTGGATCTGGGCGTCCTTCAGAGGGACGGCCGCGGGCTTGGCCAGCTTCGACCAGCCCTCGGGGGCGAGCGCCCTGTCGTCGAGGTCGACGACCAGGCTGCGCGCGGAGTCCGCGGTCAGGGCGACCGAGTAGGGGTCGGTGACCTTGTTGGTGACGACCTGGCGGACGCCGGGCGCCCACACCGTGACCGCGTACCGGTACGGCTTGTTCTTCCAGGACTTCGGGCCGGTCACGGACCAGACGCCGGTGGCGTCGTCGCGCTTCATCCGGACGGTGGAGCCGCCGATCTCCAGGGAGACCTGCTGCGCGGTGGGCGCCCAGACGGCCAGGGTGGGACGGCCGTCGCGGAACGTCGGACCCAGGTCGGCCCCGGTCGCGCCCGCGTGGAGGTCGTCGAGGACGCCCGCGGTCTGCACTCCGGTGGCGGCGAGGACCGCGCCGTTCACCGCCCGCTGGGAGGCGACGAGCTGGCCGCGCAGGGCCTCGCGGACGCGGTCGCGGTCACGGGGGTCGACGGTGAAGGCGGTGTAGTCCTTGAGGTGCGGGAACTTCGCCTTCTGGGCGTCGGTGAGGGTGCTCTTCGCGAGCCGCAGCCAGCGCTGGTCGGCGCCGGTGAGCGTGCCGTCCTTCGCCGTGATCGAGCCGGTGCGCGAGTACAGCAGCTGGGTGGAGGCGGCCGCGTCGGAGCCGTTCCAGGCGATGGTGTCCCGGTCGATCCAGACCGCCTTGGAGGTGGTGAGGTCGAGGGCCGCGGCGGAGCCGGCCGGCTGCGGCAGGAGGTGCTTCTCCTGGCCGCTGAGCAGCCACACCTCGTGGCCGTCGGCCGTGAGGTCCAGTGACCGGTCGGTGGGGAGGTCCTTCTCGTCGCCCTTGTGGACGATGTAGCCGAGGCTGGTGGCGCCCTCGGTGAGCGGCACCTCGAAGACCGCGCCGTAGCTGTCGGTCCGTACCGGCTTCAGCGGGTTCGACCACTCGGTGGGGTTCGCGGCGCCCGTCCAGGTGTGCAGGCCCCAGCCGTCGTGGTTCCCGTCGGCCCGGTGGTAGTGCAGGACGGCCTTGCTCTTGTCCTGCGCCGGGTACGCGGGCCGTTCGGTGAGGACGGTCTCCTTGCCCTGCTCGATCCAGATCTCGCCGGTCTTCGTGACGTCGATCGTGCGGTCGGCGGAGACGTCCTTGTTCCCCTGTCCGTCGATGACGAGGAAGCCCACGGTGGACGCCCCCGGCTTCAGCTTGACGTAGGCGAAGGCGCCGTACGCGTCGCGGCCGGTGAAGGGGTGGCTGTCGGGCCAGTTCGTGGACTCGCCGTCGGCGAGGTCGCCCCAGGCGTACAGGCCCCAGTCCGCGTAGTCGCCGTCGGTGCGCTTGTAGTGGACGACCGCGTGGTCGCGGGAGGAGGCGGTGGGGATCTCGGGGGCGGGCGGGGTGCCGGTGGCGGAGGCGGCGGTCGCGCTCGCCGTGCGGCCGGCCGAGTCGATCACGACGGCCTTGTAGCGCAGGGCGGTGCCGGGGGGCACGTCCTCGCCGATGACCTGCGTGACCTTGTAGGGGGCGTGGTCGGCGGAGCCGAGCGTGCGCCACTTCCCGTTGCCCACCTGGGCGGCGAAGACGACGCGGTTGAGTCCGCCGCCGTCCACGTCGGCGCTCAGCTCGACGGTGCCGGTGGCGCCGGCGGCCGGGGCCCGGAGGGTGACGGTGGGCTTCGTGGCCGGCGCGGCGGGCTTCCCGGCCGCCTTGAGGACGATCGCCGAGCCCGCCGGGACGGTCACGGTGATCTTCTTGCCGGCGTCGGAGGTGACGGTCGCGGAGGTGCCGTAGAGCCCGCGGAAGGCCGTGCCCGCCGAACCGGTCGCGAAGGTCGCCGACTTGGCCTCGCCCGCGTTGTTGAAGGCGACGACGTACTCGGTGCCGGTCTTCGCGTCCGTGCGGGAGAAGGCGTAGACGCCCGCCCCGTCCGCCGCGTACCGCTCGGTCTGGATTCCGTCGGTGAGGGCCGGATTGGCCTTGCGGAGCCCCGCGAGGGTGCTGATCTGCCGGTAGAGCGGGGCGCCGGTGTCGTAGGCGTCGCTGGCGTGGGTGCGGTCGGTGCCGATCTCGTCGTCGTCGAGGTAGTCGGCGGTCTTCGAGGCGAACATCGTCTGGCGGGCGTCCTTGTCGCCGCCGGCCCCGGTGAAGCCCTGCTCGTCGCCGTAGTAGACGACGGGGTTGCCGCGGCTGAGGAACATCAGCTCGTTGGCGAGCCGGTCCTTGGCGAGCAGTTCGGCGTCCGTGGCCTTCGGGTTGTCCTGGTTCAGGAAGGTGCCGAAGCGGCCCATGTCGTGGTTGCCGAGGAAGGTGACCTGCTCGTAGGCGTTGGCCTTGTCGGTGGTGTACCGGTAGTCGTCACCGAAGACGGAGGCGAGCTTCTTCGCGCTGCCGCCCTGGGAGGCGTACTGGCGGGCCGCCTCCTGGAAGGGGAAGTCGAGGGTGGCGTCGAGGCGGCCCCGGGTGACGTACGGAGAGGTGACGGCGGTGTCGGCGGAGTAGACCTCGCCGAACATGAAGAAGTCGTCGCGGCCCCGCTTCGCCGCGTAGGCGTCGAGGGCCGTGGCCCACCGCGTCCAGAACTCCATGTTCACGTGCTTGACGGTGTCGATGCGGAAGCCGTCGACGCCGAAGTCCCGCACCCAGCGCTGGTAGATCCGCTCCATGCCCCGGACCACCTCGGGACGCTCGGTCCACAGGTCGTCGAGGCCGGAGAAGTCGCCGTACGTCGAACTCTCGCCGGCGAAGGTCGAGTCACCCCGGTTGTGGTACATCGTGGGGTCGTTGAGCCAGGAGGGGACCTTGAGGTCCTTCTTCGCCGGCGGCACGGTGGGGGTGCGCGGGAAGGAGCCGGCGTCGACCTCGGGGAAGTCCTTCGTGCCGGCGTGGTCGGCGTCGTCGAAGGGCTCGCCGTCCTTCGTCAGGTACGGGAAGGCGCCCTTGGCGAGGTAGCCGTAGGACTTCTCCTCGTAGTCGACGACGTCGGCGGTGTGGTTGGTGATGACGTCGAAGAAGACCTTCATCCCCTTGGCGTGCGCCTTGTCGATGAGGGTCTCGAGGTCCTCGTTGGTGCCGAAGTGCGGGTCGACCTGGGTGAAGTCGGTGATCCAGTAGCCGTGGTAACCGGCCGAGGCGTCCTTGCCGGTGCCCTGGACGGGCTGGTTCTTGAAGAGGGGAGCCAGCCACAGGGCGGTGGTGCCGAGCCCCTTGATGTAGTCGAGGCGCTGGGTCAGGCCCTTGAGGTCGCCGCCCTGGTAGAAGCCCTTGTCGGTGGGGTCGTAGCCGGTGGCGAGACGGGAACCGGTCAGGCCGCCCTTGTCGTTGGCGGTGTCGCCGTTGGCGAAACGGTCCGGCAGGACGAAGTAGAACTGCTCGCGGGTGAGGTCGTGCCGGGCGGCGGTCTTCGCCAGCGCCGCGTCGGAGGGCGGCGGGGGCGGGGTCGCGGCGCGGGCCGCGAGCGGCTGCACGAGGGCTGCCGCGAGGGCTGCCGCGGTGACCGCGGCGACCCGCCCGACGCGGTGGGTGCGGCGCGTCCCGGGCGCCGGCCATCTCGGTGTCACAGGTGTGAACTCCTTGCGATTACGGCTCATTGGGTCCGACCCCTGCGCCACGGGACGGCTGCGTCGCCGGGCGCCGGCGCGACCGTAACCCCGGCGAAAGGCTTACAGCAAGGGTCGTGAAAGACTCGGTAAGAAATTTCACGACCCTTGCTGTCACGCGGTCAGGTCACGCGGTCACGTCAGACGGTCAGCAGCTGGACTTGCCCGCGTAGACGGCCAGCGCCGCGTTCGCGCCCAGGGTGGCGGTGAACTGGCCGCTGGAGTTGACCGTCACCGTCGTGTTGTTCTGCACGTTGCAGTACGTCCCGGCGGGCAGCGAGGTCTGGTAGGTCCGGGTCAGGGAACCGCTCTCGTGGTTGATCGCGACGTAGCCCTTGGAGCCCCGGCCGAAGGCGATCGCGTCGCCTCCGTTGTCCCACCAGTTGGTCACCGACTGGCCGCGGGTGGCGTTGCGGAAGGCGACCATGCGCTGGATCTCGGGCCAGGCGTGCTGGCACTTCCAGCCGTTCTGCCAGCAGGCGGTCACGGAGCCGCCGCCGGGCGGGCCGGCGTCCGTGTCGGAGAACTCGTAACCGGAGTTGATGTCCGGGGCGCCGTAGGGCCAGGCCAGCATGAAGACGTTGGCCAGCGTGTAGGTGGCGCCGTCCTTGTAGTTGAGCGTGGAGCCGTTGCGCTCGGTGTCGTGGTTGTCGACGAAGACGCCGGCGGCGGAGCTGCTCATGTAGCCCCAGCCCTCGCCGTAGTTCTTCAGGTAGGCGAGGTTCTCGTTGTTGAAGACCCGCTTGAGGTCGTAGGCGTACCGGAACTCCTGGACGTCGCCGTTGCCGGTGTACTCGGTGGGCTGGACGGCCTCGCCGCTGCCGTGGATGGCCTCCTGCTTCCAGTAGGCGTTCGGGTTCGTCAGCCGGGACTTGATGTCGGCGAGGTCGGCTGCGTCGACGTGCTTGGCCGCGTCGATGCGGAAGCCGTCGACCCCGAGGCTGAGCAGGTCGTTCAGGTACCCGGCGATCGTCTTGCGGACGTACTCCTCGCTCGTGTCCAGGTCGGCGAGGCCGACCAGTTCACAGCGCTGGACGTTCCAGCGGTCACCGTAGTTGGTGATCTGGGAGGTGCAGTCGTCGAAGTCGTACGAGGAGTACAGGCCGGGGTAGTTGTACTTCGTGTACGACGAGCCGCCGGTACCGGTGCCGCCGCCCGCGGCCATGTGGTTGACGACGGAGTCCACGACGACCTTCACGCCCGCCGCGTGGCAGGTGTTCACCATGTTCTGGAAGGCCGCGCGGTCGCCGAGACGTCCGGCGATCTTGTAGCTGACCGGCTGGTACGACGTCCACCACTGGGAGCCCTGTATGTGCTCGGCGGGCGGGGAGACCTGCACGTATCCGTAGCCGGCCGGGCCGAGGACGGTGGTGCACTCCTTGGCGACGGAGGCGAAGTTCCACTCGAAGAGGACGGCCGTGACGTCCTTGGTGCCGGGCGGGGAGGCCTGCGCCAACGACGGGGTCATGACAAGGGCGGCGGCCGAGAGGGCCAGCGCCCCGGAGAGGGTTCTGCGTGCCATGTGGGGTTTCCTTCGACGTTGAAGGTTGTTGAAGATTCTTGCTGAAAGATTCCAGCAACCTTGCGGTGACGCAGATGTTAAAGGCCCGCTGCCTGAAAAGGCAGCGGGCCGGGAGAAGTTGATGCAAGAAGTTTCGCGGGACCGTCAGGCCGTGGCGGACCGGGCCGTCAGGTCACGTCGGACCGGACCGGACCGAATCGGTCCGGTCCGAACCGGCGGGCGGTGGCGAACCGGCAGGCCGTGGCGATCCGTCAGTCCGTCGCGAACCACACCGTCGTGTCCGCCGGAAGCCCCGTCCCGCCGTCCGCCTCGGTCAGCTCGCCGCTGGCGAGCAGGACACGGCCGTAGGACGGGGTGGTCACCGGCTCGCCGGTGGTGTTGGCGACGCACACGAACGCGCCGCGCCGGAACGCCAGGACGCCCTCGGGCGCGCGCAGCCACTCCACCGAGTCGCCCGCGCCGAGGTCCGGCCGGGACCGGCGCAGCGCCAGCGCCGAGCGGTACAGCTCCAGCGTCGAGCCGGGCACGCCCTGCTGCGCCTCGACGCTCAGCTCGCCCCAGCCCCCGGGCTGCGGCAGCCAGCTGCCGCCACCGCCGAAGCCGTACGACGAGCCCTCACGGGTCCACGGGATCGGGACCCGGCAGCCGTCGCGGAAGCCGTCCTGGCCTGCGCCCCGGAAGTACGCCGGGTCCTGGCGGACCTCGTCGGGCAGGTCGACGACGTCCGGCAGCCCCAGTTCCTCGCCCTGGTAGACGTACGCCGAGCCGGGCAGCGCCAGCATCAGCAGGCTGGCCGCGCGGGCGCGCCTGAGGCCGAGGGCGCGGTCGCCCGCCGTACGGATCTGGGTGCCGAGACCGGGCGGGTTGGCGAAGCGGGTGGCATGCCGGGTGACGTCGTGGTTGGAGAGCACCCAGGTGGCCGGGGCACCGACCGGACGCATGGCCTCCAGGGTGCGGTCGACGACCTGGCGCAGCTCCTTGGCGTCCCACTCGGTCGCCAGGTACTGGAAGTTGAAGGCCTGGTGCAGTTCGTCGGGGCGGACGTAGTTGGCGGTCCGCTCGACGGTCGGGGTCCACGCCTCGGCGACGAAGATGCGCCCGCCCGTCTCCCGCCCCCGCCCTTGCGAGGAAGGCCCTTCGGGCCCCCATGGGTTTCCGGCATACTCGTCCAGCACCAGGCGCCACTGCCGGTAGACCTCGTGCACGCCGTCCTGGTCGAAGAACGGCATGACATCGTTGCCCAGCAGCTTGAGCTGGTCGTGGGAACCCAGGTCGGGCAGGCCCTCCGCCTTCACCAGGCCGTGCGCCACGTCGATGCGGAAGCCGTCGACACCCATGTCGAGCCAGAACCGCAGGATGGAGCGGAACTCGTCGCCGACGGCCGGGTGTTCCCAGTTGAAGTCGGGCTGTTCGGGCGCGAAGAGGTGCAGGTACCACTCGCCGGGCGTGCCGTCGGGTTCGGTCACCCGGGTCCAGGCCGGGCCGCCGAAGATGGACTCCCAGTCGTTGGGCGGCAGTTCACCGTCCGCGCCCTTGCCGGGGCGGAAGTGGTAGCGGTCGCGCAGCGCGGAGCCGGGGCCCTCGGCGAGCGCCCGCTTGAACCAATCGTGCTGGTCGGAGGAGTGGTTGGGGACCAGGTCGACGATGATCCTCAGGCCCAGTCCGTGGGCGTCGCGGATCAGGGCGTCGGCGTCCAGGAGGTTGCCGAACATCGGGTCGACGGCACGGTAGTCGGCGACGTCGTAGCCGGCGTCGGCCTGCGGCGAGGCGTAGAACGGGCTCAGCCACACCGCGTCCACGCCGAGGTCGCGCAGGTACGGGAGGCGGGAGCGTACGCCCTCCAGGTCGCCCATGCCGTCGCCGTTGCTGTCGGCGAAACTGCGCGGGTACACCTGGTAGATGACCGCGTCCCGCCACCAGTCGCCGCGCTGCGCGACGGTGGCGACGGCCGGGACGGGCCGGGTGGTCGGGGCCGGGGCGGCGGAGTGCTGCTGGCTCATGGCTTCCTTGATGCGGTGGGGTCCCCCGTCCGGGCGAGGCCGGGAAGGGGAGCGGAGTCATCGGGTTCGGGCGGAGGTACGGCGGTGGCTGACGAGGCGGCCGCGGTCACAGCGGGGTCGGATGGTGACCGCGGCCGCCTCGGGTCTTCGGTGGGCACGGCCCCCCGAGGGGGGCGCGGGGTCGCCGGTCCGCGGCTCTCGCCGCGTGGTCCGGCGCCGCGCGGGAGCGGCCGCGGGTGTGCGGCCGGCGGTCGCACGACCGCTCTCCCGGCGCGGGGTCACCCCTTCGTGCCGCCCGCGGTCAGGCCGGTCACCAGGTTCTTCTGCACGAGGTAGAAGAACGCGGAGACCGGTATCGCGATCAGCACCGCGGTGGCGGCCATCAGGTTGCGCTGTGCGTCGTGCTCGCTGACGAAGCTCTGGAGTCCGACGGCGAGGGTGTACTTCTCGTCGTCCAGCAGGAACGTGGTGGCGAAGGCGACCTCGCCGAAGGCCGTGATGAAGCTGTAGAACGCGGCCACCGCGAGGCCCGGCTTGGCGAGCGGCAGGATCAGCCGCGCGAAGGTGCCGAAGGGCGTCAGCCCGTCGACCCGGCCGGCCTCGTCGATCTCGAACGGGATGGTGTCGAAGTAGCCCTTGAGCAGCCAGGCGCAGTACGGCACCGCGGTCGAGCAGTAGACCAGGATCAGACCGAGGTAGGTGTCGATGAGCTGGAGGTCCGACAGGATCTGGTACATCGGCACCATCAGCACGGCGACCGGGAACATCTGGGTCACCAGCAGCACCCACATGAACTTGCGGTAGCCGGGGAAGCGCATGCGGGAGACCGCGTAGCCGGTGGTGGCGGCGATCAGCACGCCGATCACCGTGGTGCCCAGCGACACGATCAGCGAGCTCTTCAGCCAGTCGAAGAAGTTCGTCTCCTGGAGGACGAACGCGTAGTTGTCGAAGGTCATCTTCGACCAGATGCGCCCGGGGTGGAGGTAGTCGTCCTTGTCCGGGCCGAGCGAGAGGTAGACCAGCCAGGCGATCGGGAAGAGCGCGATCAGCGAGGCGACGGTCAGCACGCCGTGCGAGGCGAGCGAGGCGGCGACGCCGCGCTGCTCGCGTCCCCGGCGCTTGCCGGGGGCGGCCGCGGGCGGCTCGGTCACGTCGGAGGAGGTCTCGACGGTGGTGGTGCTCATGGGAACTCCTGCCTCAGATCGCGAGCTGCTGCTCGTTGCGGTTCAGCCAGCGGCGGTAGAACGAGGTGAAGACGATCAGGATGGCCAGCAGCAGGATGCCGTAGGCCGCCGACTGGGCGAAATCACGCGGCTGCTGTCCGAAGCCGAGGTAGTACGCCCAGGTGACGAGGATCTGGGCGTCCGGCGCGGTGGTGCCGAACAGCAGGAAGATCACGGCGAACTGGTTGAAGGTCCAGATGATGCCGAGGAGGACGACGGTCGAGCTGACCGAGCGCAGGCCGGGCAGGGTGACGTAGCGGAACCGCTGCCAGGCATTGGCGCCGTCCATCTCGGCCGCCTCGTAGAGCGAGGAGTCGATGGACTGCAGGCCGCCGAGCAGGGAGACCATCATGAACGGCACGCCGCACCAGGTGTTGACCATGATCGCGGCGAACCGCTGCCAGAAGCTGTCCTCCAGCCACAGCGGCGCCGGCAGGTGCACGCTCTCCAGGGCGGAGTTGATGATGCCGCCGTCGGCGAGCATGAACCGCCAGCCGAAGACGGTGACGAAGGTCGGCACGGCCCAGGGCAGGACCAGGATCAGCCGGTAGAAGGTGCGTCCGCGCAGCTTCTGGTCGAGCAGGAGGGCGAGGCCGAGACCGATGGTGTAGTGCAGGGCGACACAGGCCGCCGTCCAGACGATCGTCCAGAGGAAGTGCGACCAGAAGCGGTCGTAGGCGGTCTCGCCCCACAGGATGTCGGCGTAGTTGTCCAGGCCGATGAACTTGTAGGTGGCCTCGATCTCGTTGACGCCGATCGTGCGGGCCGTGTTGAGGCTGTTGGCGTCGGTGAGGGTGAGGTACATGCCGTACCCGAGGGGGTACAGCACGAGGACGCCGAGGACGACCACCACGGGGATGATCATGACGTAGGCGTACCAGTGCTTCTGGTAACCGTGCTTCAGGCGCTGACCCAGCCCGGGGCGCGGCGCGTCACCGCGGCGCTTGCCGGTCGCGCGGTCGATGGCGACTGTCATGGTTCGACACCTTCTGGAAATTCGAAGATCAGGGGCGGGCTGGGGCACAGGCCGGTGGCCGCCGGATCACTCCCCCGTGCTCGGGGTGATCCGGCGGCCACGCGGGGCTCACTTGCTGAAGTCCGGCACCAGCTTGGCGATGGAGGTCTCGGCGGCGCTCAGGCCCTTGTCGAGGGTGACCTTGCCGCCCGCGATCTTGGGCAGTTCGTCGTCCAGCGGGCCCCACAGGGAGCTGTACTCCGGCAGCGCCGGGCGCGGCTGGGCGGCGGACAGCACGGTCTGGTAGCCGGCGATGCCCGGGTCGGCCTTGACCTCGGCGGTGTAGGCGTCGTCGCGCGTCGGCAGCGTGGAGTTCTTCTGCGCGATGGCCGCCTGGGACTTCGCGGAGGCCATGAAGTTGACGAACTTCAGCGCGGCCTTCTGGTGGGCGGCGTCCGAGCCGGCGTAGACCGAGAGGTTGTGACCGCCGGTCGGGGCGCCCGCCTTGCCGGTGGAGCCGGCCGGGACGGTGGCGATGCCCAGGTTGGCCTTGTCCGTGAAGGCCGAACCCTTGTAGAAGTTCGTGATCTCCCACGGGCCCTGGATGATGGCCGCGACCTTGCCGTTGACGAACGCGTCCTGGATGTGGGCGTAGGCGTCCGCGGTGGTGTCCGCCTTGTGCAGGCCCTTGCCGTCGAAGAGGCCGAGCCAGGTGCCGTACGCCTTCTTCGCCGCCGCCGCGTTGACGGTGATCTTCTTGGCGTCGGCGTCGACGGTGTCGGTGCCCTCGCCGTAGAGGAAGGACTGGGCGTAGTAGGCCTGGGTGGAGCCCCAGTAGCCGTCGACGCCGGTCTTGTCCTTGATCGTGGCGGCGGCCTTCTTCAGGTCGTCCCAGGTCTTGGGCGCCTCGGTGATGCCGGCCTTGGCGAAGAGCGCCTTGTTGTAGACGAGCGCGAGGGTGTCGGTGACGAACGGCACGCCGTACGTCTTGCCCTCGTACTTCGCCTGCTCGATCAGGTTCGGCTTGAACTTGTCCTGCTCGGCGAGGGCCTCGGTGCCGTCCAGCGGCAGGAAGAAGCCCTTCTTGGCGAAGGCGGGGGTCCAGCCGACCTCGGAGCGCAGCACGTCGGGGGCGCCCTTGGAACCGGCGGCGGTGTCGAACTTGTTCTGCGCCTGGTCGAAGGGGACGTTGACGTACTTGACCTTGACGTCCTTGTTGGCGGCCTCGAACTCCTTGACCAAGGCCTGGTACGTCGGCGCCTCATTGGTGGCGTTGGAGGTGTCCCACCAGGTGATGGTGACCGGACCGTCGGCCGAGTCGCCGCTGTCGTCACTTCCGCCGCAGGCCGTCGCCGCGAGGGCGAGGGACGCCACCAGCGCGGTGGCCGCTATGCCACGCCGCATTGAGTTCTCCTTGAGGGTGAAAGCCCGGGTAGCCCAGGGAGCGGCCCCGTCCGCCGCCCCTGTCGACTTGCCGACCGCGCCATTGCCGCCGTCGGGCGTCCAGAACGTAACAGCGATGTAAGCGTTGCGAAAGACCTTGCAGAAAAGAAGGGCAAGAGATCTCCGAAGTTATTCGGGCGTGACCTCTCGGCGACCGTCATGAGACGCTTGTTTTCAACGGTGGAGCGGTCAGGGGCGCGTTGTGCAAGACTCTGCAAGCTCTTGCCATCACTTTCACGAGGGAGCGCGATGACGCAGCAGCCCGGCCGGGGCCGTCCGACAGGTCGCCCGCGGCGGTCGTTTGGTGTGCAAGGGGACACCTGGCCGGTACAGTCCAACCCTGTGACCACACGGCTTGCCGACATCGCCGCGCAGGCGGGGGTGAGCGAAGCGACCGTCAGCCGCGTCCTCAACGGGAAGCCCGGCGTCGCCGCCACCACCCGCCAGTCCGTGCTCGCCGCTCTGGACGTCCTGGGGTACGAGCGCCCCGTCCGCCTGCGCCAGCGCAGCGCCGGCCTGGTCGGCCTGATCACGCCCGAGCTGGAGAACCCCATATTCCCGGCCCTGGCCCAGGTCATCGGTCAGGCGCTGACCCGCCAGGGCTACACCCCGGTGCTCGCCACCCAGACCCCGGGCGGCTCCACCGAGGACGAACTGACCGAGATGCTGGTGGACCGCGGGGTCGCCGGCATCATCTACGTCTCCGGCCTGCACGCGGACACCACCGCCGACATGCAGCGCTACGAGCAGCTGCGCGCGCAGGGCGTCCCCTTCGTCCTCGTCGACGGCTTCTCCCCCAAGGTGCAGGCGCCGTTCATCTCCCCCGACGACCGGGCGGCGATGGCGCTGGCGGTCACCCACCTCGCCTCCCTCGGCCACACCCGGATCGGCCTGGCCCTCGGCCCGAAGCGCTTCGTCCCGGTGCAGCGCAAGATCGAGGGCTTCGTCCGCGCCATGCAGGAGACCCTCGGGCTGAGCGCGGAGACGGTCGAGCAGGAGCTGGTCCAGCACTCCCTCTACACCCTGGAGGGCGGCCAGGCCGCCACCCTGGCGCTCATCGACCGCGACTGCACGGCGGTGGTCTGCGCCAGCGACATGATGGCCCTCGGCGCGATAAGGGCGGCCCGCCAGCGCGACCTGTCCGTCCCCCACGACATCTCCGTCGTCGGATTCGACGACTCCCCCCTGATCGCCTTCACCGACCCGCCCCTGACGACGGTCCGCAAGCCGGTCCCCGCGATGGGGCAGGCCGCGGTGCGCACCCTGCTGGAGGAGATCGGCGGTACGCCGGCCCCGCACAGCGAGTTCGTGTTCATGCCGGAGCTGGTGGTCCGCGGCTCGACGGCCTCGGCGCCGGGCGAGCGGAGTCGTCCGTAGGGCGGAGACGTCCGCGTTCGGGGCGGTACGTCCGCCGTGTCCCCCGGCTGGTTCCGGGGGCGGGAGAACATGCGAGCCGTATAGGACCAGGGGATGATCGGAGAAGAAGGCTTTTCTGGCAGACTCTGTGTCCATGGGTGAATCGACCGTGACGTCTCTGGAAGGCCATGACCAGGCCGTCTCGGGGCCTGTCACGGCCCCGCAGCGCTCTGGTCGGTTGCGGCGGCTGCGCACTCCGCGCCGTCCGCGCCTGTGGTTCGAGATCCTGCTGATCGCGGTGAGTTACTGGACGTACTCACAGATCCGCAACGCGGTCCCGGAGCAGCGGACCGAGGCCCTGCGCAACGCCGACTGGATCTGGCGGATGGAGCACCACCTGGCCATCGCCGTCGAGGAGTCCGTCAACCGCACGGTCAACTCGGTCACTTGGCTCATCGTCGGCATGAACTACTACTACGCCACACTGCACTTCGTGCTGACCCTGGGCGTCCTGGTCTGGCTCTACCGCCTCCATCCCGGCCGCTACGCGGCCACCCGCCTCGCCCTGTTCGCCACCACCGCCGTGGCCCTGGTCGGCTACTACCTGTATCCGCTGGCCCCGCCCCGCCTGATGAACGGCGGCGTCTTCATCGACACGGTGGTCGTCCACCAGACCTGGGGCTCGATGGCCTCCGGCGACCTCAAGAACATGTCGAACCAGTACGCCGCGATGCCCTCCATGCACATCGGCTGGTCGCTGTGGTGCGGCCTGACGATCTTCGCCCTGGCCGCGGTGCCATGGGTGCGCGTCCTGGGCCTCGTCTACCCGGTGGCCACCCTGGTCGTCATCGTCGCCACCGCCAACCACTTCTGGCTGGACGCGGTGGGCGGCCTCATCTGCCTGGCCTTCGGCTACGCGGTGGCCCGCCTCTGGTACGGCGCCCTGCCGCACGCCCTGCCGCGGCACCCGCTGCCGAGACCGTAGTCACACGGCGGCCGGCGCCCCGCGGCCCGCCGGCCGACAGCAGCCGGGGAATCCGCCGGCGTCCGTGTACTCCGCCCGTGTTCGTGCACTCCGCCGACGGCCCGACGTCCGCCGTGGCCCGTCCCCGCCCGGCCCGCTCCGACGGCGTCCAGGCACTCCGCCCGTGTTCGTGCACTCCGCCGACGGCCCGACGTCCGCCGTGACCTGTCCCCCCGTCCCCGCCCGGCCCGCTCCGACGGCGCGGTCCCGGCCGCCCCGGCCGCGCACTCTGCGGCCCCGTGCCCTGCGGCGCGGAGCGCCCGCGCGAGCAACCGAGCCGTCACGCCCCCGTCGAGCCCTCCGTCACGCCCCGTAGAACAGCGCGTCCACGACCTGCCGGGCCAGCCGCCCGGTGCGCCGGTAGTCGTCCAGCATGTCCCCCACATGACCGGGCCCGTACCCCAGGTACCGCCCCACGGCGGCCAGCTCGCGGGGGTCGGAGGGGAAGGTGTCCCCCGCCCTCCCGCGCACCAGCATCACCGCGTTGCGCACCCGGGTGGCCAGCACCCAGGCCTCGTCCAGCGTCGCCGCGTCCTCCTCCGACAGCAGTCCGCAGTCGCGGGCGGCGGCCAGCGCCGCGCGGGTGCGCGTGGTCCGCAGCCCCGGCTCCCGCGCCCCGTACCGCAGCTGCAGCAGCTGCACGGTCCACTCGACGTCCGACAGGCCGCCCGGCCCCAGCTTGGTGTGCAGCTTGGGATCGGCCCCGCGCGGCATCCGCTCCGACTCCATCCGTGCCTTCAGCCGCCGGATCTCCCGCACCGCGTCGTCCCCGAGCCCGGCCGGCGGATACCGCAGCGGGTCGATCAGCTCGACGAACCGCCGCCCCAGCTCCTCGTCCCCGGCCACCGGTTCGGCCCGCAGCAGCGCCTGCGACTCCCACCCCAGCGACCACCGCCGGTAGTAGGCCGCGTACGAGTTCAGCGTCCGCACGAGCGGCCCGGACTTCCCCTCCGGCCTCAGGTCGGCGTCGACGAGCAGCGGCGGATCGGCACTGGGCACCTGCAGCAGCCGCCGCATCTCGGCGACGACCGTGTTGGCCGCCCGCCCGGCCTCCTGCTCGTCGGCCCCGTCGCGGGGTTCGTGCACGAACAGCACGTCCGCGTCGGAGCCGTAGCCCAGCTCGTGCCCCCCGAACCGCCCCATGCCGATGATCGCGAACCGGGTGGGCAGCGTGTCGCCCCAGCCTTCCCGCACCACGGCCCGCAGGGTGCCGGCCAGGGTGGCCGCGGTGAGGTCGGAGACGGCCCCGCCGACCATGTCGACGAGGGCGCCCTGGTCGGCCTCGACGGGCTGCGCCTCCGTGCCGTAGGAGGCGACGATGTCCGCGGCGGCCGTACGGAACAGCTCCCGGCGCCGCACCCCGCGCGCCGCGGTGACCCCCTGCACGGCGCCGTCCGCGCGGCCGACCGCGGCGAGGATCTCCTGCTCCAGGTGGGCCGGGCCGCGCGGCGCCAGCCCGCCCCCGTCGCCGTCCCCGAGCAGCGCGACGGCCTCGGGCGCCCGCATCAGCAGGTCGGGCGCGAGCCGCCCCGCCGACAGGACCCGTGCCAGGTTCTCCGCGGCCGCGCCCTCGTCGCGCAGCAGCCGCAGGTACCAGGGCGTCTTCCCCAGCGCGTCCGACACCTTGCGGAAGTTGAGCAGTCCGGCGTCCGGGTCGGCGGAGTCGGCGAACCAGCCGAGCAGCACCGGCAGCAGTGTCCGCTGGATCGCCGCCTTGCGGGTCACCCCGGACGCCAGCGCCTCCAGGTGCCGCAGGGCCGCGGCCGGGTCGGCGTAGCCGAGCGCGACGAGCCGCTCGCGGGCGGCCGCGGTGCTCAGCCGCGCCTCGCCGGAGGGGAGCTGGGCGACCGCGTCCAGCAGCGGCCGGTAGAACAGCTTCTCGTGCAGCCGCCGTACGACGGCGGCGTGCCGCTTCCACTCGCGGTTCAGCTCGGCCACCGGGTCGGTCCGCAGCCCGAGGGATCGTCCGAGCCGCCGCTGGTCGCCCTCGGCCTCGGGGACGAGGTGGGTGCGGCGCAGCCGGTGGAGCTGGATCCGGTGCTCCATGGACCGCAGGAACCGGTAGGCGGCGTCGAGCTGGACGGCGTCGGTCCGCCCGACGTAGCCGCCCGTGGCGAGCGCCCGCAGGGCGTCGAGGGTGGTGCCGCTGCGCAGCGAGGCGTCGGCCCGCCCGTGCACCAGCTGGAGCAGCTGTACGGCGAACTCGACGTCCCGCAGCCCGCCCGGCCCGAGCTTGAGTTCGCGCTCGACCTCGGCGACGGGGATGTTCTCGACGACCCGCCGCCGCATCTTCTGGACGTCGGCGACGAAGTTCTCCCGCTCGGCGGCCTGCCACACCAGCGGCTCGACGGCGGCGACGTACTCCGCGCCCAGGGCGAGGTCCCCGGCGACCGGGCGGGCCTTCAGCAGGGCCTGGAACTCCCAGGTCTTCGCCCAGCGCCGGTAGTAGGCGAGATGGCTGCTGAGCGTCCGCACCAGGGGGCCGTTGCGGCCCTCGGGCCGCAGGTTGGCGTCGACGGGCCAGATGGACCCCTCGACGGTGGTCTCCGAGCAGATCCGCATCATGTGCGAGGCCAGCTTGGTGGCGGCGCGCAGCGCCTTGGCCTCGTCGGCCCCGTCGAGGGCCTCGCCCACGAAGATGACGTCGACGTCGGAGACGTAGTTCAGCTCGTGTCCGCCGCACTTGCCCATCGCGATCACCGCGAGCCGGCACAGCGCGGCGTCGTCGGGGGCGGCGGCCCGGGCGAGACCGAGGGCGGCCCGGAGCGTGGCGGTGGCCAGGTCGGCCAGTTCGGCGGCGGTCTCGGCCAGGTCGATGGTCCCGCACACGTCGCGGGCGGCGATGGAGAGCAGACAGCGCCGGTAGGCCACCCGCAGCAGGACCGGGTCGTCGGCGCCGGCGAGGCCGCGTTCGAACTCCTCCACTCCGGGGTGGAGGTCGTGCGGCTCGTAGGTGACCAGCGCCTCCCAGTCCCGGGGGTGCCGGGCGAGGTGGTCGGCGAGGGCGGCGGAGGCGCCGAGGACCCCGAGCAGCCGGTCGCGCAGCGGCTTGGCGGCTATCACGGTGTCGATCAGCTCGCGCCGGGCGCCCGCACCGGGCTGCGCCTCCAGCAGCCGGACGAGTCCCCGCAGGGCGAGGTCGGGGTCGGCGGTGCGGCCGAGGGCCTCCAGCAGCACGGGGTCGTCGCGCACCGGGGACAGCTCGGCGCCGTCCAGAAGACGTTCGGCGGCGGAGGCATCGGTGAACCCGTGCCGCAGCAGTCGCGTGAAGGTGCTGCTCCTGCGCCCCGGCCCCGTCATCCCCGGCCTCCTCCACTGCGATCAAGGTCGTACGCGCTTGAGCGTAACCCGCGTCGGCACGGTGGCGCCCGGGCCGGGTTTCGGGTTGTGTGGGGACGGCCACGCCTTCAGGGCCGCCCCCGGGGTGGCCGTACCGCACGCATGACGGTCGCGACGAAGGAGTCACTCCATGGACATGACCCTCGAAGTCATCCTGTTGCCGGTGTCCGACGTGGACCGGGCCAAGGAGTTCTACCGGGACAAGGTCGGCTTCCACGTGGACCTCGACGGCGAGGTGATGGACGGCGTACGGATCGTGCAGCTCACGCCGCCCGGCTCGGGCTGTTCGATCGCCCTGGTGGACGGAATGCAGGTCCCGACGGGCACGCCGAGTCCGGGGACGTACCACGGGATGCAGCTGTGCGTGACGGACGCGAAGGCGGCCTACGAGGAGCTGACCGCCCGCGGCCTGGAGGTGAGCGAGCCGCAGCAGTTCGCCCCGCAGGACGGCGCCACCTTCATGTACTTCAAGGACCCCGACGGCAACGGCTGGGCGATCCAGGAGTACCGCCGCCGGGAGACGGAACCGCTGCACCGGGTCCTGGCGGACCTCGCGGGACGGCGCCCGCAGTAGCCGGGGCCCCGGCGGCTACGCCGCCGCGCCGCGGGTCGAACGGCGCGTTCCTGCCGCACCGAACGGAGAACCCGTGCCCCATCCCGGCCACCGGCCATCGCCCTCGGTACGACCGTCGGCACCCGTACTCGCCTACGACGGGGACTGCGGCTTCTGCCAGGCGTCCGTCGACCGCATCCGGGCCCTTGCCGCACCGGCCCTGGAAGCGGTGCCGTGGCAGTTCCTGCCCGCCGAGGTCACGGCGCCTCACCGCGAACGTCTGGACCGTGAGGTCCTGCTGCTGCGCGGCGGTGCGGTCCTCACGGGCGGGGCGGACGCCGTGGCCCGCTATGTGGGTGCTTCGCCCTCACGCACGTACCGCGTCCTCGCGGCCGTGGTCCGTCTTCCCGGCATCCGCGCCTGCGCCCACGCGGTGTACCGCCGGGTGTCCCGCAACCGCCACCGTCTTCCCGGCGGCACCTCCGCGTGCGCGGTGCCGCCGCGCGGCGCGTGAGGCCCGCCATGCGCCTTCCCACCTGCGTGTTCAGCGGCGCGGCCCCGCCGTCCGCCCGCGACGGTCACGCCGTCGACCGCTTCGTGCAGATCGCCTCCCTCACCAAGGTCGTCACCGGGACGGCGCTGGTCCGCATGGCCGCGGCCGGGGTCCTGACGCTCGACGACCCCGTCGAACGGTGGCTTCCCGCGGCCCCCGGGACAGGGATCACGCTCCTGCACCTGGCCCGGCACACTTCCGGCCTTCCCCGCCTGCCACCCGGCCGCCTCTCCCGCCGGGACCCCTACGCGGCGTTCGACCGCCCCGCCCTGGACCGGCTGCTGCCCCGCCTCGACACGCTCGCCGGACGGCCCCCGGGTCAGGAGGAGGACTACTCCAACCTCGGCTACGCCGTGCTCGGCGCGGCCCTGACCACGGCCTCCGGGACGACGTACGAGGAGCTGGTGACCGAGTACGTCCTGCGGCCGCTGGATCTCACGGAGATCACCTCGAACCCTGATCCCGCCCGGCGCCTGCTGCCTCCGGGGCTCCTGGGACGACCCCGCAGGCCGTGGACGATGACAGGCGCGATGCTGCCGGCGGGAGGGCTGTGGGCCACTCCCCGTGCGGCGGCCGACCTGGTGGTACGCCTCCTGGTGGAGCGCCGGCTGGGGGACCCCGCCCCGAGCTGGCAGACGGCAGGACCCCTGCGCTGGCACAACGGGGCCACCCGCCACGCCTCGGTCTTCGCCGGAGCGACGGACGACGGCCGCTGGGTGATGATCCACCGTCTCAACGCCCCGCCGGAGGAAACGGATCGGGCGGGTATCGAGATCCTCAAGGGAACGAGGGCGGCTTCCTGACGAGCCAAGGGCGGTGGGACGCGCCGGGGCCGACGGTCCATGACCGTCGGCCCCGCAGCCCGTTCCAGCGGGGCAACCGCCCCGCCCCTACAGCACCGGCAGGTTCTTCCGCAGCTCGAAGGCGGTGACCTCGGAGCGGTACTCCTCCCACTCCGACTTCTTGTTGCGCAGGAAGAAGTCGAAGACGTGCTCGCCGAGGGTCTCGGCGACCAGGTCGCTGCGCTCCATCAGGGTCAGGGCCTCGCCGAGGTTCTGCGGGAGGGGCTCGATGCCCATCGCGCGGCGCTCGGCGTCGGAGAGGGCCCACACGTCGTCCTCGGCGCCCGGCGGCAGCTCGTAACCCTCCTCGACGCCCTTGAGGCCGGCGGCCAGCAGCATGGCGTAGGCGAGGTAGGGGTTGGTGCCGGAGTCGAGGGAGCGGACCTCGATGCGGGCCGAGCCGGTCTTGCCGGGCTTGTACATCGGGACGCGGACCAGGGCCGAGCGGTTGTTGTGGCCCCAGCAGATGTACGAGGGGGCCTCGCCGCCGGCGCCGGCGGTGCGCTCGGAGCCGCCCCAGATGCGCTTGTAGGAGTTGACCCACTGGTTGGTCACGGCCGAGATCTCCGCCGCGTGCTTGAGCAGGCCCGCGATGAAGGAGCGGCCGACCTTGGAGAGCTGGTACTCGGAGCCGGACTCGTAGAAGGCGTTGCGGTCGCCCTCGAAGAGGGAGAGGTGGGTGTGCATGCCGGAGCCGGGGTGCTCGGAGAACGGCTTCGGCATGAAGGTCGCCTGCACGCCCTGCTCCAGCGCGACCTGCTTCATCACCAGGCGGAACGTCATGATGTTGTCGGCCGTGGAGAGCGCGTCGGCGTACCGCAGGTCGATCTCCTGCTGGCCGGGGGCGCCCTCGTGGTGGGAGAACTCGACCGAGATGCCCATCGACTCCAGCATGGTGATCGCCTGGCGGCGGAAGTCCATGCCGATGTTCTGCGGGGTGTGGTCGAAGTAGCCGGAGTTGTCGGCGGGCGTGGGGCGCGAGCCGTCGAGGGGGCGGTCCTTCAGCAGGAAGAACTCGATCTCGGGGTGGGTGTAGAAGGTGAAGCCCAGGTCGGAGGCGCGGGCGAGGGCGCGCTTGAGGACGTACCTGGGGTCGGCGAAGGACGGGGAGCCGTCCGGCATGAGGATGTCGCAGAACATGCGGGCGGTACCGGGGGCCTCCGCGCGCCAGGGCAGGACCTGGAAGGTGGAGGGGTCCGGCTTGGCGATCATGTCGGACTCGTACACCCGGGCGAAGCCCTCGATGGCGGAGCCGTCGAAACCGATGCCTTCGTCAAACGCCTGTTCGAGTTCCGCCGGCGCCACGGCGACGGACTTGAGGAAGCCCAGCACGTCCGTGAACCACAGGCGTACGAACCGGATGTCGCGCTCCTCCAACGTCCGGAGCACGAACTCCTGCTGCTTGTCCATCTTCCGCTTCCCCATCCTTGCCGGTCAGGCCGCCTGTCTCCCGCATCGCGGGAGGCGGTCGGGCACCTGAGCATCCCACCACAACACCATTTCATGCGCGTTGCGCACCTTGATCGTGAGACCGACCCCGGGGTGAACGCCTCGCGGGCGGCAGGTGTACCGCTCCCCGCCCATCTTGCCCGTTCGCACCCGCATCCGTAATGCCCGCCCCCCTCCACCGCACCCCGGGCCGATTAATTTGCATCTCATATGAAAGTTTTACTACCGTGCCGTCCAGTCGAGCGCCGACCGGTGGCGCAGGCGAGCCCGAGGAGACCTCATGCTGTCCGAACAATCCGCAGCGACCGTCCGAGCCACGCTCCCCGTGGTCGGCGCCGCGATCGGCGAGATCACCGAGCGCTTCTACGCCGGTCTGTTCGAGGCCCACCCGGAGCTGCTGCGGGACCTGTTCAACCGCGGCAACCAGGCCGCCGGAACCCAGCGCCAGGCCCTCGCCGGCTCCATCGCCGCCTTCGCGACGCACCTGGTCGAGCACCCCGACAGCCGCCCCGACGCGATGCTCTCCCGCATCGCGCACAAGCACGCCTCGCTCGGCATCGCGCCCGAGCAGTACGCCGTCGTGCACGAGCACCTCTTCGCCGCCATCGTCGCCGTGCTCGGCGAGGCGGTCACCCCCGAGGTGGCGGCCGCCTGGGACGAGGTCTACTGGCTGATGGCGAACGCGCTGATCGCCGTCGAGAAGCGGCTGTACGAGGAGAGCGGCGGCGCCGACTGGCGTGCCTGGGAGGTCGTCGAGCGCGTCCCCGAGACCAGCGACGTCGTCACCTTCCGGCTGCGCCCGGTGGACGGCGGCCCGGTCCGCGGCTTCCGCGCCGGCCAGTACGTCTCCGTCCGCGCCGAACTCGCCGACGGCGCCCGCCAGATACGCCAGTACAGCCTCTCCGGCGCACCCGGTGACGCGCTGCGCCAGATCAGCGTCAAGCGGGTGCCGGGCGGTACGACGCCGGAGGGCGAGGTCTCGAACCACCTCCACGCGCACGTGACGGAAGGCGGCGTGCTGGAGCTGTCGGAGCCGTACGGCGACCTCGTCCTGGACGGCGCCCCGGACAGCCCCCTGCTGCTCGCCTCGGCCGGCATCGGCGTGACGCCGATCACGGCGATGCTGGCCCACCTGGCGGCCGCCGGGCACCGCGCCCCGGTCACCGTGGTCCACGCCGACCGCTCCCCCGCCGAGCACGCCCTGCGCTCCGAGCACGCGGCGTACGCGGAGAAGCTCCCCGGGGCGACGGTCCACCTCTGGTACGAGCAGGACGCCCCCGAGGGCGCCCGCACCGGCCTCGCCGACCTCGCGGACGTCCCGGTCCTGCCCGGTACGCGCGCGTACCTGTGCGGCCCGCTGCCGTTCATGCGCGCGGTCAGGGCCCAGCTGATCGAGAAGGGGGTCGCCCCGGCGGACGTGCACTACGAGGTGTTCGGCCCGGACCTGTGGCTGGCGGCGGCCTGACGACGGCCGGTGCGCCGGAGGGGAGCTCCGCGGAACCGCGGTCGACGGTCCCGTGGAGCTCCCCTCCGGCGTGCGGATCCGGCGTGCGGACGAGGACGAGGCACAGGGGGCCGGGGCCGCGCGGCGCTGGACGGGGGAAAGGCGGCCGGTCCTTGCCGGCTCCCGTCTATCTCACCGCGGTGAGGGTGGCGTAGACGACGACGTTGCCCTGGTATCCGGTGCGCTCGGTGTAACCGCCGCCGCAGGTGATCACGCGCAGTTCGGCCCGGTCGGAACTGCCGTAGACCTTGTCGTCGGGAAACCGTTCCTTGTCGTAGACCTCCACGGCGTCGACGGTGAAGACGGCCGTGCGCCGGTCCGCCCGGTCGATCTCGATCGTGTTGCCCTTGGTGACGGAGCCGAGGTGGTAGAAGACCCCGGGCGCACCGGTGGGCAGGTCCACGTGTCCGGCGGTGACGGCCGTCCCGACGGATCCGGGAGCCGTGCCCCCGCCGTACCAGCCGGCGAGGCCGGGGGCGTCGGCCGGTGGGGGCCGCAGCGCCCCCGACGCGTCGAGGTCCAGCTCGCCCACCGCCGCGTCCACGCCGATGGCGGGGATCCGCAGCCGCTGCGGCGGCGAGGGCCGCAGCGGCTGGACGGCGGAGCCCGCCGTCGGGGCGGTGCGGCCGGCGGGGGGAGCCGCCGGGGCGGAGAAGGCCTGGCCCGCCGAAGGCTGCGGTGGCCGTCCGTCGCGCAGCGCACCGGTCACCAGCAGCGTGCCGGCCACCAGGATCCAGGCCAGAAGTCTGGCCGAGGGAATGTACGGGGGCGCGGAGGTGGAGGTGGGGGTGGGGGTGGGGTGCCCGGGGGGCATCGTGTTCGAGCCTCTCGCTGACGACCGGGGGAGGGAGAGACGGCCGGCCGTGCCGCGCGGCTCCCGGTGCGGGACGCACCAGGAGCCGGTGCGGCACCAGCGGTCAGGTGCGGTTCGCGGACGAGCGGTGACGTGCGCGCACCAGCCAGCCGGCGGCACCCGCGGCCAGCAGCGCTCCGCCCAGGGCGAGCTGGGGAGCCGTGCTGCCGCCGTCCCCGAAACCGGCCTCGACGGCGCCGTTGGGCCGGCCCGCCGTCAGCGTGTACGACTTCGTGAGCTTGATCCGCGGCGGGCATTTGACGGTGACGGTGTCGGTGGTGGCCCCGGTCCCCTCGGGCACCGTGAACCGGCCGGTGAGGACGCCCTTGCGCTCCCCTTCGAAGAGGTGGAACGACCCCGCCAGCTCGGACTCGCCCTTGCCGTAGGTCACGTCCGCGCCGCAGGCTTCGGTGCTGACGGTGACCGTGGAGCCGGAAGAGGCCGCCCGCGAGCGGATGTGGAGACTTGAGTCACCGGCTGCGGCGGCGACCGGGATCTGCAGCGTCAGGGCACCGACCAGCAGTCCGATGCCGACACCGACGTGTGTGTTGCGCAAGGAGTCCTCCAGTGAAGCCGTGTCCGATTTGCCCGTATGGCACCCTTTTTCTTTTCCACTGATAAAACGATCAACGCCCCGTCAGTTGCGCAACGCGGCAGTTGGACACGTGTTTCACCCGGCAGGCGTATCCGTCACCCCGCCACGAGGTTTTCCGGCCGCCCGGAACGGGGGCGGCGCGGGGCGGGCCCGGCCGACGGCCCCGCCGGACCCGTCAGGCCCGCCCGGAGATCCCCAGCAGCAGCGGGCCGGTCGGGGTCGCGACGATGTCGGCGACCGTGATCGGGTCCAGTGAGGCGTAGAAGGCCTCCTGGGCCCGGCGCAGGGCGCCGCGCAGGCGGCAGGCGTTGCGCAGGGGGCAGGGGGTGGCGCCCTCGCAGTCGACGACGTCGCCGTCGCCCTCGAAGGCGCGGACCACGGCGCCCACCGACGCCGTACGGCCCTTCTCCGTCAGGGCGAGGCCGCCGCCCCGGCCGCGGCGGGCCTCCAGGAGGCCCATGTGCTGGAGTTCCGCGACGACCTTGGCCGCGTGGGTGTACGGGACCTCCATGGCGGCGGCCACGTCCCGGGTCGTCGGAGTGGTCCCGCCCACCACCGCGAGCCGCATCAGCACGCGCAGTGCCAGGTCGGTGGATCGCAAGAGCCGCATGGAGTGAAGGGTAGAGGAGGCGCGCGCATAATGCGCATTTCAACTTCCGATTACGCGGGCCGCCCCGGCGGCGTCCGCGCCCGTCCTTGGCTGTGACCTGCCTACGGGTTCACCCGGTTGCCGCACTACGATCAGTGGAACCGAACGACTCGGAAACCGCCCGGACACCGCGACCACTCGCACGCACCGCACGCCCCGATCGTTCCGCACGCCCCGCACGCCCCGCACGCCCCGACCGTTCCGACCGTTCCGCCCCCCCTTTCCCCCGAAGGACAGGCCCCATGGGTTCCGCCAAGAAGGACATCAGCGCGGCGCGCCAGGCGCGCATAGAGGCGATGCGCCGTGCCGAGCGGTCGCGCGAGCGGCGCAACCGGATCCTGACGATCACAGCGAGCACCCTCGTGGTGGCCGCCCTCGTCGCCGGCACCGTGTTCCTCGTACGGTCGCAGTCCGACGACACCCCCGCCGCCGACGCCAAGACCTCGGGCAGCTTCGTCACCGGCTCGGACGGCGTGAAGACGTGGAAGGGCACGCTGGGCCGCACCCACGTCACCAAGTCGGTCAGCTACCCGATGGAGCCGCCGGTCGGCGGTGACCACCACCAGGCGTGGATGAACTGCGACGGCGACGTCTACACCGAGGCCCTGAACAACGTGAACGCGGTGCACTCGCTGGAGCACGGCGCGGTCTGGGTGACGTACAGCAGCAAGGCGCCGAAGGCCGACGTGGACGCGCTGGCGGCGAAGGTGGAGAAGACGCCGTACACGCTGATGAGCCCGGACGACAAGCAGGCCGATCCGATCATGCTGACCGCCTGGGGGCACCAGCGGACGGTGACCGGGGCGAGCGACCCGAACGTGGACAAGTTCTTCGAGAAGTACGTGCAGGGCGAGCAGACCCCGGAGCCGGGCGCCGCGTGCACGGGCGGTCTGTCCGAGTGAGGTACGCGGGAGTCGCCGTGGCCGTCGCCGGGGTGCTGGTCGCCGCCGGGGCGATCAGTTGCTCCGTGGCCGGGGACAACGGCTCCGAGGTGCCCTCCGCCTCCTCCGCGGACGCCGGTTTCGCCCGGGACATGGCGGTGCACCACCAGCAGGCCGTCGAGATGTCGTACATCGTGCGCGACCGCACGAAGGACGAGGAGGTGCGGCGGCTCGCCTACGACATCGCGCAGACGCAGGCCAACCAGCGCGGCATGCTGATCGGCTGGCTCGACCTGTGGAAGCTGCCCAAGGTGTCCTCGGACGGGCCGATGGCCTGGATGGACATGGCCGGCATGGCCTCCGGCGAGGACGGGGCGCTGATGCCGGGCATGGCCACCGACACCGAGATGAAGAAGCTCGGCACGCTGGACGGCAGGCAGGCCGAGGTCTTCTACCTCCAGCTGATGACGGACCACCACCGGGGCGGCGTCCACATGGCCGAGGGCTGTGCCGACAAGTGCACGGTGGACGTGGAGAAGCGGCTCGCGCGGGGCATGGTCGAGGCGCAGGAGTCGGAGATCGAGCTGATGGCCGGCATGCTCACGGCACGCGGGGCCGCGCCGCGCCCGTAGGGCACGGGGCCGCCCGCCCGGAGGCCGGCTTCCGGGCGTTTCACCCCGGAAGCCGGCCTCCGGGCGTTTCACGGCGGGAACCCGGGAAACGCGTGGCGCGTGCGGTACGGGCCCCGGAGGACAGCTCCCAGGGGGCGCGGGAACACGGATCCCGCGCCCCTCGCGCCGTGCGCGGGGTGCCCCCGTGCCCCGCACCCCCCATCGCGTCGTTCTGACGATTACACTGCCCGTGTGTCCGGAATCCGCCCTGTGCCGGCAAGACCCCGGGCGCTCGTCCGCCGTGCCCGCCCCCTTCACCCGAGGAAGCTCCGTTGAACTTCTGGTCGATCTACCAGCACGGCTTCGCACGCGTCGCCGCGTGCACGGGCCACACCGTCATCGCGGACCCGCACGCCAACGCCGAGGCGGTGCTGCGCCAGGCCCGCCGGTGCGCCGAGGAGGGGGTCGCCGTCGCCGTGTTCCCCGAGCTGGTGCTGTGCGGCTACTCCATCGAGGACCTGCTGCTCCAGGACGCGCTCCTCGACCAGGTCGAGGAGGCGCTGGAGGAGGTGGTGGCGGGGTCGGCACAGCTGCTGCCGGTCCTGGTCGTCGGCGCCCCGCTGCGCCACCGCAACCGGGTCTACAACTGCGCGGTGGTCGTGCACCGCGGCCGGGTGCTCGGCGTCGTGCCCAAGTCGTACCCGCCGAACTACCGCGAGTTCTACGAGCGCCGGCAGATCGCCGGGGGCGACGACGAGCGCGGCGGGACGATCCGGGTCGGCGGCCGGGCCGTGCCGTTCGGCGTGGACCTGCTGTTCGAGGCGGCGGACGTCCCCGGGCTGGTGCTGCACGCCGAGGTCTGCGAGGACATGTGGGTGCCGGTGCCGCCGAGCGCCGAGGCCGCCCTCGCGGGCGCGACCGTCCTCGTCAACCTCTCGGGCAGCCCGATCACGGTCGGCAGGGCCGAGGACCGCAAGCTGCTGTGCCGTTCGGCGTCCTCCCGCTGCCTCGCCGCGTACGTCTACGCGGCGGCCGGGCTCGGCGAGTCGACCACCGACCTGTCCTGGGACGGGCAGACCCTGATCTACGAGAACGGGATGCTGCTGGCGGAGTCCGACCGCTTCGCGCTCGGCGAGAGTCACGCGGTGGCCGACGTGGACCTCGACCTGCTGCGGCAGGAGCGGATGCGGATGGGCACGTTCGACGAGAACCGGCGTACGCACGCCGCGCGGACCGGGGACTTCCGGACGGTGTCCTTCGCGCTCGCCCCGCCGGTCGCCGACCTGGGGCTGCGCCGGCGCGTCGAGCGGTTCCCGTTCGTGCCCGCCGACGCCGAGCGGCTCGCCCTGGACTGCTACGAGGCGTACAACATCCAGGTCGCCGCCCTCCAGCAGCGGCTGGCCTCGATCGGCGGCCCGAAGGTCGTCATCGGGGTGTCCGGGGGCCTCGACTCCACGCACGCGCTGATCGTCGCCGCCCGCGCGATGGACCGCGCGGGCCGGCCGCGCAGCGACATCCTGGCCTGGACCCTGCCCGGCTTCGCCACCAGCGACCACACCAAGGGCAACGCCCACAAGCTGATGCGGGCCCTCGGGGTCACGGCGGCCGAGCTGGACATCACGCCGACCGCGCGGCTGATGCTGAAGGAGATGGGCCACCCCTTCGCCTCCGGCGAGCCGGTGTACGACGTCACCTTCGAGAACGTGCAGGCGGGCCTGCGCACCGACTACCTGTTCCGGCTCGCCAACCAGCGCGGCGGCATCGTGCTGGGCACCGGCGACCTGTCGGAGCTGGCGCTCGGCTGGTCCACGTACGGCGTGGGCGACCAGATGAGCCACTACAACGTCAACTCCGGCGTGCCGAAGACGCTGATGCAGCACCTGATCCGCTGGGTCGTCAGCAGCGGCCAGTTCGACGAGGAGACCGGCGAGGTGCTGACCGCCATCCTCGACACCGAGATCAGCCCCGAGCTGGTGCCGGGCGAGGAGATGCAGTCCACCGAGTCGAAGATCGGCCCGTACGCGCTGCACGACTTCACCCTCTTCCAGGTGCTGCGCTACGGCTTCCGGCCTTCGAAGATCGCCTTCCTGGCCTGGCACGCCTGGCACGACGCGGAGGCCGGCGCCTGGCCGCCGGGCTTCCCCGAGGCCAAGCGGGTGGCGTACGACCTGCCGGAGATCCGGCGCTGGCTGGAGGTGTTCTGCCGCCGCTTCTTCGCGTTCGCGCAGTTCAAGCGCTCGGCCATGCCGAACGGGCCGAAGGTCTCGGCGGGCGGTTCGCTCTCCCCGCGCGGCGACTGGCGCGCACCGTCCGACAGCACGGCCGAGGCCTGGCTGCGCGACCTCGCCCGCGTCGACGAGGCGGTGGCGGAGGGCTGACCGTCCCTTGGTGAGGGGCCGGGAGCCGGAGACTGCTCCCCGGCGCCCGGTCCCTCACTCAGCCCTTGAGCGACGCGACGAAGGGCGCCCAGGCGGCGGCACCGAGGACGAGGGCGGGGCCGTGGGGGACCTTGGAGTCCCGGACGGGGACGAGGCCGGGGATGTTGTCGGCGACCTCTACGCAGTCGCCGCCGTCGCCGTTGCTGTAGGTGGACTTGCGCCAGAGGGCGGCGCCGGGGAAGTCGGTGGCTACTTCGACGCAGTCGCCACCGCTGCCATTGCTGTAGCTGCTCTTGAGCCAGAGCGCGTCACTCAAGTCGATCCGGATGCTTGCCAATTCGGTAATCCTCTGCGGCTGCCTTGATCATGGCGAGGGACCTGCCCGGTGACAGTGCGACGGCCCTGAGGAGATCGTACGACCTGCGGTACTCCTCCACGAGGGCCGGATCATCGATGGTGTCACCGCTGTGCAGCGACTCCGTGTAGAACAGCGGTGGCGCATCTGGGAAAGTCATGATCTTGGCGCTGCCGAGCATGAACGGATGCGGGCTGCACGTCCGCAGGACGATCTGCGTAACGATGCGGCGGCGTTCGGCCAGTTCCAGGATGCGCGCGAGTTGCTCGGCCATCTCGGGCGGCGGCAGGATCGCGTCGGTGAGCAGCAGCTCGTTCAGGATCACCCAGTACGACGGGACGTGATGGTCCTTCTCGAAGAGGACGGCTCGCGCCATTCGCGCGCTGACCTTCTCCTCCACCTCGTCGTCCAGCGACAGCGGGTGCGTGGCCCGCACCACGGCCCTTGCGTACGAAGGTGTTTGGAGCAACCCCGGAAACACGGTGGGGCACCACTCCTCGATGGTCCTGGCGTGCTTCTCCGCCTCCAGGACCTTCTCGAAGTACTCCGCGTGCCCGGCCCGCCGCGCCTTCCGCACGTCCTCACAGTGCCGTTCGAAGAACCCGTCGGTCCCCAGCGCCCGGTCCACGTGCCGGGCCAGGTCCAACGGCATGCGGCGCTCGCCGCGTTCGATGTCGCTGAGGTAGGTCTTGCCGTAGAAGCTGCCCTGGAGCAGTCCCTCCAGCGAGAGTCCCGCCGCCTCCCGCTTCCACCTCAACTCCTTGCCGTAGAACGTCGGGACGCTCATCGAGCCGTCGATGTCCTTGCGCCGTGCCACTCGCACACCTTCCGCCGTACCGGTCGCGGACGCGCGACCCCTTCCACCGTAGCCAGCGCGGCGACATTCTGTGAGGAGTTCGTCACACACCGCACAGAAGGTGGCCGCCCCCATGCCCGACCGCTCCCCCACCGCCTACGACGTCACCCTCTGCGTCGAGAACCTCCGCACCGCCCTCGCCCTGCACGGCGTCACGCTGCCCTCCCTGCGCGCGGACCTGCCGAGCCTCACCGGTGCGTACGCGCCGCCCGCCTGCCTCGTCGCGCTCGGGAACTGCGACACCGCCACGGCCCACGCGCTCGCGGTCGCCCTGCGCGGGACGGCGACCGGACGATGACCTTTGAACTCGCCCTGCTCGCCACCCCGAAGTCCGTGCCCGAACTGCGCCACCACCTGCGCACACTCGACTTCGACGTCCTCCTGTGCGCGACGGAGCTGCTGACGAACGTCATCGACCACCTCGGCGAGGGCACCCCGGTGACGGTCCGCGTCACCGGCACCCCCCACGGGCACACCCGCGTCGAGGTCACCGACCCCGACGCCCGCGCCCTCCCCGTCCTGCTGTCGGCCACCGGCACCGCCGAGTCGGGCCGCGGCCTGGCCCTGGTCGACGCGCTCGCCCGGCGCTGGGGCGTGGATCAGGGAGCGGACCACAAGACGGTCTGGTGCGAACTGGCCTTACCGGCAGGTCAGTCGGAGGTGCCATCGCCTCGGGGATCGGTTCGTCGGAGTCCGTGAGGAGTGGCGGGCCGTGGCGACCGGGTACAGCAAGCGGGCGTATGTCTTCCTCCACATCGCCGCGCTTGTCGAACGGCCGGCACCGGAAACCCTGTGGGCGTCGTTCCGGCAGGTGATCCCGCCGGCTCATCAACCGGAGGACGGCTCACAGTCGGTCCCCCCTGCCTGCCGGTTCCGGAGGATGCGGCCCGCCGCCGTCCTTGACGTCCTGCTCGCAGGTTCGTCCGTGGTGGGACTGGTCGTTGGGGACCAACAGCACTACGGCAACCTGCTCGGGGTGCTCGACGGAGAGCCAGTCGTCGCCCGTGCGGGTACCGCCCGGCCCGAACGCCTGGGACGAGTAGACCGTCTGGCATCCCAACGCCACGCGCTCCTCGTCGACCGCGCAGGCGTCCACCGCGGGGCCGGAGTTCTCGTCGGCGCCGTCGAAGCGGTAGTGGAAGTGGACCCGGTCGCCTTCGGAGGGCACCTGCGGGTGGGGCTCAAGGCGCCAGTCGACGATCTCGGCGGTGACGCCGAGAGGCCGCCCGGACTTGCCCTCGACCTGCACCCTGACACCGGCCTCACCGCGCTCCGTGGTCGTGTCGGTGCAGCTCCAGAGGGAAGAGCAGCCGGACAGGGCGAGAATCGCCAGAGCCAACGGGGCACCGGCACGTACCCGTGCGGGGAACACTCAGGCGACCTCCAGTCAGCGTGGAGCGGGGCAGTGTATCCCGGTACATGACAGCTGCGGGTGACAGCGACGAGCACCTGCGGCGGTGGAGCCCCGCCTTCGACGACCTGGTTCGGCAGCACGGCAACGGCGCGCGGCGACGCCGCCCCACTGGTTCAGGACTCCGCCGGGGCCGGGGTTCCGGCAGGGACCCGGGGTTCCGGCAGAGACCCGGGGTTCCGGCAGGGACCCGGGGTTCCGGAATTGTGGCCTCCACCACGGCGAACACGGGTTCGACCTGGTGAGATCACCGAATGCTCGGTCTACTCCTGCGCGTTCTGCCCTTCTGGGTCCGCGAACCCCTGCTCATCGCCCTCGGGGCCGTTCTCGGCGTACGCGTCACGTACCTCGCCGTCCACGACCACGACCGGGTCGCGGCCGTTCTCGGCGCGGTGTTCATCGGGTTCACCGCGATACGCGTCCGCGTGGTGGTCCGGGCGCTGCGGGCGCGCCGGAACCCGCTTCCGGCGCCCCCCGCGGATGGGACGCCGCCGGCCGACGCCGTCGCCCAGGCCTGGGCACAGGCACAGGTGGCACCGGCACCGAATCAGGCACCGACCCAGGCCGGAGCCGGCCCGCGTCCCGGCCCGGCCGCTCCGGAGAAGGAGCCCAACGCGTGGGGCCAGGCGGTCGCGGCCGTGGCCGTGTTCGCGGCACTCGCGGCCGCACTGTGGCTGGGCCCCCGCGTGCTGCCGACCGACGACGACACACCGCAGGCCGCCTCGTGTTCGGACACGGAGACGGAGGACGAGACGCTGCCGGCGGCCTACGAGAAGAAACCCCGGCCCGTGACCGGTGACCAGCTGTGCGAGGCGCTCAACCGGCCCGACCTGGCGCGGCTCCTCGGAACGCCCGCGGAGAACGCGACCTCGGCCTCCGGCAGCAACAGCACCGCCGCGCTGACCGACGGGAGGGTCGCCGAGCCGAAGGCCGAGGTCGCGTTCGACACGTACACCGTGAACCTCTCGGCCACGTACAACGACCTGTCGACCGCCCAGTACGTGAAGCTGGTGAAGATCGCGGGCGACGAGGGCGAGAAGGACCTCAGGACGCTCACGGTCCTCGGCCGGCCCGCGTTCCTCTCCTCGGAGCACACCATGAAGTTCGAGATCGACCTCGGGGGCGAGGGGTCCAGCGGGCCGGTGGAACAGGGTCCTCTGGCCAGGACGCTGTCCGTGGCGCTCGACGGCAAGGACCGGGGCGGCTACTACGACATCACCGTGTGGAGCGAGTCCGGAGCCCTTCCCACCGACCACGCCCTCCTCGGCATCGCCGAGAAGGTCCTGCCGACGATCCCCGGACGGAGTGCCCGCTGAGACGTGCGGGACGTCTCGCCGCCGGCCTCGGCCGAGCCGGGTGAGGACGCGGATGCGGATGCGGATGCGGAGAAGTTGAACGAGGGCTGACGACCACGCGTCACGAGGGTCCCGGCCCGGGGCGCCCCCCCTGACTCGATGAGCCTCTTTCATCCTGTGCTGGAGGGTGAAAGAGGATCAGTAACCGCTGGTTCTCCTCTACGGTGCAGTCCAACAAGGCCAACGACTGGATCGGATTCGTGCACGCCTCGCTGGTGGCCACACTGAAAAGGTCAAGTGACCTTTCATTCGTCCTTCTTGGTTGAGGACACAACATCGGCGACTGTATCGTCAATGGTCCCTGAAGGAAGTTTGTTGGCGTCTCCCAGCCGTGCGCGTATCAAGTAACCGAGCTGGAAGCGGCTTTCGGCTCGGAATATTTCCATCATTTCCGCGATGTGCTTGCGGCATGTCCGCAAGGACATTCCCAATCGGCGGGCGATCACCTCGTCCTTCATACCTTCGGTGAGGAGGCGAACGATCGCCTGCTTCGCCTCCGTACTGATGGCGGGTGTCCCGAAGTGGCCGGGATTGAAGGGTGTGGCTTGCGCCCATAAGTGCTCGAAGGCGGCGCAGAGATAACCCACGGTGGAGGGATCGCGGACGACGACTGCACCGCCGGCGTCGTCATGGTGAGGAATGAAAGCGATCTTTTTGTCGATGATGACCGCCCTCCCGAATGTCTCCGGCAGTGTGCGCACCTGGGCACCGGTCGAAGCAAGGTGTTTGATGTACTGCTGTGTCGCAACCTCATGACGGGCGGCGTGTCGATAAAGAGTGCGTATCTGCACACCCCGCTGAATGGCAGTTAATTCGCGTTCATTTGCGCGTTCCAATGATCCCGCTGAACTCGCTCGACTGGCGTCGCATGTGAGTATCTCTCGTTCTGCGCGGCTCACCGCATTGTCGATGAGTTCAATGGCGGAATTTTCGCCATGGACTTCCTCGATGAGAGTTTCGTGGCGCTGCTCGTGTTGCGTCTCCGCGTAGAGGGAGCCAAGTGATGCAAATTCGGCTCGTAGCTCCTCGACGCGCGCCAGCTGCGCGTGCAGCGATCTCTCGACGGGGGTGAGCGTGACCGCCGCCGCGGTATCGGGGGCAACGGGAGCCAGCCACCCGTCCTGACCTGGCTGTCGCCTCAGCAGGTGCCTGGCGATGAGCTGATCGGCCGCTTCTCGCACTACTTCCACCGGCAGGTTGAGCTGACGGGCTGCCGGTTCGATCCTCAGGGATCCTTGCCGAGCTCCTAATCGGAAGACTTCGATCTCCGCTTCGCCCAGCTGCTCCATGTCCTCTATGGGATGGTTTTCCACTTCTTGCCCCCAGGGAAGATGCTGCATGCAGCATAGTGCAAGTCGATCACCCTGGACGGGGGTCATGTGCGTTCGGCAGTCTTTAAGTGCACCAAGGGCTCCCGGAAAATCCAGGAGTCGCATTGCGCCGTTTTTCAGTAATGACGGCCTTTACCTAGAAGGGGGACGACGATGGCCAAGCTCAGGACCTTCTCGTACGCGATTGCCCGCCGCACCAAGATGACGGCCCTGGCCGGCTTCTACAAGTACTGAGAAAGCAGGCCGCATCGCCGGTCGCACTGTTTCCTCGGGCCGGGGCGAGGCGCTATCTCGCCCCGGCCCGAGGGCCAGACGTCTCACACTCCAGGGGGAAGCCGATGATCCGACCGCCAGGCCCGCTTGGTGAACGCCTCGCCGGCAACGGTCCGGCCTACGAGCAGGACCGCCTCGGCTTCATGGTACGGATGTCGGAGAAGTATGGCGCCGTCTGGTCGTTCGATCGTCATATCGTCGTCGTTGCCGACCCCGCTCTGGCAGGAGACGTCCTGCTGCGCACCAACACCGACTTCGGGGCAGAGGTCGACTTCCTCCACCGTAGGCAGAAGGACGATGCCGAGACCCGACGACAGTGGGCGTCGTCACGAGCGGCTCGCATGCGCGCCATGCGGCCCACTGCCATGCAGGCGCAGGTTCCGATGATGGCTGCCGAGATAAGCGGCGGGATCTCGGGATGGGGCACGGGCGATATCGACGTGGTCGACCGCATGCGAGCGGTGACTGCCGGAGTGGGAGCGCTGTTCTGTCTCTCTGCGGACGCACACCTGGTGGCCGGTTTGGCACGGGAGCTCTTCGACGCCCTCACACCGGTTGTCAGCAGCACCATGCCTTTGCCCCTCTGGCTGCCTACGCCACGCCATCGGCGTGTCATGCGCGCGAACCGTCGGATGGAGAGAGTCATCGGGCACGTGATCAACCGGCGACGGGAAGAAACGCGAGACGGAACGCATGACCTGCTCGATGTGCTGATGCAACCCACCGCCCGCCACGGCGACCTGCCCGAGGCGATCATCAGGGAGACGGTGGCGGCCACCTTGCTGGCGGCGGAGAACACCTCAGCCGCAGGCTTCGGATGGATCGTCCATGAGCTTTCGCGGAATCCTCAAGTCCAGGAGAGAGTCGCACAGGAGGCCGCAGCGGTTCTCCCCGATCCCGCATCCATCTCCCACACCCACTACAGCCAACTCGCCTTCACGACGAGGGTGGTCAAAGAAGCACTGCGCCTGTGGCCGCCGAACTGGATGGTGGCTCGTCACGTGCTTCACGAGACGACGCTCGGTGGATACACCCTGGAGCGCGGCACCAAGGTGATGGTCCCCGCATACGTCATTCAACGCGATGCCCGCTGGTTCCCCGAACCTGAACGCTTCGACCCGGACCGCTGGCTGCCCGACGGTTCTGCGACCGCTGCCCCGCCGAACGCGTATCTGCCCTTCGGCGCAGGGCCGCTGATCTGTATGGGGATGTCGTGGAGTCTCATCGAGATGACACTTGCCGCGGCTCTTCTGGCCCGGTCCTTCCGAGTCCGGCAGCCCCCGGGCACGAGGGTGGTTCCCGATCCGTCCCGCGGGCTCGCCCCGACCGGTTTGACGGTACGGCTGGACACGCGCCCGACGGCCGGACATCTATTTCCATCAGCAGCTCACCCCGCTCCCGTCGGTAATCCTGCCCCTGATGCGAGGAGGTGCCCGGTAGCCGATGGCATCGAGTGAAGAACGGGTGGCCACGTACGGCCAACTGCTGCGCAACCGTGAGTTCAGCGGACTTTTCGCTGCACACACCGTGTCGATTCTGGGCGATGTCCTGACCAAGGTCGCTTTGTCGGTCCTCATCTACAATCGCACCGACTCTGCGCTCCTCACCGCGCTCACGTATGCGTTCGGCTTCTTGCCGCAGATCCTCACGGCAGCGTTGGCATCAGCCGTGGTCGACCTGGTGCCGGCACGACGCCTGATGCTGATCGGTGACCTGGGCCGACTGGTCTGTGTCCTGGCGATGACAGTGCCAGGCATGCCCGTCCCCGTACTTCTCCTTCTGGTGGCCGTGTCCGGTGCGTTGTCACCACTGTTCCGTGCCGTCCGGCAGGTTCTGCTGCCAGAGATCGTCGGTATGAACGGCTACGCACTGGGCCGGTCCATGTTCTCGGGCACCGTTCAGATCGGCCAGACACTCGGCTTCGGCCTGGGGGGAATGCTGCTGGTCGTTTTCACACCACGCACCGCGTTGCTCATCGATGCGGCAACGTTCGCGTTCTCCATCGCGGCAGTCGCTCTGCTGGTGCGACCGAGACCAGCAGCCGCAGCCGGCCGGCTCGCTCACCCATCGGGAATCGTGCGCGCGACCGTCCGGGGCAACCGCTCGATCCTTGGTGACTCCGAACTGCGCCGCCTTCTGCTTCTGCAGTGGGTACCGACAGCCTTCGTCGTGCTGCCGGAAGGACTTGCCGCGCCGTACGCGGCACACCTGGGCGGAGGCCCCGAGGCGGTGGGCCTCCTGCTGGCCTTCCCCGCTGTCGGCACAGTGATCGGCGAGGCCGTGGTCGCACGGTTCCTAGGACCCCAAGTGCGCACCAGGTGGGTTCCAGCACTCGTCCTCGTCGCCGTGATACCTCTGCTGTTCTTCGCCTTCACGCCGTCGCTCCCCATGGCGCTGGCGCTGCTGTTCGTCAGCGGTGTCGGGACGGCCTTCGCATTGCCCTTGGACCAACTCTTCATCGAGCGCGTGCCCACCTCGCTCCGAGGCCGTGCCATGACGCTCACCGGGGCGGGATCGATCGCCGCCCAGGGCGCGGGCCTGGCCCTGGGCGGGGTGATGGCCGACTGGATGCCCATGCACTGGGTGTTCGCCGGCGCGGGAACGGCCGCATTGACGGCGGCGGTGGTCACGGGACGGAAACGCCCCTGGCGGCCGGCACGGACGCTTCCCATGCCCGAGCCCGACCTCGAGACCACTGGGAGCAAAGTCCCGAGCTGCCCTCATCAGCCCACCCCCAGCGCCGAAAGATAGGACACTTACATGTCTGCCCCCGTCCAGACTCCTGCGTCCGAAGCAACTTGGCGGCAGCTACCGCCAGCCGTCCCGCTCGGGCTGAGCTTCGACGCCGCACGGCTCGCTGCCGAAGTCCAAGGTCTCTCCGACCTCACTTGGCGACCGAACCGCCCGGTTCGTCAGGAGGGACTCGGTCAGGAAGACACCTTCGACTGGAAGATCATCCCCCTGCGGGCACCGAACGGAGACGTGCTGCGCACAGATCCCGGTGGTGCCGGCCTGGAAGACCACCTGAACACCTCCGTACTGGATCGCTGCCCCTACCACGCCGAGGTCCTCGCAAGCATTCCCGCCCCACTCCACAGCGCACGCCTCATGGCGCTCGGAGCGGGCGCGGAGACCCATGAGCACAGCGACGGGCAAACCAATTTCCCCTGGGGATTCCTGCGCCTGCACATCCCTGTCGTGACCCAGCCCGGAGCCGAGCTCATCGTGGACGGCAGGACGTACCACTGGGAAGCCGGACGACTCTGGTACGCGGACTTCGATCGCCTCCACACAGCCAGGAACAGAGGTGAGGAACGCCGTATCCATCTTGTGGTGGACACTGTCCCCACCCTCCCCCTCATGCGGCTCTTCCCTGACGAGTACCTTGCCCGACTGGCGTGGAGCGATGTCCTGCTGGCCAGGGAAACCGTTCCGCTGCAACCCTTCGAGCAGGAGGGATTCACCTGCGAACTCGACGTTCCGGCAAACTTCCCCGACTGGTCGGACGACTGCGGATCAGACCCCGAAGACAGCCTCCCGGGATCCATCGAGATCAAAGACGGACGGCTTGTCCTGTGCATCGAGGGTGAACCCCGATTCGGGCTTGTCCACATCGGTAATGCCGAGTTCAGGCTCCAGGGCTGGACTGATGAGCGGACCGTACTCCTTGATTTCCGGCACAGCTCACCCACGGCGCGATTTCGAATCCGGTGTGGCCGGTCCGTCGAGGAGCAGATCCGACCCGCACGTGCCGCCCGCTCGTGATGCACTGGAATGACCACAAGGGACTCCATGCCACCGGGCGTGACGATCAGAGTCGCGGGCTTGGGCGACGCCGGAGAACTCGCCCAAGCCCTCACCCGGAACCGTGCGTATCTGCTTCCGTGGGAGCCGGACCGGCCCGAGGGATTCTTCACTGAAGAAGGGCAACGCTCCCGGCTGGCCGACCTGATCGAGCTGCGCGATACCGGCCGGGCCATGCAATGGTTACTCACCGAGCACGGTCAGCTCATCGGTGCGATTTCGCTCTCCAGAATCATCCTGGGGCCTCTGTGCAGCGCCAGCATTGGGTACTGGGTCGACCGTGAATGTGCGGGACGAGGGATCGCCACTGCAGCTGTCGAAGTCGTATGCAAGGCCGCCAAGAAAGATTTTTCTCTGCACCGAATAGAGGCCGGAACACTACCGGAGAATCGTGCCTCGCAGCGGGTATTGGAGAAATGTGGATTTGCTCTCTACGGCAGGGCGTCGAAGTATCTCTATGTAAACGGCGCCTGGCGGGACCATATGCTCTTCCAACGAATTCTGCATGACCGGGAGCCGGCCATAGAGGTACCTTCCCTGCGAGCAGGGACCTGACGTGCGACATGTGACCACGCCGTGGGGACGGCCTCCTTTCCACAGGGTGTGACATGCCGGCTCGGTATCAGTGAGCCTTTCCGTGTGGTCACTGATCGGGTGACGGTGCCGCCGGGGGCGAGGGACCGCGAAGCATGAGGCTCCCGTGCCGTTGGAGGAGGTTTTCGACGCCTCAACCCGTCGGCACAGGAGCCTCGTTGCCCCCGGCCACGTGCCGTGGTGGCCGGAGCCTTGTCCCCACACGAACCTGTTCGCCGTCATGGTCCACGTCCTCGGCGAGTCCATCCGGCATACCGGGCACGCCGATATCCTGCGCGAGGGCCTCGACGGCAGGACCGGTGTGCGCGCCGAGCACGAGAAGCAGATCGACGAGAAAGCCCGTGCCGCCTACTGCGCCAAGATCGAGCAGGCCGCCGGGTCGGCCGCACCGATCAGGGCCCGGAAGGTTTCTCACGTGACGTGATGTCCGTGCGGCATGATGCCGGTCGCGGGGGCTGATCTGTCGAAGCGTCTGGTTCCTGATGAACTCCGCGAGCCGGCCGCCCTGTTGCTGCCGTCGTTCGCTGCTCGTCCGCACGGATCTTCCGCGGAGCCCGTTGCGGCCCCGACCGCCTGTCGTCCGTCTCCGCCGCCGTCCTCACCCTGGAGCGCCGACGCCGAAAACGCTCAGTGGTGCAGCACTCCCGGCCGCTCGGGCGTGTGGGTGGCGACCACGCGGCCCGCCCGGGCGGACTCCCGGCGCCGGTCCACCGCGTACGCCACTGCGGCCACCCCGAGGCCCAGGGCCGCCAGCATCGCACCCGCCAGCGCGGGCGACGTCGCGCCGAAGCCCGCCGCGAGGGCCAGACCGCCGATCCAGGCGCCGCCGGCGTTGGCAAGGTTGAACGCGGCCTGGTTGGCGGAGGAGGCCAGCGACGGGCCCGCGGCCGCCTTCTCCATCACCATCATGTTGAGCGGCGAACCCGTCACGAACGCCGCCACGCCCAGCAGGAGCACGGCCAGCGCACCGCCCCACGCCGTCGTCATCAGCAGCGGGAACAGGGCCAGGACGACCACCAGTGACGTCAGGCCGCCGAACAGGGTCGCGCGCATCGCGTGGTCGGCGAGCCGCCCGCCCAGCAGGTTGCCGATCGTCGCGCCGACGCCGAACAGCGCCAGCAGCAGGGTCACGCTGGAGTCGGCGTAGCCGGCGGCGTCCGTCAGCATCGGCGTGATGTAGCTGTAGGCGGAGAACAGCGCGCCGAACCCGGCGACCGTCGTGCCGAGCGCCAGCCACACCGGCAGCGAGCGCAGGGCGGCCAGCTCGCCGCGCAGGCCGGTCGTGGGGGCGGCGACGGCCCGGTCGCGCGGGATCAGCAGGGCCAGCGACGCCATCGCCACCACGCCGATCGCGCTCACGCCCAGGAAGGTCGCCCGCCAGCCGAGGTGCTGGCCCATGAGGGTGGCGACCGGGACGCCCGCCATGTTGGCCACCGTCAGGCCGAGGAACATCAGCGACACCGAGCGCGCCTTGCGCTCGGGCGCGACCATGTTCGTGGCCACCACCGCGCCCACGCCGAAGAAGGCGCCGTGCGGGAGGCCGCTGAGGAAGCGGGCGGCGAGCAGGGAGTCGTTGCCGGGCGCGAACGCGGACAGCGCGTTGCCGGCCACGAACAGCGCCATGAGGGAGATGAGGACCGTGCGGCGGGACATCCGCGCCGTGACGGCCGCGAGCAGCGGGGCGCCGATGACGACGCCGAGCGCGTAGGCGGAGACCAGGTGCCCGGCGGCCGGGAGGGAGACGCCGAGGTCGTCGGCGACGTCGGGCAGCAGGCCCATCATCACGAACTCGGTGGTGCCGATGCCGAAGGCACCCACGGCGAGGGCGAGCAGGGCCAGGGGCATGGAAGAGCCTGTGCCTTTCAGGAGAGGAGTTCCGTCCATCGTATGTTCAACTACGGAACAAAGCCTCTCCCGCCCGGTATTCCGGCAGGTTACGGTGTGGTGACCTTCACACGGGCCGCGACCGGCAGGTGGTCGCTGCTCGTCCGCGGCAGCGTCCACGAGGTGACCGGCTCCACCCCCGTCACCATGATCTGGTCGATCCGCGCCATCGGGAACGACGCGGGCCAGCTGAAGCCGAACCCGCTGCCCGCGGCGCCCTGCGCGGAACGCATCTGCGACGTCACGGCGTTGAGCGAGCGGTCGTTCATCGTGCCGTTGAGGTCGCCGAGCAGGACCTTGCGGCTCAGCGGGTCGGCGGCGATCGCCTCGCCCAGCGCGTCCGCGCTCTTGTCGCGCTGCCGGGCGGTGAACCCGGCCTGGAGCTTCACGCGGACCGAGGGGAGGTGGGCGACGTAGAAGCCGACCGCCCCCTGCGGCGTGGCCACGGTGGCGCGCATCGCGCGGACCCAGCCCAGCTTGATGTCGACGGCCGCCACGTCGCTCAGCGGATACCTGCTCCACAGCCCGACCGTGCCCTGCACGGAGTGGTAGCGGTACGTCGCCGCGAGCGCCTTCTCGTACACCGGCACCGCCGACTCGGTCAGCTCCTCCAGGGCCACCACGTCGGCGCCGGAGGCGGCCACGTCGTGCGCGGTGCCGGAGGGGTCGACGTTGTCGGCGTTGACGTTGTGCGTGGCCACCGTGAGGTCGCCGCCGCCGCCGGTCTTGTCGCCGGTCAGCCCCCCGAAGAGGTTCAGCCAGACCACCGCCGGCAGCACCAGGGCGATCAGCGCGGTCGCCGACCTGCGCACGACCGCCAGCAGCAACAGCAGCGGGACGAAGACGCCGAGCCACGGCAGGAACGTCTCGGTGAGGCTGCCGAGGTTGCCGAACCGGTTGGGGATGCGCGCGTGCAGCAGCATCACCAGGGCGAGCAGCAGCGCGAGCGCGGCGACGACGAGACCGCGGCGCCAGATCCGCGGATCACCGCGCCAGCCGGCCGACAGACGTCCGGCCAGCCGGACGAACAGGCGCCGGAGCCGGGCTCCCCGAGGCTCGGGACCCGGGTCGCCGTTGTCCGTCTCCGTCGCATACGCCTGCTGCGCCATACCGTCGCCTCACTACCTGCCGTGCACACCGTCTCTCCCCCGTGCGTACGACCCTAGGGGATGAACGGCTCAGTTCCCGCCGTCCCGTGACGGCCCGACGGGCACGAGGACGAACGGAGCGCCGCCACGGGTTCCGGTCGCGTCCCGTCAGGGGTGGTCTGTGACGAAACGCGCACATTCGGGCGAGCCCGGCGGGGAACTGACGGACCGTGCGCCAGCGGGGGAACCACCGGACCGCGGAGGGGCGAGGGTGCCGGCGGGCCGCAGACCCTCGAGCAGCGTGTCGACGATCCGTTCCGCGAGCCCTTCGGTGAGGTCGGCGTCGGGCCGCAGGACGGAACGGACCAGCATGGGGCCGACGAACAGGTCGTTGACCAGGTCGAGGTCGAGGTCGGCGCGGAGTTCGCCGGCGCGCTGACCGCGCCGCAGCACCTCGACGCCCAGTCGGCGCAGGGGCGCGACGACCGCGTTGTGGTACGCCTCCCAGATCCTGGGGCTGCTCTTCATCTGGGCCTGGGCGGTGCGCAGGATCGCCGAGGAGCGGCTGGCCGGTCCACGCCGGCGCAGCCACTCCAGCAGCGCCACGAGGTCGTCGCGCAGGGAGGTGCCGGGGAGTTCGGGCTCGTCCGGCTCGATGGTCCGCAGGGCGTCGACGAACAGCTCCTCCTTGCCGCTCCAGCGGCGGTGGATGGCCGCCTTGCCGACCCTTGCGGTGCGGGCGATCCGCTCGATGGACAGTTCACCGAGCGGCACCCCCTCCTCCAGCAGCTTCATCGTCCCCTCGATGATGGCCCGTTCGACGGCCTCGCTGCGCGGCCGTCCCCTGGCGGGCTGCGCGGGCGGCCGCGCGGCGGCCCCGTCGCCGGTCCCGTCGTCGGCAGAGGTCTCGGCAGAGGTCTCGGCAGAACTCACGACCGTCCTTTCGTCACGCTCGCAGCATTCTCGTCCAGGGGGTCCGGGGAACGACCGCGCCCCCGCACGGCCGCCTCCGGTCTACGAGTCGGTGCGCACCAGCTCGCCCTCGTCCGCCGCCTCCTCGGGCTCCTTCGGCCGGCCCGGCAGGTACACCGCCACGACGACCGCGCCGACCAGCGCGATCCCGGCCCCGCACAGCGCGGTGACGTGCATGGCGTGCAGGAACGCGTCGTGGGCCGGGCCGACCAGGGCCTCGCCGCGCGGGCCGAGCTTCGCCGCGACGCCCAGGGTCGCCTCGATGGACTCCCCCGCCGTGTCGCGCAGCCCGGCCGGCACCGCGCCGAGGTCGTCCTCGATGCCGGCGCGGTACGCCGCCGACAGCACGGAGCCCAGGACGGCGATGCCGAGCGCGCCGCCGACCTGGCGGAAGGTGTTGCTGAGCGCGGACGCGGACCCGGCCTTCCCGCGGGGCAGCGCCTGCATGATCACGACGCTGGTCGGGGTCATGATGCGGGCCACTCCGGCGCCCATGAGGAAGAAGACGACCTCCAGCAGCCAGATCGGCGTGTCCTGGTCCAGCGTGGCGAACGCGACCAGGGTCGCCGGTGCACCGCTTCCGGTACCCGGGGGGCCGCGGGGACGGCAGGAGTGGTCATGTACCCGGGGGTAGGCTCATTTCGATACGGAACCGTCCCGTATCACATCCTCTACTGAGGTTTTACCCACAGGGGGTGCTCTGGCCCTCCCTGGCACGAGGTGCCACCATGGGATGTGGTCCGGGGACGCCGTGAGGGCGCCTCGAGATGACATGAGGAGCCGTTGCAATGACGCACCTTTCGGCTGCCCAGACGAAGCCTTCCGACGGCAGCAAGGCGCTGTACGGGGGCAAGGGCACACGCCGCATCACCGTCCGCGACATCGCCGCCGCCAAGGAGCGGGGCGAGAAGTGGCCCATGCTCACCGCGTACGACGCGATGACCGCGTCCGTCTTCGACGAGGCCGGGATCCCCGTGATGCTCGTCGGCGACTCGGCGGGCAACTGCCACCTCGGGTACGAGACCACCGTGCCCGTCACCCTCGACGAGATGACCGTGCTCTCCGCGGCCGTCGTCCGGGGCACCCGGCGCGCCCTCATCGTCGGCGACCTGCCCTTCGGGTCGTACCAGGAGGGCCCCGTGCAGGCGCTGCGCAGCGCGACCCGGCTGGTCAAGGAGGCCGGGGTCGGCGCCGTGAAGCTGGAGGGCGGCGAGCGGTCGCACCGGCAGATCGAGCTGCTCGTCGAGTCCGGCATCCCGGTCATGGCCCACATCGGGCTCACCCCGCAGTCCGTGAACGCCATGGGGTACCGCGTCCAGGGCCGTGGCGAGGAGGCCGCCGCGCAGCTCCTGCGGGACGCGAAGGCCGTCCAGGACGCGGGGGCGTTCGCCGTCGTGCTGGAGCTGGTGCCGGCGGAGCTGGCGGCCGAGGTCACGCGCGTGCTGCACATCCCCACGGTCGGGATCGGGGCCGGGGCGGAGACGGACGCGCAGGTGCTGGTCTGGACGGACATGATGGGGCTGACCGGCGGCCGCGTACCGAAGTTCGTGAAGCAGTACGCCGACCTGCGCAAGGTCATGGGCGACGCGGCGAAGGCGTTCGCGGAGGACGTCGTCGGCGGAACGTTCCCGCTGGAGGAGCACTCCGTCCACTGAGCCGTTCCCGGCCCCACTGAGCCGTTCCCGGCCCCACTGAGCCATCTCCGCACCACGGGCAGCCCGCCGATCTTCCCCCGTCGGCGGGCTGCCCCCTTTCGTCTCCCGCCCCCGCCGCCCCTTCCCGACCCGCCCCCCGGGGGCTGTGCCCCCGGACCCCCGTCGGCGCTCCGCGCCTCGTCCTCAAGCGCCGGACGGGCTGAGACGCCCGACCGTCGCCGATCGTCCCACCGGGTTCGGGGGCGGAGCCCCCAGACCTCGGCCGTCGTGTCGGTGCGCTGTCGGGGCTGTCGGTCCGGTGTAGGTCGGCTGTCGGTGGGGGCTGGCACCTTCGGGGGCATGACACGCATCGACATCAACCCCGGCGGCGCGGACCACGCCGTCACCGTGCGGGGACTGGTCAAGCACTACGGGGAGACCAGGGCACTGGACGGGGTCGACCTCGACGTGCGGGAGGGCACCGTCATGGGGGTGCTCGGGCCGAACGGCGCCGGCAAGACCACCCTCGTGCGGATCCTGTCCACGCTGCTCGCCCCCGACGCCGGGTGGGCGACCGTCGTCGGCCACGACGTCGTCCGCCAGCCCCGCCGGCTCCGCCGCGTCATCGGCCTGACCGGCCAGTACGCCTCCGTGGACGAGAAGCTCGCCGGCTGGGAGAACCTGTACCTCATCGGCCGGCTGCTCGACCTGCCCCGCAAGGAGGCCCGGTCCCGCGCCGACGAGCTGCTGGAGCGGTTCTCGCTCACGGAGGCGGCCCGGCGCCCGGCGGGGACGTACTCCGGCGGCATGCGGCGGCGGCTCGACCTCGCCGCGTCGATGATCGGCCGGCCCGCCGTCCTCTTCCTCGACGAGCCGACCACCGGCCTGGACCCCCGCACCCGCAACGAGGTGTGGACCGAGGTGAAGTCGATGGTCGGCGAGGGGGTGACCGTGCTGCTGACCACCCAGTACATGGAGGAGGCCGAGCAGCTCGCCTCCGAGCTGACCGTCGTCGACCGGGGCAAGGTCATCGCCACGGGCGGTATCGAGGAGCTGAAGGCCCGCGTGGGCGGGCGGAGCCTGCGGGTGCGCCCGGCCGATCCGGTGCACCTGCGTCCGCTGGCCCGCGCACTGGACGAGATGGGCATCACCGGCCTCGCCTCGACCGTCGTGGACGCCGAGCGCGGCTCGGTGCTGGTGCCGGTGCTCAGCGACGAGCAGCTCACCGCCGTGGTCGGCGCGGTCACCGCGCGCGGTTTCACGCTCTCCTCCATCACCACCGAACTGCCCAGCCTGGACGAGGTGTTCCTGTCCCTCACCGGTCACCGTGCCGGTGCGCCGCAGGGCACCGTCCCCGCCGACAAGCCCCTTGAGGAGGTCGCCGTATGAGCGCCGCCACCCCACTCGCCCCGGCAGGCCTCGAGGCCGCCGACGCGCCCGTCCCGCTGCGGGCCCACCTGCGGCACACCGGCGCGCTGGTGCGCCGCAACCTGCTGTGGATCCGGCAGGACCCGGAGTCGATGTTCGACGCGGTCCTGTTCCCGGTCGTCTTCACCCTGCTGTTCGTGTACGTCTTCGGCGGCTCCATCGGCCGGTCGCTGGGCGGCGGGCAGGAGGAGTACGTCCAGTACGTCATCCCCGGCCTGCTGGCCATGATGGGGATGAACATGGCGCAGGGCGTGGGCACCGGGTTCAACCAGGACTTCAACTCCGGTGTCATGGACCGCTTCCGGTCCCTGCCGATCGGGCGCGGCTCGGTGCTGTTCGCGAAGATCGCGGTCGAGCTGATGCGGATGCTGTTCGCGACGGTGGTGCTGGTGGTCGTCGCGGTGCTGGTCGGCTTCGAGATCACCAGCTGGCCCGGCCTGCTGGCCTCCGTGGCGCTGTCCGCGGCCTTCGGGTTCGCGCTGATGTGGGTGTTCCTCACGCTCGGCGTGGTGATGAAGAACGCGCAGTCCGTGCAGGCGATGGGCTTCCTGGTGCTGATGCCCCTCCAGTTCGGCTCGTCGATCTTCGCGCCGACCGCCTCGATGCCGGGCTGGCTGCGCACCTTCACCGAGTTCAACCCCCTGTCGGGTCTCGCGGACGCCGCGCGCGGGCTGATGATCGGCGGCCCGGTCGCGCACGGCCTGTGGGTGACGCTGGCCTGGTCGGCGGGGCTCACCGCGGTGATGGCGCCGGTCGCGATCCACAAGTTCCGCACCAAGAGCTGACCGGTGTCTCACACCAGGGCGGCGGCCTCCTCGTAGGAGAGGCCGCCGCCCTCGGCGCGGGCGGCGGTGTACGCCTCCTCGCCGAGCACGGCACGGACCCGGGCGTGGGCCAGCTCCCGGCACGCGGACTCCAGGCGCGGCGAGACGTGCCGGGGCGGCAGCAGGGCGTCGGCGGCGCCGAGGCAGCGGGCGGCGGCCTCGGCGCGGACGCCGGCGATGGCGCCATCGCCGGCGGTCCGCCCGGTGCCGGTGAGGGCGATCGCGGCGATGGTCAGGTAGAAGGAGCGCAGGTACGGGGCGATGGCCCTGGACAGCGGGTCGTTCGCCCGGCCCAGGGCGTCGCGGATGGTGACCAGGGCCTGCTCGTAGCGCTCGTCCACCGTGTCCAGCCAGGCCTGTGCGCCGAGGATCAGGGCGTCGAATACGACGAAGTGCGCGAGGGCGAACTCCTTGCGCAGCAGGCGTAGCTGCTCGCGGGCCTCAGGGGTGCGGCCGGTCAGGGTGAGGTGGCCGGAGAGGAAGAGCCGGGCGGCGGGCATGGCCTCGTTGACGGTGCCGTCGAAGCGGTCGATGACCTCGCGCAGGACGCGTTCGCCGCGCTCCTCCTCGCCGGCCTCCAGCAGCGCGCTGCCCAGCCGGGCCGCCAGGACCGCCGACTGGCTGCGGGCGTCGAGTTCCTCGGCGTGGACCATGGCCGCCTCGTAGTCGGCGGCGGCCAGGCGGTAGGCGCCCATCCGCTCGTGGGCCTCGGCGCGCGCGGAGAGGGCCTCGGCGGTGCCCCAGGCGTCGCCGAGGCGGCGGAAGATCTCCAGGGACTCGTCGGCGTCCCGGGTCGCGTCGCCCGCCCAGTCGGAGCGGTTGGCCAGCACGTTGGCGCGCATCTGGAGGCAGGCGGCCAGCTCCCACTCGTAGCCGGGGGTCTCGCGGGCGGTGCGGATGTTGGCGTCGACGATGACGCGGATGCGTGCCATGTCGCCGGTGAGCATGACGGCGTAGAACCAGAGCAGGCCGGGGCTGCGGCAGGTCTGCGGGAGGCCGGGGGTGTAGGTGTCGGTGATCGCCCGCAGTTTGGCCTGGGCCGCCGGGGTCTGCCAGGCGTCCAGCTCGGTGTCCATGCAGGCGAGGTGGGCGAGGTGGACACCGCGCCGGGCCTCCGCGAGGACCTCGCCGGTCATCGGCGGCGGGGCGTCGGTGCAGGGTTTCCAGACCGGGGCGGCGGGGCGCACCGGACCGGCGAAGGGGTCGGGTCCCAGGGACATCACCTCGCGGCACCAGGTGCGGGCCTCGAGGCGCAGGTCGCGCATCTGCCAGTACGTGGTGAGGGACAGGACGAGGCAGAGCGCCTCCTGTTCGTCGCGCTCGGCGACGGCCCGGCGCAGCGCGGTGCGCAGGTTCTCGTACTCGAGCTGGAACCGGTCGACGGCGGCGCGCTGTCCCCGGCCGCGCAGCGACGGCTCGGTGGTGCGGGCGAGTTCGCGGTAGTACGTCAGGTGCGCGCGCTCGGCGCGGGGGCGGGCGCCGGACTCGTCGAGGCGGGCGGCGGCGTACTCGGCGACGGTCTCCAGGAGCCGGTAGCGCATGGCACCGTCGGGGGCCGGGGCGGCCACGACGAGGGACTTGTCGACGAGGGAGCCGAGCGCGTCGAGGGCGGCCGGGCCGCAGACGGCCTCGGCGGCGTCGAGGTCGCAGCCGCGGGCGAAGACCGACAGCCGGCCCAGGACCTCGCGCTCGTCCTCGCCGAGCAGGTCCCAGGACCAGTCGACGACGGCCCGCAGGGTCTGCTGACGGGGCAGGACGGTACGGCTGCCGGAGGTCAGCAGCCGGAAGCGGTCGTCGAGCCGGTCGGCGATCTGGCGTGGCGACAGCATGCGCAGCCGGGCGGCGGCCAGCTCGATGGCGAGCGGCAGGCCGTCCAGGCGGCGGCAGATCTCGGCGCAGGCCCCGGGGTCGTCGTCGACGCGGAAGCCGGGGCGGGCGGCCGCTCCGCGCTCGGCGAGCAGCCGCAGCGCGGCCGGCTCGGGCAGCGGCTCCACGGGCCGCAGCAACTCGCCGGGCACGCCGAGGGGTTCGCGGCTGGTGGCGAGGACGGTCAGCTCCGGGCAGCGCTTGAGCAGGTGCTCGACCAGGCGGGCGGCGCTCTCGACGACGTGCTCGCAGTTGTCGAGGACGATCAGCATGCGGCGGCGGGCGCAGTGCTCGACGAGGCGCTCCAGGGGGTCGTCGTGCCGTTCCGCGGCCGCCACCCGCATCTCCTCGGCGCCGGCGCCGTAGAGCACGGTCTCGCGGGCCCCGACGGCGGTGAGGACGGCCTGCGGTACGGCGTCGGGGTCGGCGACCGGCGCCAGTTCGGCGAGCCACACACCGTCCCGGGCGGCCTCCCCCGCGGTCTCGGCGGCCTCCTGCGACAGCCGTGTCTTGCCGGCCCCGCCGGGCCCGAGCAGCGTGACCAGCCGGGCACCGCCCAGGTCCCCGTGGATGGCCGCGATGTCCCCTTCCCGCCCGACGAAGGAGGTGAGCCGGGCGCGGAGGTTGCCGGGGGGCGGGGCGGGGTGGGCGGGAGCCGGGCCGGGGTGGCCGGGGGCCGGGTTGAGGTGGGCGGGAGCCGGGCCGGAATCGGCGGGAGCCGGGCCGGGGTGGCCGGGGGCCGGGTTGAGGTGGGCGGGAGCCGGGCCGGAATCGGCGGCGGCCGGGCCGGGGTGCACGAAAACCCGGCCGGAATCGGCGGCAGCCGGGCCGGGATGCACGAAAACCCGGCCGGAATCGGCGGCCGGGGCCGGAGAGGCGGCGGCCGGGGCCGGCCGGGTCGCCGAGGGCGGGAGTTCGGCCGGGGTGAGGAGTTCCGCGTGCAGGGCGCGGAGTTCGGGGCCGGGGTCGGAGCCGAGGCGGGTGGCGAGCAGGCGGCGTACGGACTCGTAGGCGGCCAGGGCCTCGGCGGTGCGGCCCGCGTCGCGCAGGGCGCGCAGGCGCAGGGCCTGGAGGGGCTCGTCCAGGGGGTGGGCGTCGCACAGGGCGGTCAGCTCGGGCAGGGACTGCCCGGCGTGGCCGAGGGCGAGGGCCGCGGTGTGACGGGCGCGTATCGCGTCCAGGCGGCGGGCCTGACGGCGGACCGCCTCGGCGGTGCGGTCGGGCAGGTCGGCGAGGGCCGGGCCCTGCCAGAGGGCGAGGGCGTCGTCGAGCAGCGCGGCCGCCCCGGCGGGGTCGCCGTCGGCGAGCGCGCGCAGTCCGTCGTCGGTCAGCCGCTCGAAACGGTGCAGGTCGACGTCGTCGGGCGGGGCGGTGAGCCGGTAGCCGCCGTCCACCGAGGCGACGGCCTCCGCGCCGAGGGCCCGGCGCAGCCGGCCGACCAGCGCCTGCAGCGCGGCGGGCGCGTCGGCGGGCGGCTCACCGCCGGCCCAGACCTCCTCCACCAGCAGCCCCGCGGGCACGCTGCGGCCGGCCCGCAGCGCCAGCACGGTCAGCAGGGCGCGCAGCCGCGCCCCGCCGACGGCGACGGGGGTGCCGTCGGTCCGGAGGGCCTGGGTGGTGCCGAGGATGCGGTAGCGCACGGGGTCATTCTCTCCGCTGGGGGCGGCCGGGGTCACGGCGCCCGGGACGGTGGCGCGCCCGGGACCCTCGCCCCGGTCCGCCCGGAACCGGCGACCGGTCACGAGACGTTCCCCCCTTGCGCCCGGTACGGTCGGGCAGCCGGAGACCCGGTCCCGACACCGCACCCCAGGAGCGTCCGCAGATGACCACCGCCCTCTCCCGCCACAGCGACCGGCGGGTCAGCCCCGTCTTCCTCGGGATACTGGCCGTCACGGCGGTCACCGGCTGGGCCACCTGGACCGGTTTCGCCGAGCAGCCCGGTGTGGCCGTGTTCCTGTTCGTGACCGGCGCCTGGATCGTCTCGCTCTGCCTGCACGAGTACGCGCACGCGCGCACCGCCCTGCACAGCGGTGACATCTCGGTCGGCACGAAGGGGTATCTGACGCTCAACCCCCTCAAGTACACGCACGCGTTGCTGAGCATCGTGCTGCCGGTGCTGTTCGTGATCATGGGCGGGATCGGTCTGCCGGGCGGTGCCGTCTTCATCGAGCGCGGCCGGATCCGGGGGCGCTGGCGGCACAGCCTGATCTCGGCGGCGGGCCCGCTGACGAACGTGCTGTTCGCCGTCGTGTGCACCGCCCCGTTCTGGCTGGACGCGCTGGACGGCGTACCGGCCGACTTCCGGTTCGCGCTCGCGTTCCTCGCCCTCCTCCAGGTCACGGCGGCGATCCTGAACTTCCTGCCGGTGCCGGGCCTGGACGGCTACGGCGTCATCGAGCCCTGGCTGTCGTACGGCGTGAAGCGGCAGGTGGAGCCGTTCGCGCCGTTCGGCCTGCTGTTCGTGTTCGCGCTGCTGTGGGTGCCGGCGGTCAACGGCGCGTTCTTCGACGTGGTCGACTCGGTGCTGGGCGGTCTCGGCATCGGTGACCTGGAGACCTACTGCGGCGAGAGGCTGTACCGCTTCTGGGAGGGCACCCCGGAGTACTGCGCCGTCAGCCCGTGAGGGACCGGCGGATCTTCTCGCGCTTGACGTAGTACCAGGTCATGTTGGACGACAGGCCGGCCAGCAGCACCCACACGACGCCCAGGAAGCTGCCCTGGACGAACGCGACGACCGCCGCCGCGACCGCGAGGACGCAGACGATCAGGGAGTAGACGGCGAGACGGGGCATGGGGCTGGCTCCTGTCGGGGGACACTGCTGCACTGCGGGTACGGCCGGTCGCGTGGCGGGCCGTACGGCCGGTGCGTCCAGTGTCCCCCATCCGCTCAGACGTCGGTGACGCGGAGCCCGGCGTGCGCCTTGTAGCGGCGGTTGACGGAGATCAGGTTGGCGACCAGGGCCTCCACCTGGTGGGCGTTGCGCAGCCGTCCGGCGAAGACGCCCCGCATGCCGGGGATGCGGCCGGCCAGGGCCTGCACGATCTCCACGTCGGCGCGCTCCTCGCCCAGCACCATCACGTCGGTGTCGATCTCGTCGATGTCCGGGTCCTGGAGGAGGACCGCCGACAGGTGGTGGAAGGCGGCCGTGACCCGCGAGCCGGGCAGCAGGGCGGCGGCCTGCTCGGCGGCGCTGCCCTCCTCCGGCTTCAGCGCGTAGGCGCCCTTCTTGTCAAAGCCGAGCGGGTTGACGCAGTCGACGACGAGCTTGCCCGTCAGTTCCTCGCGCAGCGACTGAAGGGTCGCGCCGTGGCCCTCCCACGGCACGGCGACGATGACGATGTCGCTGCGGCGGGCGGTCTCGGCGTTGTCGGCGCCCTCGACGCCGTGCCCGAGTTCCTCGGCGGCGGCACGCGCGCGGTCGGCGGCACGCGAGCCGATGATCACCTTCTGGCCGGCCCTGGCTAGGCGGTGGGCCAGTCCCTTGCCCTGCGGCCCGGTCCCGCCGAGGACGCCGACGACCAGCCCGGAGACGTCGGGAAGGTCCCACGGGTCCTTGGCGGGTGCCTTCACGGGGGCGTTGTGTGCACTGTCGCTAGAGGTCATGGGCCGACTTTACGTGCGCGGGGGCCGTCCCACCGGGCGGGGTGGCGGCCCCCGCGGCCGCCGGGCGGGTCCCCGGGTCGGGGGAATCGGCGGCGAACGCCCGGCCGCGGGCGTCCGGTTGGGGCAGGATGCGGTGGCATGGACGCCGTACGGGTCGCGCTGCTGCGCGACGTGCTCGCCGGGACGCAGTGGCTCGGGGCCACCCGCAGGTTCGCCGGGGTGCTGCGGGGGTCGGTGGTGTCGCACGGGGGCGGGCTGCTGCTGGTGGGCACCGCCGCGTACGAGCCGTGGCACCTGGCCGCCCACCTGGTCGACGAGGCCGCCTGGTCCGGTACGCCGGAGCTGGCCCCCACGCTGGTGCGGCACGGCGCCCGTCCCTCGGACCCGGCGCATCTCGCGGTGGGCCTCGGCCGCATCGAGGCGGCCCGGCGGGGCGAGACCCTGCTGGTGGTGGCGCCGGAGGGGGACGCACCCCTGCTGGAGCGGGTGTCGGACGCCCGGCGGACCGGGGTGACCGTGCTGGCCCTGGGCCCCGGCGGGGGCGAGCTGACGGACCTGGCCCACGAGGCGCTGGCCGTGCCGGACGGCTCGGAGCTGGACCTGGACACGGTGCAGCACCTGGTGAGCGCGGCGGCGGGCGAGCGGACGGCGCCCTCCCCGAGAGGCCCCCGCCGCCTGCGCGACCGGCTGTCCCGGCTGGCGGAGTGCCTGACGGCGCCGCCCCCGGCTCCCTGGTGAGGCGGGGAGGCCGGGGGCGGGGCGCCGTCGTGCCGGGCGGTCCCGGGCGGGGCGGGTGCGGTGGTCCCGGGCGGGGCGGGTGCGGTCAGTCGTCGTCCGCGGCGCCCGCCGGGGCGTCGTGCCACTTGGGGTCGTTCTCCCACTGCAGGTTGCGCTCCCGGGCCGTCTGCATGGCGTGCTCGGCCTCCGCGCGGTCGGCGTAGGGGCCGAACCGGTCCTTGGCCGGGCACTCGGGCCCTTCCTCGACCTTCTTGTGTTCCAGGCAGTAGTACCACTCGCCCGGCTTGCCGACCGTGCGCTTCTTGAACAGGGCCATGACCAGCTCCTCTCGCCACCGTCATGTTCCCCCACGGCCGCTGGTTAGACTCGCTGGCATGTCTGGCCAGTCGCTGCTCGCGCCCGGGGAGCTGTCCCCCACCCGTTCCGTGCCCGGAAACATCCGCCGTCCCGAGTACGTCGGCAGGCCCGCGCCGACCCCCTACACCGGGCCGGAGGTGCAGACCCCCGAGACGGTGGAGGCGATGCGCGTCGCCGGCCGGATCGCCGCGCGGGCGATGGCGGCGGCCGCCGAGCGGATCGCGCCGGGCGTGACCACGGACGAACTGGACCGGGTGGCGCACGAGTACATGTGCGACCACGGCGCCTACCCCTCGACGCTGGGCTACCGCGGTTTCCCCAAGTCCCTGTGCACGTCCGTCAACGAGGTGATCTGCCACGGCATCCCGGACTCGACGGTGCTGCGGGACGGCGACATCGTCAACCTGGACGTGACGGCGTACATCGGCGGGGTGCACGGCGACAACAACGCGACGTACCTGGTGGGTGACGTCGACGAGGAGAGCCGGCTGCTGGTGGAGCGGACCCGGGAGTCGCTGGACCGGGCGATCAAGGCGGTCCGGCCGGGCCGGCAGATCAACATCATCGGCCGGGTGATCGAGTCGTACGCCAAGCGGTTCGGGTACGGCGTCGTGCGGGACTTCACCGGGCACGGCATCAACTCGTCGTTCCACTCCGGGCTGATCGTCCCCCACTACGACAGCCCGCACGCGACGACCGTGATCCAGCCCGGCATGACGTTCACGATCGAGCCGATGCTGACGCTCGGGACGCACGAGTACGACATGTGGGACGACGGCTGGACGGTCGTGACGAAGGACCGCAGGCGGACGGCCCAGTTCGAGCACACGCTGGTGGTGACGGACACCGGGGCGGAGATCCTCACGCTCCCCTGAGCACGCCGCGCTCCCGCCTCGAGCCCGCCCTCCGACCCGAGGGCGGGCTCCGTGCCGTCCGGAAGGCTCTTTGCCGACGAGCTGTCGGAAAACTTGCCGACAGGAGGTCGGCAACACATTGACTCAGGCATACCTCACCATGAGACTCGCCCCATGGACTCCTTCTCGACAGTCATCCGGACCGCGTCCCACGAGCAGCACGTGGAGGCGGAGACCTCCACGTTCATGAGCGACCTGCTCGGCGGCGGGCTCGGCGTCGACGCGTACGCGCGCTACACCGAGCAGCTGTGGTTCGTGTACGAGGCGCTGGAGGACGGGGCCGGACGGCTGGCGTCGGATCCGGTGGCGGGGCCGTTCATACGGCCGGAGCTGTTCCGGCGGGACGCGCTGGAGCGGGACCTGGCGCATCTGCGGGGTGCCGGGTGGCGGGCGGGGCTCTCCGCGCTGCCGGCGACACTGGCGTACGCGGAGCGGGTGCGCGCGTGCGCGCGGTCCTGGCCGGGCGGGTACGTCGCCCACCACTACACGCGCTACCTCGGCGACCTCTCCGGCGGGCAGATCATCCGCGACCGGGCCGAGAGGGCGTGGGGCTTCGAGAAGAAGGGCGACGGCGTCCGCTTCTACGTCTTCGAGGAGGTCGGCAACCCGGCGGCCTTCAAGCGGGAGTACCGGGAGCTGCTGGACGCGGTGCGCGCGGACGACCTGGAGAAGCAGCGGATCGTGGCGGAGTGCAGGACGGCGTTCGCCCTGAACACGGGCGTCTTCCGGGCGCTGGGCGAGGAGTTCCCGCGGTCGGCGTGAGCCCTCCGAGCCCCCGAGCAGGCCCCCTGGGCGCACGCACGGGACGGGCCCGCCCCCTCGGTCGCGAGGAAGGCGGGCCCGGGAGCCGTGTCAGTTGTCGTGGCCGACGGCGTACTCCGAGCACTGGGCGCCGCCCCAGAAGAGCTTGCTGGTCTCCGTCTCGATCCCGCCGAAGTACGGGCTGCAGACGGCGTGGCCGTCGCGGCCCCCGAAGTGCTTGCCCTCGTCGGCGGTGGCGGTCGCGGCGCCGGCGGCGCTCAGGGCGACACCCAGGACGGCTGCGGCCAGGGCAGAACGGATGCGCATGGTGCTCCTCTCACGGTGACTGAACGGTCACTGTGAGTGGTCCCCGCTCATCACCCCGCCACACTCGGGACCACCCGTACGGAGGCGCGATCGGCCGGGGACGTCCACCGGTTCAGCGCTCCAGGAGGACCCGGCCGCCGATCTCCACCCAGCCGTGCGGCTGCGGCGCGGTCAGGATCTGCGATCCCGTCCCCTGGGTGATGTTCAGGGCCCGGCCGAGGAGGTCGGTGAGGAGCAGGGCCGCCGCGCCGGTGGCCTCGTCCTCGTCGATGCCGTCGTCGCGGCCGGGGAAGGCGCGGGCCCGCACCCGCCCCCCGGGCTCGTCCTCCCAGGCCCAGGCGTAGATCCACTCACCGGGCGGCGGCACGGGAAGGTCGTCGACCTCGGCGGCGGTGGCGTGCTGCCGGAGCGTGCGCGGCGGGACCCATTCGGCCCGCGCCTCGATCCAGCTGAACTCCCCGTCCAGGCGGGCGCCCACCGCTCCGGCGGGGGTGACGAGTTCGGGCACGTCGAGCAGCCAGGCCGTGCCCACGCAGGGGTGTCCGGCGAACGGCAGCCGCAGGGTCGGCGTGTAGATGTCGATGACGCCGCGCTCGGGGTCGTCCACGAACACGGTCTCGCTGAAGCCGAGCTTCGCCGCGAGGGCCTGCCGGTCCTCCCGGTCGGGCAGCACCGACCCCTCGCGGATGACGCCCAGTTCGTTGCCGTATCCGCCGTTCGGTGCGCAGAACACGCGGAGCACGTCGTAATCAGTCACCGGGGAATTGAAGCACTGCCTCCGCCCGCCGCGTCGGCCCCGGCCAGGTGGTGGGCGGAAACGGGAGCCCCCGGCCGCGCGCGTACGGCCTTCGGGCGCGCTTCGACTTTCCCGTGGACGAACTTGACCGATCCTTGGGATGCATTTTGAGCCACCGTGATCGAACCGTGCCCTTACAGCGTCCATGAGAGGTGAATCACGGTCCGGACGGGTATGACGCAGGTAAGCCTTCGATAAGTTAGGTAAGCCTCACTGAAACCTGTGACCCCGTCACGTAATTTTTCAGCCACGCTGGGAGCCCTCATGCGCGCCGCCAGACTCTCCGTCGCCACAGCCGCCGCTGCCGTCGCGGCCCTGACCGCCGTCACGGGCTGCACCGAGAAGAGCGACGCCGCCGCCGGCGACCGGGTGATCGGCGTGACCGCGACCGACGACACGTGCAAGACCTCCACCAAGGAGATCGCCGCCGGACACGTCGAACTCGCCATCGAGAACAAGGGCTCCAAGGTCACCGAGGTCTACCTGCTGTTCCCCGACGACCGGGTGGTGACCGAGCGCGAGAACATCGGCCCCGGCACCAAGCAGCGGGTCACCGCGGAGGTGAAGGCCGGCGACTACCTGATCGCCTGCAAGCCGGGCATGAAGGGCGACGGCATCCGCCAGGACCTCAAGGTCACCGGCGGCACCGCGACCGCCGAGCGCGACCCGCGCCTGGACAAGGCCGTCGCCGCCTACCGGGCCTACTCGCAGCAGCAGGCCGACGAGACGCTGCCCAAGGTCCAGGCCTTCGTGAAGGCGGTGAAGGCCGGCGATCTGGAGGCCGCGAAGCAGGCGTACGCGCTCTCCCGCATCGGCTGGGAACGCACGGAGCCGGTCGCGGAGTCCTTCGGCGACATCGACCCGAAGGTCGACGTCCGCGAGGACGGCCTGGAGGACGGGCAGAAGTTCACCGGCTGGCACCGCCTGGAGAAGGCCCTCTGGCAGGACAAGAAGATCACCGCCGAGGAGAAGGCCCTCGCCGACCAGCTCGTCACCGACCTGACCGACTGGCAGAACCGGGTCGGCAAGGCCGAGATCACCCCGACCTCCATGGCCAACGGCGCCAAGGAACTCCTCGACGAGGTCGCCACCGGCAAGGTCACCGGCGAGGAGGAGCGCTACTCGCACACCGACCTGGTCGACTTCAAGGCCAACGTCGAGGGCGCCGAGAAGGCGTTCGAGCTGCTCGAACCGGTCGCCAAGGAGAACGACGCGGCGCTGGTCACCGAGCTGGACAAGCAGTTCACGGCGCTGAACACGCTGCTCGACGAGTACCGCCCGAACACGTCCTCCTACGCGTTCACCTCGTACGACAAGGTCGGCGCCGCCGACCGCAAGGAGCTGTCGGACGCGGTGAACGCGCTCGCGGAGCCGCTCTCCAAGCTTGCCGCCGCAGTGGCCAAGTAGCCGGAAGGCCCACCGACATGACGGACACGGACGACACCTCGACCACCACCTCGACCGCGCCCAGCCGGCGGACCCTGATCGGCTGGGGCGGAGCGGGCCTCGCGCTCGGCGCCGCCGCGGCCGGCGGCGCGGCCGCGATGACCCGCGCCGGGAACGACGTGGATCCGGCCGGTGCCGCGGCGGGCGCCGCGATCGCCTTCCACGGCGCCCACCAGGCGGGCATCGCCACGCCCGTGCAGGACCGGCTGCACTTCGCCGCGTTCGACGTGAAGACCACCGACAGGGCCGCGTTCGTCCAGCTGTTGAAGGACTGGACGCGGGCCGCCCGGCAGATGACCGAGGGCAGGCCGGTCGGGGAGGGCGCGTACGGCGGGCTCGCCGAGGCGCCGCCGGACGACACCGGCGAGGCGCTGGGCCTCAAGCCGTCCCGGCTGACGCTGACGATCGGCTTCGGGCCGTCCCTGTTCGCAAAGTTCGGGCTCGCCGGGCAGCGGCCCGAGGCGCTGGTGGACCTGCCGAAGTTCGCGGGCGACAACCTGGACGCCAACCGCAGCGGCGGCGACCTGTGCGTGCAGGCCTGCGCGGACGACCCGCAGGTCGCGGTGCACGCGATCCGCAACCTGGCCCGCATCGGCATGGGCAAGGCCGTCATCCGCTGGTCGCAGCTCGGCTTCGGCAAGACCTCCTCCACGACGCCCGACGCGCAGACCCCGCGCAACCTGATGGGCTTCAAGGACGGCACCCGCAACATCGCGGGCACCGAGCAGGACCGCCTGGAGGAGTTCGTCTGGGTCGGCGAGAAGGACGGTCCCGCCTGGATGAGGGGCGGCTCCTACCTCGTCGCCCGCCGCATCCGCATGCACATCGAGACCTGGGACCGCGCCCCGCTGCAGGAGCAGGAGGACATCTTCGGCCGCGACAAGGGCGAGGGCGCCCCGGTCGGCAAGGCAAAGGAGCGCGACGAACCGTTCCTGAAGGCCATGAAGCCCGACGCGCACGTGCGGCTCGCCCATCCCGACTCCAACCACGGGGCGACGCTGCTGCGCCGCGGCTACTCCTTCACCGACGGCACCGACGGCCTGGGCCGGCTGGACGCGGGCCTGTTCTTCCTCGCCTACCAGCGCGACGTGCGCAAGGGGTTCATCCCCGTCCAGCGCAACCTCGCGACGGACGCGCTCAACGAGTACATCCAGCACGTGGGTTCGGCCGTCTTCGCGATCCCGCCCGGCGTCCGGGACGCGGACGACTGGTGGGGCCGCACCCTGTTCGCCAAGGAGGCCTAGCCCGTGTTCTCCAACTACCTGATCGGACTGCGCGAGGGCCTGGAGGCCAGTCTCGTCGTCTGCATCCTCATCGCCTACCTGGTGAAGACCGGGCGGCGCGACGCCCTCAAGCCGGTCTGGACGGGCATCGCCGTCGCGGTGCTGCTCGCGCTGGGCTTCGGCTCCGCCCTCGAGTTCGGCTCCCAGGAGCTGACGTTCGAGGCCCAGGAGGCGCTGGGCGGCTCGCTGTCGATCCTCGCCGTCGTCCTGGTGACGTGGATGGTGTTCTGGATGCGGCGCACCGCACGGCACCTGAAGTCGGAGCTGCACGGCAAGCTGGACGCGGCCCTCGCCATGGGCACCGGCGCGCTGGTCGCCACCGCGTTCCTCGCGGTGGGCCGCGAGGGCCTGGAGACGGCCCTGTTCGTGTGGGCGTCCGTGCACGCCGCCGGTGACGGCACCCCGCGCCCGCTGATCGGCGTGGCGCTCGGCCTGGCCACGGCGGTCCTGCTGGGCTGGCTGTTCTACCGCGGCGCGCTGCGCATCAACCTGGCGAAGTTCTTCACCTGGACGGGCGGCATGCTGGTCGTCGTCGCGGCCGGCGTGCTGGCGTACGGCGTCCACGACCTCCAGGAGGCCGACTGGGTACCGGGCCTGACGGACAAGGCCTTCGACGTCAGCGGCACGATCCCGCCGGACAGCTGGTACGGCACGCTGCTGAAGGGCGTGTTCAACTTCCAGCCCGACCCGACGGTCCTCCAAGTCACGGTGTGGCTGCTGTACCTGGTCCCGACACTCGCGTTCTTCCTCGCCCCGGTAGGGTTCGCCTCCGGGAAGGGGAGGGTGAACGCACCTGATGAGCAGGGAACGCAGCCTGACGACCGGCCGTCCACGGCGCCGCGGGCGTGACCGGAACGCACTGATCGCCGTCCCGCTCGCCGTCGTGACACTGACGGCGAGCGGATGTGTCGTGGTGCACGGGGAGCGGACGGTGCTCCCCGCGGCCACGAAGGCGGAAGCCGCCAGGGCGGTCGAGCAGTTCACGACCGCCTACAACAAGGCCGACGCGGCGTACGACCCCTCCCTCGACGCCGCGTACACCACCGGGGCGCTCGGCGCGATCGACGCGGCACGGCTGAGGGCGGGGCGCGTCAACCACCCGGACGGCAACCCGCAGCACAAGCCGCTGACGCTGACCGACGTGAACTACACCATCCCCGAGAAGCCCGGCTGGCCCCGCTGGTTCGTCGCCGACGCCCGGGCCAACAAGGGCGGGGACGCGCGCTGGGTGCTGGTCTTCCTGCGCGGCGGCAGGGCGGAGCCGTGGCAGGCGGCGTACCTCACGCTGGTGGCGCCGGGCGCGCTGCCGGAGTTCCCGAAGGACGAGGACGGCTGGGCCGAGGCCGTGCCGGTGGACAGCGCCGGGCTGACGCGCTCGCCCGCCGGACTGAGCGGTGACTACGCGACGTACCTGAAGGACGGCGGGGACGCGTTCGCGGACGGCCCGTACACCAGCGAGCTGCGCTCCACGCGGGCGAAGAACTCCAGCAAGCCGGGCCTGGCCACGCAGTACATCGACGAGCCGCTGACGACCGGGGACTTCGCGCCGCTGGCGCTGCGCACGGCGGACGGCGGGGCGGTGGTGTTCTTCTCCACGCACCACTTCGTGAAGCAGACCGCGGCGGCGGGGGCGGCGGTGCCGGCGCCCAACAGGGACGTCCGCGCGCTGACCACCGGGGAGATCAAGCAGGCGCTGACGATGGAGTTCGTGGCCAACGAGATGGCCGTGGTGCCGGGCACCTCCGGCGGGGGGAAGGTGTCGTTGGTGAGCCGGGTCGAAGGGCTCACGGCGGCCAAGGGGGAGTAGCGGCGCCGGCCCCGGCTCAGTGGCGGGTGGGCCAGTTCTCCGTCGCCCGGTCCTCGCCCGCGAACTTGGCGCAGGCGTCCGTCAGGGGCTCCAGCAGGGTCAGCGGGTCGGGCAGCGGGTGTTCGGGGCCGCGGAGCCAGTGCACGGACTGGTCGTCGTCGCCGGGCAGGCGGGACGGGGGGACCATGACGTAGGAGCCCCGGCAGTGCCAGCGCAGGCCGGGGTGCTCGTCCATCGTCTCGGGGTGGCAGTCCAGCTCGCAGGGCCACCACTCGTCCTCGTCCTCGGGGGTGCCGCGGGTGAGGGTGAAGAACAGCATGCGGCCGTCGTCGCTCTCGGCGACCGGGCCGACCTCGACGCCGGCGCCGAGCAGCCGCTCCAGGGCCTCGCGGCCGGCCTCCAGGGGGACGTCGAGGACGTCGTGGGTGGTGCCGGTCGCGGTGACGAAGTTGGCCTCGGGCTGGTGCCGGGCCCAGCGCTCGATCTGGGCGCGGTCGGTGGTGGACTGCGTGTGCCAGGCGAAGGAGACGGGGTGCCGACCGGGCGTCGGGCAGCCGACGCGGTCGCAGGAGCAGCGGTAGCCGGAGACGGGGTGGGCGGCGGGCGCGAGCGGCAGTCCCGCCGCGGCGGCGGCGAGCAGCAGGCCCTCACGACCGCCGTCGTCGGCGGCCTCCTTGGAGCGGCGTCCCCGCAGCCACTGGGAGATCCTGCCCTGCCTGCCGGTCCGGCCGCCGAACTCCGCGCTCATCTATCCCCTCGCCTCGCTGTGGTGCGGACAGCATGCCCTATGGTCCCACCATCCGGCGCATCGGGGGTCCGGACCCCCAAAAGGGGCAGGTGGGACGAGCGGTACCGATGTGCCCCCCGGGCGCGGACGGGGTCAGCGGGGGGCGAGGCCGTACAGGGCGTAGTCGACGAGGGTGTCGGTGTACTCGTAGGAGATCGGGCCCGTGTACTGGAGCCAGCGCTGGGCCAGCGGCGAGACGAAGAACTCCAGGGCGATGCGCGGGTCGACCTCGGGGCGGACCTGGCCGGCCCGCTGGGCGGCGCGCAGCCGGTCGACGTACAGCTGGAGGTTGGGTTCCAGGAGCTGGGCCGTGAACCGGCGGCCGACCTCCTCGTCGACCACGCCCTCGGCGGCGAGGGCCCGGGACGGCGCATCGAAGCGGGGGTCCGTCAGCTGGTCGACGGTGGCCCGCAGCACGGCCTTGAGGTCGGCGGCGAGGTCGCCGGTGTCCGGGATGGCGTACGGTTCCCCGCCCGCCTCCCGGGAGGCCTGGGAGCCGAGGTCGAGGAACGCCTCCAGCAGGACGTCGGCCTTCGAGTCCCACCAGCGGTAGATGGTCTGCTTGCCGACGCCGGCCCGGGCGGCGATGCCCTCGACGGTGGTCCTCGGGTAGCCGACCTCCGCCACCAGGGCGAGCGCGGCGTCGTAGATCGCGCGCCGGGACCGCTCGCTGCGGCGGGTGGTGTCGGGGGCCGGCTTTCCGGGCTGGGTGACCATGGGACGACCGTACCAAGAGCATGAGACGGGCCGTCTCGCCTGCCCGTCCCACGCTCTCGGGAGGGCGCTACTCCCCCGGGTAGCGCACGCCGATCCGCTCGCGGACGGTGTCCAGGGTCCGCATCACGGCGAGGGTGCCGTCGAGCGGGACGAGCGGGGACTCGGTCTCCCCCGCCCGCAGCGCCCGCATCACCTCGCGCGCCTCGTGCTGCATCGTCGCACGGGGCCCGTCGGCCGGATCGGCGGCGAACTCCTCCGGGTCGCGGCCGGTGCGGTGCAGGACGAAGCGGTCGGGGTGGAAGAAGCCCGCGGGGATGTCGATGCGGCCCCGCGAGCCGGTGACCGAGGCGGTGGTGCCCGTCCCGCCGTCCAGGGAGCAGTGCAGGGCGGCCAGCGCGCCGGAGTCCCAGGACAGGGCGGCCGCCGTCTGGAGGTCGACGCCCTCTGCGGAGAGCACGGCCCGCGCGGAGACGCCGGTGGGCTCGCCCAGCAGCAGGTGGGCGAAGGAGACCGGGTAGACGCCCAGGTCCAGGAGGGCTCCGCCGCCCTGCGCGGGGTCGCGCAGCCGGTGCGAGGGCGGGAAGGGGCCCTCCAGGCCGAAGTCGGCCTGCACGGTCCGCACCTCGCCGATCGCGCCGTCGTCGACGAGCGCCTTCAGGCGGCGGACCATGGGGTTGCAGTACATCCACATGGCTTCCATCAGGAAGCGTCCGTTGTCGCGGGCCAGCTCGACGAGTTCGGCGGCCTCGCGCAGGTTCAGCGTGAACGGCTTCTCGCACAGCACGTTGCGGCCGGCCTCCAGGCAGAGCCCGGCGGCGGCGCGGTGCGCGGAGTGCGGGGTGGCCACGTAGACGACATCGATGTCCGCGTCCTTGGCCAGCCTCTCCCAGTCTCCGTACGCCCGGGGTATCCCGAAGCGCTCGGCGAACGCCCGCGCCGAGTCCTCGGTGCGGGACGCGACCGCGACCACCTCCGCGTCCGGCAGATCGATCAGGTCCGCGGTGAACGCGGCGGCTATCCCGCCGGTCGCCAGAATCCCCCACCGCACCGTGTCCGTCGTCATGCGCCCACCCTCGTGCCGTCCCAGCATTCCGTACGAGCTGAGAGCATAGGTGGCCGGACGTCGCAGAGGGAGGGGCCACATGCCCGAGGGTGGGGCGATACCGGACGTGTCGAGGGCGGCCGGGGCCGGGCGGGGGGCCCCGCCGCGGGCGGGGCGCCGGGCGGGACTGCTGGTCACCCTGGTGCTGGGCGGGCTGACCGCCACTCCCCCGCTGGCCATGGACATGTACCTGCCGGCACTGCCGGAGGTCACCGACGCGCTGCGCGCGCCCGCCGCGACCGTGCAGCTCACGCTGACCGCGTGCCTGGCCGGGATGGCGCTGGGGCAGCTGGTGGTCGGCCCGATGAGCGACCGCTGGGGCCGCCGCCGCCCGCTGCTCGCGGGGCTCGCCGTGTACGTCGTGGCGACGGCGCTGTGCGCGCTGGCGCCGACCGTGGAGCTGCTGGTCGCCTGCCGGCTGGCGCAGGGCCTGTCGGGCGCGGCCGGGATCGTGATCGCGCGGGCCATGGTGCGCGACCTGTACGACGGCGTGGCCATGGCCCGCTTCTTCTCCACCCTGATGCTGGTCTCGGGCGTCGCCCCGGTGGTGGCGCCGCTGATCGGCGGGCAGATCCTGCGCGTGACGGACTGGCGGGGGGTCTTCGTGGTCCTGACCGTGGTGGGCCTGCTGCTGGCCGTCGTCGTCGCGGCGAGGCTGCCCGAGACGCTCCCGCGCGCCGCGCGCCACTCCGGCGGTGTCGGGGAGGCCCTGCGCTCGATGCGCGCGCTGCTCTCCGACCCGCCCTTCGCCGGCTACCTGCTGACCGGCGGCTTCGCGTTCGCCGCGCTGTTCGCGTACATCTCGGCGTCGCCGTTCGTGATCCAGGAGATCTACGGCGCGTCGCCGCAGACGTTCAGCCTGCTGTTCGGCGTGAACTCGATCGGGCTGGTCGTCGTCGGGCAGGTCAACGGCAGGGTGCTGGTCGGACGGGTCCGGCTGGAGCGGGTGCTGGCCGCCGGTCTCGGGGTCGTCGTGCTGGCGGCGACCGCGCTGCTGCTGATGGCGACGGGCGTGTTCGGCGCGGTGGGGCTGGTGCCGGTGGCGGCCGCCCTGTTCGTGCTGATGTCCGCGATGGGCGTCGTCCTGCCCAACGCGCAGACCCTCGCGCTGCTGCGGGTCCGCCACTCCGCCGGGTCCGCCTCCGCGCTCCTGGGGACCACCTCCTTCGCGATCGGCGCGGTCGCCTCCCCGCTCGTCGGCGTCGCCGGCGAGGGGACGGCGGTCCCGATGGCGGTGGTCCAGCTGGTGGCCGCGGTGGTGGCGGTGGCCTGCTTCGTGGGAATGTGCCGCCCCTGGAAGAACACGCAGGACACCCAGGACACCCAGGACACCCAGGACGCACGGGACGCGCGGGACGTGCGGGACACACGGGACGTGCGGGACGAGAAGGGCCCGAAGGACGCGGGGGCACCGGACGGAGGTCCCGGCACGGGGCTCTCCGCTGGGGCGAGGTCGGAAGTGGGAGAGGACAGCTGAGCGCGCCGAGACTGCGGGTCGACACCCCGGAACGGGCCGGGCTCGACCCCGAGGAGCTGTGCCGCCTCGTGCGCGAGGTCCACGGACTGACCGCCGGGGAACGGCCCTGGGCGGCCGGCGCCGTCGTGGTCGCCGGGCGCGGGCCCGTCATCGCCGTGCAGGAGGCGGCGGGCTGGGCGGTCCGCTACGCCCGCTACGACCGGGAGGCCGACGCCGGTGTGGAACTGCCGCCCGCGTCCCGCGTCCCGATGACCGTCGACACGCCCTTCGACCTCGCGTCCCTCACCAAGCTGTTCACGGCCGTGGCCGCGGTGCAGCAGATCGAGCGCGGCACGCTGGGCATCGACGCGCGCGTGGGGGCGTACCTGCCCGACTTCCGGGCGGCCGCCGCCCACGACATCACCGTGCGCCGGCTCCTCACCCACACCTCGGGGCTGCGGCCCGAGCTGCCCCTGTACGACTGCGCCGACGACGCCGGGCGGCTGGAGCTGCTGCGCGAGGAGGCCCCGGCGGACGAGCCCGGCACGTACGTCTACTCGGACCTGAACATGCTGCTCCTGCAGCAGCTCCTCGAACGGCTCACCGGCCGGACCCTCGACGTCCTGATCCACGACGGGATCACCCGTCCGCTGGGCATGGCGGCCACCCGCTTCGGGCCGTGTCCCGGCGCGGCCGCCACGGAGGACCAGCGGCGGCCGTGGGCGAAGGCGGACCGGGGGCCGCTGCGGGGCGAGGTGCACGACGAGAACGCGTGGGCGCTGGGCGGGGTGGCGGGTCACGCGGGGCTGTTCTCGACCGGGCGCGATCTCGCGGTGTTCTGCCGGACGTTGCTGGCGGGGGGCTCGTACGGGCCCGCGCGGATCCTCGGGCCCGACTTCGTGGAGCTGCTGCTGGCGCCGCCCGGACTGGGCTTCGCCGTGGACCAGGCGTGGTTCATGGGGGAGCTGGCGGGGAGGGGGGCGGCGGGGCACACGGGGTTCACCGGGACGTCGCTGGTGCTCGACCCGGCGACGGACACGTTCCTCGTGCTGCTGGCCAACACGGTGCACCCACGGCGGCGGGCGCCGGACAGCGCGCCCCGCGCGGCGGCGGCCACGCGTCTCAGGCGGGCGGTTCTCGAGTGACCGGGTCGGGTGGTGGGCGGGCACAGGCCGGAGGTCGGAGCCCCCTGGCAGGGTCCGGGGCAGGCCCACCGTCGAGGTCCGGAGGGCGGAGGCCCGGGTGGATGTCCGGGCAAGTGGGCCGCGCTTAGAATTCGTGGGTGAACGACCCCGTATCTCCGGCGGACGCCCTCCGCGAGCTGCTCGACGGGCTTCCGGCCCGGCAGGCCGGTCAGGCCGTGGAGCGGCTCATCGCGAACTACCGCGGGGCGACCCCGACCGACGCCCCCATCCTCCGCGACCGCGCGGACGTCGCCGCGTACGCCGCGTACCGCATGCCGGCCACCTTCGAGGCGGTCCGCTCCGCGCTCGGGGCGTTCGCGGACGCCGTGCCGGACTGGACGCCCGGCAGCCACGTCGACGTGGGCGGCGGGACGGGCGCGGCGACCTGGGCGGTCGGCGCGACCTGGCCGGGCCGTCGTCCGGTGACGGTGCTGGACTGGGCGGAGCCCGCCCTGGCCGTCGGCCGCGAGCTCGCGGCGTCGAACCCGGCCCTGGAGCAGGTGCGCTGGCAGCGGGCCCGGATCGGCTCGGCGCTGACCCTGGAGGCGACCGACCTGGTCACCGTCTCGTACGTGCTCAACGAGCTGCCCGCCGCCGACCGCGCCGCCCTGGTGGACGCCGCCGCGGCGGCCGCGCAGGCGGTGGTGATCGTCGAGCCGGGCACCCCGGACGGCTACGCCAGGATCATCGAGGCCCGGGACCGCCTGATCGCGGCCGGTTTCCGGATCGCCGCCCCCTGCCCGCACAGCGCCGCCTGCCCGATCGTCCCCGGCGAGGACTGGTGCCACTTCTCGGCGCGGGTGAGCCGTTCGTCCCTGCACCGGCAGGTCAAGGGCGGCTCACTGCCGTACGAGGACGAGAAGTTCGGCTATGTGGCGGCCGCGCGTTTCCCCGTCGCCCCGGCCCCGTCCCGGGTGGTGCGGCGGCCCCAGATCCGCAAGGGCCAGGTGCTCCTCGACCTGTGCGAGGCCGGGGAGCGGCTGGCGCGGACGACGGTGACGAAGCGGCACGGCGACCTGTACAAGGCGGCGCGGGACGCCGACTGGGGCGACGCCTGGCCGCCGGCCTGACCCGGACGGCCTCCGCTCAGGCGGGCCTGAGCCCCTGGTCGCCGACCTCGGTGACGAAGGAGGCGGCGGTGGTGACGGGGCGCCCGGCCGGGTGACGCAGGGGACGGTCCTGAAGTCGGCGCGGGCGAGGTCGCGGCCGAGGGTGACGGTCACGTAGCCGCGCCGGCCGTTGCAGAACCGCAGGTGCGGGCGGCGGTACAGCCGCATGACGGGTCGTCGGCTTTCGTCCGCGCGCACCGCGGGACGCCGCACTCCGCGCGACCGCCGGCGGCCGTACCACCGGGATGTGGGTGAACCCTCAACCTGCACAAGCGGACTTGAACAGTCCGCACCATAAGCGCCGTTCGGAGAACTATGCTCGGCATCTCCTCCACAGGAGCTTCACAGTTGGGGAGCCGGACTTCCGTCGACCACACCGAGGGGGGCGGCAGCCGTTCCGCGGCACCGGATGGGGGTGGACCTCGCGTGATGCGCGAGGTGCGCACCGGACCGCGGAACGGCTGCCACATAACGGCGGTGCGCATCACGGCGGCCGCGCCACGGTGGTGCGCGTCACGGCGGCCCGTCCGGATGAAGATTCGGTCTCGGAAGCGTTTTCCCAGCTTCCCCACATCCCGCACCCAGGGTCACTCAAAGGTTCCTCCCTAGTTTGAGGCCGCGCCCACAGCGGGCGCCAAGAACCTCTGAGGAACGGGATGTTTGGCATCTATCTCAAGCGCGAGCTGGGCCGGCGCAAGAAGGCCGCCCTGGTCATCGCCCTGGGTCTGGCGCTCGGTATCGCCCTGGTCATCACCGTCAACTCGGTGTCGGCCGGCATGACACAGGCACAGGACAAGGTCCTCCAGTCGCTGTACGGCCTCGGCACCGACATGACCGTCACCAAGGCCCGGACGGCGCCCACCGCGGACAGCTCCGGCGGTCCCAGATTCGAGTTCGACGCGAAGTCCGACGACGACGAGGACTCCGAGCAGAGTTCGGACCGGGTGATGACGCAGGGAGGTCAGGCCCTGAAGTCCTCGCTGGTGGCCGAGGTCGCCGAACAGAAGGGGGTGGCGAGCGCGGTCGGCGCCCTCACCCTGAACGTCACCAAGGTCGACGGCTCCTTCACGCAGGGCAAGGCGGAGAGTTCGGCCGGCGGCCAGACCCAGGGGCAGGGCGGTCCCGGCGGGGGCGGCGGCAGCACCGCCGCACCCCAGGTGCAGGGCGGCGGCGCCTCCTTCGACGTCAACTCCTACTCCGTCGCCGGCGTCGACGTGGGCGAACAGGACCTCGGCCCGCTGGCCGGCTCCGCGATCAGCTCCGGCGTGACCTTCACCTCGGCGCAGAGCAACGCGAAGGTCGCGGTCGTCAGCACGTCGTACGCCAAGGAGAACTCGTACAAGGTCGGCTCGACACTGACCATCTCCGGGACGAAGTACAAGGTCATCGGCCTCGCCACTCCCGAGAGCAGCGAGTCCACGACCGACGTCTACCTGCCGCTGAAGCAGGCCCAGACGCTCGCCGACGCGGCCGGCCAGGTCACCACGATCTACGTCAAGGCGACCGACTCGCAGCAGATCGACTCCGTCAAGGCGGCCATCCAGAAGAACATCTCCGGTACGACCGTGACGACCTCCGCCGACCTCGCCGACACCGTCTCCGGTTCCCTGTCCACCGCCTCGGACCTGGCGGCCGGCGTCGGCAAGTGGCTGTCGGTCGCGGTGCTGGCCGCGGCGTTCCTGGTGGCCGCGCTGCTCACCTCCTCCGCCGTGTCCCGGCGCGTACGGGAGTTCGGCACGCTGAAGGCGCTGGGCTGGCCGAGCCGCCGGGTCACCCGGCAGGTGGTCGGCGAGTCCATGGTCAACGGCCTGCTGGGCGGCGTCCTCGGCATCGCGCTCGGCCTCGCGGCGGCGTACACGGTGACCGCGATCAGCCCGACGCTGACGGCGGAACTCGGCGGCACCGGCGGCGGGGGCGGCATGGGCGGCCCCGGTGGCGGCGGCCCCGGCGGGCAGACCGCGGGCAACACGATGGAGATCGCGCTGTCCGCGCCCGTCTCCCTCACCACGGTCGCCCTCGCGGTGGGCCTCGCGGTCGCCGGCGGACTGATCGCCGGTGCCATGGGCGGCTGGCGTGCCTCCCGGATGCGCCCGGCGGACGCCCTGCGCAGCGTTTCCTGACCCGTCGACGTCTTCGTCATCTTCCTTACGGAGAAACCTTCATGTACCAGCTCACCGGTGTCACCAAGCGCTACACGCGCGGCAAGGAGACGGTCGAGGCACTGCGCGGCGTCGACCTGACCATCGAGGACGGCGACCAGCTCGTCATCCAGGGCCCCACCGGCGGCGGCAAGTCGACGCTGCTCCAGATGATCGGCGCGCTCGACCGGCCGACCGAGGGCAGCGTCGAACTGGACGGCGTGGACCTCGCCCGCATCAGCGAGGCGAAGCTGACCCGGATGCGCGCCGAGAAGATCGGCATCATCTTCCAGTCGTTCAACCTCATCCCCACGCTGACCGCCCAGGAGAACGTCGAGACGGCCCTGGTGCCGCTCGGGGTCAGGCCCGCGGAGCGGCGCGAGCGGGCGGCGGAGGCGCTGCGCTCGGTGGGGCTCGGCGAGCGGCTCGGCCACGCCCCCGCCGAACTCTCCGGCGGCCAGCAGCAGCGCGTGGCGATCGCCCGCGCGCTGGTCAAGAAGCCGAAGGTGCTGCTCGCCGACGAGCCCACCGGCAACCTCGACGAGGGCACCCGCGACGACATCATGGGCCTGCTGGAAGGGCTGTGGCACGAGTACGGGCTGACCTTCGTCATGGTCACCCACGACTCGTCGATCGCCCGGCGGGCACCGCGGCTGGCGACGATCGACGCGGGGAGGATCACGCTGACGGAACGGGCGGCGACCGCCACCTGGTGAGGGCACCGCGCCCGACCGCCCCGCACCGCACCCGACCGCCCTGCCCACTCCTGCCCCGCTCCCGCCCTGCGCCCTGCCCACTCCCGCCCCGCTCCCGCCCCGCCACCCGAACGGCCGCCGGGGCGGGGCGGTCGGGTGTGCGGGGTGCCACGGTGGATACGCGGAAGGGGTGTTCCCGTCGTCCGCCTGCCGCCCGTCCGCCCGCCCCCTCGTCCGCTCGTCCCTCCGGGAGTCATCGTGACCTGCTACGACCGACGTGATCTGGGCCTGCTGCTGCTCCGGCTGGGAACCGGCGGGGTGCTGATGGCGCACGGCGCGCAGAAGCTGTTCGGCTGGTTCGGCGGCCACGGTCTGGAAGGGACCGGCCAGTTCATGGAGTCCGTCGGGTACGCGCCGGGCAGGGCGAGCGCCACGGCGGCGGGCCTGGCGGAGGCCGGCGGCGGCGCGCTCCTCGCGCTGGGCCTGGCCACCCCGGCGGCGGGAGCCGCGGCGGCCGGCGCGATGACCGGCGCCTCCGCGGTCCACGTGCCCAACGGCTTCTTCGCGCAGAGCGGCGGCTACGAGCACGCGGCCTCCCTCGGCCTGACCGCCGCCGGCCTCGCCGTCACCGGCCCCGGCCGCCTCTCCCTGGACCACGCCCTCGGCCACACGGTCAACCGGAACTGGATGGTCCCGGCAGCCCTGGGCGTGACGGCGGCGGCCACCGCGGTCGTCGTGGGCCTGCGCACCAAGCGGCTGCGGCGGCGCGAGGAGGGCGAGCAGGAGGCGCTGTTCGAGGAGTGAGCGCCCGCCGGGTCCATGCCGTCGTTCGAGGAGTGAGCGCCCGGGTCGACGCCGTTGTTCGGGAGAAGACCGCGCTGGGCAGGCTGCGCGCATGAGCGACAGCCGTCCTGACGCCCCGCGTCCCCAGCACCCGCCCCTGTCCCCCTCCACCTCCGCCTCCCCTTCCACCTCCACCGGGACGGATCTCTGGGGCACCGTCGACGCCCTGTGGGCCTGGCTCGACGCCGCTCAGCCGGTCACCGGCCGGGAGGCCGTGCTGCTGCGCGTCCTGAAGCTGTCGGAGGAGGTCGGCGAGGCCGCGCAGGCGGTCATCGGCGCGACCGGCCAGAACCCCCGCAAGGGCGTCAGCCACACGTGGGAGGACGTGCGGGGCGAACTGTGTGACGTGGCCATCACGGCGCTGGTGGCGCTGCGGACACTGACCCCGGAGGCGGAGGCGGTGTTCGCGGGACACCTGGCGCGGGTGGCGAAGCGGTCGTCGGGACATGCCGACGGGGTCGGAACAGACGCGCACTGACTCCGCGCCCCTGACTGTTCCCTGCTGCTCCTGCTGCTCCTGCTGCTCCTGCTGTTCCCTATTGCTCCCTACTGTTCCTCCTGTTCGCGGAACCGCCCGCCCCGGCCGTATGTCCCTCTGTACGATCACCGCACGCGAGGCGGGGGCCGGCGGAGGGGGCGGGATGGACAGCAACTGCGTGGGGAGCAGGGCGGCTTGGCCGTGGCGGGTCGGGGCGGCGATGGCCGGGGCGGCCCTCGTGCTCGGAGGCTGCGGCTCCGGGGCCGACGACGAGGCGGCCGAGCCGAGCCCTCCGGCGACCTCCCGGTCCGCGACCGCTTCCGGCGCCCCCTCGGCCGTCGCGTCTCCGTCCTCCTCGGGTGGTGACACGGCGTCGCTGACGCCGTTCGAGGCGGACCCCGCCCGGGTGCCCCGGACGAGGCGGCAGGCCGAGGCGCTGGCGGAGGTGGTCGCGCTGGAGCCGAAGGCGTGGGGCGCGGGCTTCCGGGCCCAGCGGCCCGAAGCCGGCGACCCGGACACCGTCGCCGTGCTCGACGAACAGTGCCGGTGGCAGCGGCAACCGCTCCCCGGGAGCGTCCTGGCCTCGCTGTCCCGCTACAGCAGGCTTCCCGGCACCGCGGGCAAGGGCGAGATCAAGGTGACCGCGGGGGTCACCGTGCACGCCACGGTCCGCGACGCCGACGAGCGGCTGGCCACCACACTGGAGGAGCCGTTGCGCTGCCGGGAGCAGCAGGTCCGTGCCGGCGAGTGGATCTCCGGACTCATGTCGGCCGCCACTCCGTACGGCCAGGGCAACAACACCTCCGACGACCAGGTCGTGGAGATCGGTTCGTACGTCACCGGGGGCAGCGAGCAGACGTACTTCTGGTACGTGACCCGGCTGGGCACGGTGACCCTGGCGGTGTCGGTGAAGGGCGCCGAGGGTTACTCGAACACCGAGTTGAACCAGTACGGGGCGCGCGCCACCGTCACGATGCTCAACCGCGTGCAGTCCGAGCTCGGGGGGAAGGGCTGATGGAACCGCTGCGTTCGTCCGATCCCGCGCGCGTCGCGGACCACCGCCTGCTCGGGCGGCTCGGCGCCGGAGGCATGGGCGTGGTCTACCTGGCGCGCACCCCCGGCGGCGCACTGGTGGCGCTGAAGGTCCTGCTCGCGGAGTACGCCGAGGAGCCGGGCTTCAAGGAGCGGTTCCGCCGCGAGGTCGAGGTGGCCCGGCGGGTCGGCAGTCCCTGGGTGGTGCCGCTGGTGGACGCCGACCCGGACGCCGAGGCTCCGTGGCTGGCGACGGCCTTCGTGCCCGGCCCGTCGCTGGGCGAGGCGGTGGCCGCGTACGGGCCCCTGACGGAGCGAGGGCTGCGGCTGCTCGGCGCCCGGCTGGCCGAGGCGCTGGGCGAGGTGCACCGGGCCGGGCTGGTCCACCGGGACCTGAAGCCGGGCAACGTGCTGATCGCCCATGACGGGCCGCGGCTCATCGACTTCGGCATCGCCCGGGCCCCGGAGGACCGGACGCTCACGGCGACCGGGATGGTGGTCGGCACGCCCGGCTATCTGTCGCCCGAGCAGGCCGGGGGCAGCGGCGGGGACGGCATCGGCCCGGCGAGCGACGTGTTCTCCCTCGGGTGCGTCCTGGCGTTCGCGGCGACCGGCCGGGCGCCGTTCGGCAGCGGGACCGTCGACGCCCTGCTGTACCGGGCCGTGCACGATCCGGCGGACCTCGACGGAGTGCCCGCGGGCCTGCTGGGGGTGCTGGGCCGCTGCCTGGAGAAGGACCCGGACCGGCGGCCGGACGCCGGGGAACTGGTGCGGGAGCTGACGGCCGACGACGCCCCGCAGGACGGGAACGCCCCGCAGGACGGGGAGGCGGCCGACTGGCTGCCCGGGCCGGTCACCCGGCTGATCGCCGAGCGTTCGGCCGCCGCCCTCGCGCTGCCGGACATCGAGCACACGCTGGCGCCGGCCGACGCGCCGGCCGCACCGGGGCCGGCCGAGCCCGACACGCGCGAGACGTCCGGCTCGCCGGAGCCGCGGGACGCCCGTCCGGCCGGCCGGCGCCGCTTCCTGCTGCTCGCCGGTGGGGCCGTGGCGCTGGCGGCGGGCGGGGGCGGGGCGTGGTGGGCGGTGGCCCGGGACGGCCGTTCCGGGGGCGACGGCCCCGCGGCCGCCTCCTCCTCGCGCCGCCCGGTGCACACCGTCGCGCTGCACGGTGACCTCAGCGGCCCGCAGCGCGACACGGGCAGGGCGCAGGAGCGCGGACTGCGGCTGGCCGTCGAGGAGTTCAACGCGCGCGGCGACGCCCCGTTCACCGTGAAGGTCAGAGCCCTCGACGACGGGGGCGATCCGGCGGCCTCGGCCCGGCTCGCCGCGCAGCTCACGGACGATCCGGCGGTCCTCGCCGTGGTCGGCCCGACCACCGACGCCACGGCACAGACGGCGCTCGCGAAGTACGACGCAGGACTGCTGCCGGTCGTCGCCGTGTCCCCCGGCAGTGTCAGCCTCCTCACCCAGGGGTACCGCTCGTTCCTGCTCGGACGGCTGCCCGACTCGGTGCTCGCCGTGTACGCCAGCAACTACCTTCGCGGGAGGGCCGGTTCGCGCAAGGTCGGCCTCGTCGTCGATCGCCCGGCCGGCAACTACGGCACGGACTTGGGCACTTCCCTCAGCACGCAGCTCGGCAACGCGCGGCAGCCACCGGTTCCGGAAGTGGTCAGCGCGATGCGCCGCGACTTCGGCAGCACGGTGGACGCGGTGCTCTCAGCCGGCGCCGACTCCGTGTTCTTCGCCGGGCTGCCCGACCGGGGAGCGTCGATCGCCGGGACGTTGCGGGAGCGCGCCTTCCAGGGGGCGCGGGTGTCCGGTCCGGCACTGCTCGACGGGCGTTTCCTGACAGGGGCTCAGGAGGCGGCCGAGGGCTGGGTGATGGTGGCTCCGGTCATCGACGCGACCCGCAAGCCCGAGGCGAGGGAGTTCGCCGTCGCCTACCGCGAGCGCTGGGAGGAAGCACCACCCCGGTACGCGGCGGAGGCCTACGACGTGACCGGGATGCTGCTGAAGGCCCTGTCCGGCCTGCCGGCGAAGAAGCGCACCCGGGCGAACCTGCTCGCGGCCGTCCGGGCGGGGAAGTACGAGGGCGTCACGAAACCGTTCGCCTTCCAGCGAACCGAACCGATCGGCCTGATGACCATCGACGGCAACGGCTGCTACCTCTGGCGGGTCTCCCAGGGCGACTTCGTGTACGACGGCCCCGCGCCGCTCACCGTCTGATGGAGCCCGACTGATGGAGCCGCTGCGGACCGGCGACCCGTCCCGGATCGGCCGCTACCGTCTGCTGCGCCGGCTGGGCGCCGGCGGCATGGGCGTGGTCTTCCTGGCCCGCGCGCCGGGCGGGGCGATCGCCGCGGTGAAGACGGTCCGTTCCTCGTACGCCGACGGGACGGGCTTCCGGGCCCGTTTCCACCGGGAGGTCGAGGCCGCCCGGCGGGTGGACAGCCGCTGGGTGGTCCCGTTGCTGGACGCGGACGCCGACGCGGAGACACCGTGGCTGGCGACCTCGTACGTACCGGGGCCCTCGCTCGCCGAGACGGTGGACACCTTCGGGCCGCTGCCGCTCGCCTCCGTGCGGGTGCTGGGCGTGCGGCTCGCCGAGGCGCTCGAGGCGGTGCACGCGGCCGGTCTCGTGCACCGCGACGTGAAGCCGGGCAACGTCCTGCTGGCCCCGGACGGGCCGCGGCTCATCGACTTCGGGATCGCCCGCGCGTCGGAGGCCACCGCGCTCACCTCCAGCGGCGTGATCGTCGGCTCGCCCGGCTTCCTGTCGCCGGAGCAGGCGCGGGCGCGGGGCGGCGAGATCGGCCCGCCCAGCGACGTGTTCTCCCTGGGGTGCGTGCTGGCGTTCGCCGCGACCGGGGTGCGGCCGTTCGGCGACGGGGCGGCCGCCGGCATGCTGCTGCGCACCGTCTACGACGAACCGGACCCGGCGGCGATCCCGGACGGTCTGGCCCCCGTACTGAGAGCCTGCCTGCACAAGGATCCGCCCGGCCGCCCCCTCCTCGCGCGACTTCGCGAGGCGCTCGGGGAGGGAGCGGGAGGGACGGAAGCCGGTTCTGCCGAGGGGTCGGACTGGCTGCCCGCGCCGGTCACCCGGTTGATCAACGACCGTTCCGCCGCCGTGCTCACCATCGGCCCGATCGAGCCGACCCGGGTGTCCGCGCCGTCGAGCACGGCGGACGCGGCGGACAAGGCGTCACCGTCACCGCAGGCCGCGACGCTGACGGCCGTCACGGCCATCCCGCCCTCCGCCCGCGCCGTCGGCCGCCGCCGCTTCCTGCTCCTGGGCTCGACCGCGGGCGTGCTGGCGGCGGGCGGTGGCGGGGCCTGGTGGTGGAGCACCCGGCCGGCGTCGGGGACGGCCGCGCCGTCCGGGAGCGGCCGTCCGCGCCCCGAGCTGGTCGTGGCGTTCCACGGCGATCTGACCGGCGCCCGGAAGGAGACCGGGAACGCCCAGCTCGAGGCGGCCCGGCTGGCCGTCGAGCAGATCAACGCCGGGAGCGGTCATCCCTTCCGGCTGAGGCTGCGGACGTACGACGACGGCGGCGCCCCGGAGCGGGCCGCTGAGCTGGCCGCCCGGCTGGCGAAGGACGCCGACGTCCTCGCCGTGCTGGGCCCCACCACCGACGCCTGCTTCCTCGCGTCCGAGGTCGCGTACACGAAGGCGGTGATGCCCGTCGTGTCGGTGTCGGTGGGCATCGACACCCGGAGCAGGAGGACCGGCACGAACGTCTTCCAGTGCCATGCGGCACTGAGCGTCACCAGCGACCTCCTCGCCGCCCCCTGCGTCCGCTACCTCGGCAACCACGTGGACGCCCGCAGGGTGCTCCTCGTGGAGGACCGGGCGCAGGGCGACTTCGCCTGGACCCTGTGCGACCAGATCGAGCGGGCGCTGCGGCAGGGCGGCCGCGACGCGACGGTGACCGGTGTCGCCGCCGGAAGGATCGACCACGCCGCGCTCGCCGCCGCGGTGATGTCCGCCCGCGCGGACGCGGTCGTCTTCACCGGCGACGCGGCCCGGGCCGCCGGGCTCGCGTCGGCGCTGCGCACCGCCCGGTTCACCGGGACCCGGATGGCGACGGAACGCGCCTTCGCCCCGCGGTTCCTGACCTCGGCCGGCGCCGCCGCGAACGGCTGGGTCTTCGCCACCGCCTTCACCGACCCGACGGCCCGCCCGGCCGCCCGGGCCTTCACGAAGGCCTACCGCGCCCGCCACGGCACCGACCCCGGCCGGTACGCGGCAGAGGCCCACGACGCCGTCATGTTCCTGGCGCGGGCCTGCAGCAGGGACGGCTCGGCGCTGACGGAACGGGGCGCGATCGCCCGTCGGATGCCCGAGATCACGTACGAGGGCATCACCAGGACCGTCCGGTTCGAGGAGGGGTACGGCTACAACCACGACGCGATGTTCCTGTTCCGCGCCGCGGACGGGGCGTTCCGGTACCTGGGGCAGTACCAGGAGGCAGCTGTCTCCTGAGGGGGAACGCCTCTCCCGCCCGCTCGGCGGGACGACCGGTGGCCCGCAGGTGCCGCCCGGCCCGGCCGCTTGCCCGCGTGACCCGGCCCGGTCGCGGCAAAGGACCGTTCCCGTGCCCTCGTCCGGCCGCCGCGTTCACTCCGCGTCGGCGACGACCGCCCCGACGCGGTCGGCCAGCCCCGGGTCGCGTCGGACCAGGAGGGCCGCGTAGCAGACGGCCGCGAGGAGGGTGGCCAGCGCCGCGTACGGGAACCAGCTGTACGGGGCGGGCTGGCCGGGCTTGGCGAGGTAGTAGAGCGGAATCAGGATGGTGAGGGCGCCGACCGCGGGCAGCACCAGGTGCCGCCCGATCCGGAACTCCTGCGGACGGTACCTGCGGTAGTACAGCGGCAGCGCGATGTTGGACGCCAGGTAGACCAGCAGGATCAGGATGGCGCCCAGGCTGGAGGACTCGGCGAAGAAGACCACGGGGTTCATCTGGCCGCCGTCCCCGAGCAGGTGTCCCAGCCCCCAGCCCGCGATGATCAGCAGCGCGGTGACGGCGAAGGTGACGATCGCGTTGTTCGGCGTACGGCGCGTGGGGTGGACGTACCCGAAGAAGGACGGCAGCAGCCCTTCCCGCCCCGCGTTGAACACCAGCCTGGCCTGGGAGTTGATGCCCGCGACCAGCACGCCGAGGGTGGAGGTCAGGCCGCCGACGTAGGCGAGGAACGCGAGCGCCCCCAGCGTGTGCTGGGCGACGTCGACGAACGGGATCCGGGAGTCGCCGAGCCGCTGGACGTCGTAGCCGAAGCCGGTGACCGTTGCGTAGGAGAAGAGGATGTAGCTCGCCGTCATGATCGCGACGGAGGAGAACACGGCGCGGCCGACGTTGCGCCGCGGGTTCTCGGTCTCCTCGGCCAGTGCCGCCGAGTTCTCCCAGCCGATGAACAGGTACACCGCCAGCGGGAAGCCCGCCGCGAGGCCCTTGACGCCGTGGGTGAGGTGGGAGGGCAGGAAGGGGGCGGCGGAGAGGTCGCCCCGGTGCTCGACGATCGCCGCGACCGAGACCACGACCAGCACGAGCATCTCCACGCCGAAGAAGTAGCCGGCCCACTTGGTGGACACCACGATGCCGCGCAGCATCAGCACCACCGACAGCCCGGTCAGCAGCAGCGTCCAGATGATCCACGGCAGGTCGATGCCGGTGTAGTGGTGCAGGGTGATCTGCATGAACCCGCCGGAGATCGCGATGACGGAGGCCATCGCGATGATGTAGCCGAGTCCGGCCAGCAGGGCCGTGGTCACCGCGCTGACCGGCCCGAAGGTCTTGCCCACGAAGGTGGTGAAGCTGCCCGCCGAGGGGTGTGCCCGGGAGAACTCGGCCAACGTGTTGCCGAACAGCGCGACCGCCACGCCCGCCGCCACGATGGTCAGCGGGGACGCGACGCCCGCGGTGGTGGCCAGGAAGGCGAAGCCGAAGAAGAAGCTCATGGCCGGGCCGACGTTGGCCATCGTGGCGGCGGCGATGTCCGCCATGCCGAGGACGCCGCCGCGCAGCCGCTGGGGGGTGCCACCGGCGGGGCCCTGCGTCGACGACGGTCCGGCGGTTCCGGACTCGGGCATGGCGACGGCTCCCTTCCGAGAAGTCAGTTCGGTTCGGCGTGCTGGTGTGCCTTCACCGCTCGTACCGCCGGGTCCATAGCGCCCCGGGCGAGCTCGTCGAGCAGGTCGGCGTGGCAGCGGTTGCGGGCCCGCACCACCGCCGGGCCCGGGGCGGGCTCCAGCAGGCACTGCCGTCCGAGCAGGTCGGCGGCGAACCCGCGGATCCCGGCGCCGCCGAGCACCTGGGCGAGGTCGAGGTGGAAACGGGTCTCCAGTTCGAGCAGCCGCGCCGGGTCGTCGGCCAGGTCCATCTCCTCGACCAGCGCCCGCGGCCCGTCGAGCCGGCCGTCCGGCAGCTCGCCCGCGGCGTGCGCCACGAGCCCGCACTCGAGCAGCAGGTGGAAGGCGTCCAGCGAGGCCGCCTCGTCGGCGTCGTGCATCACGGCGACGACGGCGTCCCAGTCCGCCGCGACGAAGGTTCCGCCCGCCCGGCCCCGGCGCCGGTCGAGCAGGCCGTCCTGGCACATGGCCTCCAGCGCGCGGCGCACGGTGATCTCACTGATCCCGAGCTCCTCGCCGAGGACGCCGGCGTCCGGCAGCCGGTCCCCCGGCGACACCGACCGCAGACGCACCCGCAGGGCGATCCGGGACCGGACGAGCTCCGCTCCCGTGGGACCCCGGCCGGCCAGGACGCGCGTGTCCCAGCCGGTGTAGGGGCCGAACTTGCCCGCTGCATTCGCCACGGCGCCACCTTAACGGCCTGCCGAGCGGGGTCACGCTGTGGTCCACAGAGGGCTCCCAGGGCTCCCGGAAGTGAGGGTTCCGCGCTGCACGAAAAATAGAGCAAGGTGAACAGTTAAACAAGTCTTGTTCTTTTCGATCGTACTGAACTAATTTCCAGACGCCCCCCCTGGTCCGTACTCCCTGTCCACCCACCCTCATGGATGTCGAGATGACCACAACCCTCCCCAAAAGTCCTCCCGCGGAAGAGTCCGGCGGCCTGCAGGCCGGACTGAAGAACCGCCACCTGTCGATGATCGCGATCGGCGGGGTCATCGGCGCCGGCCTGTTCGTCGGCTCCGGCTCCGGCATCGCCGCCGCCGGCCCCGGCATCCTCGTCTCCTACGCGCTCGTCGGCGTCCTCGTCGTCCTCGTGATGCGCATGCTCGGCGAGATGGCCGCGGCCAACCCCAGCTCCGGTTCGTTCTCCGCCTACGCGGACCGCGCGCTGGGCCGCTGGGCCGGCTTCACCATCGGCTGGCTGTACTGGTTCTTCTGGGTCGTGGTGCTCGCCGTCGAGGCGACCGCCGGGGCCAAGATCCTGGCCGGCTGGATCCCCGGGGTGCCCCAGTGGGGCTGGGCCCTGATCGTCATGATCGTCCTCACCGCCACCAACCTGGTCTCGGTCGGCTCCTACGGCGAGTTCGAGTTCTGGTTCGCCGGCATCAAGGTCGTCGCCATCGCCGGGTTCATCGTGCTCGGCGGCCTCGCGGTCTTCGGACTGCTGCCCGGCTCCGACCACCCGGCGAGCGGCTTCTCCAACCTCACCGCACACGGCGGCTTCCTGCCGAACGGGCCCGGCGCGATCCTCACCGGCGTCCTGATGGTCGTCTTCTCCTTCATGGGCAGCGAGATCGTCACCCTGGCGGCGGGCGAGACCGCCGACCCGCGGGCCGCCGTCACCAAGGCCACCAACAGCGTGATCTGGCGGATCGCGGTGTTCTACCTGGGCTCGATCCTGGTCGTGGTGTCGCTGCTGCGCTGGGACGACCCGGCGATCCTCGAGGACGGCTCGTACGTCGCCGCCCTGAGCTCCATCGGCATCCCGCACGCCGCGCAGATCATGAACACCATCGTGCTGACCTCGGTGCTGTCCTGCCTCAACTCCGGCCTGTACACCGCCTCGCGCATGGCCTTCTCGCTCGGCCGCCGCAACGACGCCCCGACCGCCTTCGGCCAGACCACCGGACGCGGCGTCCCCCGTACGGCCATCCTGGCCTCGGTCGTCTTCGGCTTCGTCGCGGTCGCCTTCAACTACCTCTGGCCCGACACGGTCTTCCAGTTCCTGCTCAACGCCTCCGGCGCGATCGCCCTGTTCGTCTGGCTGGTGATCTGCTTCTCCCAGCTGCGGATGCGCAAGATCATCCAGCGGGAGTCGCCGGAGAAGCTGGTCGTGAGGATGTGGCTCTACCCCTACCTGACCTGGGCGACCATCGCCCTGATCACCTTCGTCCTGGGCTACATGCTGACCGACACGGCCGACGGCGGCGGCCGCGACCAGGTGGTCCTGTCCACGGCGGTGGCCATCGCGGTGGTGGTCTTCGCGGTGGCCCGGCAGCGGCTGTCGGGCAGGAACAGGGCGCGGGACACGGCTGACACGGCTCCGCTGTCCTGACGGCGCCGCCGGACGGGACGGTCCGGCGTCGGCACCTATACGCGCCGACGCCGGTTCCCCCGGTACCGCCATGCAGCGACGCCGAACACCCGTGGTCACGGGCCCCGGGCTCGACGACCGCCAACCGACCCGAGCCCCCGCCAAGTCGCGCCCCGCACAGCAGGCGCACGGCCTCGGGGCCGGGACGACCCGCCCGCGGTGACCGCAGGCGGCCGAAGTGCCGCGGCCACGGATCGGAGCCCACCGGAATCCGTACTGGAATCTGTACAGGATCAAGGCTCAATATGGGTACGGTGACAGCATGGAGATCCCCGAGGTCGTGACCGTCAGCGACGCGCGCGCGAGACTGTCGCGAATCCTGACAGACCTGTCAGAGTCCGGAGCGGATGCCGACCCGGTCCTGATCGGCGCCCACCGCAAGCCCCAGGGCGTCCTCCTGTCCGTCGAGGCCTTCGAGGCACTGAGCGGCCGAGCGGCACGACGTGCGGCCGTCTCCTCGGCCACCGGCTCCATCGAGGCCGAAGGGCTCCACGCCTCCGAGGCCTCCGACCGCGACACCGAGGCATACGTGAAGGGCGACCTCGACGCGGACACCCTTGTCGCCCGCGCGATCGCCCGCCACCGACAGACCTCGGAGCGGCGGGTGGGGTAACCGATCCGCACGCCATGCCCAACGGCGTGCTGCGCGACAAGCTCGGCATCACCGATCACAGCTGCTCGCGGCGGCGGAAGCCGACATCACCCGGGCGCGCCTCGTCCTGCTCGCCGAACGCCCCCTGCCGGGCGCGTACGACCTCGACCATCTCCAGGCGTTCCACGCCGCGGTCTTCGGCGACATCTATCCGTGGGCAGGCGAGTTACGCACCGTCAACATCGCCAGGCGCACGCCGTTCTACCCGGCGAGAAACCTGCTGCCCTACGCCGAGAGGTCTTCGGCTGCCTCGCCTCCTCCGGTCATCTGCGAGGCCTCCCTCGGCAGGAATTCGTCGTCCGACTGGCCGAGCTGTACGGCGACTTGAACGTCCTCCATCCGTTCCGCGAGGGCAACGGCCGTGCCCAGAAGGCGTTCCTGGCCCAGCTGAGCGCGGACGCGGGATACGACCTGAACTGGTCGGGCATGGACGCCCGGCGCAACGAGGACGCCTCGGTGAAGAGTTTCCTCGGCGACAACAGCCTGTTGGAGCAGGTGCTCGACGAGCTCATCGCTACTACGGGGTGACGCCTTCGTCTCCCGACCGGCAGGCGCGGCGCCTGGCACGTGTTAGGCCGAAACGGAGTGGGCTGGTTCCCTGACCACGCCGGTCCCGGTCTCCAGCCGGCTGGCAATCTTCCTGTCGAACTCGGCGGAGCCGAGATCCCGGTGGAAGGAGCAGCATCTGGAACCAACCTGGTAACGGCAGAGGGGAGGTCTTGCTGCGACCAGGTCTGTGCTTTCCGGTCAGCCACCCGCGATGGCGAAACTCCTGGCGCCTGAACACCCCCGACGCTAGGCTCAATGATCCCTTCAGTGCACTTCGTACAGCCCGTGCGCCCTACGTCGTACAGCAGCCCAGGAAGAGCGGTACCTCTCTGATGAGCGCAGGTGGCGCGGCACAGACGCCGGACCCCAGACTCGCCGAACTCGCCCGCACATCACGCAACTTCGGTTTCCTGTACGGCCATCTGCCGCTACTTGTCGCCTACGGCTCGGGTGCCGAGGCCAATGTTTTCACCGACCCGAACACGTCACTCATCAAGTCCCGGCAGTTCGGTGAGGCCCTCGCTTCCGATCTGGTGCGCCGGGGTCGTGTCCCGTTCACCGGGACCAAGCAGATCGAGCGCCTGGCCGCCCTCGACAGGGAAGGCTATCTGCACGGCAACGTGGGACCGGCCTTCCACGAGGTCCGCGTGCTCGGCAACAAGGCCAACCACGACGACTACGACGACCCGGACGACGCCTTCCGTGCTCTGCGGACCTGTCACCGGCTCGGCGTCTGGTACCACCGCCTGATCACCGGATCCCGGGAACAGCGAACCTTTGTTCCGCCGGACCCGGCCCGGACACCTGCCGCCCAGAACTTGGCCCTGCGCGCGCAGGTGGAAGAGACTCGGCGTGCGCTGGAGGAAGCCCGGCTCACCTACGAGGGCAAGGCATCCCAAGCACAGGCAGAGCAGGCCGCTCGCCTCGCGGCGGAGCAGGAGCTCGCCGACGCCGCGGCGGAGCGCGAAGAACTGGCCCGCCGGGTTGCCGCCATGCACGATCAGCTCGCGGCGCTGCAACAGGCCCAGTCCACGGCCGACGCCCGGCTGCTGCGCGAGCAGGTCACGAGCCCCGCCGCCGCGTCCGAGGCCGTGGCCGAGCGCGCCCGTCTCCTGGAGAACGCCGAGCAGGCGGCCCGCGAGCCCCTCACCGAGGCGCAGGTGCGCACGCGCCTCGACCAGATGCTCGCCGAGACGGGCTGGAGCGTCCAGGACGCGGGGGGCAGCCTCAACCTGTACGTGCAGGGCGACCGGCGCGGCAGCGGTGTCGCCGTCCGTGAGACGACCACCGCCACGGGCCGCGCCGACTACGCCCTGTACGTGGAGCGCAAGCTCGTGGGCGTGATCGAGGCCAAACGCGAGGGCGCCGACCTGACGGCCGCCGAGGCGCAGGCCGACCGGTACGCCGACCACCCCACCGAGGCACAGCAGCGCCTGATCGCCTGGCGTACCCCTCTGCCGTTCCGCTATGTGTCGGACGGCGGCGAGACCCGGTTCCGCAACACTCTGGACCCCGACTCGCGCACCAGGAGAATCTTCTCCTTCCACCAGCCTCGCACCCTGTCCCGCTGGATCCGCCAGGCCGAACAGGACCCACAGGCACCCTCCTACCGTGCCCGGCTGCGCCTGCGCATGCCAGAGCTGGACGAGCGGCCCCTTCGCCCTGCCCAGATCAAGGCGGTGCAGGGCGTCGAGGAGTCAGTCGCACTGGGCAAGGGCCAGCAGGGCACGGGCCAGTCCCGCTCCCTCGTCCAGATGGCGACCGGCGCCGGCAAGACGTACACGGCGGTGACGTTCTCGTACCGGATGCTCAAGTACGCCCAGGCCGAGCGCGTCCTGTTCCTGGTGGACCGCAACAACCTGGGCGCCCAGGCGCAGAACGAGTTCGAGAACTTCACGACGCCCGACACCAACCGCACCTTCGCCGACCTGTTCAACGTGCAGCGCCTGGGTGCCGAGGGCATGAACCCCTCCGCGAAGGTCGTCGTCTCCACTGTGCAGCGCCTGTACATGGAGCTGACGGGCGCGACCGTCCCCGCCACGCAGGGCGAGGACGGCGAGGAGGAGTACTCGTACGACACACCGGGCGACATCTCCGTCGGCTACAACCCCGGCATCCCGCCCGAGTCCTTCGACCTGATCGTGGTCGACGAGTGCCACCGCTCCATCTACGGCAAGTGGCGTTCCGTCCTGGAGTACTTCGATGCCCCCGTCGTCGGCCTCACCGCAACACCCGTCGCCCAGACCTTCGGCTACTTCAACGGCAACCTGGTCAGCGAGTACACCTACCCGGAGGCCGTCGCCGACGGGGTCAACGTCGACTTCAAGGTGTACGAGATCGTGACGCGGATAACGGGTGAGGGCGGAGTCATCGCGCGGGGCGTCATCCCTGTCCGCGACCGTCGCACCCGTCGTCAGCGCTACGAGGACTTCGACGAGGATGTCTCCTACGGCGCGACGGAAGTCGGCGTCGGCGTGATCAGCAAGGACCAACTGCGTACGGTCGTACACACCTTCCGCAACCGGCTGTTCACCGAGATCTTCCCCGAGCGCGCCAAGCGCGACAAAGAGACCGGCGAACTACTGTGGGGCGAGATGTATGTCCCCAAGACCCTCGTCTTCGCCAAGAACGACAACCATGCCGAGGAGGTCGTCGAGGTCATCCGCGACGTCTTCGGCAAGGGCAACGACTTCTGCGCGAAGATCACGCACGCTGCGAAGAAACCGGCGGAACGGCTCTCCGACTTCCGCAACCTGCCGCAACTGCGCATCGCGGTCACGGTGGACATGATCGCAACCGGCACAGACGTCAAGCCGCTCGAATGCCTGCTCTTCCTGCGGGACGTCAAGAGCTGGGCCTACTTCGAGCAGATGAAGGGCCGCGGTGCCCGCACCCTGTCGCTGACCGAGTTCGAGCGTGTCACCCCCGGCGTCGGCCCCAAGACGCACTTCGTGATCGTCGACGCGGTGGGCGTGACCCGGAAGCCGAAGGTGGACGCCAGTCCGCTGGAGCAGCACACGGAGAAGGACCTCAACCTTGAGAAACTCCTCCGCCTCACCGCCCGGGGCGTCGCAGAGGACACCCACATCTCCACCCTCGCGTCACGTCTGGCCAAGCTCGACATCCAGATGACCGACGACGAGCGCGCCGAGATTGAGGGCCTCACCGACGGCGTCCCGTTGAAGCACATCGTGCACAAGATGGTCGACGCCGTCTCGATCGACGAGCAGGGCAAGACCCGCGAGGCCGCCGAACGCCTCGGCCTCGACTCCGACCAGGCCGTCAAGGACGTCACCGAACGAGCGCTGCGGCCGTTGGCCTCCAACCCCGAGCTGCGCAACCGACTGCTGGAGATGCGCCGCGCGAAGGACATCCTGTACGACGAGACGAGCCGCGACGCCCTCGTGTCGGCCGGCGCCGTCCCGGAGGACGAGTCGACGGCACGCGAGACCGTCCGCGACTGGCAGGCGTACGTCAAGGAGCACCGGGACGAGATCGCGGCGCTCGCTCTTGCCTTCTCGGCCGATTCACCGGTCCCGCCCCGCGAGGCCCTCCGACGCCTCAAGGACCTGGCACGGGCCGTGGCCCGCCCGCCGCGCGCCTGGACTGCGGAGAAGCTGTGGCGGTCGTACGAGCAGGTGGGCGAGGCGGTGGCAACGAACCGTTCCGCCGCCCGTACGGCGGCCGACCTGCTGGCCCTGATGCGGTACGAGTTGGCGGGCGGTGCGGAGGGGAGGGCGACGCCGCCCCGTCCGCACGAAGAGGCGGTACAGGAGCGGTACGCAGCCTGGCTGACCAGGCAGGAACAGGCGGGCGTGACCTTCACCGACACCGAGCGGTGGTGGCTCGACCACATCGCCGGTGCCACGATCGAGCGTGTACGCTTCGACACCGCCGACCTCGATTACGCCCCGTTCACTAAGATGAACGGCACGGACGGATTCCTCGCCGAATTCGGCGAGGCGAGGGCGGAAGAGATCCTCGACGAGTTGGACAGGGAGCTGGGCGCGTGACTCTGGGACTGGGGGAGGATTCCGGGGGCGGTAGGGAGGATTTTCCGGGCAAGGATAGCGAGGAGCTTCCACGGGGGTGGGCTCGGGTGACGCTGAGGGAACTGTGCATTGTTAATCCTCGCGCCTTCGACGATGAACCCGGAGACGATGACGACATCTCACAGGTCCCCATGGCTTCTGTTGAGGCCGAATCTGGGCGCATTGATGCGTCTACCCATGTGCGATACGGCGACTTCAAGAAGAAATCCCTCACACACTTCCAGGAGAACGACGTTCTCTTCGCCAAGATCACGCCCTGCATGGAGAACGGCAAGATTGCGCTAGCCCAAGGGTTGCTGGGCGGTCGCGCCCTTGGCAGCACCGAGTTCCACGTGCTTCGCAGCCGTGGGGCCGTTCTCCCCGAATACTTGATGCACTACTTGCTGCAACGCGATGTGCGAGCGAACGCGGAACAAAATATGTCCGGCGCAGTTGGTCAACGCCGCGTGCCGCGACCCTATCTGGAATCCCTTGAGATTCCTGTGCCACCGCTTGCCGAACAGCGCCGCATCGTTACCGAGATTGAGCAGCAGATCAGCCACATCGAGGCAGGCGAAGAAGCGCTGGCTGAAGCGGCTAGACGGGTATCAGACCTCCGCTCCAGCATCGCCGATGCGGCCATCTCACAACATTCCGAGTCCCCTTGGGAAAAATTGCAGGGCCTCTTGAGGGAACCCTTGCGCAACGGCGTTTCAGCAAAGGCAACGACCGACGGAACCGGCGTTCGAACGCTCACCCTAACTGCGGTCACACGGAACGACTTCAGTTCGCAATTCACCAAGGTCACCAGCGCAGACCCGAAGCGGATAAAGAATCTCTGGCTCGAAGACCAGGATATTTTCGTCCAACGCTCCAACTCTGCCGAACTGGTCGGCACGTCTGCGATCTACCAGGGCGAGAGGAACTGGGCAATCTACCCCGATCTCCTCATCCGCGTTCGCGTCGACCAGTCCCGCGTATTGCCCGAATATACGGCATTGGCTCTGCGCACAAACCGGATTCTCTTCTACTTCCGCCAGAATGCGCGCGGCCTTTCCGGTTCCATGCCGAAGATCGACCAAGCGACGATTGAGAACGTCGATTTCCCGGTGCCCCCGCTTCCCCAACAGCGCCAGGCAATTGAGTGGGTGAAGCAGCAGGGTGCAGCCATAGACCCGCTTGCAGCATCTGTCAGCGAGGCACAGGCTGAGAGCGCCGAACTCCGCGCCGCCCTCCTCCACGCCGCCTTCACCGGCGCCCTGGTCCCTCAGGACCCCTCCGACGAGCCCGCCTCGCTCCTGCTCGACCGGATCCGTGCCGGAGGCGCGACCGCCAAGAAGGCACCCCGCAAGCGTGCCCCCCGCAAGCCGCGCTCCACCCCGCCCGGTCAGGAAGAACTGCCGCAATGAGCACCATCCCCGCCCTCATGAACAGCGCCACCACCCCAGGCCCCCGCCGGTCCGCCGGCGAGACGACTTCGACGCTCGTCAACCGGCTCTGGTCATACTGCGAGCTGCTGCGCCACTCTGGTGTCTCTACCCTCGACTACGTCGAGCAGCTGACATACCTTCTCTTCCTGAAGATGGCCGACGAGCGTGCCAACCGGCCGGCCAAATTCCGCCAGAACTTGCCGGAAGAGCCGCTCGTCCCGCCGGGCCTGGACTGGCAGAGCCTCACCAGCCGGTCGGCCGAGGATCTCGTGGATCACTACGAGCACGTCCTGCGGCAGCTGGGCCGCAACGGCGGCACAATGCTCGGTGAGGTCTTCACCAAGGCGCAGAACAAGATCCACGAGCCTGCCGTCCTGGAACGCCTCATCAAGGACCTGATCGACCCCTATACCTGGACCCGCGAGAACCAGGACCTCAAGGGCGACGCCTACGAAGGCTTGCTGCAGCGCGGCGCCGAGGACCGCAAGACAGGCGCAGGCCAGTACTTCACGCCCCGCCCGCTTATCGACGCCATGGTCGACTGCGTACAGCCGCGCCCCGGCGAGTCGATCACCGACCCCGCCTGTGGCACCGGCGGCTTCCTCATCGCCGCACACGCCCACATCGTCGAGCGCTATGAGGAGCAGCTGTACGGCGACGAGGCGCGCAAGCTCCAGACGGGCGCCATCACCGGCTATGAACTGGTCCGGGAGACAGCTCGGCTGGCTCTGATGAACATGCTGCTGCACGGCATCGGCACGTCCGAGGCCCGTCCGCTGATCACCATCCAGGACTCCCTGGCGAAGTCGCCGCACAAGTTCTACGACATCGTGCTCGCCAACCCGCCCTTCGGCGTGGGCTCGGTCACCGGCGAGGCGTACACCTCCCGCAAGGACTTCTGGACGCAGACCACGAACAAGCAGCTCAACTTCGTCCAGCACATCTACACCCTGCTGAAGACGAACGGCCGGGCCGCCCTGGTACTGCCCGACAACGTGCTGTTCGAGGGGGGCGCGGGCGCGGAGATCCGCCGCCGTCTGCTGGACCTCACCAACGTACACACCCTGCTGCGCCTACCCACCGGCATCTTCTACGCCAACGGTGTCAAGGCGAACGTCCTGTTCTTCGACAAGCGCCCGCCCCGCCCCGGCGGGGGGCCCGCCACCAAGCAGCTCTGGGTCTATGACTTCCGCACCGACCAGCGCTTCACCCTCAAGCAGCGCGCCCTACGCCGCGAGCACCTCGACGAGTTCGTCGCCGCGTTCCACTCCGGCGGTACGGACCACTCTGCCCGAAAGCCGAGTGAGCGCTTCCGTGCATACGAGTACGATGAACTCATCGCACGCGACAAGGTCAACCTCGACTTGACGGTGCTTCAGTCCGCCTCCGCGTCCTCCGCCTCGCTCGCGCCTCCGGACGTGATCGCACAGGAGATCGTGGAGGACCTGGAAACGGCCCTGGCTGAATTCACCGCCGTAGCACAGGCGTTGAAGAAGGCCGCACGCACCACGGCGGCCAACTCCGCCCCGAACGCTGCAGTTGACACGGCTGAGGGCCCCACTGGCACGACAGGCACGACAGGCACGACGAACGCCACCGGCACTTCCGAAGACGGCAACTTCGACGACGACACAGCCCAGGAGCGGTAGCCCGGTCTCCGTCCCTCCCCGCCAAGCCTCGTACGGGCTCTGGAGGTTAGGGGCCCGCCGGAGCCTGCTCCGGGAACGGGAGGCGCGGCCCCCTGCATCCGTGCGGACAGTACGGACACAGGCGGCCCGCCAGGGACTGGACACAGGGACTGGGTGACATGGCCAACGGGCTCGGCCGAGGCAACGGCGCAGCAGCGGCAACCGTACGACCGGAGAGGTTCTGGGGCGGCGAGGCGATAGCCGAGCGCCTCTGGAAGTTCTACCGCGAGGGAACCAACACCCGCGCCATCACCCGCCTCCAGTTCGTGGAGCACATCGGCTACCTGCTGTTCCTCAAATTGGACCACGAACGCGCCCAGCGCTCGTCCCGGTTTGCGCACCAGCCTGTAGCGCCTGCCGATGCCTGGCCGAACCTGGCCCTGCTCAACGGTGACGCCCTACACACCAGGCTGACCAAGCTCATGGACGATCTCGGCAACCAGGACCTCGCCGACCGTCCCGACCGGCAGACCGCGAGCGTTGTCTTCCGCGACGCCCAGCTCTGGGGTCTTGACCGCATGGCCGAGCTCAACAAGCTGATCATCGAGCAGATCGACCCCTACCAGTGGCTGGCGGTCCGCCAGGCCGAGTTGGGCCGCGCCTTCTCGCTGATGCTGCGCGACTGCCGCGACGACATCGACCTCAAGATCGAGACGGGCCAGACTCTCACGCCCCTGCCCATCCTGAACGCCATCACCAAAGTGCTCGCCGTGGGCCCCGAAGACATCGTGATCGATCCGGCGTGCGGCACGGGTACGACGCTCGTCGCCGCCTACAACGCGATGCTCTCCGCGAACCGTCAGTTGGCTCCGTCCGCCCTGGCGGGCGCCGACCTCGACGCGCAGATGTGCCGACTGGCCATGCTGAACATCCTGCTGCACACCGGCCGTCCGTTCGGCGACCCCGCTCCCGTCCAGCTCGCGGACACGCTCAAACGCAAGAGCCCGGTGGTCCGCTCCCAGTCCGGTGTCGTGCCCACCGTGGCCATCTGCAACCCGCCGTTCAAAAGCAACGGCGTACAGCCTGACGCCACCATGCGCGACGACTTCTGGGCCTATGGCGACTTCCCCACCAACTTTCTGCAGCATCTGGCGATCACGCTGCCCCAGGGCGCGCGGGCAGCCGTGTTCGTCCCGGACGGAGTCCTCTTCGGCGGCGGCGCGGCAGCCACCGTACGTCAGAACCTGCTAAAGACCTGCGATGTGCACACACTTCTGCGGCTGCCGACCGGGCTGTTCCACCGCAAGGGCGTGAGATCGAACATTCTCTTCTTCACGAAGTCCGCCCCCAAGCCGACCGGTGAGCCCGCCACCAGGTACCTGTGGGTGTACGACGCCCGCACGGGCAACCACCACACAGACACCGGCAACCCAGTCACCGAGGCCGACTTCGACGACTTCGTCGCCTCCTGCCTCCCTGAGGGGGGTTTCACCGCACGAGACGAGTCGACGTCGAAACGTTTCCGTCGCTACCCGGTGAAGGAACTCCTCGCACGCCCGAAGACGAGCCTCAACCTCATGGCCCATCTCACCCCGGAACTGGGCGACTTCGGTTCCCCCAAGGAGATCGCCTTCGAGGTGGCGGACCGGCTCGACGAGGCGGCTGCCCACTTCCGGCACGTCGCGGAGGCGCTGCCGGGACAGTGAGCCCAAGGACGATGCGCCGCCGGATGAGTTTGACCGGCGGCGCATCGCTGCGTAGAGGTCATGTCCAGGAACCCAGTGTGTACCGGTCCGGGGCCCGGGCAAGTGTCTCCACAGCCTCACAATCGGGCGCAGGTCCCCAGGTCACGGACCCGGATATAGGGCTCGACTCACTCCTGGTCACCGTCCTTGGCCTCGGCAATGAGGTCGAGCCCTTCCTGCAGCGCATCGTCGAACTCAGGGTGGCTGAAGGCGCGGATGCTACCTGCATACCTCCCGAAAGGCCCGGCCACGATGTCCGGCGCCTTCAGCTCGGCCCAAACCGTCTTCCCGATCCCGCCCGCTCGCTCCTCGACGCCCCAACGGTGAGCCAACGCCTCCACCAGCAGCAGCCCGCGCCCGCCGGTCTCTTCATCCCTGGGCGCCCGTACCTCAGGCCTGCCCGAGCCCGCGTCGCTGACTTCCAGTCGCAGCAGCCCGTCTGCCGGCAAGCGAGCGATCCGTACACCCACCTGTCGGTCCCTTGGTACAGGTACACGCAGTGCATTGGTCACCAGTTCCGAGAGCACCAACTCCGCTGATTCCAAAGCACCTTGAGCAATCCCCCATCCGCCGAGCACTGCGTGTAACGCGGCCCGGGACCTCGGCACACTTCGACGGGACCGGGACAGCCGGAAGATGACTTCGTCCTGTGCAGCCATGGCAGCCTCCAGAGGGTCGATGCCCGATCGGAGCCACACAGAGACGGCCATTTGGGCCGCAGGACTCCGATGTCCATGCCCAGCAGGATGTACGCGCACCATTCGAATCTGCAACGTTGCCAACTAGGATGGTTGCAATCTTCGCCCTTTCGGGTTAAGCCCACCCTGATTCCTGCGCGGTTCTGCTAGAGGTGTTGGCATGCTTACGAAGACCACCGCTCCGAATCCTTCAACCGTGCTCGGTCGCCAACTTGGCGACGAACTTCGTCGGTTGCGGGAGAAAGCAAGACTGACCACCGCTCAGGCAGCCGAAGCCCTCGACTGCACCAAAGGCAAAATCAGCCGGATCGAGAACGGTCGGGTGGCGGTCCGCCTTCCGGACCTGACCGCGATGCTGCATGCCTACGAGGTGGCGGACCCTGAGCTCCATGAGCGACTGAGCACATTGGCTCGCCAGGCCAACCGTCGCCGCAGGCAAGGATGGTGGAACCAGTACGGATCCGTCCTCGCCGACACGTACCGCGACTACATCGCGCTGGAAGCCATGGCCGGGGAGATCCGCACGTTCCAGGCGCAACTTGTTCCCGGCCTGCTCCAGACCCCGGAGTACGCCCGTGCCGTGACGGTAGCCTCGCGACAGTGGCAGACGGCAGACGAGATCGAAAGGTTCGTCCAGGTACGCCTCGCCCGCCAGGAACGGCTCAGCGGAGGCACTCCTTTGCACCTTTGGGCCGTGCTCTCAGAAGCGGTTCTCCTCCAACAGGTCGGGGGCCCTCAGGTAATGCAGGCACAGTTGGAACACCTTCTTGCCACGTCCGAGCATCCCAACGTCACCATCCAGGTCCTGCCGTTCTCGCGGGGAGCACACGCGAGTATGTTCGGCCCGTATGTAGTACTGGGTTTCCCCGAGGAGGCAGCGCTCGACGTGGTGCTGGCGGACAACCCGACCGGCTCTATCTGGCTGGAGCGGGAGGCGGAAGTCGCCCGTTACCAGGATCTGTTCGACGATGCTCGCACGTCCGCGCTCTCCCCGATGGAATCCCGCGCCGTCATCCAACGCAGGGCCAAGGAGCATAGAGCATGAATCGCGCACGCCTCAGCACGCCGGACCTGTCGGACGCGAAGTGGCGCAGCAGCACCTACAGCGGCGGCAACAACGAATGCGTCGAGATTGCCGACAACCTTCCCACCCTCATCCCCATCCGCGACAGCAAGCGCCCCGCCGGCCCCATACTCGCCTTCTCGCAGACCGCATGGGCCGCCTTCGTCAATCACCTGCAGTGACCGGAGGCCGAAACCTCAAACAGTGAAGGTTTGGACCCATCCATGGGCGCGCCCGCCCCCATCTATGCCGCGCCCACCCGTCGCAGAAGCACGCCCGTCACGCCTCCGCCGCGGGTGGGCCCCACTGCCCCGAAGCGAAAGCGCTCAACAGCTCCCGGCCGGCAACCGTGAACGGGTGGTCGGAACCCAGGCTGCGTTCCCGTCTGGCCACGACATCCATCATCAACTCTGTCGCCGCGTCCACATGACCGAGCGCGGCCCGGGCTCGGGAGAGAAGCTGCTGGGCCGAAAGCGCGATCGGGTGGTCGGGGCCGAAGCGTCGCCGGTAGGCCTCGGTAACCAGCCGTATCTCCTGGTCGGCCTCGTCGAAGCGACCCAACGAGTAGAGCGCCCAGGCGCGGTTGTGGTGGGCTCCCAAGGTCACCGTGTGGTCCTGGCCGAGAAGCCGGTCGCATTCCGAGGGCAGGTGAAGAAGGGCGCCGTCTTCTTCAGTGACGACCTCGGAGGCGGACAGCAGGACCAGCAGGCTTGAGCGTGAGCGCAAGGTCAAAGGGTGCGCGGGGCCCAGCGCCATACGTCGGCCGACGACCGTGGACCGGAGGAGCGAGAGGGCCTCGTCCCGTCTGCCGAGATTTCCCAGCACGAGCTGAAGGCCATGGCCGCTGTCCAGGGTGTCGGGATCGCTGGCCCCGAACAGACGGTCCTGAGCGGCGCGGACGCGCTCGAGCAGCGACTCGGCCTCGGCGTACCTACCCAGACGGAAAAGCGCGCGGCCTGCCCTGGAACGGGCGGCCAGTACGGACCGGTGCTCCGCGCCGAGTCGCCGCTCGCCGAAGTCCGCTGCGGCTCGGGCGGTCTCCCAGGCAGAGACGTAGTCTCCGGTGCGATGCAGAGCGACGGTCAACCGGATCACCATGGCCAAAGCGTCCGCCGATGTCGACGGGTCATCGATGCGTCGCAGCAAGGCGAGCCCATGGGGAACGAGCAGCCGGAGCAGCGGATCGTGCGGACCCGCGTCGGGGAGATCGGGAACGGCCGCGTCAAACAGTCGGACGGCCGTCGTGTCGAGAACCGGAACCGTCTCCGCCGGAGTCGCCGTCGCGACGCTGTCGAGCAACACCCCGTGGCTCTGCACGCACCGTGCACCGACGTCGACCAGTTCGGTCAACGACTGGTCGAGCAGCGCTCTCAGCGCGGTTTCGCAGCTCGCGCGAGGAAGAACAGCGTCGATCTCGGGTCGGTTGAGCAGCGACAGTGGCAACGGTTCGGGAGCGAAGCGAGCCAGCAGCCTCAGCAGTGCGGTCGCTTCGGGCAGCCCTCGTGCCTCGAACGCGTCAAGTGTCAGTTGCCACGTCAGCCCCACCATATGCCGTGGGTCCTTTTGAGACATGACATCGGCTCCTTGGTCGATGAGCGTGACTCGTTGCCCTTCGTCGAGATGGCGCCCGTAGGTCTCCATCGTCCAGGGATCGAGCACTTGTTGGGAGAGAAAGCCGCCTGCCAGCGTGAGGGCGAGCGGCAACCGTCCAAGTCGTTCCGCGATCTCCACCGCCTCCTCCTGCGTGCCGCTGTGCGGGGCTAGGTCGCGCAGTACCCTCGCGGCGTCCTCACGCGGTAGTACCCCGATGTGCTGCAGCTCTGCCCCGGGCCACCAGCGGGCAGCCGACCGGCGTGTGGTCACCAGGACCGTGCCGCGGGGACTGGTGCGCAACCAGTTGCCGTCACGGAGGATCTCCGGCTGGTCGGCGTTGTCGAGCACCAGCAGCCAGGGCTCGGCGGAGCGGTCGAGGTAGTGCCAGACGAGATCGGCGGCGGCGCGGAGCCCATTGCGGGCGGCCAGCAGTTCGCCGTCGCCCGCACCTCGGTCGGCTGCGACCGCGAGCATGCCGGCACGCAGGCTCGCGCGGTCGGATGCGCTGATCCACAAGCCCACCCTGCCGCACTCGTTGATGGCCAACTGGAAGAATGTGTAGGCGACCGCGGTCTTGCCGCAGCCGCCCATGCCGTACAGCACATAGGCTTCACCACCACACCCCGCACGCACACCTGCTCGCAGACGTTCCAGCACTTCGACACGATCTCGCAGCACGACCGGAGGCCGGCCGACTGCCGGACGGCGAACCGAGTCGGGACCATCTGGCGTGGCCGCTTCATCGCCGTAGTGGTGGTGTTCGCTGATGTGCTGGTCGCCCGACGCCTGGTAGACACGGCCACGATCCTCGGCGTGGCCTTCCATCGCGCCTGTCATTGCTGCGCGTTGTGCTGGTCTCGTCCCGCCTGATAGATCCGGGCCCGGCCGGACGCGCTGGCGTGCTGGGCGACCGCGGGGCCGGTCGAGCCCCTCGGCTCAAGTTCGTCGAGAAGCGCGCGTAGTTCCACAGCGACGCCGGGCTGGGCGGCGAGCAGCCGCCGGAGCCGTCCTTGCCACTCCAGGTGCAGCTCGCCGAGTGTCTCCTGGTCGCCGGCCTCGCTGGCAGCCAGGGCGTCTTCGCGGGTGGCTTCCAACTCCGCGACGACGGCCTCGGCGCGGTGGGGCTGAGTTCGACGCCACAGTTGTGTGATCCCTTCCCGGGTGCGGTGCCAGGCGTCAGTTGTCATCAAGGTGACCAGCGTGACTCCCGCGCTCTGTGCGAGTAATGCTGTATCCGGGTCCACAGTTCCCCCTGAGCAAGAATTCCAAATTTCACGACTATACGCCAATTGTTCGAATCTGCAGCATCCGCCATGATTTGATAGCTTGCCGCTTCGTGACCACCTATCGTCGCACTCTCGGGCCGGATGGAACAGCATGGAGCCATCCACGCCATCATCGATAAGTCCGGTTCAGGCATGGTCAAGCAGATTCGTCGAGTGCTAAGTTAATGAAACTTTTGCTCAATCAAGGGGGCGATGGCCATGAGTAGGCCTTGGGAAGCCGATCCGACCACAACTTTCAAGCGACGCCTGGGAAAGTCACCCCAGGAACTGGGAAACACAACCGACAACCCCGACTGCCCCGACATCTGGGAGCTTGAGAACGGGGACATCGCCATCATCGGCCGAGACCTCACGGAGTCACTCGGCAGGAAACTGCCGACGGGCGTCTCGGTAGGGTCCGACGAGCGGCTCATTGTCATCCCAAGGAACATGTTGGTTGCGGCGAAACCGGACATCCCCAGTGTTTGATTCCTTCTCAAGTGCCCTTTTCGAACATATGGATCGTCGCACATATCATGCGGATTTCCGTCGAATCTACGAAAGTGGCGTTCGCTGCCTGAACAAGCTCGAACGGGGGCAGAGCTTCAAGGAACGAGGGTTTGCCAGCTGGGAGGCCTTCGCTGCCGGAGAATGGGAAAGAGCACTGTCTCTCGTCGAGGAGAAGCGCGACGTCTACACATTGCAGTTTCGCGAGGCGGCCCGGCTGAACATCCTGGAACGCCGCCTTCGCGTGGTGGAGTTCCCAGTCACCCCATACGTCCAGTGGGAGATGTTCGTTCTGCGCCTGCGCGTGGAGCTGGGCGACAACATCAGAGTGCTCGATGCCCGCAAGATCGCGGACGTTGAGAAGGACCGCCCTGTTCCGGAGGTGGTGATCCTCGGAGACGTCGTCATGTACGAGGTGTGCTACGACGATGACGGAAACGCGGCGGGAGCCAATCGCTTCGCCGACCGAGCACTGATCCGGGAAACGTTGGCCGGATTCGATGCGCTGTACGGGTGTGGGGAAGACTTTCACAGCTTCTTCGACAGGGAGATCGCTCCTCTTCCCCCGCCCACAGTCGCCTACTGAGCTGAGCGCCGGGCTCCCCGTGTGGCGCCAGTCCGGCGCTCTCGGACGTCGACGCAGAGCGCAGCCCGCCAGACCGTCGGAGGTGATAGGCGGCCGGCCGGGGTACCCTGGCCACAGCTCAATGGCGGGCAGACCGTACCGGACACTACGCCGGGCTCTCCTCCCCCGGCTCACCCTGGTCCGCGATCTCCTGCCAGAGCCGCTCGGCGATCTCCACCAGCGTCCCGTCACCCGGAACCCTCCACTGCTTCGGGCCCTGGACGGCGCTCCACTGCTCCTTCCAGTCGGCCGCGTTCCACATCTGGGAGACCAGTCCGGTCGGGGAGTACCGCTTGCCGTCGGCCTCCCAGAGGATGGGGGCCTTCCGGTCGTTCACCCAAGTCGCCCTGCGGCGCCGGAGGTCCTCGTCGAGCCAGGCCCCGATGGCCAGTTCTTCCACGGTGCTGGGGGCGTAGACGAGAGGCGTGCCGTCGCTGATGGCGTCGTGGTCGACGAGCAGGCGAACCGTCTGGGGTCGTCGCTGCCGCTTCTCCGCGGTGTTCTCCATGAGGGCTTTCAGGTTCATGGGCGAGTCCGGACCGGTGCCGCGTTCGAGCACCCCCCGGACCGCGGCAACCAGCCGCGCGCAACGCTCCTCGTTGGCGAAGGTGCTCGTGACGTAGCTCTTGTTCGTGAAAAGGGTGTCGACCATGGTGATGAGGCAGAGAGCCACGGCGTTGACCTGCCTCGGCACGTCGGCGAGCACCGCGGCCCACTCGTCATCCGGCTCGTCGAACCGGTCCTTGCCGATGCGCTGGAACACCAGATGGACCACCAGCAGCGCCCCGCTGTCCACCACCGCGGCCGGCCGTCCAGTAAACTTGGCTCTCAATTCGGTCAATTGATCCCTCACCCGCCTGAAGACCTGCACCGCGCGCCAGATCTGCTGGGCGGTCGGCTGCTGACCGAACAGCCTGATGTAGGCCCCTCCCGGGCCCTCCTCCCACAGCGCGTTCGTGGAACCCTTGACCCGCACGGCAAGCGACGGGTCCCGGTGCATGCAGGCCAGGGCCGTGGCAGCTTCCGTGACCGAACAGCCTGACTCAGGAGCCGGGTCCAGCTCGCCCCGCCGGAAGACGTACTCCTTGTCGAGCGAGAGACTGAAGTCCTTTTGGATCTCACTTTGGACGGTGTCGATGGCGATGAAGTCCCGGCGCTCCATGTGGTTCTGCGTGTTGGTGGCCTTGGTAATGGAGTGTCCGAAGCCCTCCGGCGCTCCTTCCAGGGAGATGATCCGCACCAGGACATAGGCTTCCGCGACCGCCTCTGGGTTTCTCTCGTATGCCCGGAAGGAGGAGGACACCGTCTGTGCGCCGTTGACCACACTGGCGTTGTGCAGGGTGAGGGTAGTGGGCTGGCCAACTGCTCTCTTGGCGTGGTACTCCTGCTCGATCCTGTCGCACTGCACGGTGATGCCATTGTGGCGGTAAAGGAAGCCCTCCGGGTCCTCCAGTATCGACTCCACCATGGTCTGGTTGACCCCGGTGAGCCCCAGCGACTTGCGCACATTGCGGTCGTAGAGACGCTCGCCGTGCCCCTCTTCATCGCTCTTGCCGCCGTACCAACAGGCCAGTTGATCGGCGCTGACCTCACCGATCACTGCCTTGTACGGAGTCTCCCGGCTGTACCACTCGCGGTCCATGGTCGCCTTGAGAGTAATCGGCTGCGGCTCCAGATCCTCCCGTATCGCCCGGTGGAGGTCCCTCTGGTCCAGGACCCGGTACTCCACGCTCCTGCCACGTCCACCGAACTCGTTGGCCGCCTCGTCCAGAATGTTGCGGGTCTCGACGGAGAGACAGCCGTCCCCCATGAGGGCGATGACCAGGTTCACCTTGCACGTGGGCAGCCGGAGGACGCCGTGCACACGATCCGCGAGCAGCTGCAACCGCTCGTTGAAGTGGTCGAGATCCCGGTTGTCGAGCTTCTTCAGACCGTGTACCAGCTTGAGTGCCGCCTCCGTGTCGAAGCCGGCCGTCCCCTTGTCCTTCCACTTGGCCTGGATGAGCCAGAGTTCGGATCCCGAGGCAGAGAACGCGACGCAGTCGATGCCGAAGTCGTCCCTGCCATCGATCACCCACGCCGCTGCTTCGTCCGAGGTGCAGTCCGCGAGGATGCGGGCGGCTTTCGCGGACACGGCCCTCGACAGCAGGGCTGTCTCGCGCTCCTTGGCGCCCTTCTTCTCGAAGTCGTCCATGGAGATCCGATCCTGGAACTCCCGCAGCAGCGCCCTCTTAATGTGCTGAACCTCAAGAGGCATGTCCTGCGCGCCCTTGCCCATCCGTACTCCCCGCGACCGCTCTCGACAGAACTGATCAGACTATCGAAGCGACGCACAGCGTGCCCCAGCCCTGCATCAGCATATGCAGCCGATCTGATTGTTCCGGACCGTTTTCGGCCAGCGGCTGGCCAGAGCTTGGCTCGCGTCCGCTGCATGTAGAGCGTGGGTGACTCGTGCCCTCGTCAGCACAGGTGGATGGGAAATCGGCACCAGCCGAAAAGAAAAAGGCAGACGAGTCGGGCTGTACGCCGGGTTCTGTCGCCCGGTCGCCTCGCGGCGGCCGGGGAGACGGCCATCCATCTAGGACCGGCGTTGCCGCCGGCCTCGTGCGGTCTACCCGCGGACTCGGGCGGGCAGCCCTCGAACGTCCGCGCAGAGCGCTTTTCACGGCGCTCCTTTTGACCTTGCTCCGGGTGGGGTTTACCTAGCTGCCCAGGTCGCCCTGGGCACTGGTGGTCTCTTACACCACCGTTTCACCCTTACCCGGCGCCGAAGCACCGGGCGGTCTGTTTTCTGTGGCACTGTCCCGCGGGTCACCCCGGGTGGCCGTTAGCCATCACCCTGCCCTGTGGAGCCCGGACGTTCCTCGGGAAGCCCTGGGGGCTTCACGCGGCCGTCCGCCCGGCTCGTCTGCCGTGGGGACCATGGTACCGGGCGACGGCTCAGAGGAAGTCCGCGGTCTCCAGGTCGAAGCCGAAGGGATCGGGGAGGGGGAGGGGCTTACCGAAGGGGAGCGTGGTGTGCTCCCGGTAGTCGTCGCGCCTCGGGTCGCCGAAGATCGTGACCTGGGAGGTGTCTCGGTCGACCAGGAGGTAATGGGGGATGCCGGCGCGGGCGTAGCAGCGGCGTTTGGCCTCGCGGTCCGCGGTCGGCTTCGTGGACGTCACCTCCAGCACCATGGCGATGCCGTCGCAGGGCATCCAGGGGCCGGCGTTCCCGAAGACGTCGAGATCGAGGGGCGCGAAGGTGGCGTCCGGGACCACGTGGTTCTTCGGGCACGCGCCTCCGCTCCTCAGCTTCAGCCCTTTGTTCCCGGAGAAGTCCATGTCGGTCCGGGAACGCCTGATCACCTGCCGCACGATCCGGCTGATGTACTTCTCGTGATCCCCGTCCGGCGGCGGTGTCACGACGATCTCCCCCTCGACGAGTTCCGCCCGGAAGCCTTCCGGGGTGTCCAGGGCGAGGAAGCCCTCCAGCAGGACCTCTTCCTGCGTGAGCGGCTCGTGGGCCATGGCAGTCACGTCACGCCCCTCCTTCGGTCGCTCGCCAGACTGGGGCATCGGTGGATCACCTGTCCGTGGGATCGGGAACCGTTCCCTCGATCGTGGCACAGGATCATCACCACCGTCGGGACACCGCTCGCTCGACCCCGCCGGGACGCGAAGCGGCACCCCTTACGCTGGCGTGGAGTTCTGTCCGAAGGAGAAACGCGCGTGCTGGTCCTGCTGCCCCCGTCCGAAGGAAAGGCCGCTCCCGGCCGTGGCGTCCCGCTGAAACCGGAGTCGCTGTCGCTGCCGGGGCTCGCCGCCGCGCGGGAGGCGGTGCTGGACGAGCTGGTCGAGCTGTGCGCCGGGGACGAGGAGAAGGCGCGCGAGGTGCTCAGGCTGAGCGAGGGGCTGCGGGGCGAGATCGCGAAGAACGCCGCACTGCGCACCGCGGGCACGCGGCCGGCCGGGGAGGTCTACACGGGCGTGCTGTACGACGCCCTCGGCCTGGCGTCGCTCGACGCGGCCGCCGGGCGGCGGGCGGCTCGTTCGCTGCTGGTGTTCTCGGGGCTGTGGGGTGCCGTGCGGGTGACGGACCGCATCCCGTCGTACCGCTGCTCGATGGGGGTGCGGCTGCCGGGACTGGGGGCGCTGGGCGCGTACTGGCGGGCGCCGATGGCTCAAGTGCTGCCCGAGGTGGCCGGGGAGGGGCTGGTGCTGGACCTTCGGTCGGCGGCGTACGCGGCGGCGTGGAAGCCGAAGGGGGAGGTGGCCGCGCGGACGGCGAGCGTGCGGGTGCTGCACGCGCCGACCCGGAAGGTGGTCAGCCACTTCAACAAGGCGACGAAGGGCCGGATCGTGCGGAGCCTGCTGACGGCGGGCACCGCCCCGAAGGACCCGGCCGACCTGGTGGTGGCGCTGCGGGACCTCGGCTACACGGTGGAGGAGAAGGCTCCGGTACGGGCGGGGGCGGCCTGGACGCTGGACGTGCTGGTGGACGAGGTCCACTGACGCCGGTCAGGGGCGCTGCTCCCCGCGGAACGCCCTGTGCGCACGGCGCACCCCGGGGGCGGGCCGAGGCGCGTGACCTGACCCTCGTCGTACCCGGCCCTGCCCGACGCCGGCTGTGTCGACGGCGGTCGGACGGCACCCGCGCACGCGGTGGCGACGCGCGGCCGGACACAGGTGACGGCACCCGCGCGCCTGGTGGCGACGCGCGGCCGGGCGCGGGTGACGGAGCCCACGGGCACGGTGGCGACGCGCGGCCGGGCGCGGGTGGCGGCGCCGGCGCGGGCCGCCGCGCGGCTCAACCGCGCAGGTGGGACGTGTCGTTGAAGAGGCGGACGCTGGCGTTGCCGTCCGCGTAGTACGCGACGACCGACAGGGAGGCCGCCGACAGCTCCATCCGGAACAGTGACTCCGGCGGGGCACCCAGGGCGAGCCGGACCAGGGTCTTGATCGGGGTCACGTGGGTGACCAGCAGGACCGTGCGCCCCGCGTACGCCGCGACCAGCCGGTCGCGGGTGGCGGCGATCCGGGTCGCCGTCGTCGCGAAGCTCTCGCCGCCGCCGGTCGGTTCGGCCTCCGGGTCGGCCAGCCAGGCGTTCAGGTCCTCGGGGTGGCGCTCGCGGACCTCACCGAAGGTGAGACCCTCCCAGGCGCCGAAGTCCGTCTCGCGCAGCCCGTCGTCGACGGTGACCTCCAGCCCCAGCCGGGCCGCGACGGCGGCGGCGGTCTCCCGCGTCCGCGCGAGCGGCGAGGCGACGATGTGCTGGACCGTGCCCCGCCGGGCCAGCGCCGCCGCGACCCGCTCGGCCTGCTCCCGCCCGACGGCCGAGAGCGCGGGATCGCTCCCCCCGCTCCCGGAGAACCGTTTCTCGGGCGTGAGCGGCGTCTCGCCGTGCCGGAGCAGGACGAAGGTGGCGGGCGCCCCGAGGTCGGGGGCGGAACCCCAGCCGACGGAGGGCCGCGCCTGCCCGGCCGGGACGCCGGGAGCGACAGAGGTGGCGGGAGCGGCGGCGAGGGTGCGGGCGGCTCGGTGGTCCGCCTCCGCCTCCGGGGAGCCGGTGGCGGTGCCGGTCTCCCCACGGGCGGCTTCGGCCGCCGTTTCGGGGCCGGTGGCCGAAGCGGAGCCCGATGCCCCGTCAGCCCTGTCGGTCCCGTCAGCCCTGCCGGTCCCGTCGGCCGCGCCCGCAGGCTCCCCGGCGGGAGCCGTGACCGCCGCGCCGTCGGCGGGGGCGGCGCGCGTCGCCGTACCGGCCGCGGCCGTGTCGCCGGACTGCGTGGGGGAAACCGCCGCGGTGGCGGCCGTGCGTCCCTTCACCAGCGCCTCGCGGGCCCTCGCCGCGCCGGCGGCCGCGTCTCCGGGCGGCCCCGGGGGCGGGAGGTCGGCCGGGGCGGTCCGGGAACGGTCGGCAGGGGTGGCGAGCGCCGCCGTGGACGCCCCGGCCTCCCACTGCTCGCCCCGCTTGCCGGCGTCCATCGCCTCGTTGGCCAGGCGGTCGGCGTGCTTGTTCTGCTCCCGGGGGATCCACTCGTAGGTGACCTGGCCCGGTGGGTGGATCCGGGCGGCCTCCGTGGCCAGCGGCTTCATGTCGGGGTGCTTGATCTTCCAGCGGCCCGACATCTGCTCGACGACGAGCTTGGAGTCCATGCGGACCCGCACCGGGGCGGCGGGGTCCAGTTCCCGGGCGGCGCGCAGGCCGGCCAGCAGCCCCCGGTACTCGGCGACGTTGTTGGTGGCGACGCCGATGTACTCGGCCCGTTCGACGAGGGTCTCCCCCGTCGCCGCGTCGATGACCACGCTGCCGTAGCCCGCGGGCCCCGGGTTGCCCCGGGACCCCCCGTCGGCCTCGACGATGAACTCCCGCACCCCGGCCGCCCCTACAGGCCGGACTCGGAGGTCCGCACCAGGATCCGGCGGCAGTTCTCGCACCGTACGACGGTGTCGGGCGCGGCCTTGCGGATGTCGTTGATGTCGGTGATCGCCAGCTCCTGGCGGCAGCCCTGGCAGGTGCGCTGGTAGAGCTTGGCCGCGCCGACGCCGCCCTGCTGCTCGCGCAGCTTGTCGTAGAGCTTGAGCAGGTCGGCGGGGACGGTGGCGGCGATGACCTCGCGCTCCTTGGTCACGGAGGCGATCTCGCCGTCGATCGTCTCGAACGCGGCGTCGCGGCGGGCGGTCGCGTCGTCGATCCGGCCCTGGACGGAGCCGACGCGCTCGGTCAGCTCGGCGGCCCGCTCCTGGGCGGCCTCACGGCGTTCCATGACCTCCAGGACGATGTCCTCGAGGTCGCCCTGGCGCTTGGCGAGGGAGACGATCTCGCGCTGGAGGTTCTCCAGGTCCTTCGGGGAGGTGACGGCGCCGGAGTCGAGGCGCTGCTGGTCGCGGGCGGCGCGCTGACGGACCTGGTCGACGTCCTGCTCGGCCTTGGTCTGCTCGCGGGCGGTGTCGCTCTCCTCCGTCTGCGCGGCCACCAGGAGGTCGCGCAGTTGCGTGAGGTCCTTGGTCAGCGACTCGATCTCGGCGTGCTCGGGCAGCGAGCGGCGCCTGTGCGCGAGCTGCTGGAGGCGGACGTCGAGGTCCTGGACGTCGAGGAGTCGGATCTGGTCGGCGGGCGCGGCGTTCAGTTGGGGGCTCCAGGTGAAGGGAATCGGCTGGTCCAGGGGTCGGTGACCGTCTTCGAGACGTGGACCCGCAGACCCCAGCCGTGGCGGTCGGAGATCTCGTCGAGCTGGGCTGCGGCCAGCTCGCACCAGGGCCACTCGGTGGCCCAGTGCGCCGCGTCGAGCAGCACGAGAGGTGCGTGGGTGCCGTGGGCGCCGTGCTCGCGGGCCTCGGACACCGGGTGGTGGCGCAGGTCCGCGGTGAGGAAGGCGTCGACGCCCGCGGCGCGGACGTGGTCGAAGAGGCTGTCGCCGGACCCGCCGCTGACCGCGACGGTCCGTACGGTCGCGTCCGGGTCGCCCGCCACCCGGACGCCCTGCACGGTGGCGGGCAGCCGCTCGGCGGCGCGGGCGGCGAACTCGCGGACGGTGAGCGGGTGGTCGAGTTCGCAGATCCGGCCGAGGCCGCGGCGCCCTTCGGGGTCGCCGGGGTCGGGCACGAGAGGTCCGACGACGCGCAGGTCGAGGGCGCCGGCGAGGGCGTCGCTGACACCGGGGTCGGCGGTGTCGGCGTTGGTGTGGGCGACGTGCAGGGCGATGTCGTGCTTGATGAGGGTGTGCACGACGCGCCCCTTGAAGGTGGAGGCCGCGACGGTCGTCGTCCCGCGGAGGTAGAGCGGGTGGTGGGTGACGATCAGGTCGGCGCCCAGCTCCACCGCCTCGTCGACGATCTCCTGGACGGGGTCGACGGCGAAGAGGACCCGCTCGACGTCCTGGTCGGGGTCGCCCACGACGGTGCCGACCGCGTCCCAGGACTCGGCCCGCTCGGCGGGCCACAGGTTCTCCAGCGCGGCGATGACTTCAGACAGACGGGGCACGGGGAAAGGCTACCTGGCCGCCCCGTGCCCCCGTACCGCCGCCGGTCGACGGGCAGGCGGGGGGACACACCGCCCCAAGCCCATGCACACCTCCCACAACGCCCGAAGCAGAATCGCTTCTGCGCCACTCGTACGAGCGAAGTCCCCGCCCGCCGACCCCCCGCCCGCGCGTACGAAAACTAGCTTCGTCGCCGGAGGTGACCGAACGATGACGGCCTGTGCGATCGAACCCACCGCGGAGACCGGGGACGACGACGACCCGACGCCGCCCGCGCCCTGCGCGATCACGGCGGACGGCACTTACGCCGCACGTCTCGCCCGCGACGGCGATTCCTGGTTCCCGGAGCGCTGGACACTGGACGGCCCCGAGCCGTACGCCGTACCGCTGCCCGCCCACCAGCCGGAGGAGCCCGGCACGGAGGTGCAGCCGATGGCCGACGGGCGGGTCCTGATCCGCCGGCTGTCGCAGGGGCGGCACGCCTTCTCGCTGCTGTACCCGACCGGCCCCGGCACGGGTGAGCTGCCGCTGGGCGCGGTCGAGTGCCCGGACGGGGACACCGTCCTGCGGCTGCTGCCCCCGGCCCCGGGCGGGCGGCGGGCGTACGCCGTCGCCGTGGGCCGGCGTTCGACGGCGCTGTGGCTGGTGGCGGGCGGCAGCTTCGGCCCCGAGCACCTCGCCGAGGTCCCGGGCCGCTGCTCGGGCGGGGTGTGGCTGGACCGGACCGGCCGCATGCTGGCCCTGGACCGTGAGACGGAGGGCCGCACCAAGACGGTCGTGGTGGACCTGGAGCGGGGCGGCGAGGTGTCCCCGCTGCTCCAGATCACCGCCGGCAGCGACGACCGGCTGCTGCTCGCCGCCCCGGACAGCGGACTGGTCCTGATCAGCTCGGACGCGCCGTCGCCCGGTGAGCCCCGGCTCGGCTGGGGGGTGCTGGGCAGCACCCTGCCGGTGCGCTTCCCCCGGTCGCTGCGGCTCGCCGGCCGCGCGCTGACGCCGTTCGCGGTCCAGCCGGGTCAGATGCTGGCGCCGGAGAGCTGTGCGGTGGCCCTGCGCGTGGACGACCCGTTCGGGAGCTGGGTCGGGGTGTGGCGTCCGGCGGACCGGCGGTTGCTTGAGTTCGCGGCGCCGCGGGGCTGGCTGGCGGGCAGCGGCCTGTGGACGGAGGACGGGGTGCTGCGGCTGCCGTACGCGACGGAGGCGGAGCCCTGCGGGGTCGCGCGGGTGACGGTGCCGGCCGCGTGTGCGGAACATCCCCCGGACGGCACCGCGGGGGGCGTCCCCGACACCGCCGCCGGGGCCCTGGAACCGGAACCTCCGGAACCTGTCGCGCCCCGGCCCGTACCGCTCCAACAGGCGCCCCTGACACAGCTGGTAACGAAGTAGCGGCGGTTGGCGTGGCCGCCTGGATCCACCCCGAGGTCCGCCGGATAAACTCTCCCGGCTGAAAAAGATCATGTTGACGGGGTGAACACTTCCGATGAGCGACACAAGCACGATGCAGCCGTGGTCCACCGACACGCAGGAGGACACCGGTCACGGCCGGCACCGGGGCCCGGTCTCGTCCCACGACGGCGAGTCCGCTCCCCGCGGCCGGCACCGCAAGCCGGCCGAGGAGAAGGCCGACGCCGCTGCCTGACGGTCACGCCCGTGGGCCCGGTCCGCCGTTCCGGCGGGCCGGGCCCACAGCTGTTTCCGTCATCCCTTACGCCTCTCCCCTTACGCCTCTCCCCTTGCCCCTTGCCCCTTCCACCGCGGCGCCCGCACCTCCGTCGCCGCGGACGTCTCCCCCTCAGGTCGCCTCGGGTCCCCTCGGTCCCCTCGGTCCCCTCGGGTGCCGGCCGGTTCAGCTCGGCACCTCCGACAGGGCGAGGGCGTAGCGGCCTCGGGCCCCAGGTGTGCTGTCCCGGGACATCGGTGACACGCGTGCTGGGTGCTTGAACAGGGTGTGTCGTCGACGACGGTCGGCCGTTGCGGCGGGCCGCGGAACGCTTCCAGGTCAGCCACACCACCGCCGCACGGTGGGCGAGCCGCTACCACCGACCCCACCGGCATCAGCGGCCAACCACCAGCCAGCCGCGTCACCCACCTGTCCGAACAGCACACCTAGAGGCCGGGGCCCGTGCGGCGCAGGACCCGCAGGGAGCCGGTGTCCGAGACCTCCGTGAAGGCGCCGGACTCCAGGGCGCGCAGGTAGACGCGGTAGGGGGCCTGGCCGGTGAACTCGTCGGCCGGGTCCGGGAAGACGTCGTGGATGACGAGCAGGCCGCCCTCGGCGACGTGCGGGGCCCAGCCCTCGTAGTCGGAGCCGGCGTGCTCGTCGGTGTGGCCGCCGTCGACGAAGACCAGGCCGAGGGGCGAGTTCCAGAAGGCGGCGATCTGCGGGGACCGGCCGACCAGCGCCACCACGTGCTCCTCGAGGCCGGCCCGGTGCAGGGTGCGGCGGAAGGCGGGCAGGGTGTCCATCAGGCCGATCTCGGGGTCGACGGTCTCCGGGTCGTGGTACTCCCAGCCCGGCTGCTGCTCCTCGCTGCCCCGGTGGTGGTCGAGGGTGAGCGCGGTGACCCCGGCCCGCCGGGCGGCGTCCGCGAGCAGGATCGTCGAACGGCCGCAGTAGGTGCCCACCTCCAGCAGCGGCAGCCCCAGACCGGACGCCTCCACGGCGGCGGCGTACAGCGCGAGCCCCTCGTCGAGGGGCATGAACCCCTTCGCGGCCTCGAACGCGGCCAGGATCTCGGGCTCGGGTGCCGCGGGCATGGGGGTCCTTCCGGTCGTACGTGCGTCTGGGCCCGCCCATGGTGCCGCACCCCCCGCCGGAGGAGCGACGGGGGGTGCGGGGGGGGATGCGGCGGGGTGCGGTCAGGCGGTGACCGTCTCGCCCGGCAGCGCCAGGTCCAGGTCGACCGGGCGTCCGTCGCCGGCGTGGGTCGCGGCGGACGCGAGGGGGCCGTGGCCGCCGGCCCTGGCAGCCAGGACGTAGGAACCGCGGGCCGGGACGGCGACGGCGTAGCTGCCGTCCGCCTGCGAGAGGGTGGCGCCGGCCTGACGGCCGCGGTGGTCGATGAGGGTGACCTTGGCGTGGGCGACCGGGGCGCCGTCGGCGTCCAGGACCCGGCCCCTGAAGCCCCGCAGGACCGCCTCGGCGTGTGCCAGGTTGGCGTCCTCCTCGCTGCTGGCACGCAGCTGCGGCGTCGCCGCGGGGGTGCGGCGGGGCAGGAACAGGGCGAGGAGCAGGCCCACGGCGACGGCTGCGGTGGCGATGAGGAAGGAGACCCGGAAGCCGTGCATGGTCGGGACGGCCACGCCGCCCACGTCGTTCGCGGTGTTGGCCAGCACCATGCCGATGACGGCGCTGGACACCGACGTGCCGATGGACCGCATCAGGGTGTTGAGGCCGTTGGCGGCGCCCGTCTCCGAGGCCGGGACCGCGCCGACGATCAGCGCGGGGAGCGAGGAGTAGGCGAGGCCGATGCCCGCGCCCAGGACGACCGAGATGACGAGGCTCTGCCAGGCGGCGCTCATCAGGCCGAGGCCGGCGCCGTAGCCGATCGCGATGATCAGCAGGCCGAGGATCAGGGTGACCTTGGGGCCGTGCTTCGCGGAGAGGCGGGCGTAGACCGGCGCGGTGATCATCATCGTCAGTCCGAGCGGTGCCACCAGGAGGCCGGCGGTGACCATCGACTGGCCGAGGCCGTAGCCGGTGCTCTCGGGCAGCTGGAGGAGCTGGGGCAGGACGAGGGAGACGACGTAGAAGGAGACGCCGACCATGATCGAGGCGAGGTTGGTGAACAGGACCGCCGGGCGGGCGCTGGTGCGCAGGTCGACCAGCGGCGCCTTGACGCGCAGCTCCATCAGGCCCCACAGGAGGAGGACGACGACGGAGGCGGCGAACAGACCGAGCGTGAGGCCCGAGGACCAGCCCCAGTCACTGCCCTTGGTGATCGGCAGCAGGAACAGGACGAGGCCGGCGGAGAGGCCGAGCGCGCCCGGCAGGTCGAAGGAGCCCTCGGCGCGGGCCGGGGACTCGGGGACGACGAGCAGGGTGAGGACGATGGCGAGGACGCCGAGACCGGCGGCGCCGTAGAAGAGGGCGTGCCAGTCGGCGTGCTGGGCGACGAGGGCCGCGGCGGGCAGGGCGAGGCCGCCGCCGACGCCGATGGAGGAGCTCATCAGCGCCATCGCCGAGCCGAGCTTCTCGCGGGGCAGCATGTCGCGCATCAGGCCGATGCCGAGTGGTATCGCGCCCATCGCGAAGCCCTGGAGGGTACGGCCGACGATCATGGTGAGCAGGTCGCTGGTGACGGCGCTGACCAGGGCGCCGACGACCATCACGGCGAGGCTGAGGACCAGCGTGCGCCGCTTGCCGTACAGGTCGCCGAGGCGGCCCATGATCGGCGTGGCGACGGCGCCGGACAGCAGGGTCGAGGTGAGGACCCAGGTGGCGTTGCTGGGGGCGGCGTCCAGCAGCTGCGGCAGGTCCTTGATGACCGGCACCAGCAGGGTCTGCATCACCGCGACCACGATGCCCGCGAAGGCGAGCACCGGGACGACGGCACCGCCCGCCCTGCGTCCGGGCCGGTCGGTCGACGTGTGCGTCATGAAGCGAGGCCTCCAGGCCTGGGAGTGGACGGGTGAACGGCTGAACCGCGCGGGTACGTGCAGCTTGGCCGTGCAGGTACGTGCAGTTTGAACCTCGTATGCACGAGCAACTATTCCGATGCTTCGGCACACTAACGAAATCTTGACCTTCTCTTGGGGGAGGAGGCCACGTGCGGCACCCCGGACCGAGACGCGCGGGCGGGCGGGAAGGTCACGACAGGCCCTAGGGTGGCAGGCGTGTCGTACGTAGGCCCCGACTTCGATCCCCCGCGTCCCCGCCGCTCCCCGCTGCGGCGCACGCTCACCGTGCTGCTCGCCGTGCTCGTGCCGGGCGCGCTGCTGGGCTGGCTGGCGTGGGAGGCGCTGGGCGGGTCGCAGGACAGCGGGCCCGGCCGGGTCGCGGCCTCCGGCGCCGGAGGGACGGCCTCGGCCGGCGGTGACCCGGACGGCAAGCCCGGCGCCTCGGCCGCGCGGTCCCCGACGGCGTCCGCGCCCGGCGGCGCCGGGACTCTCGCGGGCAAGGTCGTCGTCATCGACCCGGGCCACAATCCCGCCAACTCCACTCACACGGCCGAGATCAGCCGCCAGGTGGACATCGGCACCCACAAGAAGGAGTGCGACACCACCGGCACCGCCACCGACTCCGGTTACAGCGAGGCCGCGTTCACGCTCGACGTGGCGCACCGGCTGCGCGCCCTGCTGGAACAGCGGGGCGCCACCGTGAAGTTGACGCAGGACGCCGACCGTCCCTACGGGCCCTGCATCGACGAGCGGGCCCGGATCGGCAACTCGGCCCGCGCGGACGCCGTCGTGTCGGTGCACGCCGACGGGGCGGGCGCCGGGCAGCGCGGCTTCCACGTGATCCTGCCGGGCGCGGTGCACGCGGGCGCCGCCGACACCCGTGCCATCGTGGGTCCTTCGCGGGAACTCGGGGAACTGGTCGCCGGCGGCTTCGCGGACGCCACGGACACCTCGCCCTCGGACTACGTCGGGGACGGCACCGGTCTCGTCACGCGTAAGGACCTGGGCGGTCTCAATCTGTCAACGGTTCCCAAGGTGTTCATCGAGTGCGGGAACATGCGCGATACCAAGGACGCGGCACTGCTCACCAGCGGCGCCTGGCGGCAGAAGGCGGCGCAGGGGATCTCTGAGGGAATCGTGAGTTTCCTGCGCGGACGGTGACCGACGCGCTGATCCCCGGGGACAGCCCGATCGTGTGGACGATAGTGTCGTCCCCACCATGAGGGGTCACCTCCGCGCTTCCCACCCGGGCCTGACGGCGACATGGTGACAGCGACGCCTCTACCGACGCGTGTATCGACGACGAGACGACTGACGAAGGACCTGAAGTGAATATCCGCTCCCTCACTCGAGGCGACGGCGTGGTGATCGGAGCAGCGGTATTGCTGTTCATCGCGTCGTTCCTGGACACGTTCGACGGCTCCGGCGGCGACGTCCCCACGGCCTGGGACAACCTCGGTCTGCTGATGAGCATGTACGTCGGCGGCATCATCGGTGCGGCCCTGATCGTCCTCGCCCGCGCGCTGCCCCAGCCGCGCAAGATCGTCGGCCTGGACCTCGGACAGCTCGGGGTCGCGCTGACGGTGTTCGCCGCGTGGACGGCGTTCTGGTCGATCATCGACCCGCTGGGCGCGTTCAGTGACACCTTCGGCAGCGCGGACGTGGAACGGGGGGCCGGTCTCATCCTCGGCTTCATCGCGACGCTCGTGCTGGCCGGCGGCGCCGTCGCCACCTCCGTGGTCCCGGCCCTCCAGGGTGCGCTGATCCCGGCCCCGAAGCCGCCGGCGCCGCTGCCCTACGGCGCGCAGCCGCCCGGTGGCTACGGCTACCCGGGCGCGCAGCAGCAGCCGTCGCCGTTCGGCGGGCAGCCGCAGCAGGGTCAGCAGCCGGGCCAGCCGCCGTTCACGGGCGGTCAGCCCGCTCCGGCGCAGCCGCCGGCCGCCGACTTCTCGCCGTTCTGGTTCGCCGTGCCGGTGCCGCGTCCGCTGTACGCGGAGGACGGCGCGCCCATGCCGATCGCCGAGCTGGCGCCGGGCACCTGGTACCTGGCCGTCGAGCAGGGCGCCCAGGGCCTGGTGGCGCAGACCCAGGACGGTCGTCGCGGCGTGCTGCGGGACACCTCCGGCATCCAGCGCGGCTGACCGAGTCCGCACCCCGCGTCCTGCGGCCCCTCGCCCTCGCGGGCGGGGGGCCGTTGCCGTACGGTCGCCCCTCTTTGCACCTGACGCACCGTCAAGAGACTTGCCGGCGGAGAGCGGAGAGCGGAGAAGTCGTGAACGGGCCGTGTTTCATCCCGTCACGAACGGCAAGCCGGACTGCATGTCCCCTCGATACCGGAACGGTTCCCATTCGGCAGGCACGGCCATCGCCGTCGTCGCCGACGTGATGGCCTTCATCCTGGGCCTCTGGATCGTCATGTACCTGCTGGACGCCAACCGCGGCAACGAACTCGTGCAGTTCGTGCACGACGTGGCCCGTTGGCTGGCGGGCTGGTCGTACGACCTGTTCACGTTCGACGAGGCGTGGGCGAGGGTCGTGGCGGGCTACGGCCTGGCGGCGGTCGTGTACCTGTTCGTCGGGCACGCGATCGCGAACCGGGTCCGCCACTGACCTCCCGCAGGCCTCGCCCGACCTCCCGCAGACCTCACCGGCGACCGTCTCAGCCGCAGCAGTCGGGGTCCAGCCCCGTCGGCAGGCGGTCGCCGCCGAACACCGCGCAGGTGGCCTCGTGCCCGCCCAGCGCGGCGACCGCGAGCAGCAGCGACCCGGCGGTCCACGTCGTCAACTCCTGCGGCCACAGGGCCGCGTCCTCGAAGACGTACCCCGTCCAGTACAGCCCGGACTGCGGGTCGCGCAGCCGCTGGATCCACTGGAGGATCTCCAGCGCCCGGTCGGACTCGCCCACCACCCAGAGCGCCAGGGCGAGTTCGGCCGACTCCCCGCCGGTCACCCACGGGTTGGGCACGACGCAGCGCACGCCGAGACCCGGTACGACGAACCGGTCCCACATCTCCTCGATGCGGGCCTTGGCCTCCACGCCGGTGAGCGCGCCGCCGAGGACCGGGTAGTACCAGTCCATGGAGTAGCGGGACTTGTCCAGGAACCGCTCCGGGTGCCGGCGGATCGCGTGCCGCAGCGCGCCCGCCGCCAACTCCCAGTCCGGCTGCGGTTCTTCGCGCTGCTCGGCGATGGCCAGGGCGCAGCGCAGCGCGTGGTGGACGGAGGAGGAGCCGGTCAGCAGCGCGTCCGCGGTGGGCGTGCCGTCGTCGTCTCGGCGCCAGCCGATCTGTCCGCCGCTCTGCTGGAGCCGCAGCACGTACTCGACCGCCGCGTGGACGACCGGCCACATGCGGTCCAGGAAGGTGTCGTCGCCCGTGGACAGGTAGTGGTGCCAGACGCCGACGGCGACGTAGGCGACGAAGTTCGTCTCCCGGCCGCGGTCGGTGACGTCGGCGAAGTCACCGTCGGCGTAGGCGGCGTACCAGGAACCGTCCTCGTTCTGGTGCCGGGCGAGCCACTCGTACGCCCGCCCGGCGGCCTCGTGCTCGCCCGCCGCGTCCAGCGCCATCGCGGCCTCGGTGTGGTCCCACGGGTCGAGGTGGTGCCCGCGGAACCACGGGATCGCGCCGTCCTCCCGCTGTTCGGCCAGGATGCCGCGGACGGTCTCGACGGCCTGCTCGGCGGTGAGGACCCCGGGCAGGACCAGGTGTTCCGTCCGGGGAGTCGTCACTTGGCGTCCACCCGGGGCAGGTGGGGCTTGGTCGCGTACGCCACGAAGCTCTTGCCGATCAGCGGGTTCAGCGCCTGTTCGGCGACCCGGGTCGCCAGCGGCTTCTTCATGATGTCCCAGACCAGCAGCTTGTGGTACGCCCGCACCGGCAGCGCCTTGTCGTTGTCGACGCCGAACGCGCACTTCAGCCACCAGTACGGCGAGTGCAGCGCGTGGGCGTGGTGGCTGCCGTAGGGCCGCAGGCCGGCCTCGCGGATCCTGGCGAGCAGTTCGTCCGCCTTGTAGATGCGGATGTGACCGCCCTCGACCTCGTGGTAGGCGTCGGACAGGGTCCAGCAGACCTTCTCGGGGCCGTAGCGCGGGACGGTGATCGCGATGCGGCCGCCGGGCTTGAGGACCCGCACCATCTCGGCGAGGACGCCCTTGTCGTCGGGGATGTGCTCCATCACCTCGGAGATGATGACGACGTCGAAGGACTCGTCGGGGAAGGGCAGCGCGAGGGCGTCGCCCTCCATCGCGGTGGCGGTGGCGCCCTCGGGGGCCTCACCCGCCTCCTTCATCGCCGCGAACCACTTGGCGACCTCGCGGATCTCCTCGCCGTTCTGGTCCAGCGCCACGACCTGGGCACCGCGCCGGTAGCACTCGAAGGCGTGGCGTCCCGCCCCGCAGCCGAGGTCCAGGACACGGTCGCCCGGGGCGAGCGGGAACCGGGAGAAGTCGACGGTCAGCACGTGGCCCTGCTTTCGCGATCGGATGCGACGTCGGCGTCGGGGACGACGTCCGCGGAGGGGGAGGCGGAGGCGGAGGGGGAGGCGGAGGTGCGGGGTGCCGGCCGCGCGCGGGACGGGCGGGACCGTCCGTCGCCGGCCCGTTCGACGGCCTCGCGGTACCGCTCGACGGTGCCCTCGGCGGCGCGCGCCCAGGTGAACCGCTCCAGCACCCGCCGGCGTCCGGCCGCGCCCAGCCGGGCCCGCAGCGCCGGGTCGCCGAGCAGCCGGCCCAGCGCGGCGGCCAGCGCTCCCGCGTCGCCCGGCGGTACGGCCAGGCAGGTCTGCCCGTCGGGTCCGGCGACCTCGGGGGTGGCGCCGCCGGTGGTGGCGACGAGCGGGGTGCCGGTCGCCATGGCCTCCGCGGCCGGCAGCGAGAAGCCCTCGTAGAGGGAGGGCACGCAGGCGACCTCCGCCGAGCGGACCAGGTCGACGAGTTCGGCGTCGGAGATGCCCTTGACGAACTCGATGGCGCCGTCGAGGCCGTAGCGCTCCACCGCGGCGGCGACGGGGCCCTCCTGCGGGCGCTTGCCGACGACGACGAGGTGGGCGTCCGGCTGCTCGGTACGGACCTTGGCCAGCGCCTCGACGAGGAAGACCAGGCCCTTGAGCGGCACGTCCGCGCTGGACGTCGTGACGATGCGGCCCGGCACGACGGGCACCGACGGGTCGGGCGCGAACAGGTCGGTGTCGGCGCCGATGTGGACGACGTGGATGCGGTCGTCGCGGACCCCGAGGTGGTCGACGATCTCCTGGCGGGAGGTCCCGGAGACGGTGAGCACGGACGGCAGGCGGCGGGCGACGCGCTTCTGCATGCGGGTGAAGGCGTACCAGCGGCGCACCGAGGCGCGCCGCTTCCAGCCCTCGGCGGCGTCCAGCTCCAACTGCCGGTCGACGGTGATGGGGTGGTGGATGGTGGTGACCAGGGGTGCGCCGACGTCGCCCAACAGGCCGTAGCCGAGGGTCTGGTTGTCGTGCACGACGTCGAACTCGCCGCGGCGGGCCCGCAGATGGCGGCGGGCGCGCAGGGAGAAGGTCAGCGGTTCGGGGAAGCCGCCGGTCCACATCGTCGCCACCTCGAGGGCGTCGATCCAGTCGCGGTACTCGTCGCGCCTCGGGGTGCGGAAGGGGTCGGGCTGGCGGTAGAGGTCCAGGCTGGGCAGCTCGGTGAGGGACAGCCGGCCGTCGTGGCCCCCGTCGAGGACCGGGTAGGGCTGGGAGCCGATGACCTCGACGCGGTGGCCGAGCCGGGCCAGTTCACGGGAGAGGTGGCGGACGTAGACGCCCTGGCCGCCGCAGAACGGGTTTCCCTTGTAGGTGAGGAGCGCGATGTCGAGCGGTCGCCCGCCGTCCGCGGCGAGGTCCTGGGACCCCGCCTGACTGGCCTCAGCGGTCACTCCGGGCCCCCTTCTGCCTGCACTGTCCCGCGAGACTACGACGGGACGCTAATCTAGAACAAGTTTCAGACTTGATCGTCCGGGAGGCTCCGAATCTACCGGCAGGTAAGGACGCTGTGAGCAGTGGATCAGGTGATTCGCGCCACGGCCCGGCGCCCTGTGTCCGCTGAGCGATCCCGCGCCCTCACCGACCGTCACGGAACGGGACCCATGCCTGCGCAAGCCAACGGGGACAAGGTGGACACCAGCGTCCGGCACCCCTCCGCCGCCCCCCTCACCGAGCGGCAGGAGGCCCGCCGCCGCCGCATCCTGCACACGAGCGCGCGACTGGCGAGCCGGGGCGGGTTCGACGCGGTGCAGATGCGGGAGGTCGCCGAGTCCTCCCAGGTGGCCCTGGGCACGCTCTACCGCTACTTCCCGTCCAAGGTGCACCTGCTGGTCGCCACGATGCAGGACCAGTTGGAGCGCATGCACGGCACGCTGCGGAAGAAGCCCCCGGTGGGCAACACCCCGGCCGCCCGCGTCGCGGAGACCCTGATGCGCGCCTTCCTGGCCCTCCAGCGTGAGCCCCACCTGGCCGACGCGATGGTCCGCGCCCTCACCTTCGCCGACCGCAGCGTCTCGCCCGAGGTCGACCAGGTCTCCCGCCAGACCACCGCGATCATCCTCGACGCGACGGGCCTGGCCGACCCCACCCCGCACCAGCTCTCCGCGGTCCGCGTCATCGAACACACCTGGCACTCGGCCCTCATCACCTGGCTCTCGGGCCGCGCCTCCATCGCCCAGGTCCGCGTCGACATCGAGACGGCCTGCCGCCTGATCGACGTGCCGGATCCGGGGGGACGGGAGTAGGGCCCCCTCAGGGCTCACCGCCGCTCCCCCTGGGCTCACCACCACTCACCGCCTCTCTCCTCCCAGGGCTCACCGCCGCTCACCCCGGCGCCCGCCCGTGCTCACGGGCCCCACAGGCGGCCCTCAGGGCCTTTCCTACGGCCGAGTACAGTGGCCCAGTCGTCATCACACCCGTACGGGGGAAAGCCGGTGCAGTTCCGGCGCTGACCCTTCCCCGGGCCTCGGCTCCGCTCGCCCCGGGGAGACCCCTGTCCGTGAGCCGTGCAGACCCCCCTCCACGGCCGGCCGGACCGCCCCGGACGGAACGTGACCGGCTCACGTGCGCCGGCGCCGCCGCCGCACGGGCACCGTCGAGGTATGCGGAGCCGGGCCGCCGGGATGTCCCGCGCTGCCCGGCTCCCTGACAGGGAGAGGCACCCGCCGATCATGAACGTCCGCCGCAGCGCCGCCGTCCTGGCCGCCACCGCAGTGATCGGCGCCGCCACGCCCGCCGTGGCCGCGTCCCCGTCGCCGACCCCGTCCGTGGCGATCCCGTCCGGTCTGTACGGCACCACCGACCCCACGTACGACGGGGTCTGGCGCCAGTCGCTCGCGCTGCTCGCCCAGGACACGGTCGGGGTGAGGCCGGCGGAGAAGGCCGTGGACTGGCTGACCGGCCAGCAGTGCGCGAACGGCTCCTTCGCCGCGTTCCGCGCCGATCCCGCCACGGCCTGCGACGCCAAGTCGATGGTCGACACCAACAGCACGGCCGCCGCCGTACAGGCCCTCGCGGCCCTCGGCGGCCACGAGGCCGCGGCAAAGAAGGCCGTCGGCTGGCTGAAGTCCGTGCAGAACGCGGACGGCGGCTGGGGGTACACCCCCGGCGGCGCCAGCGACACCAACTCGACGGCCGTCGTCGTCGGCGCGCTGGCCGCGGCCGGGGAGAAGCCCGCGGAGGTCGTCAAGGGCGGGAAGTCGCCGTACGACGCCCTGGTCGGGCTCGCGCTGCCCTGTGACGACGGCGGCGCCTTCGCCTACCAGCCCGACAAGCAGGGCACGTTGACGGCCAACGCGGACGCGACGGCCGCCGGCGTCCTCGGCGCGCTCGGCGCGGGCCTGGCGGCCGGCGCCGGGAAGAAGGCGGACGACGCCGCCTGTGCCGCCCCCGACACCCCGCGGCAGGCCGCCGCCAACGGTGCCGCCCACCTGGCGAAGGCCGTCGCGAAGAACGGGTACCTGACCTCGGTGCTCCCCGGCGCCGAGAACCAGCCGGACTACGGCAACACCGCCGACGCCGTGGTGGCGCTCGCCGCGCAGGGCGGCGCCGGGCAGGCGGGCAAGCCGCTGGCCTGGCTTCAGCGCAACGCCTCCGCCTGGGCGAAGCAGAGCGGCCCCGCCGCCTGGGCCCAGCTGGTGTTCGCCGCCCACGCGACGGGCACCGACCCGCGCGCGTTCGGCGGCACGGACCTGGTCGCCGCTCTGAACGCGACGGGCCCCGCCCCGCAGGCCACCGACTCCGCGAAGGAGGGCACCGCGGACGAGGCCGGCGAGGCCGACGACACGGACGGGGCGGAGGAGGACCCCGAGGACGGCTTCGGCGTCTGGTGGACCGTCGGCGTCTTCCTCGTCGCCGGTGTCGGCATCGGCTTCCTGATCAGCGGCCGCAGGAAGCAGCAGCCGTGACACGCCGTCTCACCGCCCTGTTCGCCGCCGCGCTGTTCCTGGCTCTGGCCGGCACCGGCCCGGCCGGGGCGGCCGGGGCGGCCGGTTACCGCTACTGGTCGTTCTGGGACCGCGACGGCGACCGCTGGGTCTACGCCACCGAGGGCCCCGCCACGGCCCGCCCCTCCGACGGCGCCGTGCAGGGCTTCCGCTTCGCGGTCAGCGCGGACTCGCAGGACGCGTCGCGGCCGCGCGGCACCGCCTCGTTCGCGTCGGTCTGCGCGCGGACCCCGGAGCGGGACGGCATGAAGCGGGTCGCCCTGGTCCTCGACTTCGGCACCGCCGCGGACGCGCCGTCCGGCGAGAGGCCGCCCGCCGCCCGCACGGCCTGCGCCCGCGTCCCGGACGACGCGACCACGGCCGAGGCCCTCGCCTCGACCGCGAAGCCCCTGCGCTACGACACGAACGCGCTGCTGTGCGCGATCGCGGGGTACCCGCGGAAGGGCTGCGGGGACCAGGTGACGACGGACGGGGACGAGCAGCAGGACAGCCCCGCGGCGGAGCCCTCGGCTTCCCCGTCGGCCCCGTCGGCCGCTGCGGACGACGGGGCCGACGGCGGCCCGTCCGTGGGCGTCTACGCGGGCGGTGCGCTGGTCGCCGCCCTGGCCTCGGCGGCGGTGTGGCAGGCCCGGCGGCGCCGGAATGACTGAGGGCTCCCGCCCCGGGAGCGGTACCCGCCCGGCCGGGAACGGCACCCCTCCCGCCGAACACCGCACCCGGCCGACGCCGGCGAGCGCGCCCGCCCCCGCCGGGAACCGCGTCCGTCCCACCGGGAACCGCGTCCGTCCCACCGAACACCGCACCCGGCCGACGCCGGCGAGCGCGCCCGCGTCCCCGCTCCACCCCGGCGCCTGGTGGCTGTGGGCCCTGGGCCTCGGCACAGCCGCGACCCGCACCACCAACCCGCTCCTGCTGGCCCTCCTCCTGGCCACCTCCGCCTACGTCGTCCTCACCTGCCGCCCCCACACCCCCTGGTCCCGCTCCTACTCCGCCTTCCTCCACCTCGCCCTGGCCGTCCTCGCGGTCCGCCTCTTCTTCGTCGTGGTCCTCGGCTCCCCCGTCCCCGGCACGCACGTGGTCCTGACCCTCCCCGAAGTCCCGCTCCCCGACTGGGCGCAGGGCATCCGGCTGGGCGGCAGGGTCACCGCCGAGGGTGTCGTGTTCGCGCTGTACGACGGTCTGCGCCTGGCCACCCTCCTCGTCTGCGTCGGCGCCGCGAACGCCCTGGCGAGCCCCTCCCGTCTCCTGAAGGCCCTCCCCGGCGCCCTGTACGAGGCGGGGGTCGCCGTCGTCGTGGCGCTCACCTTCGCGCCGTACCTCATCGCCGACGTCCAGCGGCTGCGGGCCGCCCGCCGGCTGCGCGGCCGTCCGGACCGGGGCCTGCGCGGCCTGTTCCAGGTGGCGCTCCCGGTCCTGGAAGGCGCTCTGGAACGCTCCGTCGCCCTCGCCGCCGCCATGGACGCCCGCGGCTACGGCCGTACCGCCGACGTCCCCTCCCGCGTCCGCCGTACGACGGCCGTCCTCACCCTGGGCGGCCTGCTCGGCGTCTGCGCGGGGACGTACGGCCTGCTCACCGCGGCGGGCGGCACGTACGGGCTGCCGGTGCTCGTCGCGGGCGTCGCCGCCGCGCTCGCCGGTCTGCGGCTGGGCGGGCGCCGCTCGCCGCGCACCCGCTACCGCCCGGACCGCTGGACCCCGCGGGCCTGGCTGGTCGCCGGGTCCGGTGCCGCGGTCGCCGCGCTGCTGACGCTCGCCGCCTCCGCCGACCCGGCGGCCCTGCACCCCGGCGTGATCCCGCTCACGGCGCCCGCCCTCCCCCTGTGGCCCGCCGCGGCCGTACTCGTCGGCCTGCTGCCCGCCCTCCTCCCCGCCCCGCTCCCGAAGGAGCCGTCGCCGTGATCCGCTTCGAGAACGTCTCCGTGACGTACGACGGCTGCCCCGAAGCCACCGTGCGGGACGTCGACTTCGAGATCCCGGAAGGGGAACTGGTGCTGCTCGCCGGTCCGTCCGGGGTCGGCAAGTCGACGCTGCTCGGCACGGTCGGCGGTCTCGTCCCGCACTTCACGGGCGGCACCCTGCGCGGCCGGGTGACGGTCGCCGGCCGCGACACCCGCACCCACAAGCCGCGCGAACTCGCCGACGTGGTGGGGACGGTGGGCCAGGACCCGCTGTCGCACTTCGTCACGGACACCGTGGAGGAGGAACTCGCCTACGGCATGGAGTCGTTGGGCCTGCCTCCAGCGGTGATGCGCCGCCGCGTGGAGGAGACCCTCGACCTGCTCGGCCTGGCCGGCCTGCGGGACCGTCCGATCGCCACGCTCTCCGGGGGCCAGCAGCAGCGCGTCGCGATCGGCTCGGTCCTCACCCCGCACCCCCGCGTCCTCGTCCTGGACGAGCCGACCTCCGCGCTCGACCCGGCCGCCGCCGAGGAGGTGCTCGCCGTCCTGCTCCGCCTGGTCCACGACCTCGGTACGACCGTCCTGCTCGCGGAACACCGTCTGGAACGCGTCCTGCAGTACGCCGACCAGGTCGCCCTGCTGCCCGCGCCCGGTGCCGCCCCGGTGCTGGGCACCCCGGCCGAGATCATGGCCGTGTCCCCGGTGTGTCCGCCGGTGGTGGAGCTGGGCCGGCTGGCGGGCTGGTCCCCGCTGCCGCTGACCGTCCGCGACGCCCGGCGCATGGCGGCTGAGCTGCGCGGACGGCTGGCCGGGCGGGAACCGGGGCACACCCCGCCCGCCGTCGCCGAGCCACCGGCACCGGCACCGCACCCGGCGTTGCCCCGGTGGCGCCGGCGCGCCGTACCGGTTCCGGCGGGGGACCCGCGCGGCCGACCGGCCGGCCACGAGCCGGAGCACGCCCCGGCCGCGACCGCCGGGCCGCCGGTGCCGCGCCCGGCGCTCGCCCGCCTGCGCCGGCGCGCCGCACCCGTCCCGGCCGCGTCCGCGCCCCCGGCGGAGGTCCGTTCCCTCGGTGTGCGCCGCGCCCGGGTCCAGGCGCTGCGGAACGTCGACCTGACGGTGTCCCCCGGCGAGACCGTAGCCCTCATGGGCCGCAACGGCGCCGGCAAGTCCACCCTGCTCAACACCCTCGTGGGTCTGGTCGAGCCGTCCTCAGGCACGGTCCTGACGGGCGGCGCGCTCCCCCACCGCACCGCGCCCCGCGACCTCGTCCGCCGGGTCGGCCTCGTCCCGCAGGAGCCCCGCGACCTGCTCTACGCCGACACGGTCGCCGCCGAGTGCGCGGCCGCCGACCGGGACGCGCGGGCCGCCCCCGGCACCTGCCGCGCCCTCGTCCGCGACCTGCTCCCCGGCATCTCCGACGGCACCCACCCCCGCGACCTGTCCGAGGGCCAGCGTCTGACGCTGGCGCTGGCGATCGTGCTGGCCGCCCGTCCGCCGCTGCTCCTGCTCGACGAGCCCACCCGCGGCCTGGACTACGCGGCGAAGACCCGCCTGGTCGGCATCCTGCGCGGGCTGACCGCCGAGGGGCACGCGATCATCCTGGCCACGCACGACGTGGAGCTGGCGGCGGAGCTGGCCCAACGGGTCGTGCTGCTGGCCGAGGGCGAGGTGATCGCGGACGGCCCGACGGCCGAGGTGATCGTCTCCTCCCCGTCCTTCGCCCCGCAGGTGACCAAGATCCTGGCCCCGCAGGAGTGGCTGACCGTCGCCCAGGTGCGGGAGGCGCTGCGGTGACCGCGGCCCACCGATCCGGCGCGGCGCCGGCCCGGCAGGCGCGAGCGGTCCGTCTGGGCCCCCGTTCCGTGGCCGCGCTCGGGCTCGTCGGCGCGGTCGGGGTGGTCGCCTTCGCCTGGCCGTTCCTGGCCCCGCCGGCCTCGGCGCTGAACGCGCACGCGCAGGACGCCCCCTGGCTGTTCGCGGGGCTGCTGGTGCTGCTGGTCGCGGTGGTGGCGGCGACCATCTCGGAGTCGGGGCTCGGCGCGAAGGCGGTCGCGATGCTCGGCGTGCTGGCGGCGACCGGCGCCGCCCTGCGCCCGATCGGGGCCGGTACGGCGGGCATCGAGCCGATGTTCTTCCTGATGGTGCTCAGCGGCCGGGTCCTCGGCCCCGGCTTCGGCTTCGTGCTGGGCTCGGTCACGATGTTCGCGTCCGCCCTGCTCACGGGCGGGGTGGGCCCGTGGATGCCGTTCCAGATGCTGTCCATGGGCTGGTTCACGATGGGCGCCGGCCTGCTGCCGGGCCCGGACCGGCTGCGCGGCCGGGGCGAACTGGCCCTGCTCGCGGTCTACGGCTTCCTGGCCGCCTTCGCCTACGGCACGGCGATGAACATGGCGGGCTGGCCGTTCCTGGGCGAGCTGGCCTCGCGCATCTCCTTCGATCCGGAGGCGGCCGTACCGGAGAACCTGGCCCGTTTCCTCGCGTACTGCGCGGCCACCTCGCTGGGCTGGGACCTGGGCCGGGCCGTCGTCACCGTCGTGCTGACGCTGACGCTGGGTCCGGCCGTGCTCAGGGCGCTACGCAGAGCCACCCGGCGCGCGGCCTTCGAGACCGCGGTCACATTCGAGGACCCCCGTCCGGTGAAGCACCCCACATGACCCGCATCACCTACTATCCGCCCTAGTGGGATATTTCGGACGCCATGTCCATGCAGATTGCCGTCCTGACCTGCACGTTGAGAGCCAGGTCACACCGAGGGTCTTCACCCCACATGCGGCCACAACTAGTAAAAGGGGTCATTGCGGACCCCCTCCGAGCCTGTTTCTCTGGATGACGTCGCACGGTGCCGACGAGCCCCCGGGCCCCCGGCGCCGACGCATGCAGCCCCCGCCGCACATCACGCGGTGCGGCCACGCACCGCGTGACTCCGGCATGCACCGCGACGCATCTGCCCCCGAAGGAAAAGGTTCTCCGTGTCCGTCTCCGTCATCCGCCGCATCGCTTCCCCGAAGAAGGCCCTCACCGCCGCCGCCCTGGCCGCCGCGACCGCCGGCATGGCGCTGTCCGCGGCTCCCGCCCAGGCCGCGACCGTGACCTCCGCCTCCCAGGCCAAGGCGATCGCGCACCAGATGATCCCGGACGCCGCGCAGTTCGACGCGTTCAGCAAGATCGTGCAGCACGAGAGCAACTGGGACGTCGACGCCACCAACTCCTCGTCCGGCGCCTACGGCCTGGTCCAGGCCCTGCCGGGCAACAAGATGGCCTCGGCCGGCTCCGACTGGAAGACCAACGCCAAGACCCAGATCAAGTGGGGTCTCGACTACATGAACTCCCGCTACGGCAGCCCGGCCGGCGCCTGGTCCTTCTGGCAGGCCAACGGCTGGTACTGAGCCGAGCCGACCCCGCACGCGTGAGGCGGCGGCCCCCCGATCCCCGGGGGCCGTCGCCTCACGCATGTCCAGCACGGTTTCCCAAAGCGCCTTTGCCGGTCACCGCCGGGTGTATCGGGCCACCGTGTAAGCAGTTGGACCGGTGAGCCCTCAGGGTGGCCGTGGACGAAGGACTGCACGGTCTCGCGCAGCGCTACTACGTCAAGGCCCTGGAACTGGCGGGCGCTGCCGAGGACCACCTGACGTACTGCACCACCCTGCGAGGTATGAGCGTCCAGGCTGTCGACCTTCACCACGGGGCAAAGGCCACGGAACTGGCCGATGCCGCTGCCGCCGCCTCCCCGAAAGCCGGCCCCCGGATGCTGGCCTTCCTCGTCGGCCAGCAGGCACACGCCGCCGCGCGGACCGGCGACCGCACCGGCGCGCTGCGCTGTATCAGGGAGGCCGAGGCGGCCATGGACCGCGCCGAGTCACGCGGCACGGCGTTCGGCTCGTACGACCCCTCTTCGCTCAACTACCACGTCAGCCAGGTCCGTTACGAACTCGGCGACAAGGCGGGAGCCGTCGAAGCCATGCAACGAACGGACCGGCTTCGCCCCAGCTCCTACCAACGCTCCCGGGTACACCGTCGCGGCCTACCGGCCGAGAGACAGCTGGAACTCGGCCACCTGGAAGCGGCCTGTGCAACCTGGCACCAGGCCCTCGACGACTACCCCAAGGTGCAGTCCGGCCGCGCCGACGACCGCGTGAAGTCGATGTTCGGCCTCTTGCGCCCTCACCTGAAGAACCCGGTGGCCCGCGACCTCTACGACCGAGCACGGACGATCGCGCCGCCGTCGCTGGTCGCCTGATCCTGAACGGGCTGAAGCATCGGAAGCTGCGGCCGTCGAGGCCCGCCTGCAGATAGCCCGAACTGACCCGGACCCGGCCCCGTTCAGGTACGTTCCGCCCCTTCCCTCTCCGGTTCCACCCGGCGGCCCTCCCCCGGGGGCGGCGCCTTCGCCGCCCCCGCCCGCGGTCCCTGCAGCAGGTACGCCAGTCCGAAGCCGGCGAGGACGACGACGGCGCCGCCCGCCGCGTCGAGGACCCAGTGGTTGCCGGTGGCCACGATCGCGGAGGCCGTGAAGAGGGGGTGCAGGAGGCCGAGGGCCTTCATCCACCCCTTCGGGGCGACGATCGCGATCACCATGCCGCACCACAGGGACCAGCCGAAGTGCAGGGAGGGCATCGCCGCGTACTGGTTGGTCAGGGAGGTCAGCGTGCCGTAGTCGGGCTGGGTGAAGTCCTGCACGCCGTGGACGGTGTCGACGACGCCGAGGCCGGGCATCAGGCGCGGCGGGGCCAGCGGGTAGAGCCAGAAGCCGACGAGGGCGAGCAGGGTCGCGAGGCCGAGGGAGGAGCGGGCCCAGCGGTAGTCCACGGGGCGGCGCCAGTAGAGGACGGCCAGCACCGACAGCGGGACCGCGAAGTGGAACGACGTGTAGTAGAAGTCGAAGAAGTCGCGGAGCCGGCCGATCTCGACGACCGCGTGGTTGGCCCAGAGCTCGATGTCGATGCGGAGGAAGCGCTCGATGTCGAGGATCTGCCGGCCGTGGGCCTCCGCCCGCTGCCGTCCGCCCGAGATCGTGCCGCCCGTCGCCGCCAGCCGGACCTGCTGGTACGCCGCGTAGGTGACGCGGATGAGCAGCAGTTCCAGGAGGAGGTTGGGGCGGGTGAGGACCCGGCGCGGGAACGGCGGCGGGACGCGTTTCCAGCGGGCCGGGACGGGGGCGGCGTACTCCGTCGGGACCGGGGTGCGGTGGTACGGGGAGGTGCGCGGCAGGAAGGGCACGACCGTCGCGGCGGCCAGCGCGGTCAGCAGGACGACGTTGTCGCGCAGGGGGTACAGGGCCGCCATGTCGGGCAGCATCATCGTCGCCGGGAGGGTCATGACCAGGACGACGGCGACCGGCCAGACGTAACGGTCCGAGGCCCGCCTGCCGACCCGGCCGACCACCGCAGGCAGGAGCCACAGGAGCTGGTGCTGCCAGGTCGTCGGGGACACGGCGATGGCGGCACAGCCGGTGATCGACACCGCGAGCAGGAGCTGGCCGTCGCGGGCGTACCGCACCGCCCGGCGGACGCCGAGGACGGCCACGGCCGCGCCCAGCGTCAGGAACAGCGCGATCTCCGGCGGACCGGACAGGCCGAGGCGCAGCAGGGCGCCGTGCAGGGACTGGTTGCCGAGGGCGTCCGCCTCGCCGCCGAGGCCCGCGCCGGCCATGTGGTGGACCCAGTAGGTGTACGAGTCGTGCGGCATCGCCGCCCAGGCGAGCAGCGTGCAGGCCAGGAACGACGCGCCCGCGGTCGCGGCGGCCCGGCGCCGGCCGGTGAACCACAGCAGCGGGGCGAACAGCAGGACGGTCGGCTGCAGGGCCGACGCCAGGCCGATCAGCGCGCCGCCCGCGTGCCGTCCCCGCACGACGAAGCAGCCGAGCAGGACGAGCAGGACGGGGATGATGCTGGTCTGGCCGAGCCAGAGGGTGTTGCGGACGGGCAGGGACAGCATCAGCAGGCTGATCGCGACGGGCGCGGCCAGCAGCGAGGTGCGTCTGCTCACCGGCTGCGGCAGGGCCCGCGCGACGACCAGGCCGAGCGCGACGACCAGCAGCAGGGTGCCGAAGGTCCAGCCCCAGCCGAGGGCCTGTTCGGCCGCCCGGGTGAGGGGCTTGAGGACGAGTCCCCCGAACGGGGTGCCGGTGAAGCGTGTCGAGTCGTAGAGCGAACCGTTGACGTGCAGGACGCCGTCGGGTCCGACCCAGGTCTCCAGGTCCGTCAGCCGCTCTCCGCGCGGGGGGCCGAGGACGACGGCCACCTGCCGGACGGCGAGGACGGCCGCGACCAGCCAGAGGCCGAGGCGGGCCACGCGCAGGCGTGCTCCCGCCGTGCCGGCCGCGGTCGCTCCGAAGGGTTTCGCCGGTTGCCCGCTGTGCTCCGCATTCGCCACGCCTCGTAGGCCTCCCGCCCCGTAGGTCCCACGCGTTCCCTCGTGGGGTCGCTTCACGAGCACTCCTCACCCACCCTATGAGGCTCGCGGCACCCCCCGACGAAGACGCGGGCCGTCCCGCCTTCACCTGACGTCCGTTCTCCTTTTGTCCGGAAGACGATAGTGCGCGGGGCGGGGGCCGAGCCCGCGGGCCGCGTGGTGATCCGCCGGGCCGGACCGGGCGACGGGGGCCGGTGAGGGCGCTGACCGGCCGGTTCCCGCCGCCGCCGGTCCCGCGGGGTCCGGGCGGACGGGAACTCGGGCGCGGTGCGCGGCGTTGACGAACTGATCAGCGTTTCCGACGAGTGCCGTCGTGACCGGGAGGCAGAGCGCATGGACGAGTCGCGGATCATGGACGGGTCGCGGATCTGGGACGCCGTCGACGCCTACGTCACCGCCCACCTCGCCCCGGACGACGAGGTGACCGCGGCCGCGCTGCGCGACAGCGAGGCGGCCGGGCTGCCGGGGGTCAACGTCACGGCGAACCAGGGCAAGCTGCTCCAGCTCCTCGCGGAGATCCAGGGCGCCCGCACCGTCCTGGAGATCGGCACACTCGGCGGGTACAGCACCATCTGGCTGGCCAGGGCGCTCCCGGCCGACGGCCGGCTCGTCTCCCTGGAGTACAGCCCGAGGCACGCGGAGGTCGCCGTACGCAACATCGCGCGGGCGGGCCTCGACCAGCGGGTCGAGGTCCGGGTGGGCGCGGCCCTGGACTCGCTGCCGCTGCTGGCGGACGAGAACCCGCCGCCCTTCGACCTGGTCTTCATCGACGCGGACAAGGTCAACAGCGCCCGCTACGTGGAGTGGGCGCTGCGACTCACCCGCGCCGGCAGCCTGATCGTCGTCGACAACGTCGTACGGGACGGCCGGGTGGTGGACGCGGACAGCGACGCGGAGGACGTGCGGGGCAGCCGCGAGGCGCTCGAACTCATCGGCGCGCACCCGAGGTTGAGCGGTACGGCGATCCAGACGGTGGGCGCCAAGGGCTACGACGGCTTCGCCCTGGCACGCGTGCTGGCGTGAGCCCTGGATCCCCGCCCCGGACCTCCGCCCCGCCTTCCGCCCCCGGCTCCTCCGGACCGGTGGGATCAGGCCCCGCCCTCAGGCCTCGTGGTAGAAGCCCACGTTGACGCTGCGCGGGCCGGTGCGGTCCGTGATGACGATCTCCCCGTTGCCGCCCCGCGGGAGCTGCACGATCCCGCCGTAGGCGATGGTCTGGGCGTACTCGCCGACCACCAGCCGGACCTCGGAGGACGGGTCCGGCTGGGAGCCGCGCAGCCAACTGACCTGCCAGACGCCCTCGGGGCCGCACAGGAACTCCAGGTGGACCCGGGAGACGAACAGCCACTCCTCGGGCGTGACGAGGCGGCACACGGACTTGTCCCGCCCCACCCGCAGCACGGCGCCCGGCTCGCTGGGCGCGTCAGCCATGAGCATGCCGGCCGTGGCACCCTCTTCCGTCCCGGAGACGGTGGCCATGGTGAGTTCGAGCACGTGCGCTCCTCAAGAGATGTCTGTCCGACGGCGTCCGAACTGTGCGTGCACAGCCGCCGCATACTAAATCGCCCGGCCCCGCCGCGTCCGGCACAATGGACGCATGACCGAGCGAAAGCCACCCGGCGTCCCGTTCGAGTCCTGGGTCGACAAGCAGATCCAGGACGCGGAGCGGCGCGGTGAGTTCGATCAACTTGCCGGCGCGGGAAGACCGTTGGACCCGGAGCTCGAGAGCCCCTACGACGAACTGTGGTGGGTCAGGCGCAAGATGGCACGTGAGGGACTCTCGGTCCTGCCTCCCGCGCTGGCCCTGCGCAAGGAGGCGGAGGACGCCCTGGCCGCGGCGTACGCGGCGCCGTCGGAGCGGACCGTCCGGAAGATCGTCACGGATGTCAACGTCAAGCTCCGCGACATGATGTTCAAGCCGCCGCCCGGCCCCCCGCTGGGCATGAAGCCGTACGACGTCGAAGAGGTCGTACGGCAGTGGCGGGAGCGCCGGGCGGCGGCCGGGGACGGCTAGGGTCTTTCGTCCGGATCCGGCCGGGCTCCGGCCTGATCCGGACGAAGGACCCTCCGGCTCCAGAGGAGGGACCCCGGGGAGTCCCGGCCGCTACAGGTGCAGCAGCCGGTCCGTCAGTTCGCGGTAGTCCCGCAGGGCCAGCCGCAGCTGCTCGGTGTCGGCGGTCCCGGCGGTCTCGGCGGCCGCGCCCTTCTTGCCGTCCGCGAGCTGCCAGGAGCCGCGCAGGGTGCGGCGGCGGCTGTTCACGGCGTCGGTGAAGCGGGCGGCGAGTTCCTCCAGGACCTGGTCGGCCTCCTCGACCGCGTCACGGGGCCGGTCCACGAACCCGGCGACCGCGTGCCGCATCCGCTCGGAGAGCTTGTCGCACTCGTCGTGCGGGAGCAGCGAGGCGCCGTCGGCGTCGTGGACGCCATGAGCGGCACCGGTGCCCCGGGAGGTGCCGTGGGTGCCGTGAGGGGCGCCGGTACCCCGGGAGGTGCCGAAGCCACCGCTGTCCTCGACGGCCCCGGCCGGAACGCCGCCGGACGCGGCGGCCCGCGGGTCCCGGTCACCGGTGACCGGGTCCACGGACGGGTTGGCGGAGGGACTGACGGCCGGGTCGGCGGGCTCGGCCGCCGGGCTCCGCGTCCCCTGCCCCCGCCCTTGTCCCAGCCCCTGTCCCTGCGCCCGCCCCTGTTCCGTTCCCGGTCCCGGCTCCTGGCCGTACCCCTGGCTCTCCCCCAGCGGTACGACTCGAGGCTGCTCCTGCTCCTGCGCCGCGCGGCGGTACTCGCCGCCGGAAGTCACGTCGGCCATGCCTGTTCACCCCTCCTTGGTCTGGTGCCGGTGGAAGCCCGGCAGGTGGATCCCGGAGCCGCCCTCGTGGCGCGCGGCCCGCCGGTCCTCCGTGGGCCGGGTCGTCGTCAGTGCCCGGTGGCGGCCCTCGCCCACCAGGTCGTCGAAGAGGGCGCGGGCCTCGACCATGGCGGCCCGCAGGTCCTCGGTGCCGGGGGCCTCGCCGCCCCGCGCGCCGCCGTCCTGGTGGAAGCGGGTGACGTGGTGCACGTGGCGGTAGCCCTGCACGTGGTCGGCGTGGTGCACGGCGAGCGCGGCGACCTGCTCGTCGTACTGTCCGCCGTCCGGGTAGCCGCGGGCGCCGGCGGCCTCGGACAGGATCCGGTCCGCCTCGGCGACCGCCTCGCGCGGGGAGTCGACGAAGCGCTCCTGGGCCGCGGCCCAGCGGGCTTCGAACCGCTCACGCTCGGCGGGCTCCAACGGCCGCTCCCGCAGCCCGCCGTGACGCTCCACCAGACCGCCGAGTTCCCGCTCGGCCGCCTTGACGTCCCCGCCGTGCCGAGCCACGGCCCGGTCGTACTCGGGCCCGAAGCGGCGCTTCAGGCCCCGTCCTCCATGTGACGACCCTCGGGCCCGTACGGCCAGGACGGCCGCGACGGCGAGGACGGCCGCCACGATCACGATCAGAGCGATGATCACGCCTGTGGACATGGTTGCCTTCCGGTGTTTCGGCCCCTCGGGCCGGCTCACAGTCCGGGTTGCCCGGACCGCGGCGGACAAACGGCATCCGTGTCGTGCCGGGCGCGCCGGACGGACGGGAGAGGCGGGACCCCCCGTCGTCCCGGCAGCGCGTATCCGGTTGCGCGCCCGGCGGCGCCGGGCACCTCGGCCGAAGCAGGCGGCTCAACTGAACCGGGCGCCTCGGTCGAAGCAGGCGACTCAGCTGAAGCGGGTCACCGGGCGTTCTCCGTGCGGCTGTTCGCGGTCGGAGCCGCACAGTTCGTCGTTCAGCTCCTTCACCAGCTGCGTCAGGTCGGTGGGGCGGTCCGGGCCCCACCAGTCGCCGAGCAGTTCGGCCAGCGACTCCTCGCGGGCCCGCGAGAGACGTTCGGCGGCCTCGCGGCCCTCGTCGGTCGGCACCAGGTCGAGGCCCTCGCGCACGGCGAGCCGGCGTTCCTCTATCTGCCGGACGGCCTCCAGGATCACGGGCAGCGGGACGGGGCCGCGTTCGGCGAGCCGGCTCGGCTCGACGCTGCCGTGGCGCTTCATCCGCAGCAGCATCCAGCTCGTGGCGGGCAGCAGGTCGTAGCCGGCCCGTTCGGTGATCGTCCGGTAGATCTCTCGGCGGCCCTCGCGGGTGCCGAGGACGGACAGGGCCCGGCAGACCTCGTCGTGCGAGGAGCGCTCGACCGGGTTGCTGGCCAGCGTCTCCGTGACGTCCGGCGCGGTGACCGAGGCGCGCAGCGGGTCCTCCTTGAGGAACCAGGCGAGGACGAAGCCGAGGACGGCGACCGGGGCGGCGTACAGGAAGACGTCCGTGATGGACGAGGCGTAGGCGTGCAGGACCGGTGGGCGCAGTGCGGCCGGCAGGTCGGCGATGACGCGCGGGTCGGCCTCCAGCGCGTCGAGGGACACGGCGGGCGGGAGGTCGACGCCCCGGAAGGCGTCGGCGAGCTTGTCGCCGAGGCGGGTCGTGAAGAGCGTGCCGAAGACGGCGACGCCGAAGGAGGCTCCGATGGAGCGGAAGAAGGTCGCGCCGGAGGTGGCGACGCCGAGGTCCTCGTAGGAGACGGCGTTCTGCACGATGAGGACCAGGACCTGCATCACCAGACCGAGCCCCGTGCCGAAGACGAAGAAGAACGCGCTCATCTCGGCCGTGGAGCTGTTCTCGTCGAGCTGGTGCAGCAGGAGCAGCCCGACGGCCGTCACGGCGGTGCCGGTGACCGGGAACACCTTCCAGCGGCCGGTGCGGCTGACGATCTGCCCCGACGCCGTCGACGCCAGCAGCAGACCGGCCACCATCGGCAGCATGTGCACGCCGGACAGGGTGGGCGAGACGCCCTGGACGACCTGGAGGAAGGTCGGCAGGTAGGTCATCGCGCCGAACATCGCGAAGCCGACGATGAAACTGATCACCGCGGACAGCGTGAAGGTGCGGATGCGGAACAGTTTGAGCGGCAGGACGGGTTCCGCGGCCCTGCGTTCCACGGCCACGAACACGACGGCCAGGACGACGCCCAGCACCGCGAGTCCGACGATCTGCGGCGAGCCCCAGGCCCAGGTGGTGCCGCCCAGGGAGGCCACCAGCACCAGGGAGGCGGCGACCGAGGCGATGAGGAAGGTGCCGAGGTAGTCGATGACGTGCTTGGTCGACCTGCGCGGGATGTGCAGGACGGCCGCGATGACGCCGAGCGCGACGACGCCGAGCGGGAGGTTGACGTAGAAGACCCAGCGCCAGCTCAGGTGCTCGGTGAAGAGGCCGCCCAGGAGGGGGCCGAGGACGCTGGTCGTGCCGAAGACCGCGCCGAACAGGCCCTGGTAGCGGCCGCGTTCACGGGGCGGGACGATGTCGCCGACGATCGCCATCGACAGCACGATCAGTCCGCCGCCGCCCAGGCCCTGCAGCGCGCGGAAGCCGATGAGCTGCGGCATGTTCTGCGCCGTCCCGCACAGCGCCGAGCCGATCAGGAAGATCACGATGGCGATCTGGAACAGCGTCTTGCGCCCGTACTGGTCGCCCAGCTTGCCCCACAGCGGGGTCGCGGCGGTCGATGCCAGCAGATAGGCCGTGACCACCCAGGAGAGGTGGTCCAGGCCGCCCAGGTCGCTGACGATCGTGGGCAGCGCCGTCGACACGATCGTCTGGTCGAGGGCGGCGAGCAGCAGGCCGAGCAGCAGCGCGCCGATCGACACGAGGACGTTGCCGGGCACGTGCTCCTGGCGGGGATCCCCCGTCAGGGCCTGCGCGTCCAAGGCCATGGATGCCTCCTGCAGCTCGCGTGGACCTCTCCATGGTGATCGCTGTGTCCCGTTATGGCCTGTCGAGTCCTGCCGGAACCTTCCGTTCCGGGGGTGGCGGACAGCCGGTTGTGTGGAGGATCTGCATAATCCTTGGAGTTTGGATGGGGAGGGGCGAACGGGTGAACGATCCGACGGACGGGCAGGGGCGACCGGGGGAACCGGTGCGGCCGCAGCGGCACGGGCATCCGTGTCCGCGGTGCGGTGCGCCCAGGGCGGCGGACAACACCCCGTCCTGCGCCTGCGCGCGGCAGGCCTCCGACGCCCTGCGCGACACCCGTGAGGCGGAGGTGGCGGCGGCGGAGGACTTCGATCCCCTGCGGATACGGCCGTACGTGGAACTCGGGCAGGGAACCGGAGCCGGAGCCGGGTCCGACGCCCGCCCGGAGGCCGGGGAGGCGGCGGCCGGTGACGCGACGATGCCGTTGCCGACGGCCGCCGTGCCCGACGGGATCGCCGTGTCCGACGCGACGATGCCCCTGCGGGCCGTCCCCCCGTCCGCCACGGCTCCGGTGCCGACACCGCTCGCGCCGTCCGGCTCCGTGCCCAGCGACACCGACCTGAGCCTGTTCGAGGCGGGCGGGGAGACCGGGGGCGGCCCGTACGACGACGGGGCCCCGCGCGGACGCCGGCGCCGCACGCTGCTGATCGCGTCCACCGGCGCCGCCGTCGCCGTGATCGCCGCGGCCGGGTTCGCGAGCGGGATGTTCTCCTACGAGCCGCCGGCCCGGGACCAGGCCGCCCCCGAGGGGGTCCGGGCGGCCGTTCCCGACACCTCGACCAGCGCGCCCCCGGCGTCGCCGTCCACGAGCCGGTCCGCGTCCCCCTCGGCGTCGAGCGCCTCGCCGTCGCCCTCCGAGAGCGCCTCCCCGTCGCCCTCCGCCACGGAGTCGAGCGCCTCCCCGTCACCCTCCCGCACCACCGAGCCGAGCCCGAGCGCGTCGGCCACCCAGGCCACGCCGTCCCTGGCCCCGGGGGACGGGGCCGACGGCGGCAGCGACGAAGCGACCGTCCTGCGCCGCGGGGACCGGGGACCGGAGGTGACCGAACTCCAGCTGCGGCTGCGGCAGGTGTACCTCTACAACGACGAGGCGAACGGGGTGTTCAGCAACCGGGTCGAGGACGCCCTGCGCAACTACCAGTGGTCGCGGGGCATCCAGGGTGACGAACTCGGCACGTACGGGGCGACGACCCGGACACGGCTGGAGTCGGAGACGAAGGAACCCTGAGGACCCGTCCGGCGACGGGCGGCCGGACAGGGCCGCGCGGCCTCCGGTGCCGGCGCCGGCTTCAGCGGGGGCGTCAGCACGGGTGCCGGTACGGGGACATCAGTACGGGCGTCGCCGGGGTTCGCGACCGCCGGTTCTCCGTGTCGGCCCCGTGAGGGGCACCGCCCCCGGTCCCCCGGAGCGCGCGCCGCCGCACGGGGCGGGTCGCCCCGGGGGGTCCGCCCGCCTCACCCCACGTGGATCCGCACCTCGGTCCCGGCCGCTTCCACCCGCACGCCCGTCAGGTCCTCCACCACCGCGTCCGGCCGGTGCGCGACCGCCCGCGGCCCGACGCCCACCACCCGCATGCCCGCGGCGCGCCCCGCCGCGATGCCCGCCCCGGAGTCCTCGAACACCACGCACTGCGCCGGGTCCACGCCCAACTCGGCCGCGCCCTTCAGGAAACCCTCGGGGTCCGGCTTGCTCGCGCCGACCGATTCCGCGGTGACGCGGATCTCCGGCAGGGGCAGGCCCGCCGCGGCCATGCGCGCCGTCGACAGGGGGGCGTCCGCCGAGGTGACCAGGGCGTGCGGGACGCCGCGCAGGGCGGCGAGGAAGCCGGGGGCGCCGGGGACGGGGACGACGCCGTCCAGGTCGGCGGTCTCCTCCGCGAGCATCCGGGCGTTGTCGGCGAGGTTCTGCTCCATGGGGCGGTGAGGCAGCAGGACGGCCATCGACGCGTGCCCCTGGCGGCCGTGGACGACCTTCATGACCTCGTCGCCGTCGAGCCCGTGCCGCTCGGCCCAGCGCCGCCAGACGCGTTCCACGACGGCGTCGGAGTTCACGAGGGTGCCGTCCATGTCGAGGAGGAGGGCACGGGCGGTCAGGACGGTGGGGGACACGGCGGCCGGCATCGGCGACTCCCAGTGCGGACGGGCACGTGCGCGGGCACGCGGGGAACAAGGCGGCCCCGCCCGCCGGTCAGGGAGAACGGGCGGGAGCCACTTTGTTTCCTCACGGTACAAAACTGTCGGGCCCTCGCGCCAGCCGCCCCCGGGAAGGTTCACCGTCCGTTCAGCTCCGCGCGGGTCTCAGCCGGTGGCCGCCTCCCACAGGCTCCACACCCCGAGGCCCAGCATCAGCGCCGCCGCGATCCTGGTGATCAGCTTCAGCGGCACCCGCTTCATCAGGGCCTTTCCGCCGACGATGCCGAGCCCAGCCACCGACCACAGCGCCAGCACCGCACCGAGACCGACGGAGAGCGGGTCGTCGTAGCGGGCGGCGAGGTTGGCCGTCATGATCTGCGTCAGGTCGCCGAACTCGGCGACGAGGATGAGCATGAAGCCGGCCCCCGAGACCTTCCAGAAGGACTGGTTCTCGGGCTTGCGGATCTCCTCGTCGTCCTCGTGCTTGTTCCTGAGCAGCACGGCCGCGCCGCCCAGGAACAGCACGCCGGTCAGCACGTGCAGGATCTGCTGCGGCAGCAGGGTCAGCACACTGCCGGCCGCGACGGCGAGCGTGACGTGCAGCGCGAAGGCCGCGGCGACACCGGCGAAGACGTACGAGGCGCGGTAGCGGGTGCCGAGGACGAGGCCGGCGAGGGCGGTCTTGTCCGGCAGTTCGGCGAGGAAGACGACGCCGAAGACGAGCGCCGTCACGGTCAGGCTGATCAAGGGTCCTCAATCGGTCGGGGGCCGCCCCACCGAGAGTGCTGCTTCCTTCGCGCAGGACGCCTCGGCACGGCAGCACACGTCTGCTCCGTGCCGTACGGCACGGAGGTGCACTGCTTGCCGAAGGTCTCGCTGGCCGACCGCGGAACGGTCCGCCTCCGGGCGCCGGCTCAGACGAGCTGAGCAGTATGTCGACGGTCCGGCGAAGAGCTACTCCCCTTCTGCGCCGTCCATGGTACGCGACCCTCGCACCGGCCCCCGGGGCCGGGCCGCCGGACCGAAAGTCCCGCCACACACCTTGCAGTGTCATGTCCACGTCACTAACTTCTTACCGCGCGCACACCTCCCCGCAACGCGGCCCCGCGAGCATTCCCTCGCTCGCACCGCAACACCCCCACCCCTCAAGGGAGTTCGCATGTCACGCATGTCGAAGGTCTACGCGCGTCGACGGGTCAGCATACTCGCGGCGCTCTCCGGACTGATAGCCTCCGTCGCCCTGTTCAACTCCCCGAGCGCCTCCGCCGCCCTCCCCACCCCGGTCAGCGCCGCCACCGCCCGCACCTACCTCGCCTCGCTCACCGTGACGGCCGAGGACCGCACCGGCTACGACCGCGACCTGTTCCCGCACTGGATCACCCAGTCCGGCACCTGCAACACCCGCGAGGTCGTCCTCAAGCGCGACGGCACCAACGTCGTCCAGGACTCCGCCTGCGCCGCCACCAGCGGCAGCTGGTACTCCGTGTACGACGGCGCCACCTGGACCGCCGCCTCCGACCTCGACATCGACCACCTGGTGCCGCTCGCCGAGGCCTGGGACTCCGGCGCCGACGGCTGGACCACCGCCCGCCGCCAGGCCTTCGCCAACGACCTCACCCGCCCGCAGCTCATCGCGGTCACCGACAACGTCAACCAGGCCAAGGGCGACCAGGACCCCGCCACCTGGATGCCCTCGCGCACGGCCTACCGCTGCACGTACGTCCGCGCCTGGGTCCAGGTGAAGTACTACTACGGCCTCTCCGTGGACTCCGCCGAGAAGAGCGCCCTCACCAGCCACCTCGCGAGCTGCTGATCCGGAAATCCGTGCGGAAATCTCCCCGTCCTCCTCCGGCGTTCCGTACCGTACGGGACGACGGAGGAGGCGATCACGTGGCCGAACTACGGCTGGGACCCCTGCTGAGGTACGCCGACGGCACGTCCGCGACGGTCTGGATCGAGGCGAGCCGTCCGTGCTCCGCCGAGGTGCGGTGCGCGGACGGTTCCGGCGGCACGGCCCGCACCTTCCGGGTGGCGGACCACCACTACGCCCTGATCCCGGTCACCGGCCTCACGCCGGGCACGGCCACCTCGTACGAGGTGTTCCTCGACGACACGCGCGCGTGGCCGCCCCCCGACTCGCGCTTCCCGCCCTCGGCCATCCGCACCCCGGCCGGCGACGCGGACGTGACGGTGGCCTTCGGGTCCTGCCGGTGGGCGTCGCCCCCGGCCGGCGAGCACGACCCGGTGGGACCCGACGCCCTGGACAGCCTGGCGGAGCGGATCGCCGCCGACCCGGAGGGCGAGCGGCCCGACGTCCTGCTGCTGCTCGGCGACCAGGTCTACGCGGACGAGACCTCGGACGCCACCGGGGAGCGCATCGCGGCCCGCCGCGACCCGGACGAACCGCCGGGCAGGCAGGTGGCCGACTACGAGGAGTACACCTGGCTGTACTACGAGTCCTGGCTCGACCCGACGGTGCGCTGGCTGCTGTCCACCGTGCCCAGCTGCATGATCTTCGACGACCACGACGTCATCGACGACTGGAACACCTCCGCCGCGTGGTTGGCCGACATGCGGGCCACCGACTGGTGGCACGAGCGGATCCTGAGCGGCCTGATGTCGTACTGGGTGTACCAGCACCTCGGGAACCTCTCCCCCGCCGCCCTGGCGGCCGACCCGCTCTACGCGGCCGTCCGGGACACCTCCGACGCCACCGGCCTCGTACGCGACTTCGCCCGCCGGGCCGACAGCGAACCCGCCTCGGTGCGCTGGAGCTACCGGCGCGACTTCGGACGGGTGCGGCTGTTGATGGTGGACTCACGGGCCGCCCGGGTCCTGAAGGAGGACGAGCGCTCCATGCTCGACCCGGGCGAGGCCGCCTGGGTGCGCGAACAGGCCCTGGACGCGCCGGGGTCGTACGACCACCTCCTGGTCGGCACCTCGCTGCCCTGGCTGCTGCCGCACCTGGTGCACGACGCGGAGGCGTGGAACGCGGCCCTGTGCCGGGGTGAACGCGGGCCGCGCTGGGCGCGGTTCGGGGAGAAGGTGCGGCGGGCGGCGGACCTGGAGCACTGGGCGGCGTTCCCGGAGTCCTTCGCCGACCTGACCGGCCTGCTGGCCGAGGTGGGCACGGGACCGCAGGCGCCGGCGAGCGTGCTCGTGCTGTCCGGGGACGTGCACCACGCCTACGTGGCCGAGACGCGCTGGCCCGGCGACGCCCCCGACGCGCGGGTGCTGCAACTCACCTGCTCCCCGGTCCACAACTCCATCCCCCGGTCGATGAGACTGGGCTTCCGTTTCGGGTGGAGCGCCCTCGCCCGCGCGCTCGGGCGCCGCTTCCGGCGGCACGGGCGCTCGCCGCGGCCGCCCGTGGACTGGCGCAGGACCGGTGGCCCCTGGTTCGGCAACCAGCTGATGACGCTGACGCTGCGCGGACGCTCGGCCCGGCTGCGGCTGGAACAGGCCCGTGAGGGCGAAGGGCTCGCCCTCGTGACGGAGTCCGAACTGACCTCCCGGTAAAGGTCGCCCGGCCGTCACCGCGCGGCGGCGCCGGAGACGGCGCCACCGGCGGAATCCAAGCCATGGCCAAATGTTGAACTTGCAAGCATCATCGAGGTCCGCCTAGCGTAGGTCACTCGTTCGGTACCGCCGTCCCCACGCGGCCTGCCCGCCCCACGGCACGCCGCACGTCCGCCACCGAAGGAGTACCCCTCACATGTCCGCTCGTCTCGACAGCGCACAGCCGTACGCGATCGGCCTGTTCCGCATCGTCGTCGGCCTGCTCTTCGCCTGCCACGGCGCCGCCTCGCTCTTCGGCGTCCTCGGCGGAGCGGCCGGCACCGACGGCGGCACCGTCGACGCCGGCACCTGGCCCGGCTGGTACGCGGCCGTGATCCAGCTGGTCTGCGGCAGCCTGGTGCTGCTCGGCCTCGGCACCCGGGCCGCCGCCTTCCTCGCCTCGGGCTCGATGGCGTACGCGTACTTCGACGTCCACCAGCCGACGGCGCTGTGGCCGATGGAGAACGGCGGCGAGGCCTCCGCCATGTTCTGCTGGGCCTTCCTGCTCCTGGTGTTCACCGGCTCCGGCGCGCTCGGCGTGGACCGGCTGTTCGCCCGGCGCGCGGCCTCGGACCGGAAGTCGGCCACCGAGCAGGCCACCGTCGCCGCCTGACCTCGCGCGCACCCCGGCCGGCGGGCGCGCACCCCGGCCCGCGGGGAGCGCGCCCGCGGCGCGTACGGACCGCACTCGTGTGAACACGTCGTGGTGAACACACGAGCCCCCCGTGAAGCTCCTGTCACACCTCGGGCGTACGCTGTATGGCTGTCATTGGCCGCACCTGCCGCTCCCCCGCGACACAGCGGCACGGTTCGGCCGCACGGGGGAGACGACGGGGAGTTCCGCGGTGTTCGAGAGTGTGGGGGCGTTGATCGGCGCCCCATGGATCTACGCGTTGGTGGCCCTGTCGGTCCTCCTTGACGTGTTCCTGCCGGTGCTGCCCAGCGGCGTGCTCGTCATCACGGCGGCGACGGCCGCGGCCGCGGGATCGGGGGCGGCGACCGGGCGGCTGCCGCACGAGGTGCCCGACATCCTCGCGCTGATCCTCTCCGCGGCGACCGCCTCCGTCCTCGGCGATCTGGCCGCCTACCGCCTCGCCCGGCGCGGCGGGGCACGGCTGGACCGCGCGATCTCCCGTTCCCGGCGGCTGACCACCGCGCAGGAACGTCTCGGCCGGGCCATCGCCGAGGGCGGCGGCGCGCTCGTCGTCCTGGCCAGGTTCGCACCGGCCGGCCGGTCCGTCGTCTCACTCATCGCGGGCGCCGCACAGCGCCGCGTCCGCGACTTCCTGCCCTGGTCCGCCCTGGCCGGTCTCTCCTGGGCCGCCTACAGCGTCGCCCTCGGCTACTTCGGCGCGCACTGGCTCGGGGCGACCTGGCTGGCGGCGGGGGTGTCCTTCCTGGCCCTGTTCGCCGCGGGCTCGGGAGCGGCGTACCTGATGCGCCGGCAGCCGGCGTAGCCGCCGGGGGCCCGGCCCTCGACCTCCCCCAGGGGCACCCCCGGACGGGCCGGGTCGGCGTGCCGGCACCGGGAGCACCGGCCGTCCCGCGGCCGCCCGCCCCCGCGACGACACGGGCGGGCACCGGAGTTCCCGGCCGGGCGAAGCCGGGAGGGGGAGGCGGCCGTCGGCGCCGGGACACGTGAAGCACCCGGCGGGACAGCCCTCCCCGCACGGTCACCGCCCGTCCCGACCGCAGCACCGCCGCGGCCCCGGCCCCGGCGCGGCACGGCCGACCCGCACGGTCACCGCCCGGCCGCAGGCCACCACGCCCCCGGCGCAGCCGCCCCTCGCACGGTCACCACCCGTCCCGACCGCAGCACCGCCGCGGCCCCGGCCCCGGCGCGGCGCGGCCGACCCCGCACGGTCACCGCCCGGCGCGACGCGGTCGACCCCCGAGGTCAGCCCCCGCCCGGCGCGGCCGCGCGTGGCGCGGCTCCGCGTACCTCCAGCCCGGCCAGCAGTTCCGCCGTGGCCCCGGCCACGGCCTCCACCGCCCGGTCGAAGACCTCACGGTTGTGCGGGGCCGGCGCCCGGAAGCCGGACACCTTGCGCACGTACTGGAGGGCGGCGGCCCTGATCTCGTCCTCCGTGGCCTCCTCGGGCAGCGCGGGCGGACGAAGCGTCTTGATACTCCGGCACATGCCCCCAGTCTCGCCCCACCCGGCCCGATCCGTCGCCCCTTCCCCCCTCCCCCGCCTCCTGCCATGATCACCCCGAGGCGGCCACCGGGTCCGGGGCCGACCGACGAGAGGAACAGCGGCACCATGACGAACAAGCTCACTCTGGCGATCCTCGGCCCCGGCGGCATCGGCGGTCTCCTCGCCGGGCTCCTGTCCCGCGCCGGCCACCGCGTGATCTGCCTGGCCGGCGAGGACACGGCCACCCGTCTGCGCACCCACGGCGTACGGGTGCGCAGCGCGCGGTTCGGCGACTTCACCGCGCCCGTCGCGGCGGACACCGCACTCGGCACTCCCGTCGACGCCGTCCTGATCACCGTCAAGCACACCGCCCTCGACGCGGCACTGGCCCGCGTCCCGGCCGCGGCCGTCGGCGACGCCCTTCTCGTGCCGTTCCTCAACGGCGTCGAGCACCCGGCGTCCCTGCGCGCCCGGTACGGTCCGGAGTCGGTAGCCCCGGCCGTCATCCGCGTCGAGTCCACGCGCGTCGCCGCGGGCGTGATCGAGCACACCAGCCCCTTCGCGGAGATCGACCTCACCGGCGACCGGGTCCCCCGCCCGCGACTCGACGGCCTCGCGCGGGCGCTGTCGGAGGCCGGCCCGACGACCCGGGTCCTGCCGGACGAGACGGCCGCGCTCTGGGCGAAGATGGCGTTCCTCGCCCCCTTCGCCCTCCTGACGACCCGTCACGCACTGCCCCTCGGCGAGGTCCGGACGCGTCATCGCGAGGACCTGACCGCCCTGGTCGCGGAGACGGCCGCGGTGAGCCGCGCCTGCGGCGCCCCCGCCGACCCGGCGGCGGCACTCGCCCGCTACGACGCCTTCCCGGCGGCCACCAGGTCGTCCATGCAGCGCGACGCGGAGGCCGGCCGCCCCCTGGAACTGGACTCGATCGGCGGGGCGTTGCTCCGCGCGGCCGAGCTTCACGGGGTGCCGGTGCCGGTGGCGGCGCGCCTGGTGGGGGAGTTGCGGGAAGCGGGCCAGTGACCGAGGTCGACGTACCAGTCGTTGGACGTGATCCAGTGCCCCTTCGGGTATTCGAAGTCGAACCGGCCGAGCAGGGTGAACCCCGCCCTGCGGCACACCCCGTTGGAGGCGGGGTGGTCCACGGCCGGGAAGGCGTGCAGGGTCCGGGGCCCACCGGTGTCCCGCGCGCCCTGCCGGACGACCTCGACGACCGCACGGGCCGCCCGCGCGGCCAGCCCCCGGCCCTGGAACTCGGGCAGCACTGCCCATCCCGTCTCCCAGACCGGCTCCCCCTGCCAGGGCCGCTCCCAGTAGCCGATCGACCCGACGGTCTCGCCGCTCCCGGCCAGTGCGACCCGGTACATCCGCCCCGAGTCCAGCTCCAGGTAACGCCGGTGACGGGCGATCAGTTGCGCCGCCGACTCGGGGCCGCCCAGATGACCGGTCATCTCCGGGCTGTTGTTCCGCTCCAGCAGCCAGAGGTCGCCCTCCGCCCAAGGAACCAACCGCACTTGCCGCTCCTGCCGCACACCGGTGACGTCCATGCCGCCACCGTAGGACAGGGGTCCGACAGTGCCCCCTGGTTCATTCGAACGGATGAACCACCCTGGGAAACTCGCGACTCAAAATCGAACAGGCGTACCATTGCCGTGTGGCTACGACCTATGAATTTCCCAGCGACCTGCGCGCCGGTCAGGAGGAGCTGCATCAGGTCCGCACCGAGCTGTCGGCCCTGCTGAAGCGGCTGCCCTGGTCGGTCGAGCCGCTGGACGGCTTCAGCGACGACGGCGGCTGGCGCAAGGTGGAGCGCCCCGCCTCCCCCGGCTGGACGGCCGACGAGCAGGCCGAGGTGGAGAAGCTCCGCCGGCGCGAGCACGAGCTGGCCGTGTTCGTGTCCGGCCACCGCTTCTGGGCGGAGGTGGCCGCCGCCGACCGCGTGGAGGCCCGCATGCGCCTCAAGCACGCCCACGAGGCCCCGCCCGACGAGGAGGCCTGACCGGCGGGGTGCGGCGCGCGCCCGTGACGTGGGGGGGGGGGGCCCCGGCCCCCCCCCCCCCCCCGCGCCCCCCCCGGGGGGGGGGGGGGGGGGGGGGGGGGGGGGCGGCCCGGGGGGGCGGGGCGCGGGGGCCCCGCCCCCCGCCCGCCCCCCCCCCCCCACTGCCTGGTGGGCGCGGACGGTTTCGAACCGCCGACATCCTGCTTGTAAGGCAGGCGCTCTACCCCTGAGCTACGCACCCAGGACGAGTCGACAGCCTACATTGTCCGGGGCCGTGCCCCGCAAACCCGTATCGACGGCGAAGGGTGCGGGGCGGCGCCCGGGGGTTATCCCCACCCCGGATCCGGGAGTGCGCCGGATCGTCCGGCGGACCGCCGCTGTCTAGCGTCGTACGGGTCGGGAACAGCGGCATCCACACGGGCCCCCGGGGGCCGTCCCAGGGGGAGATCATCATGGCCCGTTTCACCGCCCAGGTCCGTACGGTGCTCGCCGCGGGTGCCGTCGTCGCGCTCGCCGCCACCGGGACGGCGTGTTCCTCCGCCGGGGACGACGCCCGTCCCGAACACCGGACCTTCGCGCTGGCGGGCGCCACCCTCACCGTGGACTCCGACGACTCGGCCCTGGAGATCGTCGCGTCGGACGAGTACCGCGAGGGCACGGTCCGGGTCACCCGCTGGTTCGACGGCTCGGTCGTGGTCGGCGACGAGCCGGAGGTCACCTGGTCGATGGAGGACGACCGGCTGGTGCTGCGGATGCACTGCTCGGGCGTGGTCGCAGACTGCTCGGCCAAGCACCGCGTCGAGGTGCCGCGCGGGGTCGCCGTGAAGGTCGAGGACGACGACGGCAGCGTCCGCGCGCGGGGCTTCCGGGACGCCCTGAGTATCCGCACGACCGACGGCTCGGTACGGGTCACCGACTCCAGCGGGCCGCTGGAACTGCGCTCCGGCGACGGTTCGGTGCGGGCGCGGGTCTCCTCGCGCCGTGTCAGCGCGCACACGCGGGACGGCTCGGTCCGCCTCGGTCTGGAGGCCGTACCGGACCGGGTGGAGGCGGTCACCGGCGACGGGTCGGTGTCGATCGAGCTGCCGCGGGCCGCCTACAAGGTCACGACGCACACCGGGGACGGCTCGGTCGACGTGTCCGTGCCGCGTGACGACTCCAGCGAGCACGTCGTGTCCGCCCGCACCGGCGACGGGAAAGTCACCGTGCGGAACGCGAACTAACCGGCCCGTGTGTTCGTCATTAACCGGTGGGAGAATGACACCGGGCAGGGCGGATCACAGCACGGGAGAGGGATGTGACGGCGACACCAGCGCAGCCGTACTCGCCGTCGGTGCCGCACGCGCGTCCGCGGGTGCTCGGCGACGCCCTCGCACTCGCCGCCCTCCCGCTCGCCGCCCTCCTCCTGCTGCCCGCCGCGTTCGCCGGGGGCGGCACCCGCCGCTGGTTCGGCGGACGGGCGGAGGGCCAGCGGGCGGAGGCCCAGGCCGCGAAGGACGCCGCGGCGGCCGCGTTCTACGAACTGGACACCGCCCAGCGGGACCTGCGGATCTCGATCGAGACGATCACGGCGGTCGACGCCTCGCCGGCCGCCCGGCGCGCGATGGCCGACTTCGAGGCCCTCGGCCGGCGCATCGACGAAGCCAGCCACCAGTACATCCAGGCCGTCGACGCCCACGACCTGGACCGGGACGACCTGGAGGCCTCCGCCGCCACGCGGGCGCGCGGCGAGCTGGCCCGCGCGAAGGACGAACTGGTCCGCGTCAAGGGCGAGCTGGACCGTTTCACCGACGGTCTCGGGCCGCTGCTGGGCAAGGCGGAGACCCAGCTGGCCCGGCTGGCGCCCGCCGTGGAGCGGGCCCGCCAGAGCCTGCTGGCCGCGTCGAACGCGCTGGACGCCGTCCGGGAGACGGGGCTGAAGGCGGACGACCTCGCCGCCCGGCTGGCCGCGCTCGCCCCGGAGCTGACCAAGCTGAACCAGGGCGCGGGACAGCACGGCGTGCCGGGCACCCTGGAGCGCGCCGAGCGGGTCTCCCGCGAGGCCCGGGCGGTCCGGACGGAGGCCGAGCGGCTGCCGGAGAAGGCCGCCGAGATCGACCACCGGCTGGTGTCCCTGCGGACGCGCGCGCAGGCGCTGACGACCCGGTCGGGGCAGGTCGAGCCGATCCTGAGCGAGCTGCGCCGGCGTTTCACGGCGGCTTGCTGGCAGGACCTCCAGCACGTCCCCGACCAGTCCGTGGAGCACGTCCGGCGGGCGGAGGCCAAGCTCGCCGAGGCGCAGAGCGCGCGCGACGCCCAGCGCTGGCCGGACGCCACCGCGCTGCTGTCGACGGCGCGCGCCCTGCTGAACTCCACCGACGAGGCCGTCTCGGCCGCCGGTGACCGGCTGACCAGGCTGAACGCCGTGCAGAAGGACCCGCGGCAGGAGATCGAGCGGACCCGCTTCGCGATCCGGGACGCGCAGCGGCTGGCGATGGCCGGGCGCAACACCCCGGACCCGCGGGACGCACGGCCGCTGGACGAGGCGGTGGCCCGGCTGGAGCGGGCGATCGCCACGCTGGAGGGCCGCCACCCGGACTACTGGCACTTCCTGACGGAGACGGAGGCCGTCCGGCACACGGTGTCCGGCGTGGTGACCCGGATCCGCGAGGACCGCGGCGCCGGACACTGAGCGCGGCCCGCCCAGCACCGCCGGCGTTGCCGCCGGCGCGCGTCGGGCGGATATTGGAGGTGCGTACGACTCGGCTCGCGCAACGCTTTCCGGAGGGAGGCGGAGATGGCCACCCACCTCACGCACTCGGAGACCCGGCGACGGATCAGGCTGGACGACCACCTGCCCGTCGATCACCGTCTGAACATGGTCTACCGGATCGGCGCCGGTCTGATGGGCCTCGGGCTGCTGGCCTTCGGGATCCTCGGCATCATCGACCGGATCGGCTTCTTCGACACCGGCGGTGACACCGTCTGGAGCCTGAACACCAACGGCGCGCTCAGCTGGCTGTCGGTCGCCGTCGGTCTGCTGCTCCTGGTCGGGATGGTGATCGGCGGGAACTTCGCCTCCACGCTGAACATGGTCCTCGGCGTGCTGTTCATAGCCAGCGGCTTCCTGAACATGGGGCTGCTGGAGACGGACTACAACTTCCTGGCGTTCGAGATCCAGAACTGCATGCTCAGCTTCGTGATCGGCATCCTGCTGCTGGTGTTCGGGATGTACGGCAGGGTCGGCTCGGCCCTGCCGCACGACAACCCGTACTGGCGGGCCCGTCACCCCGACCTGGCGGAGGACCGGGATCGCCACCAGGAGCGGCGGGAGCAGTTCCCGGCGGGGCACCCGGGAGCGCCCCGGATCACGTCCCGGGAGGCGTCCCCGCGGACGTCCCGGCCCGGTCAGGGCCCGTCGGGGACCTGACCGGGTGCCGCACCCGTCAGGTGCGGTAGGCGTAGTACGCGGCGGTCGGGTACGACGCGACGATGCTCGCCACCGACCTGCTGTAGGTGTTGGTGGAGTGGTACGTCACGTACGGCACGCCCCGGCTGCGGGACGTGACGATCATGGTGTGGTCCTTGGAGCCGTCCTTGTCGAAGTCGACCTGGAGGACGTCGCCGACGTCCATCTGGTAGACGTTGGCGAGGGGGGTCGTCCGCTTGGAGTTCTGGGCGAACCAGGACCACTCGTTGACGCCGACGAACGAGTGCGACTGGATGTCGGCGTTGCCGAACCACCGGGTGTAGTCGTACACGTAGCCGGGCACGTGCTTCCAGCCGCCGGCCTTCAGGGCCTGGCTGACGAAGTTGGTGCAGTCCCCGCCCGCGCCCTGCCCGTTGTAGTTCGGGTAGGCGGGGTTGTAGTTCGACCAGTACTGCTTGGCGTAGGCGGCCATGGCCTTGTAGTCGAGGCCGCTGGCGGTGAAGTTCTTCGCGTTCGCCGGGCCGGGGTAGGAGGTCGACGCCTTGGGGGCCGACGGCGTGGTGCTGGTGGTGGTGGCCACCATCGGCGCGACGGACGGCTTGGCGGTCTGGTTCACCGCGAGGCCCTCGTCGGTGTCGCGGATGCCGGTGAGCTGCCAGTCGCCGTGCCGGTCGGCTGTGAACGTCAGCTCGTGGTGTGCCTGGAACCCGGTGGCCTTCGGCTCGTCGCCGCGGACCTTCTCGTAGGTGAGGGTCGTGGTCTCGGTGACCGCGACCTTGGCCTTGCGGCCCTTCACGTTCGTGGCGTCCAGGGTGACGGTGGTGCTGCCCTTGCTGTACTTCTCGCCGAGCTGGGCGAGCCGCTCCTTGCGCTGGTCCAGCGAGGACAGCGCGGCGTCCTCGGCACGGTTCTGCTTCGAGGACAGCTTGACGTCACCGGAGAAGCCGTCGGTCAGCGGCTTTCCGTGCTTGTCCCGCTTGCCGTCGACCAGGGCTTCGGTGCGGTCGGTGAAGACCGCGTCGGCGAGGCGCTGGAAGGTGGCCTTGGTCCTGGCGTCCACCTTGGGATCGTCGACGACCGCTGCGCCGGCGCTCCAGTTGGGCAGCAGGGCCACTCCTGCGACGACGGAGGTGGCGGCCGCCCCGAGTATCGCGGCGCGGCGCCGCGTACGGCTCAATTTCCTTGACTTCACTGATGCTTCCCCTCTTGCCCCGGCGGCTGGATGCCGGGGTAGCGCATCTTTGCATGCCGTGTGTGGCTCGTGTGAAGAGGGGGCGGCAGTCCGGGCACGGGAGTTATAGGACCGTCACTGCACAACGCCGCCCCGTGTCAACCCGGTTACTGGACGACGGTCGACCAGTCCGGCGACTGGGCGGGGTCGAGGGTGCGCAGCCGCTCCAGGGTGGCGGGCGTCTGCACGTCCATCCAGTCGGCCAGTTCCTTGAAGGACACGCACTTGACGTCCTTCTTCACGCACACGGTCCTGATGACCTCGTCGACGGCCTTCATGTAGATGCCGCCGTTCCACTCCTCGAAGTGGTTGCCGATGAACAGCGGGGCCCGGCTGCCGTAGTACACGCGGTTGAAGCCGGCCATGTAGGTGTCGAGGGTCTCCTGCTGCCACTGCGGGTACTTGGCCGGGTCGCCCTCGGTCTCGCCCTCGGACTGGTTGTAGAGGAAGTTGAAGTCCATGGACAGGCCCTGGTACTTGCCGCCCTCGTAGGGGAGCATCTGGAGCGGGAAGTCCCAGATGCCGTTCTTCTTCGTGGGCCAGATCTGGAAGTCGCCGGCCGAGCTGGCGTCGTAGCGCCAGCCGTAGCTCTTGGCGGCCTTCAGCAGGTTGGCCTGGCCCTCCAGGCAGGGGGCGCGGCCGCCCACCACCGCCTTCCTGATGTCGAAGGGCAGCGGGTCCATGTCGGTGTAGCCGGTGTTCGTCTTCCACTTCTCGGCGAAGCCGAAGAACTGGTCGATCTCGCTCTTCCACTCCTCGACGCTCCAGTCGCCGCCGCCCTTGGCGCCGCAGAAGTGGCCGTTGAAGTGGGTTCCTATCTCGTTCCCCTCTTCCCAGGCCTTGGCGAGGTCCTCCAGGGTGGTGCGGACGTGCTCGTCGGTGGGGAAGCTGATCGCCGCGGACCCCTTGGGGTGCTGCGGCGGGCTGTAGAGGTCGGCCTTGCTCTTGGGCAGCAGGTAGATGCCCGTGAGGAAGAAGGTCATGTGCGCGTCGTACTCCCGCGCCATCTCCCGGTAGTGGGTGAACAGCCCGTCGTCGCCGGCCAGGGCGCCGTCCCAGGAGAAGACGACGAACTGGGGCGGTTTCTCACCGGGCTTGAGGGGGAGGGGCTTGAGGCCGCCCTTCTGCGGGCCGGTGTACGAGGTGGAGCCGTCCCCGAGGACCTTGGTCTTGCCGTCCCACTCCGGCTCCTCGCCCGGCGACGCCGTCGCCTTGCCCCCCTTGCCGGCGGAGGCGGTCGGCGCGGTGTTGTCCGTGCGGCTGAGCACCAGGTAGCCCGCCACCAGCGAGGCGACGACGAGGAAGGCCGCCAGGCTCAGGAAGCCCGGGTGGGCGGCGGCGGGGCGGTTCGTTGCCCGGGCCTTGCGGCGGCGGCCCGACGGTGGCGTCATGTGCGGCTCATTCTCGAGGGGTTCGGGGACTGCGGTGCGGCCTGGGGTCAGCCGAGCGGGCTCATGGCTCTGGACCAGATGCCGTAGGGGACGCTGTCGTCCGCTGTGCCGTCGATGCCCTTCAGCGGCAGCGGTTCGAGACTCTTCGCCAGGTCGATGCGGTAGACGACGACCGCGGTGGAGACGGCCTTGTGGGTGCCGACGTACCAGGCGGCCTTGTCGTCCTGGGTGGTCCCGGCCTTCCCGGCCACCTGGGCGCCCTCGGGTGCCGCGCCGGGGTGGGCGGTGCGGAAGGCGTCGGTGAGGGCGGAGGTGACCTCCTCGGCCGTGTCGGCGCCGATCGCGCGGGCCGGCCTGGGGAGGGCCAGCGGGACCTTGGTGCCGTTGTGGGTGACCTGCCGCACGGAGTACGGCTCGGTGTGCTTGCCGGCCGCGGCGAAGGTGGAGTAGCCGCTGGCCATGCGGATGGCGCTGGGGGTGGAGCTGCCCTGGGACAGTGCGGGCACCTGGGCTCCGAGGCTGGAGGGCAGCAGTCCGGCCGCCTTCGCGGTGTCGCGCACCTTGTCCAGGCCGGTGTCCATGCCGAGCTGCATGAACGGCGTGTTCACCGACAGGGCCAGCGCCCGGTGCAGGGAGATCTGTCCGTAGGACTTGTCTCCGTCGTTGCTGGCGGCGACCTTCTTGCCGCTGCGGTCCCAGTACGGCCCCTCCGGCGTGGTCACCGGCACGTCGTCGTCGCCGTCGTAGACGGACTCCCCGGTGACCGGGGTGGCCTCGCCGTCCCGCGCCTTGTGGACGCCGTGCTCCAGGCCGGCGGCGTAGACGAAGGGCAGGAAGGCGGAGCCGGCCGGGACGGTGGTGGCGTTGGACTCGTTGTAGCCCTGGGTACGGTGGTCGGGGCCGCCGTAGACGGCGAGGATCCGTCCGTCGGCGGCCACCGAGGCGGCGCCGTAGTGGGCGGTCCTGGCGTTCTTCGGGTCTTCCTTCAGGGTCTTTTCGCGGGCCTTGGTGACGGCGTCCGTGAGCTGGGTCTCGCGGTCCTTGTCGAAGGTCGTGTAGATCTGGTAGCCGCCCAGGTCGAAGTCCTTGTCGCTGATCTTCGCGGACTTCTTGGCGTACTGGGAGGCGAGTTCGACGAGGTAGTCGCTCTGTTCACCGGTGTCGTACAGCGGATTGCTCTTGAGCGGCTCGGGGAATTTCGTGTAGCCGGCCCGCTCGGCCCTGGAGAGTTTGCCGATGGCGACCATCCGGTCCAGGGTCCACGTCCAGCGTTCCGTGGCACGGGCGCGGTTGGCGCTGCTCAGGGTGGGGTCGTAGAGTCCGGCGCCCTTGAGCAGGGCGGCGAGGAAGGCCGCCTCGCTGGCGTTCAGCTCGCTGACGTCCTTGCCGTAGTAGGCCTGGGCGGCGCGCTGGATGCCGTAGGTGCCGCGGCCGAACCAGCTGGTGTTGAGGTAGCCCTCGAGGATCTCGTCCTTGCTCATCTGGTTGTCGAGCTTGAGGGCGATCATCGCTTCGGTGAACTTGCGCCGGACCGTCTGGTCCTGGTTGAGGTAGACGTTCTTGACGTACTGCTGGGTGATCGTGGAGCCGCCCTGGGTGTCGCCCTGGCCGAAGGTGCGGAAGACGGCGCGGCTGATGCCCTTGAAGGAGATGCCGGGGTCGCTGTAGAAGCTCTCGTTCTCGGCGGCGAGGACCGCCCAGCGGACGTCCTCGGGGATGTCCTTCAGCGGCATCGCCTGCCGCTGCACCCAGCCGGTGCGGGCCATGGGGGTCCCGTCGGCCCAGAAGTACACGTTGTCCTGCTGGGTGGCGTAGGTGTTGAGGTTGTCCGGGACGTCGGTGGCGGCGTAGGCGACGGCCAGGAAGAGGGTGCTCAGGCCCAGGGAGGCGAGGACGCCTCCGAGTGACTGCCGCCAGGAGGGTATCCAGCGGCGCCAGTCGGTGCGGCCGGGCCGCGGGTACTGCGGGCGCATCCGGCGCGCGTACGGGGCGAGGAAGGCCGCCAGGCGCGTCACGTACGGGGCGAGGAAGGCGACGAGGGGGGCCAGCCGGGGGCCGACGGCGGCGGTGAACCGGGAACGCGCGGAGGGGCGGGGGGCTTTTCTGCCCTTCCGCCGGTCTCCCGATATGGAGGAATTGCCGGATGGGTCCGGTATGACCGGCCCGTCCGCACTGCCCGGTATGCCCTCCGGAGGCACCCGCAGTTGCATGGTCTCGTCCGCCCTGAAAGAGGCGGGAACCTTCAACTGCATGGTGGCGTCGGCCGGCTCCTGGGGCTCCTCCCCCTGCCCCGCCTGGGTCACGATGTCTCCCTCCGCACTAGGTATTGCTCGCGTAGGCAGACGTACAGACGTACGAGGGTCTGACATGGTTGCCGTCGCGGCGGCAGCAAACCCTGAATCCCCCAACCTCGCGGTTCATCGCGGCGCCCTCAAATTACCAGCGCCCTTCGCAACTTCTCCACATAAGAAATCGACAGAAGTGAACCCCGCCGAAACAGCGGGAGCCGGTTGCTCACATAGAGGGATTAATCTGTCCGCATGCCTCGCTACGAGTACCGCTGCCGGACCTGCGGCAACACCTTCGAACTGAGCCGTCCCATGGCGGAGTCCGCCGCGCCCGCCGACTGCCCCGCCGGTCACGACGACACGGTCAAGCTCCTGTCCACCGTAGCCGTCGGCGGCACGGTCTCCGCCCCCGCACCCAAGGCGGGCGGCGGGGGCGGCTGCTGCGGCGGGGGCTGCTGCGGCTGACACCCAGGGCCTGCCGCCGCCCTGCGACCTGATCCGGGCGACAGGCCCTACTTCTCGCGGACGCCCTTCAGGAACTCCCGCAGGATCCGCTCCCCCGCCAGCACCCCGCGCTCGGGCAGCGCCGTGACCTGCGGTGCCGTCCAGGCCGCCTCGTGCAGCTCGCCGTGACCGGGGCGCCAGCCCCGGTCCGACACCAGCAGCAGATCGGCGTCGAGCAGGGAGTCGCCGGCCGCCAGCGTCAGCTCGGCGCCGGTGCGCCGGGCCACCTCGCGCACGGCCGCGCTCTTGGTCAGCGGCTTGGGCACGGCGTAGATCTTGCGGCCCTGGAGCGACACGGTCCAGCCGCGGTTCTCCGCCCAGGCCGCCAGCTCCTTCACCCACTCCTCGGGCAGCAGCTCGCGCTCCACCACCAGGTAGGCGAACAGGTCCTCGGCGATGCGCTCCTTGCGCAGCCAGAGCGGGTCGGCGAAGGCCGCGAGGTGCGCCTGCACCTCCGCGAGCGGCGCGCACTCGTCGGCCAGCCGCGCGTTCACCACGGCCTGCCAGTCCGGGTCGGACACCCCGTCGACCAGCAGGTGCCCGCCGTTGGCGCAGATCGCGTACTTCGGGGGCGGGCCGGGCAGGTTGATGCGCTGGTACTGCTTGCGGGTCCGGGTGGTCGTCGGCACGAACACCGCCGCGTCCCCGAGATCGGTCAGCAGCTGCGCCGCCGTCTCCGTCAGGTACGACAGCGGACGGCTCTCGTGCACCTCCACGCACAGCAGCCGGGGCGCCCGCGGGTCGGGCATGGTCAGCGCGAGGGCCGCCGCGGAGTAGATGAGCGTACGGTCGAGGTCGCTCGCCACCAGCACCGGCATCAGAGGGTCACCGCCTTGCCGTCGGCACCGGTCGCGCCGCGCGTGTACTGCGGGTGGATCAGCCCCACGCAGGAGTACGGCAGGTCGCCGACCTCCTCCACCGGGACCCCGCGCTGGTCGGCGAGGAGCCGGACGTGGTCCAGGTCGGCGCTCGCCCCGGCCCGCGCCAGGATCTTCCACGGCACCCGGCGCAGCAGCACCCGGGTGGTCTCGCCGACGCCCGGCTTGACCAGGTTCACGTCGTGGATGCCGTACTCCTCGCTGATGCGCTCGACCGCCGCCCAGCCCTCCCAGGTCGGCGCCCGGTCGGCGGCGAGCAGCTCCTTGACCGCCCCGTCCACGGCGTCCGCGACCTCCGGGAAGCGGGCCGAGACGGCGTCCAGGAAGGCGCGCGACACGTCCGTACCGGCCAGCTCGCGGTAGAACTTCGCGCCGTGGAAGTCGTCCGGTCCGACCAGGTCGGCGCGCAGCACGGTCCGCGATATCAGGCCGGACACGGTGGAGTTGAGGCAGGCGGACGGGATCAGGAAGTCGTCCCGGGTGCCGTACGTCCGTACGCAGGAGCCCGGGTCGGCCAGCACCGCGATCTCCGGGTCGAAGCCGGCCGCGCCGCCGGCCGCCTCGAACTCCTCGATGGCCACCGCCAGTTCTCGGGTGATCGCGCCCTTGCCGGTCCAGCCGTCGACGAAGACGACGTCCGCCGGGTCGTGGTGCTCGGCCAGCCAGCGCAGCGCGTTGGCGTCGATGCCCCGGCCGCGGACGATGGACACCGCGTAGTGCGGCAGCTCCAGGCCGTGCCGGTACTGCGCCCAGCGGCGCATCAGCACGCCCACCGGGGTGCCGGCGCGGGCCAGGGAGACGAGCACCGGGCGGGGGGAGCGCTCGGCGATCACCAGTTCCGTCACCGCGCCGACCGCCTGCGCCAGCCGGGCCGCGGACGCCTCCAGGGCCGTGTGGAACAGCGCCTGGTACTGCTCGCTGGGCTGGTACTCCACCGGCAGCGACTCCGCGTAGTGCGCGCCGCCGCTCTGGATGGCCTCCTCGCGCTCCTCGGTCGGCGCCTCCAGCGTCACGTCGGAGAGGTCCTGGAGCAGCCAGCCGACCTCCTCGGGCGCGTACGAGGAGAAGGCGGGACCACGAAGGGGGTCGGGCAGCATGGCGGGCCTTTCGGGTACGTACAGCGGCTCGGGGACGTAACTGGGCACGACCGCGAGGACGACGTGCGGGCTGTGCGCGGCGAGCCGGTCGAGGAGACCGCCGGGTGCGTGCAGCGCCGGGGTGTCGGCGACGGAGTCGACGACGGCGACCACGGCGTCGAAGCCGGCGCCCGCGACGTTGTAGGCGTAGCGCTCGCCGGGGCCGTCGGCCGGATCGTCGTGCGCGGGGAAGACGATCCGGCTGCGTATCGCGTAACCGGGGTCGTCGACCGCGAGGACGGGTGAGCGGGTGGTGGTGGAGAAGCGCACCTCGGCGGCCGTGACCTGCTCCAGCTCGCGGGCCAGCCGCAGCGGCGCGTACATCAGCTCCTCGAAGCCGAGGACGTGCACGCGGCGCGCGCCCTCGGGAAGGGCCTCGGCGAGCCGTGCCGCCATCGCGGGCAGGGCGTCCTCGAGCCGGGCGCGGTGCTGCGGGGTGAAGCCGTGGCGGCCGCCGTCGGGGAGGCCGCGGGGCCAGCGCAGATCGACGCGTGCGGGCCGCGGCCGGGTGCGGCCGTCGTCCGGGTGCTCGCCGGCGGGGGCCGGTCCCACGCCACCGGCCGAGCCGTCCCGCGTCCGCGCGGAGTCCGCCTCGTGGCGCGCCACCAGTTCCCGGCCCTTCTCCAGCACCCCTTCCGGGAGATGGACCGTGCCCGAGGCCGCCGTCACCAGGTCGACGCGGGCGTCGATCTCGCGGGCGAAGGCCTCCAGGCGTCCCGCGTCGGCCGGGGAGCGCATGTCGACGAGGGCGACGACGACGTACCGGCGGCGCGGGTAGCGCTCGTGCAGGTCGCGGATGGTGTTCAGGACGGTGTTGCCGGTGGAGAACTCGTCGTCGACGAGGACGAGCGGGCCGTCGCCGACCAGGAGCGCCGGGTCCTCCGGCAGCAGCAGGTGGGAGGTGGCGTGCGAGTGGGACTCCTCGAAGCCGCCCGCCGGGACGACGCCGGGGACGGGGCGCCGGGTGGAGTGCAGGTAGGGCGCCGAGCCGACGCCGTCGGCGACGGAGTGCCCGAGACCGGTGGCCGTCTCCGCGTACCCGAGGACGACGGCCTCGGCGGCCTCCTCGCCGAGCAGCTCCGCCACCCGGCGGCCCAGGGTGAGGCCGTGGCCGTACACCACCGACGGCGACTGGGGGACGTGCTTGCCCAGTACGTGGGAGACGAGCAGGTGGGCCCGCTTGGGGTTGCGGCGCAGGGCCAGCCCCAGCAGATCGGTCAGCCGGTCGTCGCCCACCAGGTGGACGCCGAGCCGCTCGGCGACCCAGCTCCCGGACCAGACCCCGTTGTTCACTGCGTTGTTCATGCGTCCCTATGTCGTGAGGAGGTGGGGCGAGGTTCAGCCGGGTATGCCCGCGGTGAGCAGGTCGACGAAGCTGACGTCCTCGCGCGCGACGCCGAAGACCTCGGCGCGCAGCATCGTCCGCTCGGCCCAGGCCCGGTGCGGCTTCACCTCGTTCATCTTGTTCGTGTACGCCGACCTCATCACGCCCCCGCCACCGCGCTCCGGCCGCAGGATGTCGGCCGCGTCGCTGTACTCCTCGTGGCTGACCACGGACAGCGCGTGCACCGCCGGTACGTGCGAGGGGTGGATGCAGGTCTTGCCCAGCAGACCGTTGGCGTGGTCGAGGGAGATCTCGCGCAGCAGTCCGTCCATCGCGTGTTCGATCAGTTTCTCACGCAGCTCGACGGCCTGTCCCTCCAGGAAGGGGCTGTGCCGCAGCATCGGCTTGAACATGCGCTCGGGGACGCGGAAGTACTCCCACACCGGCCCGGTCACCGTGAACCCGGTGCCGTCCGCCCGCCCCAGCATGTTCACCACGTCGGCGATCACGGAGGCGACGATCTGGACGTCGTAGGCGGTCATGTCGGGCGCCCGGCGCAGACCGTAGGAGGAGCAGAAGTCGGTGACGCCGAGACGCAGCGCGAGGACGCGGCTGCGGTACTTCTCGACGGCGCGGGCGATGCCCTCCAGGGCGTCCACCCGCGACTCGCGGTACATCAGCTCGGGCGTCTCCAGGACGGGCATGCCGAACAGCCGCCGGCCGCTCGCCAGCTCGGCGGCGGCCAGGGCCTCCAGGAAGGGGATGCCGCGCTCCTCGGTGAACTTGGGGAACACGAACCCGCTGAGCAGCCGGACGGCCGGGCCGAGGCGCCGGACCAGGTCCGGGATCTGCTCGGGGGTGCGGACGCGGATGAACAGCAGCGGCGGCTCCACGCCGGGGCGGGCGGCCAGGTCGGCGAACTGGCGGACGAGGTTCTCCTCGCCCCGTGCCACGTCCTCGTCACCGATGGAGTCCTCCAGGCAGAGCACCATGGACACCACGCCACGCCCGGTCTGCTTCAGGATGTCCTCGGCCAGCCGGGGCCGGGTGGCCGGGCTGTAGAGCGTGGCCCCGAGGGCGGCGGACAGCGTCCGGGCCGGCGAGTCCGCGTCGAACGCGCACGGCTCCCGGTGGAACAGGCGCTGCCGCACCTCAGGGGCAAGGTGCCCGAAATGACGCATATATCTCCCCCGTGGTGCAAGTCGAGCGTGTGGATTCGGCAAGAGGTGGCCGGTAATAGTACGTAGAGACCCGTGTCGTGGGTTCCCGCCGGTCATGAACTTCAGGTAACGCAGAGCGACACAACCCGGCACGGCCCGGCTTCGTCCGCTACGGACCACCGGTTGCCGTGTACCCGCATTGTCGTGAGCAGAACCGAGAGGGCAGGATGAGCGCATGACGCACGCGATGCTGAAAGGGTCGAACGTCCCGCTGAAGACCACCACGGTGCGGGCCGTGCTGCGCTGGACACCCGGGCAGGGGGTCCCGGACGTCGACGCCTCCGCGCTGCTCCTCGGCCCCGAGGGCCGCGTGCGATCCGACGAGGACTTCGTCTTCTACAACCAGCCCCGGCACCCCTCCGGGAAGGTCTGGCGGCTCGGCAAGAAGCAGGGCGCCGAGGGTCTCACCGACACCATCCAGACGGATCTGGCCGGTGTCGAGTCCGACGTCAGCCAGATTCTGCTGGTCGCTTCGGCGGACGGCGTCGCCTTCGACCGCGTACGGGCCCTCAGCATCCTGCTGTACGACACGGCCGCCGAGGGTGAGCCGCTGGCCACCTTCGACATCCGTCCCGAGACCGGCGAGGAGACCGCGCTGATCTGCGGCGAGCTGTACCGCCGCGGGGAGGGGTGGAAGTTCCGGGCGCTCGGCGAGGGCTACTCCAACGGCCTCAAGGGCCTCGCCACGGACTTCGGCATCTCCGTGGACGAGTCGGAGGAGGCCGCCGCCGACGCCGAGCCGGGCTCCACGCCCAGTGCCTCCCAGCCGCTGCCGCCCGAGCAGCCCACGACGGCCGTCCCGCAGCAGCCCGCCGCGGCCTACGGCTACCCGGCCTCCCTGCCGACGTACGGCTACGGCTACCCGGACGCCCAGCCGGCCGGGGCGGCCCCCGCCGCGGAGTTCCGCATGCCGCCGCAGGGCCCACAGTTCATCGGGCGGTGAGGGCGGCGCGGACCGCGGGGGCGGCGAGGGCGCTGCGCGCACCGCGCGCGGCCGGGGTGGCAGGGGCAGCCGGGGCGGCCGGAAGTCAGCGCTCCGCCTTCGTCTTGTAGCCCCGCCCCCACTGCAGTCCCCATCCGTACAACCGGTCCAGCTCGCCCTGGAACCCGTACACGAACCTCACCTCGCGCCGGACCGTCAGCTCCCCCTTCACGTTCTCGATCATCACCACCGCGCACGAGCGGGCCTGGGGGTGACGCTCGTCGAGGCCCACCTCGATGCGCGGCCCGTTGCTCGGGTAGAGCGTGACGACCGCGTGCGTGCGGTCGAAGGCCGGCGTCTGGTCGTAGATGTAGACGAACACCAGCAGCCGCTTGATGTCGTCCCGGTGGTCCAGGTTGACATACATCGTCTCGCCGGACCCCGACCCGAACCGGTCGTCACCGCTCAGCTTCACGTACGGCGCCGCGTTGATCTCGCCGAGCAGGCCGCCGAGCGGCTGGACGACGCCCTTGGTCCCGTCCGCCAGCTCGTACAGGCAGCCCAGGTCCAGGTCGACGTTGACCATGCTCTGGCTGTGCCCCATGACCTCCGGCGGGCGCAGCGCCTTCAGGGGGTGGCGCAGCAGGCTCTCCCGCGGGGAGCCGCCGAAGTCGGAGGTGCGCATCCGCCAGGCCAGGTTGACGCGCAGGTGCCCGGTGGCGGCGCCCTGCTTGGTGAGCGAGACCTGGCTGTGCCGTTTGGTCAGCTCTATCGCGTTGCTCGCCGCACTGCCCGAGTCGAAGTCGGCGGCCCGACCCGGCCGGAGTCCGTCGAAGAAGCCCATTACCGCCCCCAAGTTCCACGCCCGAAAAACGTCTGACCGCACAGTCCCCCCGGAAACGACCGGCGGGACGGCGCCGAGGACTCGTCCTCGACGACCGCCCCGCTCAGAGCGTTCCTCACCGGGAAGCTGATCACACTCCGGACGAGACCTCGGTCTTGTCGTCCGAGCCCGCGTCTCCCCCTGCCGCCGCCAACGCCCGGTTGCGGCGCACGGAGGACCAGAAGGACCAGGCGATCAGGATGACGCCGACGAGGCCGGTGATGACCTCGTGGATCTCGTACTGGATGGTGACGAGCAGGAGTACGGCGAGGGCGCCGATCGCGTAGTGCGCGCCGTGCTCCAGGTAGACGTAGTCGTCGAGGGTGCCCTGGCGGACCAGGTAGACGGTGAGCGACCGGACGTACATGGCGCCGATGCCGAGGCCGAGTGCCATCAGCACGATGTCGTTGGTGACGGCGAAGGCACCGATCACGCCGTCGAAGGAGAAGGAGGCGTCCAGGACCTCGAGGTAGAGGAACATGAAGAAGGCGGCCTGGCCGGCCAGGAGGACCGGGGACTTCTTCTTCCCGGTGCGCTTGGCCTCTTCCTCCTCCTCGTGCTCGCGTTCCTCCTCCTCCTCGAGCTTGCCCTCGAAGTAGCCGGAGAGACCGCCCACGATCATGTAGGTGATCAGGCCGCCGATGCCGGAGAGCAGGACGGTCTCGGCCTTGTCGACGTGTGTGCCGCCGTGCTGGTGTGCGTGGGTGGCGAAGGTCATGGCCGAGACCAGCAGGACGATCAGGGCGATGCAGACCGACAGCATGTCGACCTTGCCCAGCTTGGCCAGCGGGCGCTCCAGCCAGCCGAGCCACTTGATGTCCCGATCCTCGAAGATGAAGTCCAGGAAGATCATGAGCAGGAACATGCCGCCGAAGGCCGCGATCGCGGGGTGCGCGTCGGTGACCAGTTCCTGGTAGCGGTCCTTGTCGGTGAGGGCGAGGTCGACGGCCTCGATCGGACCGAGCTGGGCGCTGATCGCGACGATGACGACGGGGAAGACCAGCCGCATGCCGAAGACGGCGATCAGGATGCCGATGGTGAGGAAGATGCGCTGCCAGAAGGCGTTCATCTTCTTCAGGATTCCGGCGTTGACGACTGCGTTGTCGAAGGACAGCGAGATCTCGAGGATGGACAGGATCGCCACGACACCGAAAGCGGTCCACCCCCCGTAGAACACCGCTGCGACGAGGCCGAGCGCGGTGACCGCGAACGACCACCCGAAGGTTTTCAGAACCACTGGTTACCCAATCCTGTCTCTGGGCCCCGGTCCCCCCAAGCGAAACCTGGGGGTGGGTTTCCCCCGCGCCGTACGCGGCTTTACGAAACGTTGACTCCGAAGTCTAGAGCGATGCCCCGAAGTCCTGACGCGTACCCCTGACCCACCGCACGGAACTTCCATTCGCCCTGGTACCGGTAGAGCTCGCCGAAGATCATGGCCGTTTCGGTGGAGGCGTCCTCGCTGAGGTCGTACCGCGCGAGCTCCTGGCCGTCGGCCTGGTTGACGACGCGGATGAAGGCGTTGCTGACCTGGCCGAAGGCCTGGCCGCGCTCGTCGGCCAGGTGGATGGAGACGGGGAAAACGATCTTGTCGCACTGGGCGGGCACCTTGCCGAGGTCGACGAGGAGCGACTCGTCGTCACCGTCGCCCTCACCGGTGAGGTTGTCGCCGGTGTGCTCCACCGAGCCGTCGGGGCTGGTGAGCTGGTTGTAGAAGACGAACCACTCGTCCCCCATGACCCGTCCGCCGGTGCACATCAGCGCGCTGGCGTCCAGGTCGAAGGGGGCTCCGGTCGTGGAGCGCGCGTCCCAGCCGAGGCCGACCATCACCTGAGTGAGATTCGGCGCGACCTTGGACAGGGAGACGTTTCCTCCCTTGGCGAGCGTGACACCCATGTGCTGGTCCTCCCCTTGGTCGTGCTTCTTCGGTTGTCCTGCGCGTCCGGCGCCGCCCGTAAACGGTGCGGCGCCGGACGAAGCCGTCAGGTCACGGGAGACGGCGTCCCAGGGGATCGGCTCAGACGTTGACGCCGAAGTCCTGCGCGATGCCGCGCAGGCCCGAGGCGTAGCCCTGGCCGATGGCCCGGAACTTCCACTCCGCGCCGTGCCGGTACAGCTCGCCGAAGACCATGGCGGTCTCCGTCGAGGCGTCCTCGCTCAGGTCGTACCGCGCGATCTCCGCCTCGCCGGCCTGGTTCACGACGCGGATGAACGCGTTGCGCACCTGGCCGAAGGACTGCTGGCGGTTCTCGGCGTCGTAGATCGAGACCGGGAAGACGATCTTCTCGACCTCGGCCGGTACGCCCGCGAGGTTGACCTTGATCTGCTCGTCGTCGCCCTCGCCCTCACCGGTGATGTTGTCGCCGGTGTGCTCGACGGAGCCGTCGGGGCTCTTGAGGTTGTTGAAGAAGACGAAGTTGGCGTCGCTGGCGACCTTGCCGGAACTGTTCAGCAGCAGCGCGCTGGCGTCCAGGTCGAAGTCGGTGCCGGTCGTGGTGCGCACGTCCCACCCCAGACCGACGATGACCGCGGTCAGGCCCGGGGCCTCCTTGGTCAGCGAGACATTGCCGCCCTTGCTGAGGCTGACTCCCACGAGTCCTCCATTGGTGTCCGGGGGCGGGGAGCCCCTCGTGCGTCGGATATCGGATCAACGATTCGATCCTAGTGAGGGGTTCCCGCCCCCCGCAGGCCCTGGAGCCGAAGAATCACCGGGTGCCGGCCCCGGCCCGGCACCGGGTGCGGGGCGTTCGATGGGGTCGGGGCGGCCGGGGCGACCGGGATCAGAGCGCGTCGAGCGCCGAGACGTAGGCACCGAGGTCGCGGGCGTCGGGCAGCGCGTTGACGACGGTCCAGCGCACGACGCCCTCCTTGTCGATGACGAAGGTGCCGCGCACCGCGCAGCCCTTGTCCTCGGCGAAGACCTCGTAGGCGCGGGAGACCTCGCCGTGCGGCCAGAAGTCGCTCAGCAGCGGGTAGTCCAGGCCTTCCTGCTCGGCGAAGACGCGCAGGGTGTGGATGGAGTCGTTGGAGACGGCGAGCACCTGCGTGTCGCGCTCGGAGAACTTCGGCAGGTTGTCGCGCACCTCGCACAGTTCGCCGGTGCACACACCGGTGAAGGCGAAGGGGTAGAAGAGCAGGACGACGTTCTTGCTGCCGCGGAAGTCGGACAGCTTCACGGAACGGCCGTGGTTGTCCTTGAGTTCGAAGTCGGGGGCCTTGTCGCCGACCTGGATCGCCATCGTCTGGAACCCTTTCCTGGGGCTTCGCCGGAGCCGGTTGCGGCATTCGGGTGAGAACCCGCCCGGAACGCCGGGAACCACCCTACGCAGCGGCCCCCACGCACCGGTGGACGGGCCGATGGGAATCGGCCCGTCCACGGGGGTCGAGAGGTCGTCGCGGATCTCCGCTACCTCGACGAGGTCACTTCGGGGGACGAGGTCACTTCTTGGACTTGGCGGCCTTGGGCGTCACCAGCCGGCTGCCGCTCCAGTCCTTGCCCACGCTGACGCTCTTGCTGGCCGACAGGCCCGCCGTCGTCGCGGCTTCGGAGATGTCGCTCGGTTCCACGTATCCCGTCCGGCCGGTCTTCGGCGTCAGGAGGAGGATCGAGCCGCCTTCTTCGATGTACGTGGTGGCGTCCACCAGCGCATCCGTCAGGTCGCCGTCATCGTCGCGGAACCAGAGCACCACGGCGTCGGCAACGTCGTCGTAGTCCTCATCCACCAGGTCGCTGCCGATGACTTCCTCGATGGACTCGCGGAGCTCCTGATCGACGTCGTCGTCGTAGCCGATCTCCTGGACCACCTGCTCGGGCTGGAACCCCAGCCTGACGGCAGGGCTCGTCCGCTCCTCCGCGTGGTCCGCGGTCGCGCTCACGGGTTGCCTCCTGATCATGTTTCGGGAATAACTCAGCCACGCGCGTGCGCGAAGCATTGGCCGTAGTCCACACGGGCGGGACGGATCGCGCAAGTACCCGGCGGTTCGGACCGCCGAAACGGTGACGATCCTGGCGGTGTCGCCGCAACTCCAGGCACGCGATCGGAACGGTAGGTGACGTGCACCACACCTATGTGCCCCGTTTGCGTATTTGAGAACCATCCAAGGGTACGAGACTCGGACAGGTGCCGGTTACCTCGGGGTAGAGATGACGTTTGCGGCGCCTAGGTACACGATGGGGGCGGTGCAGGTACGGGAGAACGAACGGGACACCAGCCTGCCGTACATGCCCCACAGCCCCACAGCCCCTCTGACAGGTAAGGACCATCGTGGCTTCCGGATCCGATCGCAACCCGATCATCATTGGCGGCCTTCCGAGTCAGGTTCCTGACTTCGACCCCGAGGAAACCCAGGAGTGGCTCGACTCCCTCGACGCCGCAGTGGACGAGCGCGGCCGGGAGCGGGCCCGCTACCTCATGCTGCGCCTGATCGAACGGGCCCGCGAGAAGCGCGTGGCCGTGCCCGAGATGCGCAGCACGGACTACGTCAACACCATCCCCACGCGGGCCGAGCCGTTCTTCCCGGGCAACGAGGAGATCGAGCGGAAGATCCTCAACGCGACCCGCTGGAACGCGGCCGTGATGGTCTCGCGCGCGCAGCGGCCCGGGATCGGCGTCGGCGGCCACATCGCCACGTTCGCCTCCTCGGCGTCGCTGTACGACGTGGGCTTCAACCACTTCTTCCGCGGCAAGGACGAGGGCGACGGCGGCGACCAGGTCTTCTTCCAGGGTCACGCCTCCCCCGGCATCTACGCGCGCGCGTACATGCTCGACCGGCTGAGCGAACAGAACCTCGACGCGTTCCGCCAGGAGAAGTCGAAGGCGCCGCACGGGCTCTCCTCGTACCCGCACCCGCGGCTGATGCCGGACTTCTGGGAGTTCCCGACCGTGTCGATGGGCCTCGGGCCGATCGGCGCGATCTACCAGGCGCGGATGAACCGCTACATGCACGCGCGCGGGATCGCCGACACCTCGAAGTCGCACGTGTGGGCCTTCCTCGGCGACGGCGAGATGGACGAGCCCGAGTCGCTCGGCCAGCTGACCATCGCCGCCCGTGAGGGCCTGGACAACCTGACCTTCGTCGTCAACTGCAACCTCCAGCGGCTCGACGGCCCGGTGCGCGGCAACGGCAAGGTCATCCAGGAGCTGGAGTCGGTCTTCCGGGGCGCCGGCTGGAACGTGATCAAGCTGATCTGGGACCGCACCTGGGACCCGCTGCTCGCCCAGGACCGCGACGGCGTGCTCGTCAACAAGATGAACACCACCCCGGACGGTCAGTTCCAGACCTACGCCACCGAGTCCGGCGCGTACATCCGCGACCACTTCTTCGGCGACGACCACCGGCTGCGCGCGATGGTCGAGGGCATGACCGACGACCAGATCCTGCACCTGGGCCGCGGCGGCCACGACCACCGGAAGATCTACGCGGCGTTCAAGGCGGCCGTGGAGCACACCGGCCAGCCGACGGTCATCCTGGCGAAGACGGTCAAGGGCTGGACCCTCGGGCCCAACTTCGAGGGCCGCAACGCCACGCACCAGATGAAGAAGCTGACGGTCGACGACCTCAAGGGCTTCCGCGACCGGCTCCACCTCCCCATCTCCGACAAGGAGCTGGAGGGCGGCGCGCCGCCGTACTACCACCCGGGGCGCGACTCCGAGGAGATCCAGTACATGCACGACCGGCGCAAGGGGCTCGGCGGGTACGTCCCGACCCGGGTCGTGCGCGCCCGGCCGCTGCCGCTGCCCGACGACAAGACGTACGCGTCGGTGAAGAAGGGCTCCGGCCAGCAGTCCATCGCCACGACCATGGCCTTCGTGCGGCTCCTCAAGGACCTCATGCGGGACAAGGAGCTGGGCAGGCGGTTCGTGCTGATCGCGCCGGACGAGTACCGCACCTTCGGCATGGACTCGTTCTTCCCGAGCGCGAAGATCTACAACCCGCTGGGCCAGCAGTACGAGTCGGTCGACCGTGAGCTGCTGCTCGCCTACAAGGAGTCGCCGACCGGCCAGATGCTGCACGACGGGATCTCCGAGGCGGGCTGCACGGCCTCGCTGATCGCGGCCGGCTCGGCGTACGCCACGCACGGCGAGCCGCTGATCCCGGTGTACGTCTTCTACTCGATGTTCGGTTTCCAGCGCACCGGCGACCAGTTCTGGCAGATGGCGGACCAGTTGGCGCGCGGTTTCGTGCTGGGCGCGACCGCCGGCCGTACGACGCTGACCGGTGAGGGTCTGCAGCACGCCGACGGGCACTCGCAGCTGCTCGCCTCGACGAACCCGGGCTGTGTGGCGTACGACCCGGCGTTCGGCTTCGAGATCGCGCACATCGTCCAGGACGGCCTGCGCCGGATGTACGGCCCGGACAGCGAGGACGTCTTCTACTACCTGACCGTCTACAACGAGCCGATCCAGCACCCGGCCGAGCCGGAGGACGTGGACGTCGAGGGCATCCTCAAGGGCGTCCACCGCTTCAGCCGGGGCACCTCGGGGTCGATCCCGGCGCAGATCCTCGCCTCGGGCGTGGCCGTCCCCTGGGCCGTGGAGGCGCAGCGGATCCTCGCCGAGGAGTGGGACGTGCGCGCCGACGTCTGGTCGGCGACCTCCTGGAACGAACTGCGGCGCGAGGCCGTCGAGGTCGAGCGGCACAACCTGCTGCACCCGGAGGAGGAGCAGCGCGTGCCGTACGTGACGCGCAAGCTGACCGGGGCGCAGGGGCCGTTCGTGGCCGTCTCCGACTGGATGCGGTCGGTACCGGACCAGATCGCGCGCTGGGTGCCGGGGCGCTACCAGTCGCTGGGCGCGGACGGCTTCGGCTTCGCGGACACCCGTGGGGCCGCGCGCCGCTTCTTCCACATCGACGCGCAGTCGGTGGTGCTCGGGGTGCTGACCGAGCTGGCCAAGGACGGCAAGGTCGACCGGTCGGCGCTGAAGCAGGCCATCGACCGGTACCAGTTGCTGGACGTGGCGTCGGCCGATCCGGGGGCGGCGGGCGGCGACGCGTAGCCGCCGGTCCCGGCCGGCCGGACAGACGGCCGACCGGACGGACAGACGGGCAGGGGCGGCGGGCCTGACGGTCCCGCCGCCCCTGCCCGCTCTTTACGATGCGGGCATGGATCAGCAATCGGTGCGGGACCGGTGGGAGCAGCAGACGCAGCGGCCGCTGCTGGCACTGGCCGTGGTGTTCGCCGTCGCCTACGCCGTGCCCATCGTGCACACCTCGGCCGGACCGTCGCTGCGGTCCGCGTGCGCCTGGACGGAGTGGGGGGTGTGGGCGGCCTTCGCCGTGGACTACGCCGTCCGGCTGGCGCTGGCCGAGGAACGCCGCGTGTTCTTCCGTACGCACTGGCTGGACCTGTTCGCGGTCCTGCTGCCGCTGATCCAGCCGCTCAGGCTGCTGCGGCTGGTGTCGACCCTGCTGCTGGTGGGGCAGCGGGCCCGGATGGCCTCGCAGGTGCGGCTGACGACGTACGTCGCGGGTTCCGTGACGGGACTGCTGATCTTCGGCTCGCTCGCGGTGCTGTCGGTCGAGCGGGAGTCCCCGGAAGGGAACATCCGGACGCTGGATGACGCCCTGTGGTGGTCGTTCACGACGATGACGACCGTGGGGTACGGGGACCACTCGCCGACCACGGGACTGGGGCGGATGATCGCCGTCGGACTGATGCTGTCCGGGATCGCGCTGCTGGGTGTGGTCACCGCGAACATCGCCGCGTGGTTCATCGAGCGGTTCGAGAAGGACGACCGGGAGGAGCGCGAGCACACGGAGGCGATCCGCACCCTCACGGACGAGGTGCGCGCCCTGCGGGCGGAGGTGGCGGCCCTGCGGTCCCGTCCGCCGGACTCGGTCGGCCACAAGAGCCCGTCCGGCGTCTGAGGGCGGGCGTCCGAGGGCGGGGCCGGACGGGCCGGAGCCGGAGCCCGCGGTGGTCCGCGGCCGCGGGCCACGGGCGGGGCGGCGGGGGCGGGGACGCCCCCGCGGGCGTCCTCACCTCACAGCAGTCCGTTGCCCGTCATTCCCGCGCCCGAGAGCCACACCAGCGCGAGCAGTGTGTCGATCGCGCCGAGGACCACGGCGACCAGGGCCGGTACCGGGCGGGGACCCGCCCAGCTGCGGCCCATGGCCAACCAGCCGCAGACGATCGCCGCGGGACCGAGGACGATCCCCAGTGCGAAGAATCCGGCGACCGCGCAGACCAGGCCGATGATGCCGAGCGTCGCGCTGTCCGGCCCGCTCCCTGACCACGTCCGGCCACGTGAGCGGGGGTGCCTGCGCGTTCCGTGTCCGAAGCCGGCCATCATCAACTCCCTTGATCCTGGGGCTGCTTCGATGGTCCGGGTACCCCCTTCACGCCGGTTATGCAGCAGCCGGCGACGAGCGGGCGAAGGGGCGTGGGCGCGCCGCCCCTCCGGCAGCGCGCCGCGGCCCCGGCCGCCCTCCCGTCCGGAGGGCCTGTCCCACTGCGACCTGCGGCGCGCGCCGGGGACGAGGAGCCCCGGGCGTCGTCACCCCGACGGGGAAATCCCCCTGACGTCGCGTCAGGGCCGGGGTCCCGTCAGATGTGACCGACCCCGGCACCCGCCTCCGCGTTCTCCCCCCGCTTGGTGAGCAGCGCGACGAACACGGCGACCGCCGCGACCCCGGCCGCGACGAGCGACGCGAGGCTCATCCCGGAGATGAAGGTGTCGTGGGCGACGTCGGTGATCTTCGCGGCGATCTCGGGGGGCGTGCCCTCCGCGACCGGGGCCACACCCACCTGGACCGCCTCGGAGGCCTGGCCCAGCTGGTCCGGGGTGAGTGCGGGCAGGCCGGCGTCGGTCCAGTTGCCGGGCAGGTCGCTGTCGACCTTGGAGGCCATGACGGCGCCGAGGACGGCGGTACCGAGGCTGCCGCCGATCTGCATGGCCGCCTGCTGGAGACCGCCGGCGACTCCGGACAGCTCCATGGGGGCGTTGCCGACGATGACCTCGGTGGCGCCGACCATGACGGGGGCGAGGCCGAGGCCGAGCAGGGCGAACCAGACGGACATCGCCAGGCTGCCGGTCCCCTTCTCCAGGGTGGACATGCCGAACATGGCGACCGCCACGCAGACCATGCCGCCGGCCAGCGGGATGCGCGGACCGACCTTGGTGATCATCGCGCCCGCGAGCGGGGAACCGACGATCATCATCCCGGTGAGCGGGAGCAGGTGCAGGCCGGCGTCGATCGGGCTCATGCCGTGCACGTTCTGGAGGTAGAACGTCACGAAGAAGAGGCCGCCCATGAAGGCGATGGCCATCATGACCATGAGGACGACACCGGCGGACAGCGGCACCGAACGGAACAGGCCCAGCGGAACGAGCGGTTCCGCCACGAAGTTCTCCCAGACGGCGAAGCCCGCGAACAGCAGCGCGGAACCGCCGATGAACGCCCAGGTCAGGCCGTCTCCCCAGCCCCACTCCGGGGCCTTGATGAGGGCCCACACGAGGCAGAACATCGCACTGGAGAGCAGCACGATGCCGAGGACGTCGAAGGAGCGGGGGGCGTTCTCGGCACGGTGGTCGAGCAGCATCACCGCGCCCAGGGCGACGGCGAGGACGCCGACGGGCACGTTGATGAAGAACACCGACTGCCAGTTGACGTGCTCGACGAGGACGCCGCCGAGGATCGGGCCGCCGGCGGTGGAGGCGCCGATGACCATGCCCCAGATGCCGATGGCCATGTTGAGCTTCTCGGCCGGGAAGGTGGCGCGGAGCAGACCGAGCGCGGCCGGCATGAGCAGGGCGCCGAAAAGGCCCTGCAGGACGCGGAAGACGACGACGAACGCGATGCTGTCGGACAGGCCGATCGCGCCGGAGGCGGCGGCGAAGCCGACGACGCCTATCAGGAAGGTCTGGCGGTGGCCGAAGCGGTCACCGAGCTTGCCCGCGGTGATGAGGGAGACCGCGAGGGCGAGGAAGTAGGCGTTGGTGATCCACTGCACCTCGGCGAAGGTCGCGCCGAGGTCCTTGGCGATGGCCGGGTTGGCGATGGCCACGATCGTGCCGTCGAGGGCCACCATCATGACCCCGACGGCGACGGTGATGAGCGTGAACCACGGGTGGCCGCGCAGCCCCTTGGCCGGTGGCTGGTCCGACGGGGTGGAGGGCGACTCGTCCGCCGGTCCCGTCGTGTCGATGGTGGTCTGACTAGTCATGCGTTCGAGGCTAATGACAGCCACTGACAGATGACAAACTGATTCACAAGTCGGCAACTGACACGTCACCCGCCCTTCGCCCGAAGGGCGGCCGGCGGAAGGAGAAGGGCGCATGGAGACCACCGCGCCGCGGCCGGGGCTGCGGGAGATGAAGAAGCGCCGCACCCGTGACGAGCTGCTGCGGGCGGCCGTCGGCCTGTTCACCTCGCAGGGGTACGAGCGGACGACCGTCGACGAGATCGCGGAGGCCGTGGGCGTCTCGCAGCGCACCTTCTTCCGCCACTTCGCCGGCAAGGAGGAGGCCGCCCTCGCCCTGGAGGGCGTCACGGTGGCGCGCTTCGTCGAGGGGGTGCGGGCCCGCCCGGCCCACGAGGCGCCGATGGAGGCCCTGCGGCAGGCGGTCCTGGAGGGCTGGAGTTCCCTCAGCGAGGCCGTCGAGTCGATCGTGCCCGTCGAGCTGTACCTGCGCATGTACCGGGTGATCGAGTCGACCCCGGTCCTGCTCGCCGCCCATCTGCGGCGCTCCGCGGAGACCGAGGAGGCGATCGCGCGGGTGCTCGCGGAACGGGAGGGGCTCGACGTGGACGCCGACCCCCGGCCGCGGCTGGCGGTGGCCCTCTTCGGCGCGGTGATGCGGGTGACGGAACGGCAGTGGGCCACGAGCGGGGACTTCAGCCCGGAGGGGATGCGCGACCTGACGTCCCGGCACCTCGATCAGGTGGGACCGGCCCTGCTGGGAAGCTGGCGCGCCGGACCGTGAGGTACGGCCCGCCGGCGTGCGGCGGCGGGCCGCCGCGGGTGTGCGCCGCCGCGTGGAAACCCCGCCCGGCCGACGGAGGACATAGAGCCTGAGGGGTCGTATGCCCAGTCGACACCCCGGGCAAAACGTGATCCGCGTCACTCATGTCGCCCGAGACCTTCTCGTTCTCCTAGTGTGTCCTCCCAGTGACTTCCTTCGACACCTCCCCACAACTGACGGCATGGCGCGCGCTGCTCGCACTGGCCGTGGTGTTCGTGATGCTGGCGACCACCGGCTGGACCGCCGTGCACCGGCACGGGGGAACCACCGCGCTCAAGGCCTCGCTCACCGCGTGGGAGCGCGGCCGGGTCGCCGGGCGGCAGCTGCCCGACCCGCAGGCGGCCCCGGCCCGGCTCTCGGCGTTCTTCGCCTCGCTCACCGCGACCCAGCGCGCCGGGCTCGCCGAGCGCTACCCCCTCGCCGTCGGCAACATGAACGGCGCCCCCATCGGGCTGCGCTACCGCGCCAACCGGATCGCGCTCCAGGAGCAGATCCGGATCGAGCGGGCCCGGATGCGGGACGAACGGCTCTCGTCCGCCGGGCAGCACGAGGCCGGACGGCGCATGCAGCGCTTCGCGTCGATGACCGACGCCGACCGTCAGATCCTCGCCTTCGACCCGGAGGGCACCGGCCGGGCCGCCGAGGTGTTCGGCGACCTCGACCGCGCCGAACGCGTCTCCGTCGTCGTCCCCGGCGTGGACACGGCGCTGCTCACCTTCCAGCGCACCGACCGCAGGTACTCGGCGCCCGTCGGCATGGCCAAGGCGCTGTACGCGGCCGAGCGCGAGGTGCGCCCCACGACGCGGACGGCCGTCATCGCCTGGGCCGACTACACCTCGCCGGCCGGGCTCGGCATCGACTCGGCCACCGCGATGCGCGCCGAGCGCGGCGCCGTACGACTGAACGCCCTGGTGCGGGGGCTGCCCGGCGACTCCCCCGTCTCCCTGTTCTGCCACAGCTACGGCTCCGTGGTGTGCGGGGTCGCCGCGCACACCCTGCCGGCCCGGGTGGCCGACATCGCCGTCGCCGGCAGCCCCGGGATGCGGGTGGAGAACGCCGCGCAGCTGGACACCGACGCCCGGGTGTGGGCGATGCGGGACTCCGACGACTGGGTGCAGGACGTGCCGTACCTGGAACTGGGCGGCCTGGGGCACGGCGAGGATCCGGTGGCGTCCGGATTCGGCGCGCGGGTGCTGTCGGCCCGCGAGGCCGAGGGCCACGGGGGCTATTTCGTGCCCGGTACGGACAGCCTGCGCAACTTCGCGGACATCGGTACCGGCGCCTACGACGCGGTGCGGTGCGCCGACGGGAATGACGCGTGCCGGGAGGATCTGTCCGGCACGACGACGGCCGGACGCGCGTAGAGACGCAGGAATTGCGGTGCGCGCGGGGAGGGGACGAAGGAGCGGGTGCCGCATACGATGAGCCGCATGGGTGACGTACTGGCCGGATTTCATGCCGCCTGGGAGTTCGAGTCCGACTCCGTCCTCATCCGCTACGAACGGGGTATCCGCACACCCAAGCTGTTCTCCGCGCTGGGCGAGCGCCGTATCCCGCTGGCGGCGATCGAGGCGGTCACGCTCGAACCGGGAAAGCGCGGGACGGTGGTGCTGCGCATCACGCCGCGGCCCGGCGCCGATCCGCTGACCGAGGCCGCGGCGGGGCAGTTGAAGGAGCCCTCGGACCCGTACCGGCTGGTGCTGCCCGCCGAGCGGGACGCGCTCGCGGAGTACTACGCCGACGAGCTGCGCGCGGGGCTGAGGGAGTCCGGGCCGGCCGAGAGGTTCCTGGTGGCCGCGCCGAAGGTGCCGCTGTCGTTCAAGGCGTACGACGCGAAGGCGTCCTTCGACGGGCGGACCGTGCGGTTCCGCTGGTTCTGGACGGGCGCCTCGTCCGCGAAGTGGAAGGCCGGCGACCAGAGTTTCGCCGTGTCCGAGCTGAGCGGGGTGGAGTGGCGCTCCCCCGAGGTCTTCGAGGGACATCTGCGGCTGCTGCGTGCGCAGGACCTGCCGGCGCAGCCGGACCAGGACCCGGCCTCCGTGGTGTTCGGGCTGGGCTACGGCGCCGTGCACGAGTCGCTGCCGTTCGCGGCGGCCGTGCTGTCCGCGGTGCGCGGGCGCGGCCCCGGGACCCCGGTGGCGGCGATGGCGGCCACGGGCCCGCGCCGCGGCCCGGCGGACGTGGCCGAGCGGATCCGTCACCTCGGCGAACTCCACCGGGCCGGGCTGGTCACCGACGAGGAGTTCTCCGCGAAGAAGGCGGAGCTGCTCGCGGAGCTGTGAGGGGCGTCCGCCGGGAGAGGGCCGCCCGCCCCGGGGCGGGCGCCGCCGGGTCCCGTCGCGGGGGCCCGCCGGTCATCGGGTCCGTTCCGCCTCGTACGCCTGGGTGGCGTCCGAGTAGAACGTGATCTTCCGGTCGAGTACGGCGAGCGTGTCCTGGAGCTCGGCGATCCGCGCCCGCACGTCCCGGCGGGTCGCCTCCAGGAGCTCGAAGCGCTCGGTGAACGTGTGGTCGCCCTCGCGCACCAGCTCCGCGTACCGCACCATGTCGGCGACCGGCATGCCGGTCAGCCGCAGCTTGCCGACGAGGTCGAGCCAGTTGAGGTCGCGGTTGCTGTAGCGGCGCTGGCCGGTGTGGGAGCGGTCGATGTGCGGCATCAGGCCGATCCGCTCGTACCACCGCAGGGTGTGCGCCGTCAGGCCGGTGAAGGCGACGACCTCGCTGATCGTGTAGCTGTCCTGGCCGTCCGGGCGCCGGTCGGCCCGGGGTGTGGCGGCACAGCTGTCGGTCCTGGTACCCGGGGTCTCCATCACCGTCATGACCTCAAAACTAGGGCCTTTGAGCACACTCGAAGCAAGCGGACCCGGTGAGAAATCGACAGGGCGACCCCTCGATGCGGCTGTCGCCGCGAGCCGCTTAGTCTCGACGTCATGTCCTTGAAGAGCTTGGCGTTGATCGAGAACTGGCCGGTGGAGACCGCCGCGGCGGGTGTGGTCCGGGCCGACGGCACGGTCCTGGGCACGCACGGCCCGGTCGGCCGGCGCTTCCCGCTGGCCTCCGTGACCAAGCCGCTGACCGCGTACGCCGCCCTCGTCGCGTACGAGGAGGGGGCGGTCGAGCTGGACGAGCCGGCCGGGCCGCCCGGGGCGACCGTCCGCCACCTCCTCGCGCACACCTCCGGGCTGGCCTTCGACGAGCACCGCACGACCGCGCCGCCCGGGGACCGGCGGCTGTACTCCAACGCCGGTTTCGAGCAGCTCGGGGACCACATCACGAAGGCGACGGACATCCCGTTCGCGGAGTACCTGCGGCAGGCCGTGCTGGAGCCGCTCGGGATGATGGCGACCTCGCTGGAGGGCTCGCCCGCGAAGGACGGCGTGTCGAGCGTCGAGGACCTGCTGCGGTTCGCCGCCGAGGTGCAGGCGCCGCGGCTGCTGGACCCGCGCACGGTGGCGGCGGCGATGACCGTCCAGTACCCCGGCACCAAGGGCGTGTTGCCGGGGTACGGGCACCAGAACCCCAACGACTGGGGGCTCGGCTTCGAGATCCGGGACTCCAAGTCGCCGCACTGGACGGGCGGTTCGTCCTCACCGCGGACGTTCGGGCACTTCGGGCAGTCCGGCACCTTCCTGTGGGTCGACCCCGACGCGGGAGCGGCCTGCGTGGCCCTGACGGACCGGGCGTTCGGGCCGTGGGCCGTCGAGGCGTGGCCGGTGTTCACGGACGCGGTGCTCGGCGAGGTGCGGGGCTCCGGTCCCGCCCGCTGATCCCTGCGCCGCTCCCCTCCGCTAACCTCCCTCTGCACACAGGACCCACTGCGCGGATCTCGGGGGAGAGCAATGACAGGCGTGCAACGGGGCGGCCATTTCCGCCCGTTGGAGAGCGGCGACCCGACGTCGGTGGCGGGCTACCGGCTGGCGGCGCGGCTCGGCGCGGGCGGCATGGGCACGGTGTACCTGTCGTACACGCCCGGCGGGCACCCCATCGCGCTCAAGACGATCCGTCCGGAACTGGGCGAGGACCCCGAGTTCCGCCGCCGGTTCCGCCAGGAGGTGCAGGCGGCGCAGCGCGTGCAGGGCCTCTACACCGCGCCGGTCATCGACTACGACACCGAGGGCGAGCGGCCCTGGCTGGCCACCGCCTACGTGGCCGGGCCCTCGCTGGCCGCGGCCGTCGGCGAGCACGGGCCGCTGCCGGCGGGGTCGGTCCTGCTGCTGCTCGCGGGGATGGCCGAGGCGCTGTCGGTGATCCACCGGGCGGGCATCGTCCACCGTGACCTCAAGCCGTCCAACGTGCTGCTCGCCTCCGACGGTCCGCGGGTCATCGACTTCGGCATCGCCCGCGCCGCCGACGCCACCGCGCTGACCGGCACCGGCGTCTCCATCGGCACCCCCGCGTTCATGTCGCCCGAGCAGGCCGCCGGCAAGAAGGTCACGGCCGCCTCGGACGTGTTCGCCCTCGGTCAGGTGGCCGTGTTCGCGGCGCGCGGCACCGGGGCGTACGGGGACGGCCCCTCGCACGCGGTGCTGTACCGGATCGTCCACGAGGAACCCGACCTCGACGGGATCGGCGAGCAACTCGGCTTCATCGCCCGCTGCCTGGCCAAGGACCCGGCCGGGCGCCCCTCCCCCGCCGAGATCATCGCCCTGTGCCAGGAGGCGTCGCCGACGCCGCTGCGCCAGTCCGGCTCGTGGCTGCCGGAGGCCATCGCCGCGCAGATCACCCAGCGGGTGTCGGCGTCGGCCGCGCTGGCGTCGGCCCCGGCCGTCCCCACGCCCACGGTGCCGGCCACCCCGGCCGACCCGACCCCGACCCCGCACACCCCGGCGCTGCACACCCCGGCGTCCCCGTCCGTGCACGCGGCCCCCACGACCGCCGCCCCGCAGGTGCCGGCGACGCCCTCGTTCGGCCCCGTCGTCCCGCTGCCCCGGCCGCAGGCCCCGTTCCCGCCGACGTACGGCCCCCCGACCGCGCCGCGGCCGCCCTTCGCCCACCAGCAGCCCGCCTGGCGGCCGCTGCCGCCGCCGAAGAAGAACCAGGCCGGCAAATGGATCGGGATAGCCGCCGGGGTGGTGATGGGCCTGTTCTGGCTCGGCAGCTGCGTGTCGGCCCTCGGGGACCTCGACGACTCGTCGGACTCCTACGGGGACAGCTCCGCCACCGGCGGCGGCACCAGCAGGAGCACCGGCAGCGGCACCGGCTCGGGGAGCACCCGGACGCAGCCCGACCCCACCCCCGTCACCTACCGGGGTGTCAACATCCCCGAGAGCTACTCGGTGCGGTTCGCGGACTCGCCGCCGAAGCCGTTCGAGGCCCCCGACGGCAGCAGCCCCCGCTACGAGTCGGACAGCGACCTCTACTACTACGACGGCGGCGGCTGGGACAGCGATCCCCTGCTGGGCAGCAGCGGCGAGAAGGTCGTCCTGCTGAACAACGCCCAGAAGGGCTCGCTGGCGACCTGCCGCGCCGAGACCCGGTACACCAAGGAGATCAAGCTCTCCCAGGTGTCCAAGGGATCGCAGATGTGCGTGCACAGCTCCTCCGGCCACATCGCCCTGGTCACCTTCAAGGGCAGCGCACCGGAGAACGACCCCAGCGACTACGTGTCGGTGGACATCACGGTCTGGCGCAACGCGGAGGACCCCGACGCCGGGGAGTAGGCCCGCTCAGGCCTCCATCGACCAGATCAGCACCTCGGCCGGGCCCGCCCCGGCCACCAGCTCCAGGTCCTTCTCGTCGGCGGCGCGCACCGCGTCCCCCGGCCCCAGCTCGTGCGGGCCGAGCCGGACGGCGCCGCCGACGACGTGGACGTAGACCCGCGGCGCGTCCGGCACGGCGGTCCGCTCCCCCGGCGCCAGCCGCCGTGCGTGCAGCATCGCGCCCGCCTCCGGGACGGCGTACGGCGTGGCGTCGGCGATGCCGCGGACGAGGTCGTAGGACGGCTCGCCGCCCGGCGCCGACGGGGCCAGCCACATCTGCACGAAGGTCAGCGTCCCGGTGCCGTCGTTGCGTTCGACGTGCCGCACCCCGGCCGCCGAGCTGAGCCGCTGCACGTCGCCGGGACGCACCCGCGTCTCGTGCCCGGCCGAGTCGCGGTGGGTCAGCTCGCCCTCGACCACCCACGTCACGATCTCGGTGTGGCTGTGGGGGTGCTCGTCGAAGCCGGCGCCGGGCGCCAGGCGCTCCTCGTTGCAGGCGATCAGGGCGCCGAAGCGGAGGTTGCCGGGGTCGTAGTGGGGGCCGAAGGAGAAGGCGTGCCGGGTCCCGATGCCGGCCGCCGGGTCCCCACCGGGGTAGCGCTCGTCGGCGCGGCGTACGTCCATCACGCCGACCACGGTAGACCCGCCGCCGGCCGGACGGTGACCGCACCCGTGACCCGGCCACGCACGCGCGGGTCCCGATGAGGCAGTCTTGTGCACGTGCCCGAACCCGAAACCCACGACAACCGTGCCGCAGCGCCCACCGCCCACACGCACCTCGCGACCCTGAAGCGGCTGGAGAGGTCCTCCGGGAGCCTCGCCGCCCAGGCCATCACGCGCATGGACGAGACGCTGCCGTGGTACCGGGCCATGCCCCCGGAGAACCGTTCCTGGATCGGGCTGGTGGCCCAGGCGGGCATCGCCGCGTTCACGGAGTGGTTCCGGCGTCCCGACGCCCCGCAGGCCATCTCCACCGACGTGTTCGGGACCGCGCCGCGCGAGCTGACCCGGGCCATCACGCTGCGCCAGACCGTCGAGATGGTGCGCACCACCATCGAGGTGATGGAGAGCGCGATCGACGAGGTCGCCGCGCCCGGCGACGAGAACGTGCTGCGCGAGGCGCTCCTGGTGTACGCCCGCGAGATCGCGTTCGCCACCGCCCAGGTCTACGCCCAGGCCGCCGAGGCGCGCGGCGCGTGGGACGCGCGGCTGGAGTCGCTCGTCGTGAACGCCGTGCTCAGCGGGGAGGCCGACGAGGGGGCCGTCAGCAGGGCCGCCGCCCTCGGCTGGAACGCGCCCGAGCACGTGTGCGTGGTCCTCGGAACGGCGCCGGACGGGGACTCCGAGTTGACGGTGGAGGCGATCCGGCGGGCCTCGCGGCACGCCAAGCTCCAGGTGCTCACCGGGGTGCTCGGCTCCCGCCTCGTCGTCATCGCCGGTGGCAGCGACGACCCGATGGCCGTGGCCAAGTCCCTGATCGGGCCGTTCGCGGCGGGGCCGGTCGTCGCGGGCCCCGTGGTGCCCGACCTGCTGGCCGCGACCCGGTCCGCGCAGGCCGCCGCGGCGGGGCTCAAGGCGTGCTCCGCCTGGCAGGACGCGCCGCGCCCGGTGCTGGCGGACGATCTGCTGCCGGAGCGCGCCATCGCCGGTGATCCCGGCGCGCGCGAGCAGTTGGTGGAGGAGATCTACAGACCGCTGGAGGAGGCGGGCTCGGCGCTCCTGGAGACGCTCGCCGTCTACCTGGAGCAGGCGTCCAGTCTGGAGGGTGCGGCGAGGATGCTGTTCGTCCACCCCAACACCGTGCGCTACCGGCTTCGACGTGTGACTGACGTCACCGGCTGGTCGCCGTCGGATGTACGCTCTGCGTTCACCTTGCGCATCGCGCTGATCCTGGGACGTCTCGTCGACGGAGACCCCAAGAGCTAGCGTTTTGTCGGGGGCCCACAAAACCCCCTGCCGTTCTTCGTCCCTGTCCCCACGGGCGGCCGTGCCCGTCCCCAAGAGAGAGTGTGAGAGTGCTCGTACTCGTCGCTCCCGGCCAGGGCGCACAGACGCCCGGCTTCCTGACCCCCTGGCTCGAACTGCCCGGCGCCGCCGACCGCGTCGGCGCGTGGTCGGACGCCATCGGACTGGACCTCGCCCACTACGGCACGCAGGCCGACGCGGACCAGATCCGTGACACCGCCGTGGCGCAGCCGCTGCTGGTCGCGGCCGGAATCCTGTCGGCCGCGGCGCTCGGCGACGCGGCCCCCGGCGCGGTCGCGGGTCACAGCGTCGGCGAGATCACCGCGGCCACCTTCGCGGGCGTCCTCGACGACACCGCCGCGCTGACCCTCGTGCGCAAGCGGGGTCTGGCCATGGCCGAGGCCGCCGCGGTCACCGGGACCGGCATGTCGGCGCTGCTCGGCGGCGACCCCGAGGTCTCCGTGGCGCACCTGGAGAAGCTGGGGCTGACCCCGGCGAACGTCAACGGCGCCGGACAGATCGTCGCCGCGGGCACGCTGGAGCAGCTCGCCGCGCTGAACGAGGACAAGCCGGAGGGCGTCCGCAAGGTCGTTCCGCTGAAGGTCGCGGGCGCGTTCCACACGCACCACATGGCCCCCGCGGTCGAGACGCTGGCCGCCGCCGCCAAGGAGCTGTCCCCCGCCGACCCGGAGATCGTCTACGTCTCCAACAAGGACGGGCGCACGGTGGCCACCGGCGCCGAGATCCTCGACCGGTTGGTCGGCCAGGTCGCCAACCCGGTCCGCTGGGACCTGTGCATGGAGACCTTCCGGCAGCTCGGCGTGACGGCGCTGATCGAGGTGTGCCCCGGCGGTACGCTCACCGGTCTGGCCAAGCGCGCCCTGCCCGGCGTGAAGACGCTGGCGCTGAAGACCCCCGACGACCTCGACGCGGCCCGCGAGGTCATCGCCGAGCACAGTGCCTGACAAGGAGCCGACGAGCATGGCGAAGATCAAGCCCAGCAAGGGCGCCCCGTACGCGCGCATCCTCGGCGTGGGCGGTTACCGGCCCACCCGGGTGGTGCCCAACGAGGTGATCCTCGAGACGATCGACTCCTCCGACGAGTGGATCCGCTCGCGCTCCGGCATCGAGACCCGGCACTGGGCGAACGACGAGGAGACCGTCGCCGCCATGTCGGTCGAGGCGTCCGGCAAGGCGATCGCCGACGCCGGGATCACCGCCGCGCAGATCGGCGCCGTGGTCGTCTCGACCGTGTCGCACTTCAAGCAGACCCCGGCCGTGGCCACCGAGATCGCCGACAAGCTGGGCACGGACAAGGCCGCAGCCTTCGACATCTCGGCCGGCTGCGCGGGCTTCGGTTACGGCCTGACGCTCGCCAAGGGCATGATCGTCGAGGGCTCCGCCGAGTACGTCCTGGTCATCGGCGTGGAGCGGCTGTCCGACCTGACCGACCTGGAGGACCGGGCCACCGCCTTCCTGTTCGGTGACGGCGCGGGCGCGGTCGTGGTCGGCCCGTCGAAGGAGCCGGCGATCGGCCCGACGGTGTGGGGTTCCGAGGGCGACAAGTCGGAGACCATCAAGCAGACCGTGCCGTGGACGGACTACCGCGACGGCGAGGTCGCGAAGTTCCCGGCGATCACCCAGGAAGGCCAGGCGGTGTTCCGCTGGGCCGTGTTCGAGATGGCGAAGGTCGCCCAGCAGGCGCTGGACGCCGCCGGGATGAGCTCCGCCGACCTGGACGTCTTCATCCCGCACCAGGCCAACGAGCGGATCATCGACTCGATGGTGAAGACCCTCAAGCTGCCGGAGTCCGTCACGGTCGCGCGTGACGTGCGGACCACCGGAAACACCTCGGCCGCCTCGATCCCGCTCGCGATGGAGCGGCTCCTGGCGACCGGCGCGGCCAAGAGCGGCGACACCGCGCTCGTCATCGGATTCGGGGCGGGTCTCGTGTACGCCGCGACGGTCGTTACCCTCCCCTAGGCACTCCGTGCCGGATCACGCGGTCCGGGACGGAAGACACCCAATGCCACACCCTCTGGAACACCAACGAAGGAGCGCCGACATGGCCGCCACTCAGGAAGAGATCGTCGCCGGTCTCGCGGAGATCGTGAACGAGATCGCCGGCATCCCGGTCGAGGACGTCCAGCTGGACAAGTCCTTCACCGACGACCTGGACGTCGACTCGCTGTCCATGGTCGAGGTCGTCGTCGCCGCCGAAGAGCGCTTCGACGTCAAGATCCCCGACGAGGACGTCAAGGACCTCAAGACGGTCGGCGACGCGACGAACTACATCCTCAAGCACCAGGCCTAAAGCCACTGCTGGGGCCGGATGATCCGGCCTGCCCCGCCACCCGGCGGTGGCGCCGCTGAATCCCGATCGTTGGAGAAAGAATTCCCGTGAGCCCGACCAATCGCACCGTGGTCGTCACCGGTATCGGCGCAACCACACCGCTGGGTGGCGACGCAGCCTCTACCTGGGAGGGTCTGATCGCCGGCAAGTCCGGCGTCACGCCCCTGGAGCAGGACTGGGCGGCCGACCAGGCCGTCCGCATCGCGGCGCAGATCGCCGTGGAGCCCACCGAGGTCATCCCGCGGCCGCAGGCCCGCAAGCTGGACCGCTCGGCGCAGTTCGCGCTGATCGCGGCTCAGGAGGCCTGGAAGGACGCCGGTTTCGCGCCGAGGACGGCCGACGGGACGTCCGACGCCGCGTCGGGTGCCTCCGTGGACCCGGACCGGCTCGGCGCGGTCATCGCCTCCGGCATCGGCGGTGTGACGACCCTGCTGGACCAGTACGACGTGCTGAAGGAGAAGGGCGTCCGCCGCGTCTCCCCGCACACCGTGCCGATGCTGATGCCGAACAGCCCGTCCGCCAACGTGGGTCTGCTCGTGGGCGCCCGCGCGGGTGTGCACACGCCGGTCTCGGCGTGCGCGTCGGGCGCCGAGGCCATCGGCTACGCCGTCGAGATGATCCGTACGGGCCGCGCCGACGTCGTCGTCGCCGGCGGCACGGAGGCGGCCATCCACCCGCTGCCGATCGCCGCGTTCGGCAACATGATGGCGATGTCCAAGAACAACGACGACCCGCAGGGCGCCTCGCGTCCCTACGACACCGCGCGCGACGGCTTCGTGCTCGGCGAGGGCGCCGGTGTGATCGTCCTGGAGTCCGCCGAGCACGCCGCCAAGCGCGGGGCGCGGGTGTACGCCGAGGCGGTCGGCCAGGGCATCTCCGCCGACGCCCACGACATCGTGCAGCCGGAGCCGGAGGGCCGCGGCATCGCGCACGCCCTGCAGAACCTGCTGGACAGCACCGACCTCGACCCGGCGGAGATCGTGCACGTCAACGCGCACGCGACGTCGACGCCCGCCGGTGACGTGGCCGAGCTGAAGGCGCTGCGCAAGGTGTTCGGCGACGACGCCGACCACATGGCGGTCTCGGCGACGAAGTCGATGACCGGTCACCTGCTCGGCGGCGCCGGCGGTGTGGAGTCGGTGGCGACGGTCCTCGCGCTGTACCACCGGGTGGCACCGCCGACCATCAACGTCGAGAACCTCGACCCCGAGGCCGAGGCGAACGCGGACATCGTCCGCGGCGAGGCGCGCAAGCTGCCCGTGGAGGGCCGTATCGCCGCGCTGAACGACTCGTTCGGGTTCGGCGGGCACAACGTGGTGCTGGCGTTCCGGACGGTCTGAGAACCGCCTGTACGTGCGTGAAGGGGCCCCACCGGGAGGTGGGGCCCCTTTTCTTGGCGTTCTCGGCGTTCTTCGTGTTCTTGGCGCTCGGTGCCCCGCCCGGGGCGCCTCGGGTCACACGACCTGGTGGAGCCACCTCACCGGGGCGCCCTCGCCGGCGTAGCGGAACGGCTCCAGTTCGTCGTCCCAGGGCTTGCCCAGGAGCTTGGCGACCTCCGCCTCCAGGTCCGTCTCGCCGCGCTGGGAGCGGGTCAGGGCGGCGCGCAGGCGGTCCTCGGGGATGAGGATGTCGCCGTGGATGCCGGTGACGGCGTGGAAGATGCCGAGGTCGGGGGTGCAGCTGTAGCGCTCCCCCTCGGCGTTGGCGCACGGCTCGGCGGTGACCTCGAAGCGCATCAGGTGCCAGCCGCGCAGGGCGGAGGCGAGTTTGGAGGCGGTGCCGGCCTCGCCCTGCCAGGAGAACTCCGAGCGCCAGGTGCCCGGCGCGGCGGGCTGCCGGATCCAGTCGAGGCTGACGCGTGTGCCGAGCACCCCGGCGACGGCCCACTCGACGTGCGGGCACAGCGCGCGCGGCGCGGAGTGCACGTACAGAACTCCACGTGTCGTCACCGGTACCTCCGGACAGAGCAGGACGGTCTTGCTGGCTGGCATGGCGGCTGTGGCGGCAGCCACGTTGATGGCGAGGCTACCGTGCGACGGCGCGAGGAGTGTGACGTACCGTCGGTCCGGGGCCGCCGAAGGGCCCCCATTCACCCGGCAGGACGCCTGTACGGGCCTGATCCGTTGCTTCCGGTCGGCTCGGGAACTCCCGGACGTTGTCATGGGTGGGGCGGCGGATCGTCCGGCCGGGGAACAGCCGGACGAGCGGGACGAGCAGGACGACCGAGGGGACACCGAAGGATGCGGAAGCCAAGCCACCGCTCGCGGGCCGTGGCCGCGGTGACGGCCGCGGTCGTGCTGGGCGCGGCCGGCTGCGACGCGCCGGGTGGGGACGGGCCGGGCGCGCGGGAGCGGAAGGCGAGGCCCTCGGCGTCGCCGACCCCGGTGTGGGACACCAGCCCCGCCTCGCTGGCCGCCGTGGGCGACTCCATCACCCGCGGCTTCGACGCGTGCTCGGTGCTGGCGGACTGCCCCGAGGTGTCCTGGGCGACCGGCGACAGCGGCGAGGTGAACAGTGTGGCCGTGCGGCTGCTGGGGGCGAGGGCGGCCACGCACAGCTGGAACTACGCGGTGAGCGGGGCGCGGATGGCGGATCTGCCGGCGCAGATGGCGCGGGCGGCGGCGCGCGGTCCCGCGCTGGTGACGGTGATGGCGGGGGCCAACGACGCCTGCCGGGTGACGGCGGAGGCGATGACGCCGGTGGCCGACTTCCGGGCGGGCTTCGAGGAGGCGCTGCGCACCCTGCGCCGGACCGCGCCGAGGGCGCAGGTGTACGTGGCGAGCGTGCCGGACCTGAAGCGGCTGTGGTCGCAGGGGCGGACGAACGTGCTGGGCAAGCAGGTGTGGAAGCTGGGGATCTGCCCGTCGATGCTGGGGGACGCGGACGCGCTGGACCCGGCGGCGAATCTGCGGCGGGAGACCGTGCGGCAGCGGGTGGCGGACTACAACACGGTGCTGGAGGAGGTCTGCGCCAAGGACGCGCGGTGCCGGTTCGACGGCGGCGCGGTGTACGAGTTCCGCTTCGGGACCGACCAGTTGAGCCACTGGGACTGGTTCCACCCGAGTACGAACGGGCAGGCCAGGCTGGCCGAGATCGCCTATCGTCGGATCACCGCCCCGGACGCGTGACTTAGGGTTTCCCCCATGAGCGAACACTTCGGAACACTTTCCGACGGCACCCCCGTGCACCGCTGGACCCTGGAGCGGGCGGGCGTGCGGGTTCGGGTCCTGTCCTACGGCGGGATCGTGCAGTCGGTGGAGGTCCCGGACCGGGAGGGGCGCGGTACGGACGTGGTGCTGGGGTTCGCCGACCTGGACGGCTACCTCACGCATCCGGAGCCCTATCTCGGCGCGTTGGTCGGGCGGTACGCGAACCGGATCGCCCGGGCCCGCTTCCCGTTGGACGAGGTGACCTACGCCCTCGAGCCGAACGACGGGCAGAACTCGCTGCACGGCGGGGCGCGCGGTTTCGACAAGCGGGTGTGGGACGTGGAGCCGGTCGAGCACGGGCTGCGGCTGAGCCGGGTCAGCCCGCACGGCGAGGAGGGCTTCCCGGGCCGGCTGGAGGTCACGGCCACCTACACGCTGGACGCGTCGGGGGCGCTGCGGCTGGTGTACGAGGCGGTCACGGACGAGCCGACGGTGGTGAACCTGACCAACCACAGCTACTTCAACCTGAACGGCGCGGGGAGCGCGGGCGGGCACGAACTGCGGCTGGCCGCCTCCCGGTACACGCCGGTCGACGACGGCCTGATCCCCACCGGTGAGCAGGCGGACGTGGCGGACACCCGCTTCGACTTCCGTACGGCCCGCGAGGTCGGCGGGGGCCTCGACCACAACTTCGTGCTCGACAAGGGCGTCACGCAGGGGCCGGTGGAGGTGGCCGAGCTGTACGACCCGGCGTCCGGCCGGGTGCTGACGGTGGCCACGACCGAGCCGGGCGTCCAGGTGTACACCGCCGACCACCTGGGCGAGCCGTTCGGGCCCGGTGCGGGCGTCGCGCTGGAGACCCAGCACTTCCCGGACTCCCCGAACCGGCCGGAGTTCCCGAGCACCGGGCTGCGGCCGGGCGAGGTGTACCGCTCGGAGACGGTGTACGGGTTCTCGGCGCGGTAGGCCTGCGGGATGCCGGCGCGGTGGGCGTACGGGCCCCTGGCGCGGTAGGCGCGGGGGTTCCCGGTCCGGCGGGCGCGGCGCCGGGACGTGCATAGCCCCGGTCCAGGGGTCAGGTCCCGGACCGGGGCTGCTCTTGGGGCGCGGGGCCCGCGTCAGACGTTAATCGTCGCGGTGATCCTGCGGTCCGCGAGAGACCTACCCACCTGGATTTCGTACGAACCCTTCACAAAGGACCACCGCCGGGCGGCCTCGTCCCAGATCTCGAACGCGCGGCGCGGGAGGGTGACGACGGCCTCGGCGCTCTCCCCCGGGCCGGCCTCGACGCCGGCGAAGCCGGCCAGCCAGCGGGCCGGGCGGCCGGCGTCGGGTTCGGTGGGCGCGAGGTAGACCTGGACGACCTCGCGGCCGGCCCGTCCGCCGGTGTTGCGCAGGCGGACGGCGACGTTCGTCCCGTCCGTCTCGACCGAGTCGTACGTCCAGTCGGTGTAGCCGAGGCCGTGGCCGAAGGGGTAGGCCGGGGTGCGGCCTTCCTTCTCCCAGGCGCGGTAGCCGATGAAGACGCCCTCGTCGTAGGGGAGTTCGCCGTCGGTCGGGGTGACCCGGGTGACCGGGGCGTCGGCGAGGGAGCCCCAGGTGGTGGGCAGGCGCCCGCCGGGCTCGTGGGCGCCGGTGAGGACGTCGGCGAGGGCGGCGCCGCCCTCCTGGCCGGGGAACCAGCTCAGCAGCACGGCGGCGACGTCCTCGCGCCACGGGAGTTCCACCGGGGAGCCGGAGTTGACGACCACGACGGTGTCCGGGTTGGCGGCGGCCACGGCCCGCACCAGGTCGTCCTGGCGGCCGGGCAGGCGCAGGTCGGTGCGGTCGAAGCCCTCGGACTCGACGCGTTCGGTGGTGGCGACGACGACCACGGCGGTGTCGGCGGCGCGGGCGGCCCGGACCGCCTCGGCGATCAGCGCGTCCGGGTCCCGCGGGGGCTCCTGGTGGGCGAGCGCGAAGGCGACGACCTTCAGCGGCAGGCGCTCGGGGAACCGGACGACGTAGGTGAGGGAGACGTCGACCGTCTCCCCGGCGGTCAGTTCGGTCTCGGCGCGGGGCACCGGGGAGCCGAAGGCCGCCTCGAAGGGGTCGCTGACGTCGGCCGGCTCCTGGGTGCCGTCGAAGTACGTGGTGCCGGCGACGGCGAGGGTGAAGGCGCCGACGCCCTTGACGCCGAAGGTGTGCCGGCCGCTCGCGCGCGGGGTGAAGGTGCCGGTGAGCTCCACGGTGTGCAGGGTGTCGGAGGTGACGCCGTCGGGGAGGTCGTTGCCCATCCACTGGATCTGCCCGCCCGGGGCCGAGCCGGTGCCGAGGACGGTTCCGGCCGCGTCGCGGCAGACGGCCCGCAGGGTGAACCCCTTTCCGGCGAAGGCGAGTTCGGTGGTCGGGTCGGCGCCGACGGCGTAGCTGAGGGCGCCCTCGGGGAGGGCTGCGGTGAGGCCGTCGAGCGGGGAGACGACGCGGGCGGGGAAGACGGTGGCGGAGCCGCCGCCGAGGACGCGGGCGTCGCGGGCGGCGGCGCCGATGAGGGCGACGGTGCGGCCGGGCCGCAGGGGCAGCACGGCGCGCTCGTTGCGGACCAGGACGAAGGAGCGGCGGGCGAGTTCGCGGGCCAGCGACTCGCCGTGGACGGGCGCGGGCGGCACGGGGACGGCGGGTTCGACGTCCGCGAGGGCGCCCACGCGGGCGGCGAGGCGCAGGACGCGGCGTACGGCGTCGTCGACCTCGGGCTCGTCGAGGCGGCCGTCGCGCACCGCCTGGGCGAGGGCCTCGCCGTAGACGGTCGCGGGGCCGGGCATCGCCACGTCGAGGCCGCCGCGGAGGGCGCCGACGGTGTCACGCGCGGCCGTCCAGTCGGAGACGTTGAAGCCGTCGAATCCCCACTCGCCGCGCAGGACCCCGTTCACCAGGTGGTGGTGTTCGGTCATCGTGGTGCCGTTGACCGTGTTGTAGGCGGTCATGACGCCCCACGGGCGGGCATCGGCGACGATGGCCTCGAAGGGGGCCAGGTACAGCTCGCGCAGGGCGCGCTCGCCGACCAGGTTGTTCACCGTGAAGCGGTCGGTCTCGGCGTCGTTGGCGACGAAGTGCTTGACGGTGGTGCCGACGCCGCCCTCCTGCACGCCTCTCACGTACCCGGTCCCGATCCGTCCCGTCAGGTGGGGGTCCTCGCTGTAGGCCTCGAAGTGGCGGCCGCCGAGCGGGGAGCGGTGCAGGTTGACGGTCGGGGCGAGCAGGACGTGGACGCCCTTGCGGCGGGCTTCCTGGGCGAGGAGCACCCCGGCGCGGCGGGCGAGGCCGGGGTCCCAGGTGGCGGCGAGGGCGGTCGGGGACGGCAGCGCGACGGACGGGTCGTCGGCGGTCCAGCGCACGCCCCGGACGCCGATCGGGCCGTCGGACATCACGAGGGAGGCGAGGCCGATCTCGGGGAGGGCGGGCAGGGACCACATGTCCTGGCCGGCCAGCAGCCGGGTCTTCGCGTCCAGGTCGAGCTTGCCGAGGGCCGCCTCGACGGCCGCCTCGATGTCCGCCATCGCGGGCCTCCTCGTTGAATTCCTGTGCGGTGCTGTGCGGTGTTGTTCCCCATCGTGCATCGACCGCCTGTGGAGCGGTAGGTTTCGAGACGCTGCCGTTACCTTCACGGCCGGTGATGTCGTACGGTGACCGACATGGACGCCAGGACGACCAGGACGACCAGGAGCGAGGAGCGGCGCGCGGAGATCGTGCGGGCGGCCCTGGAGGTGATCGCCGAACGCGGTTACCGGGGCGCGAGCCTGGCGTCGGTGGCCGAGCGGGTCGGGCTGACCCAGCAGGGGCTGCTGCACCACTTCCCCACGAAGGACGCGCTGCTGGTCGCGGTGCTGGAGGAACGCGACCAGTGGGACGCGATGCCGCACACCCGGTGGCGGATCGACCTGCTGTGCTCGCTGGTCGAGTACAACGCGATGCGGCCCGGCATCATCCAGACCTTCTCCGCCCTCCTCGGCGAGAGCGTCACCGAGGGGCATCCCGCGCGGGCGTACTTCACCGACCGGTACCGGCAGGTGCGGGCCGGCACGGCGGCGGTCCTGCGCGCCGAGTACGGCGACCGCCTGCCCAACGGCCTCACCCCGGAGCGGACCGCTCCGCTGCTGGTGGCGGTGATGGACGGCCTGCAGTACCAGTGGCTCCTGGACCCGGAGTCGGTGGACATGCCGGGCGCCTTCCGCGACTTCCTGCGCCTGCTGGGCGAGGGCGTGGACTGACGGCCGGTCCGGACGGCCCGGACGGCCCCGGGCGCGGCCGGTTCGTGCCGCGCGCACGCCGCCGACGGCCGTCTCCACCCGCCCGTGTTCCGGTGCGGGCCGGCGGGGGCGGCGGCCGGTGCCGGGGGCGGTGCCGGACCGTGGGCCCGTGCGCCACCGGCCGCCGGACACCGCCGCGCGGGTGCGGGCGGCCGTGGCCGTGGCGGTCAGTGTGCGGCGGCGGCCGTGGCCGTCAGTGCGGCGGCGGCACGGTGGCGGCCGGCTCCTCGCGGTCGTCGTCGCCCACGGTCTCCTCGCCCAGCAGGTCCCGCGCCATGAGCGTCGCGCCCGCCACCGCGCCCGGCATCAGGAACACCGCGACGAAGGGGACCAGGAACGCGAGCGCGAGGGGCGTGCCGAAGCCCCAGACGAGGGTCCTGCGGGAGCGGAGCAGGGCCAGCCGGGACCGGGCGTCGACGGTCCGGCGCTGGAGGGCGACGGACGTCAGTTCCTCGGTCAGGAAGAAGCCGGTGACGAAGAGGCCGATCACCGGCACGACGGTCTGGCCGAGGAACGGGACGAAGCCGAGTGCGAAGAGCAGCACGCCCCACAGCAGCGCGCGCAGCAGGACCCACAGGCTGTCGCGGGCCGAGATCCACAGTTCGCGCCAGAGCGGCAGTCCGGACACCGGGGCCGAGCCGTCGGGCGAGACGTCGCGGTCGACCCGTTCGGAGAGGCTCTCGTAGAAGGGCTGGCCGATCAACAGCGTGACCGCGGTGAAGGTCACCACGGCGAGCAGCAGGCCGAGCGCGAACAGCACGACCGTCAGGAACCCGCGGAACAGTCCGCCCCAGGGGCTCGACCAGTCGTCGGCGAAGGGGGTCGCCCAGCCCACGAAGTCCTCGCCCCACACGCCGAGCGCCACCAGCGCGCCCACGTACAGGACGAGCGTGATCAGGCCGGGCACGAGCCCGAACCCGTACTGCTTCCCGTGCCGGGCCACCCAGCGGTGGCCCTTCAGGAGATATCCGAATCCCACCCCAAGATCGCGCATGGCCGGATTCTATCGGGGCGCGGGCATGACATCGGAGCCGCCGGGGATCGCGCCCGCCGGTCCCGCGCCCGGCCGCCCCTACGCCATCCGGGCTATCCACGACACCAAACACCTGCCCGCCGCCGTTGAGTCGAACGGGTAGGCCTCGCCGTACCGATCGACGGAAGCACCCGGGAGCACCCGGAAGCACGGTTGACCACGGCGCACGCGAGCAGCGGTCTGGTGGAGGAGAGCGGATGACCCAGGAGATCCATGGCACCGTCGCGGCGGGCTTCGAGACGGTGCGGGACGAGTTCGCCGCCTTCGTGGCGACCGAACGACCCGACTACGAGGGCCAGTTGTGCGTGTACGTGCACGGCCGGCGGGTCGTCGACCTGTGGGCCGGGGACGGCGCGGACGCCGACTCCCTCTACGGCGTGTTCTCGTCGTCCAAGGGTGCCGCCCATCTGGTGGCGGCGCTCCTGGTGCAGGAGGGGACGCTGGAGCTGGACCGGAAAGTCACCTACTACTGGCCCGAGTTCGCGTCCGAGGGCAAGGGCGCGCTGACCCTGCGCGACCTGCTCGCGCACCGGGCCGGCGTGGTCGGCACCGACTCCGGGTTCTCCCGGCAGGAGCTGGCGGACGACCGGCAGATCGCCGAACGGCTCGCCGACCAGCGGCCGTTCTGGCGTCCGGGCACCGCGTTCGGCTACCACGCGCTGGTCATCGGGGCGCTCAGCGGCGAGGTCGTACGGCGGGCGACCGGCCGTACGCTCCAGGAGGTGTACGAGGAGCGGGTGCGGGCGCCGTACGGGCTCGACCTCTTCCTGGGGCTGCCGGGGGCGCACGAGCCGCGGTTCCGGTCGACGCGTGCCATGGCGCCGACCGCGGAGCAGCGGGCGCTGCGGGCCTCGCCGCAGGACGGGCCGGACACCCTCGCCGGCGTCGCCTTCAACCGGCACGCCGCCGAGCCGACCGATCTCGAGACGCTGCCGAACGATCCGCTCGTCCGGGCGAAGGGGCCGGCGTCCGTCGGCGGCGTCGCCTCGGCGCGCGGACTGGCCGCGATGTACGCGGCGGCGATCAGCGAGGTCGGCGGGAAGGCGCCGCTGCTGAAGGAGGACACGGCGGCGGAGTTCGCGCAGTTCCACTCCGTGGGGTACGACCTGGTGGCGCGGGCGCACAAGTCGTACGGGCTGGGGTTCCAGGCGACCGCGGACACCTGGTATCCGGTGCTGGGGGCGGGGGCCTTCGGGCACAGCGGGGCGGCGGGGAGCCAGGGCTTCGCGGATCCGCGGAGCGGGATCGCCTACGGCTACACGCGGCGGCGGTTCGCGTTCCCGGGCGGGGCGGCGGTGGAGAACGAGAGGTTCGTCGCCGCGGTGCACGGGGCCGCGCGGGCCCTGGGGTGACGTGGGTCCTGGGGTGAGGGCGGGGGGCGCCCATGCCGCTCCTTCCCGTCCCGGGCCCGGGGCCCCTTCCCGTCCTGGCCCGGACCCGGGGGCCGCGTCCCGGCCCCCGGTCCCTCGTCCGCGCACCGCCCGATCCGGTCGGGGATGAAGCGGACGGTTACAGCTTGACGATCATCTTGCCCGTGTTGTCGCCCCGCAGTACTCCGAGGAACGCCTCCAGGTTGTTCTCGATGCCCTCGACGACCGTCTCGCGGTACTTCAGGGCGCCCGAGGCGACCCAGGGGCCGACCTCCTGGACGAACTGGGGCTGGAGGTCGTAGTGGTCGCCGACGAGGAAGCCCTCGATGCGGCCGCGGGTCTGGATGAGGCGGGCGAGGTTGCGCGGGCCGGGGGCGGGCTCGGTGTTGTTGTAGACCGAGATCATGCCGCAGACGGCGATGCGGCCGCCCTCGTTCAGGGAGCCGATCGCGGCCTCCAGGTGGTCGCCGCCGACGTTGTCGAAGTAGACGTCGATGCCGTCCGGGGCGGCCGCGCGCAGTTGCTCGCTCACGGAACCGTTCTTGTAGTTGAACGCCGCGTCGAAGCCGTACTCCTCGACCAGGAGCTTGACCTTGTCGTCGGAGCCGGCCGAGCCGATCACCCGCGAGGCGCCCTTGAGCTTGGCGATCTGGCCGACCTGGCTGCCGACCGCGCCGGCCGCGCCGGAGACGAAGACGACGTCGCCCTCCTTGAGGGCGGCGGTGCGCAGCAGGCCGGCGTAGGCGGTGAGGCCGGTCATGCCGAGGACGCCCAGGTAGGCGGAGAGCGGGGCGGCCTCGGGGTCGACCTTGACGGCCTGCGCGGCGTTGAACGTGGCGTACTCGCGCCAGCCGCCGAAGTGCAGCACGTGGTCGCCCACGGCGATGCCCTCGGCGTGCGAGACGACGACCTCGCCGACCGCGCCGCCCTGCATGGCCTTGCCCAGCTCGAAGGGGGCCGTGTAGGACTTGGCGGCGCTCATCCGGCCGCGCATGTACGGGTCGACGGAGAGGTAGGCGTTGCGGACGAGCACCTCGCCGGGGCCGGGCTGCCGGATCTCCGCCTCGGCCAGCTCGAAGTCCTCGGCCTTGGGCCAGCCGACGGGGCGGCTGAGCAGGCGCCATTCGCGGCTGACGGACGGGAGCGCGGGGGTGTCGGACATGGAGCCCTTCCTTGTGTGCTGGTGCGGCGTGCGCCGGTGCGGCGCGGGTGCTGCGGGCGCGCACGGCGCAAATACTTCAGTACCTGAAACAACCATGCGCCTGGATATTTCATGATGTCAAGTAAGCGGGTACCCTGGAAACCATGTCCACACCCCAGAAGACCCGTCGGCCCGACCCCCTCACCCTGGAGGTCGTCGAGCTGATCGGCGAGGTCGTGGCGCGGTTCCACCAGGACTACGAGGAGGCCGCCGCCGGACACTCCCTCACCGGCGCGCAGGCCCGGCTGCTCAGCCTGCTCTCCCTGGAGCCGCTGCCGATGCGGAAGCTGGCGGTGAAACTGAAGTGCGAGCCGTCCAACGTGACGGGCATCGTCGACCGCCTGGAGGCCCGGGGCCTGGTGGAACGCCGGCCCGACCCTGCCGACCGCCGGGTGAAGCTGGCCGCGGCGACGGACGAGGGGCGCCGGACGGCCAAGGACCTGCGGGAGAACCTGCGGTTCGCCCGCGAGCCGCTCGCCGGACTCGCCGAGGAGGAGCGGCTGGCGCTGCGGGGTCTGCTGCGCGGGATGCTGGGCACGGACGAGACCCGATAGGGCGGACGGCCGGGCACCGCCCGTCCGGGGCGGACTGCCTGCCATCGCACCGTCGGCGCGCCTTGGAGCCGAGGCGTCCGCCACCTCGACGGCGGGCCCCGGGCCGAGGACGGGCCCCGGACCGGGGACGGTACCGGGTGCAGGAGCGGCACCGGGGGCAGGAGCGGCACCGGGGGCGGGTGCGCGCAGGTCGCACCGACCGCCTACGTCGTCCTGGGCGAAGCCGAACACGCCCGCAGGACCGTCACGGGCCTGCCCGGCGGCGCGCCTCGCCGCCCTCCCCGGCCCGTCTGCCGCCGGGCCGCACCGCGGAGCGGCGACAGGCTCTGCGGGAGCCGCTGTTGCCAGTGCTGTGACCGGAAAGGTCTGCCGGAAAGCTCGCGGCGTCCGGCGCCGGGGGCACCTCCCACGCCGTTCGGGCAGTGGGGGAGCATCGCAAGGCGGAGCATTGCCCGCGTACTGGATGTGCTCGGATGCACTCGGATGCACTCGGATGCACTCGGGTGATGCCACGACGCGGCGCGGGCGTGCCCCCGGCCGAAGGCCGGGGGCACGCCGTGCCGGGCGTCGCGAGCCGGTGAACCTCTCAGGTCACAGCACTAAGTGCACCACCACAGGAACCGGTCGCACGTTTCCGACGGTGACGGTTCCGGCTTCGGCTCGGAGGTGGTGGGGCCCGCCGTGGGGGTGCCGGTGCCGGAGTCCGCCGGAGTGGAGGCCGCGGGGGGCGTGCCGGGGGCGGGTGCCGTCTGGGGGTCCTGCTCCTCGTCGCCCCGCGGTGTCTGCGACTCGTCGGGCGATGCCGAAGGTGACGCCGAGGCGGAGGCCGAAGTCGAGGCCGAGGCCGAGGCCGACGGGTCGGAGGACGGGGAGGCCGACGTCTCGCCGCTTCCCTCCGTGTCGTCGACGGGCTCGACCGTGGCGTCCGGCGACTCCTCGGACTCGATCCGCGAGGACTCCCCGCCCGCCGCCGACGGGTTCGAGGAGGAGCCGAACCCCGGTGCGTCGATGCCGAGTTCGGCCAGGCTCAGGCCGCCCGAGGCGAGCAGGAAACCGGCCGCGACGAGGAGCGTGCGGCGACGACGGCGGCGGTGCGCGGCGGCCTTGCGATCGCGACGGCTCGCCTCGCCCTCGGCGGGACCCTCACCGGCCGGCCCGCGTCCCCCGCCGCCCCGGCCGCGGCTCTGCTCACGACGGCGGGGGCGTCCGGCGGCGGGGGCCGCGGAATCACCCTCGGCGTCGGGCGCGGCACCGGCACCGGCACCGAACTCAGCCTCGGCGTAGGTGACTTCGGGGACCTCGGGGACCTCGGGGGTGCCCCGGTCCGCACCAGGGCCGCGCTCCTCCAGTAAGGGGGCCTGAGGGGCGTACGGCTCCGGCTCGTACGCCTCCTGCTGACGCGCGGGCAGCCGGTCGGCAGGGGTGCCGCACCCCGGGCAGGCGAGGGCGCCGTTGAGGTGCCGTCGGCACGGGTGGCAGTAGTCCATGACGCGGGAAGACTAAGTTCCCGGCATATGAAGTTCCTAGCGCCGACTGTGAAGATTGTGCGGGGAACCGACTGTTCCGGTTTGGCTACCTTGAGCTACCACCCCCGGCGGGTCCGGAACCGCCGGCCGCGCCCCGTACCGAAAGTCCCGTCCGAAACTGTCGAAACCTGTCTGCGTTCACCCCATTGACACCCCCCTCACCGCGTCCTTACTGTCACGCCAACATTTCGAACGTGTGACGAAATCTCGAACAGCTGAAGGGCAACTTCCGTGCGCATCACCGGAATCAGCACTCACGTGGTGGGGACGCCTTGGCGCAACCTGACCTACGTCCAGGTGCACACCGACGAGGGCATCACGGGTGTGGGTGAGACCCGCATGCTGGGCCACACCGACGCGCTGCTCGGTTACCTGAAAGAGGCCGAGGCCAACCACATTCTCGGCTCCGACCCGTTCGCTGTCGAGGACCTCGTGCGCCGCATGAAGTACGGCGACTACGGCCGGGCGGGTGAGATCGTGATGTCCGGTATCGCCGTCGTCGAGATGGCGTGCTGGGACATCAAGGGCAAGGCCCTCGGCGTCCCCGTCTGGCAGCTGCTCGGCGGCAAGGTCACCGACAAGGTCAAGGCGTACGCCAACGGCTGGTACACCACCGAGCGCACGCCGGAGGCGTACCACAAGGCCGCCCAGCAGGTCATGGAGCGCGGGTACAAGGCGCTGAAGATCGACCCCTTCGGCACCGGGCACTTCGAGCTGGACCACGCGCAGACCCTGTACGCCGTCTCCCTCATCGAGGCCGTGCGCGACGCCATCGGGCCGGACGCGGAGCTGATGCTGGAGATGCACGGCCGGTTCTCGCCGTCCACCGCGGTCCGGCTGGCGAACGAGCTGGCGCCCTTCAAGCCGGCCTGGCTGGAGGAGCCGGTCCCGCCGGAGAACCTCAAGGCGCTGGAGAAGGTCGCCGCCAAGGTGGACATCCCCATGGCCACCGGTGAGCGCATCCACGACCGGATCGAGTTCCGCGAGCTGTTCGAGAGCCAGGCGGTCGACATCATCCAGCCGGACGTCGGCCATATCGGTGGCATCTGGGAGACGCGCAAGCTCGCCGCGACCGCCGAGACGCACTACATGCTGGTCGCCCCGCACAACGTGGGCGGGCCGGTGCTGACCGCGGCCTCCCTCCAGGTCGGGTTCAGCTCCCCGAACTTCAAGATCCTCGAGCACTTCAACGACTTCGCGGACTCGGAGATCAAGAAGGTCGTCAAGGGGGCCCCGCAGGTCGTCGACGGTTACTTCCACCTCTCCGACGCCCCCGGTCTCGGGGTCGAGCTGGACGTGGACGCCGCCGCCGAGTTCCCCCAGCAGCAGGCCCGCTTCGACCTGTGGGCCGACGGCTGGGAGCAGCGCAAGCCGAAGGGCACCGGGCAGTGAGCACCGCCGTCGTCGTCGAGGCGCCCGGCGAGCACCGGCTCACCGCGCACACGCCCCGCCCGCCGGAGCCCGGTGAGGCGCTGGTGCGGGTGCACGCCGTGGGCATCTGCGGCAGCGACCGCGAGGTGTACCAGGGCAACCGGCCCGAGGGGTACGTCCGCTACCCGCTCACGCCCGGCCACGAGTGGTCCGGGACGGTCGAGGCGGTGGGCGCCGGGGTACCGGTCTCGCTCGTCGGCCGCAAGGTGGTCGGAGAGGGTTTCCGCAACTGCCAGGTGTGCGACCGCTGCCACGCGGGTGAGACGACGCTGTGCTCGCACGGGTACGAGGAGACCGGTTTCACCCAGCCGGGCGCGATGGCGGCCACGCTGACCCTGCCGGCCCGGCTGCTGCACGTGCTGGCCCAGGACGCCGACCTCACGGCGGCGGCCCTGCTGGAGCCGGCCGCCTGCATCGCGGCCGCCGCGATCAAGGCGCACGCCCTGCCGGGCGAGCGGGTCGCCGTGGTCGGCACCGGGACGCTCGGCATGTTCGCCGTGCAGTTCCTGCGGGCGGGCTCGCCGGCCGAGCTGCTGGTGGTCGGCACCCGTGGCGACCGGGAGGCGCTGTCCCGGCGGTTCGGCGCCACCGACTTCCGCACCAGGGACCAGGACCTGCCGGACGACTTCGACGTGGTGATCGAGACCGCCGGGTCCGCCTCGGCCGCCCGCACCGCCGCCGCCCTGCTCCGGCGCGGCGGCCGGCTGGTCCTGACGGGCATCCCCGGTCCGGGCGCCGACGGCCTGGACCCGACGGACCTGGTCGTGCGGCAGCTGGAGGTGCACACCGTCTTCGGAGCGCCGCCCGACGCCTGGTCGCACACGGTGCGGGTGTTCGGGGCCGGGCTGCTCGATCCGCTGCCGCTGGTCACGCACGAGCTGCCGCTCGCCGAGTTCTCCGAGGCGATCAGGCTGGTCGGCTCCGGCGATCCGAAGGTGGGCAAGGTGCTGCTCCGCCCCTAGCGTCTTCCGTCCGGATCAGGCCGGGCTCGCGGGCCCCGGCACCGCTCCCCGCTCCAGCCCGACCCGAACGAAAGACCCCAGCCGTACGCCGGTGCGGGGCGACCTGACGGTCTTCGCACCGGCGTACGCCTCCGCCCCCCACGCCTTGAGCCGCGAACCTCGTCCGACATATCGAACACGAAGGACAGCTTGTGACGACCGACGCTTCCGCTACGGCCGCCCGTCGACCCGGTGAGCAGGTGCTCACCGCGCTCGGACTGGGCGCGCCCGCCCCGGACCCCGCCGACACCTCCACCCACTCCTTCCCGGGCGGCGGCCGCTGGCGCACCGAGATCCCCTCGTGCGAGGGTCCCGAGGCGCTGGGCGTCGTCCTGAAGGAGGCCTCACGGCTCGACGTGCCGATCCACCGGATCAGCCAGGGCAGCGGCGTGTGGATGCTGACCGACGCCGAGATCACCGAGATGGTCGACGCGACGAACGAACGCGACATCGAGCTGTGCCTGTTCACGGGTCCGCGCGGCACGTGGGACATCGGGGGCTCGACGCGTACCGACTCGCGCGGTGGGGGCCTGCGGGCCCGCGGCCACGACGCGGTCGCCGGATGCGTCGAAGACGCCGTGCGGGCAACGGAGTTGGGCGTCAAGTGCCTCCTCGTCGCCGACGAGGGCGTGTTGTGGACGCTGCACCGGGCGCGGACGGCCGGCCTCATCCCGGCCGACACCACGCTCAAGGTCTCGGCGCTGATCGGCCCCGTCAACCCGGCCGCCTACGCGGTCTACGAGCGGCTGGGCGCCGACTCGGTCAACGTGCCCAGCGACCTGACGCTCGATCACCTCACCGAGATCCGGCGGGTGTCCGCCGCTCCCATGGACATGTACATCGAGGCCCCCGACGATCTCGGCGGGTACGTGCGGATGTACGAGGTCGCCGAGCTGATCCGGCGCGGCGCACCGCTGTACCTGAAGTTCGGCCTCTCCAAGGCCCCCGCCATCTACCCGTACGGCCACCACCTGCGCGAGGTGACGCTGTCCACCGCGAAGGAGCGGGTGCGGCGCGGCCGGCTGGCCCTCGACCTGCTGGCGCGGCACGGGGCGGACGGGGACATGGCACCGCTCGGCTCCCGGCTGCCCGGCGAACTCAACAGGTTCGACATCCAGTCATAACGTTACGGAAACCCTGCTTCACAGAAGACGACACAGGCGCGCAGAATCCCACACACCCCTTTCTCGGTCTTCGGGGAACCTGCCGGGAGCGCCGTCGCACCGCGAGACAGACCGAGTCCCTGCACACCGAACCCTGCACACACATCAAGGATGATGATCATGGGTAACCGCAGAGCCGCACTCGCCGCCGTCGCCGGCGCCGCCTCCCTCGCCCTGACCCTGTCCGCCTGCGGCCAGAGCGGCGAGGGCGGCAGCGAGGAGAACAAGAGCGGCGACGCCAAGGGCGGCACGATCGGCATCGCGATGCCGACCAAGTCCTCCGAGCGCTGGATCTCCGACGGCAAGAACGTGGAGAAGGACCTCCAGGCCAAGGGCTACAAGACCAAGCTGGTCTACGGCGAGGACAAGCCCGACCAGCAGGTCTCGCAGATCGAGAACCTGATCGCGCAGGGCGTCGAGGCGCTGATCGTCGCGGCGATCGACAACAAGTCGCTCGACAACGTGCTCCAGCAGGCCAAGGACGCGGACATCCCGGTCATCTCCTACGACCGCCTGATCCTCGGCAGCGAGAACGTCAGCTACTACGCCTCCTTCGACAACTCCAAGGTCGGCGAGCTGCAGGCGAACTACATCGTCGACAAGCTCGGCCTGAAGAGCGGCAAGGGCCCCTTCAACATCGAGCTGTTCGCCGGCTCCAACGACGACAACAACACCAAGTACTTCTTCAACGGCGCGATGAGCGTGCTCCAGCCGTACATCGACAGCAAGAAGCTCGTGGTGCGGTCGGGCCAGACCCAGCTCACCCAGGTGACCACCCTGCGCTGGGACGGCGCCACCGCCCAGCGCCGCATGGACGACATCCTGACCAAGTCGTACAAGACCGAGAAGGTCGACGCGGTCCTCTCCCCGTACGACGGCATCTCCATCGGCATCCTGTCGGCGCTGAAGTCGGACAACTACGGCTCCGCGAACAAGCCGCTGCCGGTCCTCACCGGCCAGGACGCCGAGCTGGCCTCGGTGAAGTCGATCATCGCCGGCGAGCAGACGCAGACCGTCTACAAGGACCTGCGCGAACTGGCCAAGGTCGCCTCCAACATGGTCGACGCGGTCCTGAACGACAAGGAGCCCGAGGTCAACGACACCAAGACCTACGACAACGGCGCCAAGGTCGTCCCGGCCTACCTGCTGGAGCCGGTCAGCGTCGACAAGACCAACTACCAGAAGGTCCTGGTCGACGGCGGCTACTACACGGCCGACCAGCTCAAGTAGCCCCCGCCCCCTAAGGATTGGAAGGCACGACCATGGCGGGACCCGTCCTGGAAATGCGCTCGATCGTCAAGACCTTTCCCGGCGTCAAGGCGCTGTCGGACGTCTCACTGACCGTCCGGCAGGGCGAGGTCCACGCCATCTGCGGGGAGAACGGCGCCGGCAAGTCCACCTTGATGAAGGTGCTCTCCGGCGTCCATCCGCACGGAAGTTACGAGGGCGAGATCCTCTTCGAGGGAGAGGTCTGCCACTTCAAGGACATCAGGGCGAGCGAGCAGCACGGCATCGTGATCATCCACCAGGAGCTGGCGCTGGTGCCGTTCCTGTCGCTGGCGGAGAACATCTTCCTCGGCAACGAGCACGCCAAGCGCGGGCTGATCGACTGGAACCAGACCCTGCGGCACGCCTCCGAGCTGCTGCGCCGGGTCGGTCTGAGCGACCACCCCGAGACCCGCGTCGCCGACATCGGCGTGGGCAAGCAGCAGCTGGTGGAGATCGCCAAGGCGCTGTCGAAGGAGGTGAAGCTGCTCATCCTCGACGAGCCGACCGCGGCTCTCAACGACGAGGACAGCGGCAAACTCCTCGACCTGATCCTGGAGTTGAAGAACCAGGGCATCACCTCGATCATCATCTCCCACAAGCTGAACGAGATCCGCAAGGTCGCCGACTCGGTGACGATCATCCGCGACGGGCGGTCCATCGAGACCCTCGACGTGAAGGCCGCGGACACCACCGAGGACCGCATCATCTCCGCGATGGTGGGCCGCGACCTGGACCACCGCTTCCCCGAGCGGACCCCGCACGAGGCCGAGCAGGGCGCGGCCCCGGCCCTGGAGATCCGCAACTGGACCGTGCACCACCCGATCGACCAGCAGCGCAAGGTGGTCGACGACGTGTCGATCCACGTGCGGCGCGGGGAGATCGTCGGCATCGCGGGCCTGATGGGCGCCGGCCGCACCGAACTCGCGATGAGCGTCTTCGGGCGGACGTACGGCCGGCACGCCGCCGGCACGGTGCTCAAGGACGGCGCGGAGATCCGCACCAAGACCGTCCCGGAGGCGGTCAAGCACGGGATCGCGTACGTGACCGAGGACCGCAAGCACTACGGCCTCAACCTCATCGACACCATCAACCGCAACATCTCGCTCAGCGCGCTGGGCAAGGTCGCCAGGCGCGGTGTGGTCGACGAGCACGAGGAGCGGCAGGTCGCCGAGCGGTACCGCAAGTCCATGAACATCAAGGCGCCGACCGTCTTCGAGCCGGTGGGCAAGCTGTCGGGCGGCAACCAGCAGAAGGTCGTCCTCAGCAAGTGGATCTTCGCGGGGCCCGACGTGCTGATCCTGGACGAGCCCACGCGCGGCATCGACGTGGGCGCCAAGTACGAGATCTACACGGTCATCGACAAGCTGGCGGCCGAGGGCAAGGCGGTCGTCTTCATCTCCTCCGAGCTGCCGGAGCTGCTCGGCATGTGCGACCGCATCTACACGATGGCCGCGGGGCGGCTGACGGGTGAGTTCCCGCGTGCCGAGGCCACGCAGGAATCGCTGATGCGTCAGATGACGAAGGACAAAGAGGTAACCCGATGAGCACGGATGTGACCGCCAAGAGCCCGGCCCCCGCGCCGCCCGGCAAGAGCGGGGGCGCGGCGGGCGGGGGCCTGCTCCAGCTGGTGCTGGACGGCATGCGCCGCAACATGCGCCAGTACGGCATGCTGATCGCCCTCGGCCTGATCGTGGCGCTGTTCGCGGTGTGGACCGACGGCGACCTGCTGCTGCCGCGCAACGTCTCCAACCTGGTGCTGCAGAACAGCTACATCCTGATCCTCGCGATCGGCATGATGCTGGTCATCATCGCGGGCCACATCGACCTGTCGGTCGGTTCGCTGACCGCGTTCGTCGGCGCCTTCGCGGCCGTACTGACGGTGCAGCACGACGTCTCCTGGCCCGTCGCCGTGGTGCTGTGCCTGGTCGTGGGCGCCGTGGCGGGCTCGGTGCAGGGATTCTTCATCGCCTACCTCGGCATACCGTCGTTCATCGTCACCCTCGCCGGGATGCTGACCTTCCGCGGTGTCACGGAGATCCTGCTGGAGGGGCAGACCCTCGGTCCCTTCCCCGGCGGCCTGCAGAAGATCGGCAACGGCTTCCTGCCGGAGACCGGCCCCGAGACCAACTACCACAACCTCACCCTGCTGCTGGGTGCCGTCCTGATCGTCTTCGTGGTCCTCCAGGAGATCCGGGACCGCAAGCGCCAGCAGGAGTTCTCGCTGGAGATCCTGCCGCGCAACATCTTCCTGCTGAAGCTCGTCGCGATCGTCTCCGCGCTGCTCGTGGTGACCCTGCTGCTCGCCAGCTACAAGGGCGCCCCGATCGTGCTGATCATCCTGGGCCTGCTGGTGGTCGGCTACGGCTACGTGATGCGCAACTCGATCTTCGGCCGGCACATCTACGCGATCGGCGGCAACCTGCCGGCCGCGAAGCTGTCCGGTGTCAAGGACAAGAAGGTCACCTTCTACGTCTTCCTGAACATGGGCGTGCTCGCGGCCCTGGCGGGTCTGGTGGTCGCCGCCCGCCTCAACGCGGCCTCTCCGAAGGCGGGCCTGAACTACGAACTCGAGGCCATCGCATCGGCGTTCATCGGTGGCGCGTCCATGAGCGGCGGTGTCGGAACCGTCCTCGGCGCGATCATCGGCGGTCTCGTCCTCGGTGTGCTGAACAACGGCATGAACCTCCTGAGCGTCGGCACCGACTGGCAACAGGTCATCAAGGGCCTCGCCCTGCTGGCCGCGGTCGGGTTCGACGTGTGGAACAAGCGCAAGTCCGGTTCGTAAGTCGGGTCCGGGCCCCGCCGGAGCAGCCGGCGGGGCCCACCCCTATCAAGGGAGCCGCACATGGAACTGAACCGACGCACGGTCATCGCGGGAGCCGCGGCCGCGGGCATCGCCGCGAGCACGCTCGGCGGCACGGCACACGCCACCGGCGGCACCGCTCACCCCACCGGCGGCAGAGCGCCGTCGAAGAGGCTGTTCGGCACCCTCGCCGACGGCACCGAGGTGCACAGCTGGTCCCTGGCCAACGGCGGCACGCGCCTGAAGGTCCTCTCCTACGGCGGCATCGTCCAGTCGCTGGAGATCCCCGACCGGCACGGCCGGCACGCGAACGTCTCCCTCGGCTTCGACGACCTCGAGGACTACGTCGCGAAGTCGCCGTACTTCGGCGCGCTGATCGGCCGCTTCGGCAACCGGATCGGCAAGGGCCGCTTCACTCTGGACGGCACGGCCCACCAGATCGACGTCAACGACGGCGAGAACACCCTGCACGGTGGATCCAAGGGCTTCGACAAGCGGGTGTGGGACGTCGAGCCGTTCACCAGGGGATCGGACGTCGGCCTGCGCCTGCACCACACGAGCGCCGACGGGGAGATGGGCTACCCCGGCACGCTCCGGGTGAAGGTCACCTACACCCTCACCCGGCACGGCGACTGGCGCGTCGACTACGAGGCCACCACCGACAAGGCCACCGTCGTCAACCTGACCAGCCACGTCTACTGGAACCTCGCCGGTGAGAACAGCGGCTCGATCCACGACCACCGGCTGAGGATCGCCGGCTCGCGCTACACGCCCGTCGACCCGGGGCTGATCCCCACCGGCGAGCTGGCGAGGGTGGCCGGCACCCCCTTCGACTTCCGCCGCGCCAAGAGCGTGGGCGAGGACATCCGGGTGGCCCACCAGCAGGTGCTGTACGGCCAGGGCTTCGACCACAACTGGGTCCTCGACAAGGGGATCACGGCCCGTCCCGTGCCGGTGGCCACCCTGCGCGACCCGTCCTCGGGCCGCACGATGACGATCTCCACCACCGAGCCCGGCCTGCAGTTCTACTCGGGCAACTTCCTCGACGGCACGCTCGTCGGCAGCGGCGGCACCGTCTACCGCCAGGGCGACGCGCTCTGCCTGGAGACGCAGCACTTCCCGGACTCGCCGAACAAGCCGTCGTTCCCCTCGACGGTGCTGCGGCCGGGGCGGACGTACCGGTCGACGACGGTCCACTCGTTCGGCCGCTGACGCGCCGTCACCGGGGGTCCGCCCCCGGCCGGTGGCCGCGTCTTCACAGCCGGCACACATTTTCCCCCCGGTTCCCCGGCGGTTGAACACCGCCACCGCAGTGTCCGTATGAAGAGGTGGCCCGCGCTCCCCCGCGCGGGCCACCCACATGACGACGGGCCCGGTCGTCCCCGCCGGGCCCGCCCCATACGGAGGTTCCATGGCCGACAACGTCACCTCGTTGTTCCGCAGCACCGCCGCGCACAGCCCGTCGATGGCGGCGCTGACGCGGGAGGGCGGCGACGGGGGCGGCCCGGTGGACTTCTGCATCCCCTGCAACCCGTACTTCCCCACGCCGCAGATGTTCGACGACATGTCGGCCCGGCTGCGGGACATCATCACGTACTACCCGAGCAGCGCCGACACGATCACCGCCGAGCTGTGCAGCCTGCTCCAGCTCCCGCCGCAGGCCGTCGCGATGGGCAACGGCTCCACCGAGCTGATCACCTGGATCGACCACCTGCTGGTGCGCGAGTCCCTCGCCGTCCCCGTCCCCACCTTCGGCCGCTGGACCGACCAGCCCATGGAGACCGGCAAGCGGGTCGACATGTTCCCGCTCCAGGAGTCCAGCGGCTTCGCCCTGGACCTCGCGCAGTACGCCGAGTTCATCCGCGCGCGCGGCACCCGTGTCGCCGTCATCTGCAACCCCAACAACCCCGACGGCGGGTTCCTGCACAAGCACGCCGTCGTGCAGTTCATGGACGCGATGGCCGACCTGGACCTGATCGTCATCGACGAGTCGTTCCTGGAGTTCGCCGACGCGGAGAGCGAACCCTCGGTGGTCCAGGAGGCGATGCTCCGCCCGAACGTCATCGTCCTGCGCAGCCTCGGCAAGAACTTCGGCCTGCACGGCATCCGCTTCGGCTACCTCGTCGCCAACCCGGCCCTGGCCGGCCGCGTCCGCTCCATGCTGCCCAAGTGGAACCTCAACTCCTTCGCCGAGCACGTGGTGTTCATGCTGAGGGAGCACGGCCCCGAGTACGCGCAGAGCCTGATGCAGGTGCGCCGTGACCGCCTCGACATGGCCAGCCAGCTCTCCGCGCTGCCCGGCCTGACCGTGTACCCCTCCCAGGGGAACTTCCTCTTCGTCCGCCTTCCCGTCGGCGCCGAGGGGACGGTCGTGCGCGACCGGCTGCTCACCGAGCACCGGATCCTGGTCCGCGAGTGCGGCAACAAGATCGGTTCCTCCAGCCGCTTCCTGCGGCTCGTGGTGCGCCCCCAGGTGGACGTACGTCGCCTGGTGTCCGGCCTGGAACAGGTGCTCTACGGGACCAGGAGGGGAGCCGCCGTACCGGAGCCGGGCAACGGGACCTCCTACAGCTCGGGTACGGCGGCGGTGGACCGGCTGGTGGGAGCGACGAACGGGGCGGGCGTGCAGGGGCTCGCGGCGCAGGCGCAGGCTTTGGGGGGCGGGGCGCCGATGCCCATGCCCGCGCCCGCGCCGGCCGCGCCGCCCGCGCAGATGCCGGTGCCGGTGCCGGCCGCGGCGCAGGTGTTCCCGCAGTCGGTTCCGACGCCGGCACCGATGCCCGCGCCCATGCCTGCGCCTGCGCCCGCACCCGTGCCCGCGGCGGCCGCGGCGGCCTCCATGGCACCGGTGCCGCCGCCGATGCAGGTGCCGCCGTCTGCTCCGGCCCCGGCGCCCATGGCCGCGCCCCTGCCGACCGCGCCGGCCGCCGGGCCGATGGGCGGACCCGGTGGGCCGACCCCGCCGGGGGTGCCGGCCCGCGGCGGCCTGACGGCCGCGCAGGTGCGGGGCACGAACGGGTTGTCGCCCGCGGCGACGACGGGGTGGCCGAACGCCCAGAGCTGGCCCAGTCCGGCCGGAATGGGCCAGGCGGGCTGACCCGGCCCTCGGTCCTCAACTCACCCGGTCGGGTGGCAGGTGGGCACCGGCCCCGGTTCCAGCCCTCCCGTCCGAGGGGCGGCGCCTCCTTGGACGGGGGTCAGTAGGCGACGGGCCATCCGCTGCTCCAGTTCAGGAGGTTGATGCCGAGTTTCGGGGTGCCGTTGTCGTTGCCGTCGTAGTAGTGGTAGACGATCAGGTCGCCGTCGGTGTCCTTCATGATCGACTGGCCGCCGGGGCCGATGTAGCGCCCGTGCGACTCCAGGACCGGCGTGCCGCCGTTGTTCATGAGCGCGACGCCGTTCTTGTCGTAGTACGGCCCGGTGACGCCGGTGGCGCGGCCGACCTTGACCTTGTAGGTGGAGCCGGTGCCGGCGCAGCAGGTGTCGTACGAGGCGAAGAGGTAGTAGTAGCCGTTGCGCTTGACGACGTACGGCGCCTCGACGGCCTTGGTCCCGGTCGGGCGGGAGGCGAGGGAGTAGCGGGTGGTGTTGCCCGACAGCTGCTTCCCCGTGGCCGGGTCGATCTGGATCATCTTCAGGCCCGTCCACCAACTGCCGAAGGAAAGCCACCACTTTCCGTCGTCGTCGACGAAGAGGTTGGGGTCGATGGCGTTGTGGTCGCTGGAGGTGGTGGAGGTGTAGACGGTCCCGTAGTCGCTCCAGGAGCCGGGCAGTCCGGTGGTCGAGCCGGCCAGGCCGATGGCGGACCTGTTGGAGCCGAAGGTGGAGACGGCGTAGTACATCAGGTACTTGCCGCCCTGGTAGGAGATGTCGGGCGCCCAGGCCTCGGTCGCCCCGTACGAGGACCACCAGCCCGGCTTCGTGGCGAAGGCGTCGCCGCCCGCGCCGAAGGCGATGCGGTCGGTGGAGGTGCGGTGGGACAGGCCGCCGCCGGTGGCGTAGAGGAGGTACCGGCCGGCGGAGGTGCGGATCATCGTCGGGTCGTGGACGACCGTGGACCCGGTGACCGTGCCGGGGTTGGGGTAGGCGGAGGCGGTGGTGGGGGTCAGGGCGAGCATCACCGCGGCCGGGACGGCCAGCAGGGTGGCCCTGCGGGGGATGCGGGGGATGCGGCTCATGCGGACGCTCCTTCGGTGGGGGTGCGTCGTCCGAGATGTCGAACGACAGTCGCGTCGTCGGACGGGACCGTAGAATCGAACCCCTTGCGCGTCAATGGTCCGCGCGGCCGCCGAAACCCTTGCGAGAACTCCCGCACCGCCGAGCGGCCGCCGGAACCCCTGTCCTGCAAGTGACTTGACGGACCGTCACTTTGCCCAACTGACAGCCCGCCGACAGGAACGCTCCCTACGGTGCCGTGCTCATGACAGACACCTCGGGTACACCCCATCACCCCGTCGGGCGCCGGGCCGTGCTGATCGCCACCGGCGCCACCGCGGCGACCCTGGCCGTGGGCGCGGCCGCCGCATCCCCCGAAGCGCCGGCCGCGCCGGACACCGCCCCCGTGGCCGCGGCGGCCGTGTGCACCCTCACGAAGGAGATGACCGAAGGGCCCTACTACCTCGACGGACAGTACGTCCGCGCCGACATCACCGAAGGCAAGGCGGGCATCCCGCTGAAGCTGAACCTCACCGTCGTCGACGACGACACCTGCGTGCCGCTCCCGGGCGCCCTGGTCGAGCTGTGGCACGCCGACGCGCTCGGCGAGTACTCCGGCTTCGTCGGCAACAACGGCCACGACGAGCCCGACAGCGGCACCTTCCTGCGCGGCGGCGTGCTCACCGACGCCCGCGGCGTCGCGGCGATCACGACCGTCTACCCGGGCTGGTACCGGGGCCGCTGCGTCCACATCCACGTCAAGGTCCACACGAACGTCACCCTGACCTCGGACGGCTCCTTCACCGGCGGTCAGGAGCTCCACACGGGCCAGCTCTTCTTCAGCGAGACGGTCACGACAGCGGTCGCGCGCGTCTCGCCGTACTCGACGAACACGGTCACCCGCACCACCCTCGCCCAGGACTCCATCTACGACGAGGGCGGCGCCGCCTCGGGCCTGCTCACCCTCACCGCCCTGGGCGGCACCCCCGCCGCGGGCTACACCGGGACGCTCACCCTGGGCGTCGAACGCTGACCCCGCGCCGGGCGCCGCCGCGGATACGGCGGCGCCCGGTCGGCGGGCGGTCAGGCATCGGCCCCGGAGGCCGATGCGGCCGGTGTGATGCCGAGTTGCTGCTCGGTGCGCTCCAGCCATGCGCGGTACCACCGGGCGAAGTCGTGCCCGGTCGGCTCGATCCCCCGGTCCATCGGTCTGAGGTCCTCCCAGACGGCGCCCCGGTGCGGGCCCGTCATGACCAGCAGCGACGTGTAGCCGCAGCCCTGCTCGGCGAGGAACACCGCGCCCGCCTCCTGGGCGTCGTACAGCTCCTCGTAGCGCGCGTCCCAGGCCGCGTGCGCGCGGCGGAACGCCTCCTCGGTCGGGAAGGCGTCCCGCTCGGGCTCCTGTGCGTCGAGCGCGTCCAGCTCGCTCTGCAACGCCTCGGCCGCGAAGGGCCGTCCGGCGAACTCGGCGGTGGTCGGCTGCCCCGGGTAGGCGAGCCCGACGCCGCGCCACTGCCACCCGCCGTCCTTCAAGACCGGTGTCATCAGGCCGTAGTGAGGGCCTGCTCCCCCTCGTCCGACGTGGAGCAGGAAGCCGCGGTACTGCGCGGGCAGACCGGTGCCCAGGGCCGACTCCAGCGACCGGAGCTGTTCCTCGTCCATGACCGGGCCAAGGCGGAAGCCGTGCCCCCGCGTCCCGAAGACCTTCTCGGCTTGCGGGTGTTCGGCAATTCGCAGCACCCGCTCCCGCACTCCCGCCCACATGTCCTCGCTCATGGGCACACGGTAGAGAGACGCGCACCGCACCGGCACGGGATTTTCCCGAGGAGGGCCGGTGCCCGGGACGCGCCGCCCTGCGCCGTGGCCGGTGGGGCCGACGTGTGCCCCGCAACAGAACCCGGACTGAGAACCCGACGAAGCGCTACTAGCCGCCGAGCAGGCGGTTGAAGAAGGAGCGGTAGTGGTGCAGGGCGATCCGCAGGGCCTCGGTGTCGGCCTGCTCGCCCTTGTTCCACTGGTCCTCGAGCCGGCGCTTGTGGTCGGTGAACGTCGCGGTCAGCTGCCGCATGAGGTCCGACACGAGGGCGTCCGCGGTGTCCACGGCGCCGCGGGGGTCGTCGACGAACCTGTTCTGGACCTCCTGCCAGCGCCCGCGGAAGGTTTCCTCGTCCCCTGGGCTGATGAGCTGCTGAGCATCGTCCTCGCCGGTGTCGCTCCCCCCTCCACCACGATCCTGCGCAACGGGGTCGGCGTCCGTGGATGCGGGTGGGGCGTCGGGGGAGCCGCCGAATCCCTCCCCGCGCTCCACGGGCGGGTCGGCGGTGGGTGCGCTGTCGCCCGGGAAGGTCGGAACGCCACCCTGCGCGTCCGGCGTCTCCCCGGCCGTCGGGCTGCCGGGACGAGCGAAAGCGGCGGATGCGGAGCTGTCGCCGCCGGGGCCTGGTACGGGATCGCGTTGCATCTCTCCTCCGTTCCCCGGGCGCCGGAAGGCCCGGTGGGACGGGAATCCACGGGAACGAGTGTCGGGCAGGGGCCGGTGCTCAGGCGGTGGCCCGCCGGGACTGGCCGTTGTCGGAGAGCAACTCGTCGAACAGCGAGCGGTAGTGCACCATGGCGCCCCGCAGCTGCTCGGTGGTCGCCTGGTGCCGGGTGCTGAGCTCGTCCACGTCATGGGCGGCGCGGTAGTGCTCCAGCGTCCGGCCGTGCTCGACCGACAGGTCCTTGAGCCGTTGGTCGAAGTCCTGCGTCGGATAGCCGCGCTCCCGCATGAGCGACGTCACCAGGCGGTCCGCGTCGTGCACGGCGTCCTCCGGGCGATCCACGAACTCCTCCTGGACGCCGTTCCACTCCCGGGCGTAGCGGTCACGGGTGGCGCCGTCCAGCGGCTTGAGGTCCAGGGAGTCGTGCCGTTTCTCGCGCTCCCTGAGTTCGCGCTCGGCGGCGCTACGGCTGTCGGCGTTCTCCATGGTCCGGTCGTACTCCGGACCGAAGCGCTCGCGGAGTTTGCGGCGGCGCATGAGCATCGAAGCCGCCACGGCGATCACCGCGACGACCAGCACGGCGGCGATGACAACCAGAAGAAGCGTCCCTGTCGACATCGGACACGACCCCCTCACGGGAACGGCATGCCTTGATTGTCGAACTCTCCTGTTATGCGTATTTTAAACCTATAAATACCGAAAGAGTTTCCCGGAGGCGATTCCGTCGCACCCGACGCAGCCGCCGCCGTCGGAAGCCGGGGCTCCGCCTCCTGCCGACCGACGGACATGGGGATCAGTGCCGTGACGGTGTGGGGCGATCCGCGCTCACGTGGGGATCAGCGTCCCCTCGTCGATGAGCGCGGTGCCCCGGCGAAAGCGCCGACGCTGGCCGCGCGACCGCCGCCCGACCGTCTTTCTCTCTCCCCCCGAGATCCGGTGTCCCGGACGCGGCAGAGCCGTGGGCCGAAGCCGACACGGCTGCCGCGTCCGGAGCACCGGACGCCGCCGGGGGAGGCGGTCACCGGCGGCTCAGAAGCGGATGCACACCGGGCCCTGGTTGACGTTCACCAGGCCGATCTGCGTGACGGCCGAGTTGCACGCGATACTCGTCTCGCCCGTGTCGGACTCCCGGTACTCACCGTCGCCGGAGCCGAAGTCGATGCACACCGGGCCCTGGTTGACGTTGACCGCGCCGAACTGGCTGGTGAGGTCGTTGCACTGGGCGTTCAGCACCTCCTGGGTGATCCCGTCACTCCGGTGGTGCTCGGTGTCCTGGCCGTAAGCCGAAGCGACACCGGCGCTCGCCGTCACGGCGGCGACTGCCAGAGCGGTGGCCGTGACGGCCCGACGGAAAGACATCATGACTGTTCTCCAGGGTTCTGGGGGACAAGCGACATGTGCCACTGCATCAGCGCCGGCCCGGTTCTGCATGCGGGAGTACGCCGTCCGGGCTCCGCGCCCGACCGAGCGGAGCGGCCCGCCGACCGGACGCACGGGCTCGCACAGGCTCTGCCGAGCTTCGCCTCGGAGCCGCGGTGGCCGCGGTGGCCGCGGTTCGTGGACTTCCGGACGCGCCCTGGAGAAAGTTGTCGGCGGCTGTCGATCCGGCCGCTCCCCGTTCGACGTCTTGGTGTGCGGCACCCCGCCGCACGACGGCACGACAGGACCTGGTGAGGAAACCCGTGGATCAACTGCTGCGAGTGATGAACTTCTGCGTCTCGAATGACGGGATCGGGGCCGGTGAGCACCAGAGTCCCGAGCGGCCGTTCGGCCACGATCACCCCGAGAGGCTGTTCGCCTGGGCCGGAGCCACGGCGAGCTGGCCCATGCGCACGGACCCCGGGGGGAGCCGGGGCCTGGACGACTACTTCACGCGGGACTTCGCGCGCGACATCGGTGCCGAGATCATGGGACGCAACAAGTTCGGGCCCCAGCGAGGACCCTGGCAGGACCACGACTGGCGCGGCTGGTGGGGCGAGGAGCCCCCGTTCCGCACGCCGGTGTTCGTCATGACCCACCACGAGCGTCCGTCGTTCACGCTCTCCGACACCACGTTCCACTTCGTCGACGGCAGCCCGGCCACGGTCCTCGAACGGGCGCGGGAAGCGGCGCGCGGCAAGGACGTCCGGCTCGGCGGCGGGATCACCACCGTCCGGCAGTTCCTCGACGCCGACCTCGTCGACACCCTGCACGTGGCGGTCTCGCCGGTGAAACTCGGGTCCGGACTGCGCCTGTGGGACTCCCCCGACGAGCTGCTCGACCGGTTCCACCGGGAGGTCGTACCCAGCCCGAGCGGCGTGACGCACCACCTGTTCTGGCGAAGGTGACGCGAGGGCCCGGCCGGGTTCGTGCCGTGCCCGCGAGGCGGGCGTCCGTACCGGCGCGGCCGGATCGCGACCGTGCGCGCCCGCGCGGCGGGTGTCCGGCGGGCGGCGGCCGTCCGGGTACTGGCGCAGAGGACTTGTTCCGTTGCTGTCGTATCAGGTGCCCTCGGCGCACTCTTCGGTTTTCGTCACACAATTCCAACGGCCGCCGGGGGCAACGGGGTTACACTCGCGCCGCACCACTCCGGGCTGCTCTTGTCGGGCTCGCTCCGGGCGCCGACGCCAGTCAGCAGGTCCGTGGGTTCCTGTCGCCGTCCTGATCGGCCGAGTGAAACAGTTCGATGACACGTTCCTCGTACCGGACGCGGGCCGGGGAGAAGTCGTACGGCATCTTGCCGATGGCCTCCACCACGCTCGTCCTCGCCCCGTCTTCTTCCTCGCCGGCGTGCTCGTCCTCCCGGTCCAGGAGGACGTCGAGGGCCTCTTCCAGGCCGGATCTTTCGACGGCGGCCGCCAGGGCGGTCTCGTGATCACATCGCTGGGCGGCCAGGTCCTCGATGCGGGGGTCGTCGGGGGACGTGGCGTCGTCCAGGGCCGCCTCGGCCTCGGCCAGTCGGTCCTCCTCGGCCCGCAGCTCGGGGTGGATGGCCAGGACGATGAACCGGTCGGCCTGGACAGCGGCGCCCAGAGGGCCGAACATGCGCTCCGTGACCAGGAGGGTGTCGAGGTCGGCGGAGCGCAGGGCTCCGGGCGGTAGATCGCGCAGGCGGCCGGTGACCAGCGGTGAGAGCAGGCCCAGGGGGCTGCCCACCTCGCGGAGACGGTTCACGGCGGCCCGCTGGGCCTCGACGGCGGCAGCCCTGGAAGCGAGGGACTCCTCCAGGCGGGCCAGGGACTGCTCGATACAGGTGGTGCCCTTGAAGGCGGCGTGGATGTCATCCAGGGAGATACCCGCATCGGCCATCCTGCGGATCCACAGCAGGCGGACCATGTCGTCGTATCCGTAGCGGCGGCGGTCATCGCTGCCGCGTTCCGGTTCGTCGAGGAGTCCGATGGCGTGGTAGTGGCGGATGGCGCGGGGTGTGGTCCCGGCGAACGCGGCGGCGTCACCGATCTTGACCCGGCGGGGAATCGCAGGAAGGGGCATGCGAGGGAACCTCTCGATGTCGTGCTCGCCGCCTACTGGACCACATGCCGCTACGGCACATGCAAACCCCTCTGTCGTGGGGGCGCGTGCCTGTACTCCCGCACCATCAAAGTCGTACGGACCGCTGCACGGGGAGAGAGGACGTACCGGACGGGCAGACCTGGGGAACAGCCTGCGGGGTGGGGAATTCAATCGACGAGTGCCATCAGGGCGGCAGCGTCCCTGGTCACAGGCGGGTGGTGGACCGGCCGTCGGGCAGTTTCCGAAGCCAGCCGCGGTCGGCCGGCCTGACCGGCTTCCCGCGCAGCGGCTCCAGTCCGGCCCGCACGCTGGTGTCCACCCCCGGCATCCCTTCGATGCAATGCGGCAGCCTGTCAGCGGATGTCGTGGTCGGGGTGGGTCGGTCGTACGCGTGCCGGGCCTCGGCGATGACCGGGCCGCGCGGCCCGCGATCCACTGGCCACGGCCGTCGCCGCCGCGTCCGCCGTCAGGCCGGCGGCGGGCGTGCGGCGGGCGTGCGATGACGGCGGCTGGACTCGTGGGGAGAGCGCCCGCGCCTCACGCGACCGCGGCAAGCACCTCGGGGACACCGTCGGAGGTTCTCGCGACAGGCCCGGTCCCTACGGGGTCTCCGCCGTCACCACCTCGAAGCCCTCGCGGTGTATCCGCTCCCGCCCCCAGTCGTAGAGCGGACCGATCGCCTCGTTGAGGGTGCGTCCGTGCTCAGTCAGGGAGTACTCCACCCGCGGCGGGACCTCGGCGTAGACCTTCCGGTGCACGAGGCCGTCCTCCTCCATCTCCCGCAGGTGCTGGGTCAGCATCTTCTCGCTCACCCCGGCCAGAGCCCGGCGCAGCTCGGCGAAGCGGCGTACGCCGTGGGTGTCGAGTTCCCACAGGATCAGCCCCTTCCACTTGCCGCTCACCACGTCGAGCGCGGCGTCGATGCCGCAGAGGTACGGCCCGCGTCTGGGCGCCTTGGCCATCACCGCTCCCCCCCTTACTGAAAGGTAAGTACCGCAGAAAATAGTGGGTACTTCCGAGCCTAGTGGCGCTGTCCGAGCATGGAGGGGTGAACGGACAACAGCACCTCACCACCAGCCGGAACAGCCGTGTCGCCGTGATCGGGCTCGGCCCGATGGGTCAGGCCATGACCCGTGCCCTCCTCACCGCCGGCCACCCCGTCACCGTCTGGAACCGCACCGCCGCCCGGGCGGACGGCGTCGTCGCCGACGGGGCCACGCTCGCGACCACACCCGGCGAGGCCGTCGAGGCGAGCGACCTCGTGATCCTCAGCCTCACCGACTACCGGGCGATGTACGACATCCTCGACGGCGCCACCGCGGCACTCACCGGCCGCACACTGGTCAACCTCAGCTCGGACACGCCCGACCGCAGCCGCGAGGCGGCGGCCTGGGCGGCGGGCCACGGCGCCGCCTTCCTCACCGGCGGCGTCATGGTCCCGGCGCCGATGGTCGGCACGGAGGCGGCCCACGTCTACTACAGCGGTCCCACCGAGGTGATGGAGGACCACCGGGCGGCCCTGGCACGGCTCGGCGCGCCCAGGTACCTGGGCGACGATCCGGGCCTCGCCCAGATGATGTACCAGGCCCAGCTCGCCGTGTTCCTCACCACCCTGTCCGGCCTGATGCACGCCACCTCGATGCTCGGCACCGCGGGGATGAAGGCCGCGGAGGCACTGCCGGAGCTGCTCTCCTTCACCGACTCCATCGGCGCCATGCTGAGGGCCGGCGAGAAGGAGCCCGGCGCCGCGCTGGACGCCGGAGAGCACCCCGGCGAGCTGAGCACGGTCACCATGATGGGCGCGACGTCCGACCACATCGTCGAGACCAGCACCTCGCTCGGACTCGACCTCGCGCTCCCCCTCGCCGTGCAGGCCCACTACCGGCGCGCGATCGAGAACGGCCACGGCGGCGACAACTGGACCCGCATCATCGACAGCATCCGAGGGCCGCGCTGACCGAACGCGGGAGCGGGCGGTTCCCGCCCCCGGTTCAGGCACCGGCCCTTCGCGCGATGCCGAGCCAGCCCGGTACGTCCACCTCCGCACGCACCGTCTTGCCCGGCGCGGGCGTGCGGTCCACCACCTCCCAGCGGGCGGCGACCGCGTCCACGAGCAGCAGCCCGCGTCCCGCCTCGCCGAGCGGGCACGGCGGGCGTACGGCGCCGGGGCCGGGCGGGCGCGGGCCCGTACGGGTGTCCGTGACCTCGATCCGGACGCTTCCCGGGATCAGCAGGAGCCGCAGCTCGAAGTCCCTTCCCGGTACGCGGCCGTGCGTCACCGCGTTCGCCGCGAGCTCCGCCACGATCACCTCGACCGCGTCGGAGACGTCCGTGCCGTGCGGGATGCCCCAGCGCTCCAGCTGGTGCAGCGCGAGGTGCCTGGCCAGGCGGGCGCCCCTCGGCGTGGCACTGAGCCGCTGTGTGAACACACGTACGGTAACCAGGGGTTGGGGGGTGGGACGTACTGTCATGCCGCCAATGTGACGGGTCGACACAGGGGTTCACCAGGCCCGATGCGCGTACGCTGCGCGAGCGTACGCGGTCACGGGGTGGACAGTACTCGTCACGGGGCGTGACCATGGGGTGCGGGAGGTGACCATGGCGGTCGACGGGACGGTGGGCACGGGTGCGGGCACGGGCAGCGGCGAGCCGGAGTCGTCGGACAGTCTGCGGACGTTCGGCGCGGTGGTCCAGGCCCTGCGCGAGTTCAACGGGCTGAGCCGGGAGGAGTTCGGCGGGCTGGTGGGCTTCTCCAAGCACACGGTGGCCTCCGTGGAGTTGGGCAGGCGGATGCCGGACGTGGACTTCGTCGAGGCGGCGGAGAGGGTTCTGGGGAACACGAGCGCGCTGAGGCGGGCGGCTGAGCATCTCGTACGGCAACCAGGGTTGGCGGCTTGGTTCCGGCGGTGGGCTTCGATGGAGAAGCTGGCCGTCGGCCTCTTCAACTATGAGTGCAGGATGATCCCCGGACTTTTGCAGACCGAGACTTACGCACGGCAGTTGTTCGCCGACGAGTTGCCGCCACTGGCGGACGAGCAGATCGAGGCCAACTGGGCGGCCAGAGCGGACCGGCAGAAGCTGCTGTGGGAACGCCCGAACACCGCGTTCAACTTCATCATCGAGGAGCATGTGCTGCTGCGGCAGACCGGGGGCATCGACGTCACCCGAGAAACTATCGACCACGTGTTGGAGGTGGCGGAGTTGCGGAATGTGGAGGTCCAGGTCATGCCCCTCGTCCAGCCCTCCCACGCGGGGCTGCACGGCCCCATCGCCCTGTTGGAAACCCCGAAAAACAGGTGGTTCGGATACAGCGAGGGCCAGGAGAGCGGGCACCTCATCTCCGACGCGAAAGGGATCAGCGTTCTTCAGAACAGGTATGCCAGGATTCGTTCGCAGGCTCTCGCCATCCAGGATTCCGTGAGCCTGTTGCGACGGATGCGAGGAGACCTATGAGCACGTCCGAACTTGCCTGGTTCAAGTCCAGCTACAGCAGCGGTTCAGGCGACAACTGCATCGAGGTCGCACTGGACTGGCGCAAGTCCAGCTACAGCAGCGGCGGTTCAGGCGACTGCGTCGAGGTCGCCGCCCTCCCCCACCACGTCCACGTCCGTGACTCCAAGGACAAGCGCGGCCCTCAGCTCCCCCTCTCTCCCGCCGCCTGGGCGGAGTTCGTCGCCCACGCGGGCAGGTGAGCACGAAGGGGCCGACCGCACCCGCGCGGGCGGCCCCTTCCGCTCACCTCACTTGCCCGACTTGCCGGGGCACTCCTTCCAGGCCATGTGGTACACCGTGCTGATGTCGCCGTCCGTCGAGTCCATGGTCATGAAGCTGACCTTGCCCGGCGCCGAGGTGCCCGCGTTGACCCGCAGCTCGGTGTTGATGTTGAAGTTGCGCTGGACCCCGCAGGGCGCCCACACGAGCTGCGCCCAGTCGGTCGAGTCGGTCGCCTGCCAGTTGTCGTCGTAGGCGCCGGTGAAGGTGTGGTTCTTGAACACCGTGCCGGACGAGCCCTGGAAGTAGTACGAGGCCCGCTGCACGGCGCTCGCGCCGGGCTGGAGCAGGGCGTAACCCCGGTAGTCCGCGCTGGCGATGGCGTACGTGAAGCCCTGCGGGACGTGGACGACGAGGTTGAGCTGGCAGTTTTTGCGGAACGCCGTGGGGTCGGAGTTGCCGCCGGCCTGGGCGAGGTAGTCGCTGTAGGTCACGGTGAAGGCGGTGTTGTCCTCGGACACGGCGACGGCCGCGGTGCCCGCCGGGCAGCCGGAGCCGTTCACGGTGGCGACGTTGATGACGATCTTGTCCGGGGGCGGGTCGACGAACCCGGTGGACGGGTTGTGCGCGGGAAGCGCGGAGGTGACGAGAGCGGCGACGGCACCGCTCAGAAGGAGCCCACCTGTCATGGTCTCTCCCTGGGATCGGGGGGTGGCTGCGCCCGGAGCCCGCCGCGCCAACTCTATGAACAATCAATGGAGTTGCTGTGAAGGGCCGGGGCGTTCGCAGCGTAGGGAGCCGCCTGGGGCGCGCCCAGACCTAACTCCGGCCATTCACCTCGTCCCGTTCACACCGGCAACCCGGTTTCCTTCTTCTCTGTGACCGTTCCTGTTCAAACCGTTGACACCCCGCGCACCCGCTCCTAGGGTCACGCAAACATTCCGACCCTGTGTCGAGATTTCGAACGGCGGAAGGCAAGCACCCTGAGCACCACCGGATCAGCACCCGTGTGACCGGAATGCCGTAGCGCGGCGGTCGCACGTACCCACAGGTGCACACCGGCAGAGGCGTCACGAGCGTCGACCAGACCCGGATGCCCGGCCGCACCGCCGCACGTCTCCCGCTCTCACGCCGCGCCCTCTCCCCGCGGCCCGGCCCGTCCAGCGCGCCCGGACCCCGCAGGACGCCTGCGTACCTGGCTCCCTCAACGACGAGAAGAACAAGGAACGATCACCATGCGCACTCGAAGAGCCGCCCTCGGCATCATCACCGGCGCCTCCCTCGCCCTCGCCCTGGCCGCGTGCGGCGAGGAGAGCGCGGCCGGCTCCGGCTCCGACGGCGGCACCATCGGGATCGCCATGCCGACCCAGTCCTCCGAGCGCTGGCTCACCGACGGCAAGAGCATGGTCAAGGACCTCGAGGCCAAGGGGTACCGGACCAAGCTGGTCTACGGGGACGACGACCCGCAGGCCCAGGTCACACAGATCGCGGACCTGGTCGAGCAGCGTGTCGACGCGCTGATCATCGCGGCCATCGACAACAAGTCGCTGACCGGCGTGCTCCGGCAGGCCGCCGACGCCGGCATTCCGGTGATCTCCTACGACCGGCTCATCCTCGGCAGCAAGAACGTCGACTACTACGTCTCCTTCGACAACGAGCAGGTCGGCCGGCAGCAGGCCCTCCACATCATCGACCGCCTCGGCCTGGAGGACGGCAAGGGCCCGTTCACCATCGAGCTGTTCGCCGGGTCGCCCGACGACAACAACACCAAGTACTTCTACGAGGGGGCGATGTACCTCCTCCAGCCGTACCTGGACAGCAAGCGGCTGGTCGTCCGGTCCGGCGAGACCAAGCTCGACAAGATCACCACGCTGCGCTGGGACGGGACGACCGCGGAGTCGCGCATGAAGCGCATCCTGTCCAAGTCGTACAACGGCGAGACGGTCGACGCGGTCCTGTCGCCGTACGACGGCATCTCCCTGGGCATCCTGTCCGCGCTCAAGTCGTACGGCTACGGCTCCGACGGCAAGCGCCTGCCCATCGTCACCGGTCAGGACGCCGAACTGGCCTCGGTGCGGTCGATCATCGCGGGTGAGCAGTCACAGACCGTCTACAAGGACCTCCGCGAACTGGCCACGGTCGCCGCGAACATGGCCGACGACATCCTCAAGGGCAGGACGCCGAGGATCAACAACCGAAGGGGCTACGACAACGGCGTGAAGCCCGTGCCCGCCTACCTGCTCCAGCCGGCGAGCGTCGACAAGAGCAACTACAGCTCCGTCCTGGCCGGTTACTACACCGCCGACGAGCTGAAGTAGCGGCGGCCACCGGTCTCCCCGGCCGCCGGGCCGGGGAGACCGTCTGCGGGCCGGCCGGTTCCTAGGCCAGCCGGATCACGTTCCAGGACAGCGGCTCCAGCGTCGCCCGCAGCGTCCCGTCCGTGACCGCCGTACCGTCCACCGCGTGCGGGACGACCCGTTCGGGATCGTCGAGCGTGTTGCGGGCGTCCGGGTCGGCGTCGGCGAGCGCGCTGTGCTCGACGAGGCGGGAGACCCCGAGGCCGTTCAGGGTCACCTCCAGCGGGAGCGCCCCGGTGCGGCTGCGGTTGACCGCGAAGACCGTCACCGAGCCGTCCTCCGCGCGGACGGCGGTCGCGTGCAGCAGGTCCGCCTCGCCGTACTTCTCCGTCCGGTACGTCGGTGAGTCCACCCGGACGTCGAGCACCTCGCCCCGCCCGTGGCGCGACGCCTGCGCGAACGGGAAGAACGTCGTCTGGCGCCACGCCGGGCCGCCCGGCTCGGTCATGATCGGCGCGATGACGTTGACCAGCTGGGCCAGGCAGGCCACGGTGACGCGGTCGGCGTGCCGCAGCAGGGCGATGAGCAGGGAGCCGAAGACGACGGCGTCCAGGACGCTGTAGTTGTCCTCCAGCAGGCGGGGGGCCTCGGGCCAGTCGTCCTGCGCGAACGTCGTCGCCTGCTCCTGCCAGCGGGACATGTACCAGACGTTCCACTCGTCGAAGGAGAGGTTGATCCTCTTCTTCGACTTCAGCCGCGCGCCGACGTGGTCGCAGGTCGCCACCACGTTCTCGATGAAGGACTCCATGTCGACGGCGGACGCGAGGAAGGAGTCCACGTCGCCGTCGTGCGGCTCGTAGTAGGCGTGCAGGGAGATGTGGTCGACCAGGTCGTACGTCTCCTGAAGGACCGTCGCCTCCCACGCGGCGAACGTCGGCATCGACTGGGCCGAGCTGCCGCAGGCGACGAGTTCGACGCCGGGGTCCTGCTGGCGCATGGCGCGGGCGGTCTCGGCGGCGATCCGGCCGTACTCCTCGGCCGTCTTGTGACCGGTCTGCCAGGGGCCGTCCATCTCGTTGCCGAGGCACCACAGCCGGATGCCGAAGGGGTCCTTGTCGCCGTGGGCGGCGCGCAGGTCCGAGAGCGCCGTGCCGGAGGGGTGGTTGGCGTACTCCTGGAGTTCGAGGGCCTCGGCGACGCCGCGGGTGCCGAGGTTGACCGCCATCATGGGCTCGGTCTGCGGGCCGATCTTCCTCAGGAAGGCGATGTACTCGGAGAGGCCGAAGCGGTTGGTCTCCGTCGAGTGCCAGGCCAGGTCCAGGCGGCGGGGGCGGTCCTCGGCCGGGCCGACGGAGTCCTCCCACCTGTAGCCGGAGACGAAGTTGCCGCCGGGGTAGCGGACGGCGGTGACGCCGAGTTCGCGGACGAGGTCGAGGACGTCCTGCCGCAGGCCGGCCTCGTCGGCGGTGGGGTGGCCGGGCTCGTGGATGCCGGTGTAGACGCAGCGGCCGAGGTGTTCCACGAAGGAGCCGAAGAGACGGGGGTTGACCCGGCCGACGGTGAAGGCGGGGTCGAGGGTGAAGCGGGCGGTGCGCATCGTGTCCTTTCGGAGGGGTTCGGTTTCGTCCGGGGAGGTGGTCACTGGCCCGCGAGTCCGGTGTGCGCGACACCGGCCACGATCTGGCGCTGGAAGAAGACGAAGACGACGATCAGCGGCAGGCCCGCCATGAGGCCGCCGGCCATCAGCTGGGCCCACTGGATGCCGTAGGAGTTCATGACGGTCGCGATGCCGTTGGGCATGGTCATCAGGTCGGGGTTGTTGGTCACCATGTACGGCCACAGGAAGTTGTTCCACGAGGCGATGAAGGTGAAGATGCCGACCGCCGCGAGCGCGGGGCGGGAGAGCGGGACCACGATGGTGAGGAAGACCCGCCAGCGGCCGGCGCCGTCGATGAACGCCGCCTCCTCCAGTTCGCGCGGGACGCCCTGGAAGAACTTGTAGAGGATGTAGACCATCGCGGCGGGCGCGCACTGCGGCAGGATCATGCCCCAGTAGGTGTCGACCATGCCCATCTGCTGGACGGTGGTGAACAGCGGCACGCCGAGGACGGCCGGGGACACCATGAGGCCCGCCATCACCACGCCCATCAGGACGCCCTTGCCGCGGAACTCCGTGCGGGCGAAGCCGTACCCGGCGAGCGCGGCCACCAGGAGCACCACGGCCGTCACGCACACCGAGACGACGAGGGAGTTGACGAACCAGACGGTGAGGTTGCCGGTCTCGAAGACGGCCGACCACGCCTGGCCGGTCCAGTCCTTCGGCAGCCAGTGCGGCGGCACCTCGACGGCCTCGGTCTCCGACTTCCACGAGGTGAGCAGCGCCCAGGCCAGTGGCGAGAGGAACACCGCGGAGACGGCCGCGCCGAGCGCGGTGAGCACGATCTGGCCGGGCGACCAGGCCCTGCGGGGCCGGCCCGGCACCGGTGCGGAGGTCCGGGGGGCGTTCCGCGGTGCGGTCTGTGCGGCGGTGGTCATCGGCCGCCCTCCTCACGGTTGCGCAGCAGCCACATCCGCGCGAGGGCGACGGCCGCGATGAGCACGAAGAAGATGACGGAGATCGCGGAGGCGTAGCCCACGCGGTAGCTGGTGAAGCCCTCTTCGAGGGTGTACTGCACGAAGGTGCGGGTCGATCCCTCGGGGCCGGTGCCGAAGTCCATCATCACGACCGCCTGGTCGAAGACCTGGAGCGAGGCGAGGATCTGGAGGGCGACGACGAGTCCGGTGATGTGGCGCAGCATCGGCAGCGTGATGTGGACCGTGCGGTGCCAGGCGTTCGCCCCGTCCAGCCGGGCGGCCTCGTAGAGGTGGGCGGGGATGCCCTGGAGGGCGGCGAGGTAGAGCAGGAAGCTGAAGCCGACCGTCCACCACAGGGTGCAGACGACGACGGCGAGCATGGCGTACGACTTGTCGGTCAGCCACGGGGTGTCGATGCCGAGGACGTGGTTGACCATTCCGGTGCCGGGGTTGAACAGCCACTGCCAGAGGTTGGCGGCGACCGTGGACGGCAGCAGGAACGGGGCGAAGAAGCACAGCCGCCACAGCCACTTGGCGCGGTCGATGTGGTGGGCGAGCATCGCGAGGAGGAAGGCGAGCAGGGTGATGCACGGCACCACGAGCAGCGTGAACCAGGCGCTGTGGCCGAGCGCGTCCCACACCAGCGGGTCGTCGAGGGCCTCGCGGTAGTTGTCGAGGCCGACGAAGCCCGTGCCCTCGCCGGAAATGTTGGCGTCCGTGAAGCTGAGGTACACGCCGCGCAGCAGCGGCCAGATCACGAAGAGCGCGAAGAGGGCCAGGAAGGGGGCGACGAACCAGCCGCCGTGCTGGAGCCCCTGCTTGCGGCGGACGGTGGCGCCCGGTGCGGCGGTCCTCGCGCGCGCCGGGCGGACGACGGTCTCGGCACCGGTCGTCGTCATGCGGCCGCACCTCCCTGCGCGGCGGTCCTGCCGTCCATGGGGTTCCTCGAGGCGAGCAGTTCGGTGAGCGTGCTCTTCATGCGGCGGGCGGCGGCGGCCGGCCGGGCGGAGCCCGTCGTCGAGGAGACGACGACGGGGCCGACGCGCTGGGCGAGGATGCCGGTGGACCCGGCGAACCACGCCTTCGGCTCGGTGGCCTGGTGGTCCATCGCCGTGACGTACTCGTTCTGCGGGCTCAGCTCCCGGTAGGCGGCGGTGGAGAGGGTCGGTGTGTGGGCGGGGATGTGCCCGCCGGCCGCCCACTGCCGGGCGTGGGTGACGACGTAGGCGGCGAGGCGGTGCGCGGCCGCGTTCGTGGCGCCGCCGCGGCCGGACCGGTGCGGCAGGACGAAGGCGTGCGACTCGGCGTGGGTGGCCTGCCTGCCGAAGACGGGCGGCAGCGGGGTGGCGCCGTAGTCGAGCTTCGCGGCGTCGAACACCGGCACCGACCAGTTCCCCTCCCAGGCGAAGGGGGCGCCGTTGACGAACTGTTCGGCGCCCGCGCCACCGCCGAAGCCCGGGTTCGCGTACCCGTCGGTGACGTGCCGGCGCAGGAACTGAAGGACCCGGGTCGCCTTGTCGGTGTCGAAGGTGACCTCGGTGCGGGCGGCGTCGAACCAGGTGCCGCCGAGCTGGGTGTAGAAGGCGACGAAGAACCACCACTGGAAGTTCTGGTCGTTGAGCCACAGGCCGATGGTCTGGAGCCCCTTCCCGGTGGCCCGCCTGGCCTCCTTCAGCACGTCGAACCACTCGTCGGTGGACGTCACGGGCACCATCCGCCCGTCGGCGCCGAGCAGGCCCGCCTTCTTCAGCACGTCCTTGCGGTAGAAGCAGAGCTGGACGTGGATGTCGAGCGGGAGGGCGTAGAGCTCGCCGTCGATGACGCCGCGCTTCCACAGCGCGGGGTTGAAGTCCGCCTCGCGCACGCCGTACTCGGCGAGCAGGCCGACGTCCCAGGGGTCCAGGAGGCGGCCGGGCGAGAAGCCGGTGACCCGGCCCATGTGCATGACGCCGAGGTCCGGTGCGCGGTTGCCCGCCGCGGCCATGGCGAGCTTGGTGTAGAAGGGGCTGCCCCACTGGAGGGTGGAGTCCTTCACGTCGATGCCGGGGTGGTCCGCGCGGAAGGCGTCCAGCATCGCGATCATGTTGTACCCGTCGCCGCCGCTGAAGAGGTTCCAGTACCGCACGCGGGTGTCCGCGCCGGAGGTGAGCGCGTCGGCTCCGGTGCCGAGCGCCGCGAAGCCGAAGCTGCCCGCGACGGTCAGGCCGCCGGCGGCGGTCAGAAGTTGCCTGCGACTGAGGCCAGGTCGTCCCATGCCCTGCCCTAACTGTTCGAAATTTCGAATTGTGCTCGTAACTTCGAACGGGACCGTAGGTTCGATGCGCCCCCGCGTCAATGGTTCCGACAGGACTCACGGCAACCTCCGAGCGTGGAACTGATAGCGCTTTCTGCCAAGGTGGCGCTCAGATCCCGCCCTTCGCCCGCTTCCGCCGCGCCGCGCGCCCGCCTCCCTCCCGCTCCGCGCCCGATCGGTGCCCGGTTCTCCGTGACGGGGACACGTCCGGCCGCGTAGCCTCGGGAGCGGCTGCCGCGGGGCGGTGGGAAAGGGGAGCGGATGGACAACGCGGGCGTGCGTACGACGGCTGCCCGGATCGCCTCGGCGCTGCGGCGCGCGAGGACCGGCCCCGCCATGCGCCACCTGGCGGGCGAACTGGCCACCGCGCTGCGGGCCCGGCCCCGGACGCCGGCCGGAGTGCGCGAGATCGCCCGCGCGCTGTGCGAGGAGATGGCCGCGCTGCGCGGCGGACGGCCCGTCGAGCTGCGCTTCGAGCGGTTCCCCGACGAGATCGAAGTGACCGGCCTGTGGGTCGAGTTCGAGGACTTCGACCTCGTCATCGTGGAGGAGCGCGCCGAGGAGGTACAGCAACTCGTCATCCTCGGGCACGAGTTGTGGCACCTGCACGCCGGACACGACCACCGTCACACCGCCGGCACGGCGGCCGCCCGCGCCCTCGCCGTACGGCCCGCGTGGCGCGACGTGGCCCTCGCGGTCGCCGCCCGCAACGGCTCCCGCGCCCAGGACGAGTCCCAGGCCGACGACTTCGGCCACCGGCTCGCCGCCGCGCTGCGGCCCCTGCTGAACGGCGGCGGCACCGCCGCGCCCCTGGAGCCCGTGCAGCGCTCCCTGGGCTACCGGGGACGCGGGGGCGGTGACCGGAGTTGAGCGTCCTGGCCTCCGCGGCGGCACGGCTCACCCAACCGCCGGCCGTGACACCGGCGAGCTTCGTCAACGACTTCTACCCCTCCTTCTGGTGGATCCCGGCCGGCATCCTCGCGGCCGCCCTGGCGATCAAACTGCCCAGCATCATCCGGCTGTGGACCGACCCGCTGCTGCGCGCGGTCGGGGGCCTGCTGCTGCTCGCCTGCGCGGTGTTCGTGTTCGTCGCGCCGTCGACGATCGCCTGGGTCAACCGGGTCACGGGCGTGCCCAACATCTCCGGGCCCTGGGTGTACTCGCTGCTCACCGCGTTCTGCGGCTCGTGCCTGCTGCTGATCATCACCTGGCGCAACGGCCTGTCCGACCGCTCCGCCCGCACCCGCTCCGCCATGCGCTGGGTCCTGGGCACCTACGCCGCCGTCATCGCCGCGCTGTGGGTGCTGTTCGCCCTCGCCGAGATGCCCGAGGAACGGCTGCGGGACCTCGACACGTACTACGCGAACACGCCGTACGCCCGCGAACTGATCGTGCTCTACCTGCTCGCGCACACCACGGCCACGCTGGTCACCAACGCGCTGATCTGGAACTGGGTGCGCGCCGACGGACTCGACGCCCTGCTGCGCTGGGGGCTGAAGTTCCTCGGCGTGGGCTACGCCCTCCAGCTGGTCTTCGACGCGGCCAAGGTGACGGCCGTGGTGAGCCGTTGGACGGGGCGGAACCTGGACTGGCTGAGCACGGCCGTGGCTCCGCCGCTGGCCTGCCTGTCCGCCATCCTGATCGCGGTGGGCTTCATCCTTCCGCACGCCGGCCAGTACCTGCACGACCGCCGGCAGGTCAGGGACGCCGTGCGCGAACTGCGGCCGCTGTACCTGCTGATGAAGACGGTCGGCGGCGGCGGTGTCCCCCGCGTCCTGCGCTCCGCTCCCGAACTGCGCCTGATCCGCCGGGAGACGTTCATCCGCGACGGACTGCTGTCGCTGGCCCGGTTCGTCGACGAGGACCTGCGCCGCCGGTCCCACGAGGCCGCCCTCGCCCTCGGCTTCCCGCCGGACCGGGCGAAGACGCTGGCCGCCGCGGTGACCGTGCTGGACGCGGCGGACGCCCGCAGCCGCGGCCAGGAGCGCGACACCGACGGCGACGCCGACACGACCGACCTGCTGCGGGACATCGGCGCGGTGTCGCGTGCGCTGCGACAACCGGACGTGGTGCGGGCGGTGCGGGAGGCGGCGGTACAGGAGGGGGTCGCGGCGCGGGAGGGGGCCGCGGCGCGGGAGGGGGCCGCGGTACAGGAGGAGACTGCGGCGCGGGAGGGAGCTGCAGGGCGGGAGGTGGCTGCCGTGGCGGACGCCGACCGGGCCGGCACCCCGACCGACCGGGCCGGCACCCCGACCGGCGGGGCCCGCCCCGACGCCCCGGCGGGCGGCGTCCGGTGAGGGGGGCCGACACGGGTGAGGGCGACACGGACGAAGCCGGGGACGTGCGGCGGGCGCGGCTTCTCCATCCGGCGTCCACCGGTCCCGCACACCCCTCGACAAAGGCCGGATCTGGTGGGCGGAGTGCGGGCCGCACCAGGTGAGCCACGGGGAGCGGGCACCGGGCACCGGAGCTTTTCGGCCAACGACCTCGGAGCGCCGTACCCCGTTCATCCGTTACAGCCGCTTCCTCCCGGCCGAGTTCACGCCGAATTCCCCCCGCCCGCGCAGGCGGAGGTAGCTGAAACGGCGAAGATCTTGGCATATTGCACGGACCGAACGCCCGCGCAGCCACGGGGAGAACCGTGCGTACGAACAGGGAGATGCGTCGCCTCGCCGACACCCTCATCGCTCCCATCCGGGTGCCGGTCCCGGCCGAACCCGAGGTCCTGTTCGACGCGGTCGTCGCGGCGGCCGCGCGCTGGCGGGGCCGGGAGATCGTCGTGCACCGGGCGGTGTTCCCACCGCACACCGCCAGCGGCCTCTGGCTGGAGGGCGAGGACCACGACGACGTCGTCATCGACGAACGGGCCGCCGTCTGGCACCAGATCGTGATCTTCTGCCACGAGGTGTGGCACATGCACCGGCGCCGCACCGACGCCGTCCCCGGTGGCGCTCCGGCCGCCGCCGCCCGCAGCGACTTCACCCTCTCCGACGAGCAGGAGGCCGACCGCTTCGGCATGCTGATGGGCCGTCGGCTGCGCACCTGGCTGGAGGCGTCCGCCGACTCCGTGTACGCCGACCGCGGCGACGACACCCAGGACATCGCCGGACGCATCGGAGCGGCCCTCAACTACCGTGGCACCCGCAGGTGAACGGAGCCCGCAGAACCCGCAGATGAACGGACCCCGAAGGTGAACGGCCTACCCCACTACGTCAGCGGCGCCGTCCTCTGGCTCGGCCTGCTGGTGCGGGCCCCCGACCTGCTGCGCCACCGGCACGACCCCTACCTGCGGTCCATCTGCGCGGTGCTCGGCCTGGCCGGACTCTGCTTCCTCCTCGGGGCCCCGCCCACGGTCGGCGCCGTCAACCGGCTCGGCGCGACCCCCAACCTGGCCGCGCCGCTGACGTACGCCGCGATCACCGGGTACAGCGCCGCCTCCCAGGTGCTGATCGTGCACTGGCGGGGCGGACCGCGGGTGCGCCGGACGGCCCGGCGCTGGATCCTGGCGTACGCGCTGGTCGTCCTCGGCATCGTCACGATGTTCGTCCTGGGCGACGCGCCCGTGGAGCGGCGCGTCGACCTGGACACCTACTACGCGAACACGCCCTTCCTGCGCGAGATGATCGTGCTCTACCTGCTCGGGCACCTCGCCGCCGTCGGCGTCACCACCGTGTCCGCCCTGCGCTGGGCCCGTGACGTACGGGGCTGGCTGCGGGCGGGCCTCGTGACCCTGGGCTTCGGCTCGCTGTGCGGGGTCGTGTACAGCCTGGCCCGGCTCGCCGCCGTGGCCGCCCGCTGGACCGGCCACGACTGGTCCGCCCTGGTCACCGACGCCTCCCCGGTCGCGGCCGGACTCGGCGCGGTCATGACGGTCGTCGGCGTCCTCGTCCCGCTCGCCGGGCCCCGGCTGACGGAATGGCGGCGGACCCGGCGCACCTACGCCCGCCTCGAACCCCTGGAACGCGAACTGGACGGCGTCCTCACCCGCCACGCCCTGCGACTGCCCCGGCCGTGCTGGGCCCGGCCGGCCACCCGGCTGGTGTGGCGCCGCACCAGCATCCACAACGCGCTGACCCACCTGGACGCCTACGTCGACCGCGAGCTGTACGACGCGACGCTGCGGGCCGCCCTGCGCCGTACCGGCGACGCCGAGCGGGCCGCCGCGACGGCCTGGGCGACCGTCGTCGCGGCGGCGGTGCGGCAGGAGGCACACGCCGGGCCGGGCGGCGGCGACCGTGGTGCCGGGGAGTCCGCCTGGTTCCTGGAGCGGGCGCCGGACCCGGCCGCGCTGGTGCGCATCGCCGACGCGCTCGCCGGCGAACCCCTCGTCCGTACCGCCGTACCGGGGGCCGTGCCCGATCGTGTGCCGGTGGCCGTGACGGACGTCTCGGCGGAAGCCGTACCGGAGGCCGGGGCGGCGGAGCCCGTGCCCGGGTTCGTGACGGGTGCCGTGACGGAGGCGGCGGGGGCGGGGGCGAACGCCCGGCCGGTGGCCGCCGAACGGAGGCCGACCGCGTGAGCCTCGTCGTCTACCTCGCCGGCGCCGTCCTGCTGCTCTCCGCCGCCGTGCTGTTCCGCCGGCCCCGCTCGGCCGCGCCCAACCCCCTCACCGTCTCCACCTGCGTCGCGATCACCCTGGGCGCGTTCGTCTTCGTCTGCTCCGCGCCGGTCACCCTGGCCGCCGTCAACGACCTCACCGGCATCCCCAACTTCGGCGCCCCGCTGACGTACGGCATGCTCTCGGCGTACAGCTGCTCGCTGCTGATCCTGCTCGCCTACTGGCGGGGCGGGCCGCCCGAGCGGGTACGGCGGCAGGTGCTGCGCGGCATCGCCGTGTACGGGCCGCTGATCGTGGCCGTGATCGTGCTGTTCGCGCTGGCCGACGCGCCCGTCGAGCGGCTCACCGACCTCGACACCTACTACGCGAACACGCCGTACATGCGCGAGATGATCGTGCTCTACCTGCTCGGGCACACCGCCGCCATCGGTGCGATGGCCGTGGTGTGCGTGAAGTGGGCCCGGGAGGTCACCGGCCTGCTGCGCACCGGGCTGCTGCTGATCCTCGTCGGCGCGCTGCTGGACCTGGTCGGCTTCCAGTTGACCAAGTACACGGCCGTCGTCGCCCGTTGGACCGGCCACGACCTCGACTTCCTGTCCACCAGCGTCGCCCCGCCGATGGCCGCCCTCGGCGCCCTGCTCTGCTCCGCCGGCTACGTGCTGCCCCGGCTGCTGCCGGCGGCCGTCGCCCACGGACGCGGGCTGCGGGACCACCGGCGGCTGCTGCCGCTGTGGGCCCGCGTGGGATTCGTGTCGGTGGCCCCCAAGCCGCCCGTGTCCTGGTGGCGGCTGCCCGAGGAGCGGCTGCACTGGCGGGAGGTCGCCATCCACGACGCGCTCCTCGCCCTCGCCCCCTACTTCGACGACCGGGTCCGGGCACGGGCGCTCGCTGCCGCCCTCGGCGAGGGCCGCGGCGCGCACGAGGCGCGGATCGCCTCGGAGGCGGCCATGCTCGCCGAGGCCGCCCGGCGGGCCGCCGCGCGCGAGGCGCCGTGCGCGACGGCGAGCACCCACCGGCTGCACGCCACCGAGGTCTCCGGCGCCGCCGGGCTGGTGGAGCTGGCGCGGGAACTGGCCCGAACTCCGGTGCCGGACACGGCGGGTGAAGGTACGGTGAAAGCCTTCCATGGCTGAATGTCGGGTGCGGTGGCGAGCCCTCACGGCTGAACGGCCTGGTGGGCGGGTCCCCTCGCGGCGCACGGGCCGTGCGGCCGGTCCCGCGGTGGCCTGATGTCCGCCTCCATGAGGCCTGCCCCACCCGAGACACCCGCCGTGCCCGCCGTGCCCGTTGTATCCGCCATGCCCGCCGTGCCCATCACGTCGGCCCTGTCCGCCCCGTCTGCGCCGCCCGCCCCGCCCGCCCTGTGTGCCTTCACGGCCGAGTACGAGGAGCCCCATGTCCAGTAGAGCTGTCGTCATCGGTGCCGGTCTGGCCGGCATGCTGGCCGCGGCGGCCCTGTCCAGCGTCGTGGACGAAGTGACCGTGCTGGAACGGGACGACCTGCCCGACGAACCCGGACACCGCAAGGGCCTGCCGCAGGGCCGGCACGCCCACCTCCTCATGGCCGGCGGACTCGCCGCCATGGAGGACCTCGTGCCGGGTGTCGACATGCGCAAGCACCTGCTCGCCGCCGGGGCCCGCGAGGTGTCCCTCAGCTCCGGCATGGTCGCCCTCACGCCCGAAGGCTGGTTCCGGCGCTGGCGCCACGAGGGGCCGCGGATGATGACCTGCAGCCGGGCGCTGCTCGACTGGGCGGTCCGGGGCGCCGTACTGGCCCACACCGGAGCCCGGATCCGCAAGGGCCAGGTGCTCGATCTGACCGGCGACGCGCGGCGCGTCACCGGTGTACGGGTCTCCGCCCCCGACGGGGACGAGGTGATCGACGCCGACTTCGTGGTCGAGGCGAGCGGGCGCGGGTCGCGGGTCGTCAACTGGCTGTGGGAGCTGGGGATCTCCGGCATCCGGGAGAAGACGGTCGACGCGGGCCTCGTCAACGCCACGCGGATCTACCGCACCCCCGAAGGGGCCGGGCGGTTCCCGCTCACCATCATCCAGGCCAACCCCTACCAGGGACTGCCCGGACGCAGCGGCATGGTGCTGCCCATCGAGGGCGACCGGTGGATGGTCAGCCTCGCCGGGACGCGGGGCGGCGGCGAACCGCCGTCCGACCCCGACGGGTTCCTCCGGTACACGCTCGATCTGCCGCACCCCATCGTGGGGCGGCTGATCTCGGGCGCCGAACCGCTCACCGACATCCACGTCAGCCGCAGCACCAGCAACCACCGGCGCTACCTGGAGAAGGCGCGGGAGTGGCCCGAACGGTTCGTCGTCCTCGGCGACGCGCTGGCCACCTTCAACCCCGCCTACGGGCAGGGCATGTCCGTGGCCGCGCTCGGCGCGCGGGTGCTGGGCCGGGAGCTGCGGCAGGCCGGCGGGACCGGCACGGCGGGGCTCGCGCGGCGGGTGCAGCGGGGGGCCGCGTCGTCGGTCGAGGCGGCCTGGACCATGGCCGTCAGCCAGGACGTCTGGTTCCCCGGAACGCGGGGCGGGGCCCCCACCGTCGCGGACCGGCTGGTCACCCGGTTCACCCGGCGGGTGATGCGGACGGCCACGGGGTCGTACGACGCGGCGGCGGCACTGTGGGACGTCACGAGCCTGACGGCGGGACCGGAACGGCTGCTGCGCCCGTCGGCGCTGCTGGCGACCCTGAGCGGTCCGGCGCTGCGGGCGGCGGCGGGACCGCCGCTGACCGGCGCGGAGCGGCAGATCCTGCGGGAGCTGGAGGCCGCCGGCACCGCGGCGGGGTGACCCCGGACGACCTGCGGGGAGACCTCGGACGACCTGCGGGGAGACCCCGGACGAGGCCTCCCCGGCCGACGGACCCGGCCCTGTTGACGGACCCGACCCGGCCGAAGGACCCGCCCCGACCCGGCCGACGGTCCTGGCCCGGTTCCCGCCCCGTCGGCGGGACAGGCCCCGCCGCCACCGCCTCAGCCGGCGAACGCCGGCTGGGGCAGGCCCTTGCCCGCGTCGGGGACGACCAGGAGCGAGCCCGCCAGGGGGTGGGGTGACGTCAGGCCCACGCGGGCCGTCGTGACGTACAGGTCGGTCAGGCCGGGCCCGCCGAACGCGCAGGCCGTCACGCGGGGAACCGGGAACCGGATCTCCCGGTCCAGCGCGCCCGCCGGGGTGTACCGGCGTACCGCCGCGCCGTCCCACAGGGCCACCCACACGCATCCGTCGGCGTCGACCGTCAGCCCGTCGGGGAAGCCGGCGCCCTCCTCGATCACGGCGAAGGGGCGACGGTCGGTCACCCGGCCGCCGTCGTGGTCGAAGACGTCGACGCGGCGGGTCGGGGAGTCGATGTAGTACATCAGCGTGCCGCAGGGGCTCCAGCCCGTCCCGTTGCTCACCGCGACATCGTCGAGGATCACGGAGACCGAGCCGTCCCCGGTGACGCGGGACAGGGACCCCCCGCCCGGCGCCTCGTCGTACCGCATCGTGCCGGCCCAGAGCGAGCCGTCCGGTGCGACGGCCGCGTCGTTGGCGCGGCGGCCGGGGACCGGCTCGTGGTGGAGCCAGCGGAAGCCGCCGTCCTCGTCCAGGAGGCCCACGCCGTCCCGGAGGTTGAGGACCAGACCGCCGCCCGCGCGGGGCTTGGCCGCGCCCACGTGCTGGTCGGTGACGCGCACCGTGCGGCGGCCCGTCGACGGGTCGTAGGTGTGCAGGCGCGAGCCGAGGATGTCGAGCCAGAGGAGGCGGCCGCCGGCCGGGTCCCAGGTGGGACCCTCGCCGAGGGCGGCCTCCGCGCGGACGGCGACGTCGAACGTGTCGGTCATGCCGCGCTCCGGTAGCCCAGGTGCTCGGACAGTTCGGCCGCGCCCTTGGCGGCGAGCTGCTCCAGCTCGATGCGGCGCTCGTCGCTCCAGCGGATCATGGGGACGGAGATCGACAGCGCGGCCACGACCCGGCCGGTGCGGTCGTGCACCGGGGCCGCCACACAGCTGACGTCCGGGTTCGACTCGCGGCTCTCGACCGCGACGCCCCGCTCCCGGATCTGGGCCAGGGCCTCCCGCAGGGCGCCCGGTTCGGTGATGCTGTTGGGCGTCATGGCGACCAGGTCGGCGTCGTCGGGGATCCGTGCGGCCAGCTCGGCGTCGGGCAGGGAGGCGAGCAGCATCTTGCCGACGGAGGTGCAGTGCGCGGGCAGGCGCCGGCCCGCCGCCGACACCATGCGCACGGCGTGGGTGGAGTCGACCTTCGCGATGTAGATGACGTCCGTGCCCTCCAGGATCGCCACGTGGACCGTCTCGTCGCAGGTCTCGGCGACGGTACGGGCCACCTGCTGGCCCTCGGCGGCCAGGTCGAGCTGCTCGGCGTACCGGCTGCCGAGCTGGTACGGCCGCACGCCGAGGCGGTAGCGTCCGGGCTGTCCGGGCACGGTGACGATGTAAGACCGGGCGGCGAGCGTGGTGACCAGCTCGTGCACGGTGGTGCGCGGCAGTTGGAGCCGGCGCACGATGTCGGGGGCGGAGAGCGTGCCGTCCCCGTCGAGGAAGAGCTCGAGGATGTCGAGAGCCCGGGTAACGGCAGGTACGAGTCGTCCCACGGCCGGCCCCCTCCCTTGGTTCGTCTCAGGCCTGTGTTCGAAATTTCAACAGACGATCGGCATGACGAACACAGGCTAGTCACACAGCGCGGCGCCGGGCAATGGCCGGGGAGGGGACACCGCCGGGTTCACCTGGGGCCCGCCGCGGTGGACGGTGGTGCGGGGACGGTACCGGAAGGACCCCGGCCGACGGTGGCCGCCTCGAGGATCACCTCCACCACCCGCGGCACCGACTCCGGGTGCAGGAAGAGGAAGAGGTTCGGTTCCACCAGTTCCAGCTCCATCACCCGCGGCCGGCCGTCGTCACCGTCCACCAGGTCGACCCGCGCGTACAGCAGCTCGGGCGCGCCCGGTACGGCGGCCAGCGCCCGCTCGGCCACGTCGAGTTCGGCCGCCGTCGGGATCCAGGGCTCCAGCCCCGGATGCGCGACCTTGGCCGCGTCGAACGCGGTCCCGGGAGCGAGCACGGCCCGCTTGCGGCTGGCGTGCAGCAGGGAGCCCCCGAAGAACTGCAGGGCCCGCTCCCCCGCCGTGTCGATGCTCCGCGCGTACGGCTGGACCATCGCCGTCAGCCCTTCCTCGTGCATGCGCGCGAGCTGGCGTACGGCGGTGTCGTGCTGGTCGGGGGTGTAGCGGGCGGCGTAGCGGGCGCCGGCGCCCGAGGTGGGCTTGACGACGTACTCGTGGTCGCCGGGGAGGTCGGCCGGGTCGCCGGGGGCGAGGTAACGGGTGGGGACGACGGGTGTCCCGGCCGCCGCGAGTTCGCCGAGGTAGCGCTTGTCCGTGTTCCAGCGCACGACGGCGGCCGGGTTGGCCAGCCGGGTCGCCCCGGCGCAGCGCTCCGCCCACGCCGTGAACTCGGCCGCGCGCCAGCTGTAGTCCCAGGTGGAGCGGATCAGGGCGAGGTCGTAGGAGGCCCAGTCGGCGTCGGCGTCGTCCCAGCACACGGCATGCGCCTTCACCCCCGCCTCCGCCAGCGCCCCCACCAGGACCGGCAGGTCACGGTCCTTGCTGGGCTCCGGCCGGGGGTCGTAGGTGACGAGGGCGACTCGGGGCACGGCGGGACTCCATTCTCCTGGCGGGCACGGACCCGCAGGCTAACCGCCGCCCACGCGACCGCCGCAACCCGTTCGCCCCTCCCCTTCGGGGAAGCCCCGGCACCGGTGGCGGAACGGACACGGACACGGGAACGGGGCGGCGGGCCGGGTGGACGGCATGAGCCGTGTCGTGACCGGGCCTGGCGGAGAAGTGACCGGCATCGCCCTCCGGAGCCGACTGGGCGGGCCGGTCATGCGGTAGGAACGTCCCAGTCGTCCCCTGCCCGAGGAGTGTTCCGGTGTCCTCTCTCTTCCCGGCCCTGACCGGCCCGCCGTCCGGCCGTGTGGCTCTGCGGTTCGGTGACCGGTCCCTGACGTACGCGGAACTCGCCGGTGCGGCGGGCTCCGTGGCGGACCGGCTGCCGGGCGGCGGGGCACGGGTCGCCGTGTGGGCGACGCCCTCGGCGGAGACGGCGGTGGCCGTCGTGGCGGCGCTGGAGGCCGGGGTGCCGGTGGTACCGCTCAACCCGAAGTCCGGGGAGAAGGAACTCGGGCACATCCTGTCCGACAGCGCACCCGCGCTCCTCCTGACCGCACCCGGAGAAGAACTTCCTTCCGTGGCACAGGACTTGCCGCGCCTTGAGGTGGACGTGCGGGACACCGGCGGACGGCTCCCCGACCATGTGCCGGTGGGCGGCGAGGACCCCGCGCTCGTCGTCTACACCTCCGGCACCACCGGCCCGCCCAAGGGCGCGGTCATCCCCCGGCGGGCGGTCGCGGCGACGCTGGACGCGCTCGCCGACGCCTGGCGGTGGACCGGCGAGGACGTGCTGGTGCACGGGCTGCCGCTGTTCCACGTGCACGGGCTGGTGCTGGGCGTCCTGGGGCCGCTGCGGCGCGGGGGGTCGGTGCGGCACCTGGGCCGGTTCTCCCCCGAGGGGGTGGCCCGGGAGCTGGACGGCGGCGCCACCATGCTGTTCGGGGTGCCGACCATGTACCACCGGCTCGCCGAGACCCTCCCCGGCGATCCCGGTCTCGCCGCGGCGCTCGGCCGGGCCCGGCTGCTCGTCTCCGGATCCGCCGCGCTGCCGGTGCACGACCACGAGCGCATCACGGCCGCGACCGGGCAGCGGGTCGTCGAGCGGTACGGCATGACGGAGACGCTGATGAACACCTCCGTGCGCGCCGACGGCGCACCCCGCGCGGGCACGGTCGGGGTACCGCTGCCGGGCGTGGAGCTGCGGCTCGTGGAGGAGGACGGGACGCCGCTGGCGTCGTACGACGGCGAGAGCGTCGGGGAGATCCAGGTGCGCGGGCCGAACCTGTTCACCGGGTACCTCGGCCGGCCGGACGCCACGGCCGCGGCGTTCACCGCCGACGGCTGGTTCCGGACCGGGGACATGGCGGTGCGGGACGCCGACGGGTACGTCCGGATCGTGGGGCGCAAGGCCACCGACCTGATCAAGAGCGGCGGCTACAAGATCGGCGCCGGCGAGATCGAGAACGCGCTGCTGGAGCATCCGGGCGTGCGGGAGGCCGCCGTCACCGGGGAGCCGGACGCCGACCTCGGGGAGCGGATCGTGGCGTGGATCGTGCCCGCCGACCGGCACGCGCCGCCTGCCGAGGAGGAGTTGGCCGGCCATGTGGCGCGGCGGCTCGCCCCGCACAAGCGGCCCCGCGTGGTGCGGTACCTCGACGTGCTGCCCCGCAACGACATGGGGAAGATCATGAAGCGGGCGCTGCCGTCATGAGCGGCCCGCCGCGGCTCTCCGCGCGCGAGATCCTCGCCCTCGTCCTCGACGTCCCCGGCTCCCCGGGCGCTGCCGGCGCCTCCGGCTCTCGGGAACCTTCCAGCTCCTCCGGCGCCTCCGGCTCTCGGGAACCTTCCAGCTCCTCCGGCGCCTCCGGCTCTCGGGAACCTTCCAGCTCCCCCGGCGCCCCCGGCGTCTCCGGCGTCTCCGGCTCCTTCGACGAACTACCCTGCACGGCGCGCGCGTCCGCCCCCGACGGCCCGCTGGCCTGGCCCGGCTACGACGCCTCGCGCGCCCGTGCCACCGAGCGGACCGGGGAGACGGAGTCCGTGGTCTGCGGCGTCGGCGTCGTCGAGGGCACCCGGGCCGTGCTGATCGCCTTCGAGTTCGGTTTCCTGGGCGGCTCGCTGGGCGAACGCACCGGCGACCGGCTGGAGGCGGCCCACCGCCACGCCCGTGACCACCGGCTGCCGGTCGTCTCGCTGGTCGCCACCGGCGGCTCACGGATGCAGGAGGGCATGGTCGCCCTCACCCAGCTCCAGCGCGTGGCACGGCAGTCGGCGCTGACCCGGCAGGCCGGGCTGGCGCAGATCGCCGTGCTGCGCGATCCGACCACCGGCGGCGGCTGGGCCACCCTGGGGGCGGGCGCCGACGTGGTGCTCGCCCTGCCGGGCGCCCAGGTCGGCTTCGCCGGGGCGCGGGTGCGGCCGCCGGACGCCGACCCCGCCGCGTACACCGCCGAGGCGCAGGTCGCGGCGGGTGCCGCGGACGCCGTCGTGGAGCCGGGAACGCTGCGGGAGACGCTGGGGCGGTGGCTGCGGCTGCTGACCCGCCCGTCGCGGGAGCCCGCGCCGGTGCCCCGCGCCCTGGGGGCGCAGGACCTCCCGGCCACCGGCTGGGACGCCGTCCGGCGCGCCCGCTCGCCCCGGCGCCCGCGTGCCGACGCCTACCTGGACGCCTACTTCGGTCTGCGCGCCGCGATCGGCGGCGACCGCTGCGGCGGCACCGATCCGGACGGCATGCGGTGCGGCTTCGGCGAGCACCGGGGCCGTACCGTCGCCTACGCCGCCCAGACCGGAACCGCGACCCGGCCCGCAGGCTACCGCACCGCCACCCGGCTGATCCGGCTCGCGGACCGGCTCGGCATCCCGGTGCTGACCCTGGTGGACACGCCGGGCGCGGCCAACGACGCCGAGGCGGAGCGGCAGGGCGCGGGCGCGGCGATCGCCGAGCTGTTCGGGGCGGTGGCCACCGCGCGGACGCCCGTCACCACGCTGGTGATCGGCGAGGGCGGGTCCGGGGGCGCGCTGGCCCTGGCCGCGCCCGGCCGCACCTGGGCCACCCCGGACAGCTACTTCTCGGTCATCGCTCCGGAGGCGGCCGCCGCGATCCTGAAGCGGCCGCCCGGCGAGGTCGAGGCGACGGCCGGACAACTCCGCATCCGACCAAAGGACTTGGCGGAACTGGGAGTGGTCCGCACGGATCTGCCGTGAAGGTGGCGGTGTCCCGGGGAGGGAGCGGGACGCGGTGTGGCGGTTTTCCGCCGACGGCCGCGGTCGGCGGAAGCGGGAACAGGACAATCTCCCGTACCGTCCGTGACAATGACCGCGCGCAAAGACGCGGTTCGAGAGCTACGACGGGGGCGTCATGGCAGCAGTGGTGGAGTTCACGACGGACGACGGGGCCGTGGTCGCCGTCGAGGCCGTGGAGGAACAGCGGCCCGGTTCCCGGCTGGTGGCCCGCGGCGACGGCACCGTGCGGGCGGCCCGCACCTTCGAGGGCGCCCTGGAGGGCGTGCGCTCGGCCGCGGAGTCCGCGCTGCGGGTCTTCCGCGACGGCGCGCTGCGGCCCGACGGCGTGGAGATCGAGTTCGGGGTGAAGCTGGCGGCCGAGACGGGCGCGGTCATCGCCAAGGGCACGACGGAGGGGCACCTGGTCGTCAGGCTGACCTGGTCCCCGTCGGCGGACCGGCCGCGGGAGACCGCACCGGCGGCCGTACCGGCGGCCGCACGGCCGGAGTCCTCCCCCGCCTCATGAGGAGCGCCGAGTGGCAGGCCCGGGTCGAGTGCGCCGGACAGGTCGTCGGAGCAGGCTTCCTGGTCACCCCGCGCACAGTCCTGACCTGCGCCCACGTCGTCCACGAAGGGCCGGCCGGGGCGCTGGCGGTGACCTTCACGGAGCGGCCCGGCTCCGCGCCCGTCGCGGCCCGGGTCGTGGTCGAGGGCGGCTGGGGCGGCGGCAGCACCGACCTCGGCGACCTCGCCGTCCTGGAGCTCGCCCACGAGGTGGACATCGCCCCGGCGGCGCTCTCGCCCGTGGACACCGCGTACGGCCGCCGGCCGCGCAAGCTCGTCGTGTACGGCTTCCCGCTCGGCTTCGACGAGGGCACGCTGGCCGAGTACCGGGTCACCGCACCGCAGTTGCTCAACCGGGAGTGGATGCAGCTGGAGGCCTGGCAGCCGGACGGGCAGCCGCTCGAACCGGGGTTCAGCGGTGCCGCGGTCACCCTCGTCGACACCGGTGAGGTGGTCGGCATGGTCACGGCCGCGGCGGGCGCGCAGGGGGTGCGCAACGGGCGGATGATGCCCACCGAGGTGATGGCCCGCTACTGGCCCGCCCTCGCCGGGCTCGTCCCCACCTCCGACCACCGCACCGCCGACCGCGCCCGGCTGCGGGACCTGGTCGAACGGGCCGTGCGCGCCGGCCTGGACTGCGACCCCGTACGGCTCTACCGGGCCGCCGCCGGACCGCTGGACCCCGAGCCACCGCGCGAGGGCTTCGACTCGCTGCGTTCGGCCGCGCTGTTCGTGCTGTGCGAGATCGACGGCGAGGACGCGGCCGGCACCGTCGCCCGTTTCACCGCGCAGGTGGAGGCGCTGTTCCAAGCCCCCGTGGAGACGCCCGCCGCGCCGCGGTGGTCGCCCATCCTCGTCGACCTGCGGCACAGCGGCGCGGGCGACGGCCAGGTCAGCGTCGAGGTGTCGGCGTACAGCGGGGGCCGCCGGCACCCGGTCGGGTCCGACACCGTCCCGCAGTCCCGGCTGCACGCCTACGTCCAGGACCGGATCGAGGCGGCGTTCGGGTATCTGACGCCGGGCTGCGACGAGTTGATCGCGTTCGCGCTGCCCCGCGACTGGATCGACCTGCCCGTGGACCGCTGGGCGAGCGCGCCCGACGACGACACCCCGCTCGGCTGCGTGCACCCCGTCGTGGTCACCGACCAGGCGCGGCGGCGGGCGGGCACCCGGCACCAGCTGGCCCGCGTCTGGAACCGGCTCGACTCCGCGCCCGGCGCCCAGGTGCACCGGGTGGAGTGCGGCACGCCCGAGGAGCCGCGCCGGCTGCGGGTACGGCTGCGGCAGTCCGACGCCTGTCTCGCCGGGTTCGCCACCGCGCCGGCCGCGCCCCGCACCCGGGCCCACTTCGACACCACGCTCACCGCGCCCGCCCCGCTGGTCGTCTGGTCCCGGGAGGGCTGCGACAGCGGCCCCGAGGATCCCTGCGCGGGCGGCACCGACTGCACGGGCAAGACCTTCCTGGACCAGCTCGACGGCTGCGTGTCCGGCGTCCCGCCCGCGGAACTGCCGCGCCGGATCCTTCAGTTGCGGGAGGAGGCCGACGCCGAGGACGAGCACTGGGCGCGTGACATCCAGCTGCTGTGGGACGACCCGCGCGTCTTCACCGACCCGCACGGCGAGACGGGGGCGCACGTCCGATCGCCCGTGGCCTGACCCGCCCGCCCCCCACGCCGAGTCCACCGCACGGAGAGATCCCGCATGCCCCACTGGTCCGTCTACACCGGGAACAGCGAGCCGCACGACGGCATCGACGACCTGCCCGCCCCGCCGCCCTGGCGGGCGTTCGACGGCGGGCCCGTCCTGCCTCCGCCGCGGGACACCGACGACGGGGCGGCCGTCTCCCCCGACCGCGCGCACCGCGCCCGCACCTACGTGGCCGCCCCCGAGACCGTCCAGCTCGTCAACGCCGCGCTGGTGCTGCGCCGGCCGCTGCTGGTCACCGGACCGCCCGGCACCGGCAAGTCCTCGCTGGCCTACGCGGTGGCGCGGGAACTGCGGCTCGGCCCGGTCCTGCGCTGGAACATCACCAGCCGCTCCACCCTGTCCGACGGTCTCTACCAGTACGACCCGCTGTCCCGGCTGTACGCGGCGCGGCGGGCGGCGTGGCGGGCGGGGGACGGGGCTCCCGGGGCGAAGGCGTCCGGCAGCGGCCGGCCGGACGACGGCCCGCCCGCGGGCACCGACGTCGAGGAACACCTGCGGCTCGGCCCGCTCGGCACGGCCCTGCTGCCCTACGGCCGCCCCCGCGTGCTCCTCGTCGACGAGATCGACAAGAGCGACCTGGACCTGCCCAACGACCTGCTGAACGTGCTGGAGGAGGGACAGTACGAGATCCCCGAACTGATGCGCGCCGCAAGCCGATCCGGCGACGGCGCCACCGCCGGGGTCCTCGCCGACGGCACGGACGCGCCGGTCGCGGTCACCCGTGGCCGGGTGCGCTGCCGGGCCTTCCCGTTCGTGGTGCTGACGAGCAACGGCGAGCGCGAGTTCCCGCCCGCCTTCCTGCGCCGCTGCGTCCGGCTGCGGCTGCGGCGCCCGGACCACGAGCAGCTCACCGAGATCGTCCGCGCCCACCTCGACACCCCGGCGGGCGAGGCGGAACACCTCATCAACCGCTTCCTGGCCCGCGCCGCCGACGGCGAACTCGCCACCGACCAGCTGCTGAACGCCCTCTACCTCACGGGCGTCGCCGGGCTGGACGCGGACTCCCGCGACGCCCTCGCGGACGAACTGATGCCGTACCTGAGCGCGACGGCGGACGGCGATGGCTTCTGAGGACCCGCCGACGGCGTCCGGCGGGACACCGCAAAGGCGCGAGGACACGGCCGTCGGCCGGCTCGCCGCGCTCCTGACGGCCGCCGGCGGGACCCCGCCGACCCCGCGCGAACTGGCGGAACTGCTGTGGCTGGCCGCACGGTCGCAGGAGGGCCCAACGGCCGGGAAGCGGCCGAAGGAGCGCGTGCCGCCCGCTCCCGCGCCGCCGCGCCGGGACGGGGCCACCGCGCCCGCCCCGCCCCCGGCCGGACCACCGCCCCCACCGCACCCCCCGGCCGGGGCCTCCCGCGTCCCCCTGCACCTGCCGTCCCCGGCCCCGCCGCCCCCCGGCGAGCAGGACGGCGGCGAGCGGAACGGCGGCGAGCGGGACGGCGGTGCCCCCCTGCTCGCCCCCGCGCCGGCGATGCTCCCCCGCCCCCTCGCCCTCCAACGCGCCCTGCGCCCGCTGAAGCGCACGGTGCCGGCGGCCCGCGCCCGCCTGCTGGACGAGCGGGCGACGGCCGACCGCATCGCCCGGCTCGGCGCGCACCCGGACGTCTGGCTCCCCGTGCTGCGCCCGGCGCGCGAGCGCTGGCTGCGCCTCGCCCTCGTGCACGACACCGGTCCGACCATGCCGGTCTGGCGCCCGCTCGTGCGGGAACTGCACGCCGTGCTGGCCCAGTCGGGCGTCTTCCGCACCGTCACGCTCCACCCCGCCGGTCCCGACGGCCGGGCCCGGCACGTGCCCGCCCCGGCGGACGGGCGGACGCTCACCCTGGTCGTCAGCGACTGCATGGGCCCGCAGTGGCGGCCCGGCCCGGCGGGCACCCGCTGGTACGCCACGCTGCGGCACTGGGCGTCCCGGATGCCGTTGGCCGTCGTCCAGCCGCTGCCGGAGCGGCTGTGGCCGGCCACGGCCCTCCCGGCCGAGCCCGGGGTGCTGTCCTCCCCCGGCGCGGCGGCCCCGGCCACCGCCCTCGCCTTCACCCCGTACGACCCCGAGGCCGGCCGCCCGCACCCCGCCGCCGTCGCGCTGCCCGTCCTGGAGCCGGGCGCCCCCTGGCTCGCCCACTGGGCGGCGCTGGTGGCCGGGCCCGGCGGCGCGCGCACCCCGGGCGCGGCGGCCTGGCTGGCCCCGGCGCCGCCCCAGCGGGACCCGGCGGCCGATCCGGCGGGCCTGCCCGCGCAGGACCTGGTCCTGCGGTTCCGCGCCACCGCCTCCCCGGAGGCCTTCCGCCTCGCCGGTCACCTGGCCCTGGCCGACCCGTCCGTGCCGGTGATGCGCCTGGTGCAGCGCGCGGTGGAGCGCGACCCGCGCCCGCAGCACCTCGCCGAGGTGATCCTCAGCGGCATGCTCACGGCGGTGCCGGGCCCGCCCGGCTCGTACGCCTTCCGCCCCGGCGTCGGCGAACTGCTCGTGCGGACCCTCCCGCGCACCGCGCGCGGCCGCACCCGCGACCTCCTGGAACGGATGGGCCGCCTCATCGACGACCGGGCGGGCCGCGCGGCGGGCGAGTTCCGCGCGCGGACCGGCACCGGGGACGGCGGGGCGGCGTTCGCGACGGTCGCCGAGGAGACCGTACGGCGGCTGGGGCCGGGCACCGGCGACGCCGTGCGGCCGGAGCCCGCCGGTCCCGGGCCGGACGGCGACCGGGACGCCACGGCCCGGCCCACCCTGCTGTTCGAGACCGGCACCGACCTCGGCACCCGCCCCGAGGCGCGGATCAGCCTCGAGTACGCCGTGCACCAGGTCCTGTCCCGCGGCGGTCTGACCCCGCAGCAGTACGAGGTGCTGGTGCGGCCCGACGGCTACCGCGTCCGTGTCGGTCCCGGCGTCTTCCTGCTGCCGGTGCTGGCGGCGGCCCTGCGCTGGCTGCCGGGGCCCCTGACCGGCCGGGCGGCGGCGCCACCGCTGCGGGTGACCTTCCGGGACGGGCCGCGGACCGCGCCCCCGCCCCCGCAGGGGTCCGCCCCGGTGCTGGTGCTCGTCCCGCCCGCCCTCTACGAGGCGTTCGCCGACAGCTCCGCCGCCGCCGGACCGCACCGCTTCCGCCCGCTGTACGGGGCCGCCCCCGACGCCCCGCCGCTCGCCTGGTACTGCCCGCTGCCCGCGCCACCCGCCGAGGAGGAGCGGGACCTGGTGCGCGGCCCCCTCATCGCCAGGGGCCCCGACCGGCCGGGCACACCCGTGCCGGGCCGGTCCGCCGTCGTGCACCTGGCGTCCGGGCGCCCGCCCGCCCTCCTAGACCCGGCCGACCCGCACGCCGGGCGCCTGCCGCGGCCGTTGACGTACTACGAGGTCGACCTCACGCCGCGGCAGGCCACCCGTACGGTGTCGCTGCCCAGTTCCGGCAAGGGCGACTTCGTGGGGACCGCCGAGCTGACCTGGCGGGTGGAGGACCCGGTGGCCTTCGTGCGGGCACAGACCACGGGGGTCGCGGACCGGCTCCTCGCCCACCTGCTCCAGGCCGCGCCGCGCGTCACCCGTCACCACTCACCGCGCCGTGCGGCCGGGGCGGAGCGCGCGCTCGGCGCACAGCTGGGCGGGTGGCCGGTGCCGGGGCTCGCGGTGCGCTGCACGGTGCGGCTGGCCCCGGAGTGGGCGCCGCCGCCCGCGTCACCGCGGCCGGCCCCGGCCGGCGCGTCCTCACCGACCGGCCTCCTCGCGGGCGCCGACGCCGTGCTGCTCGGCTTCGACGGTCCGGTGGCCCGGCTGTTCACGGCGTCGACGGCGCGCAGGGCCGCGCTGGACCTGCTGGCGGTCGCCGCCGCCGAGCGGGGCCCGCGGGACGCGTCGGCGGACCTTCCGCCGTCCGCCCCGGCGGCGCGGGACGCGCCGGCGCATCCGCTGGACGTGCTGCGCGTGTACGCCCGCGCCCCGCTCGGGCCCCTGCTGCGGGCCCGCCTGGACGAACTGGAACTGGCGGCCGTCCCGCACGCGCCGACCACCCACCACTGCGTCGCCCTGGTGCGCGCGCTGCACGAGTCGGGCCGGCGGGTGGCCGTGGTGACGGACGTGTGCGAGGAGGCCGTACGCCGCTACGTGGAGCCGTACCGGCTGCCGCTGGACGGCGTCCACGGGCGCGGTCCGCATCCGGCGCCGCTCATGCCGGACCCCGGAGGTGTGCTGGGGGCGCTGCGGTCCCTGGACGTCGGGGCGGCGGACGCCGTGCTGGTCGGGACGACGGTGGCGGAGCTGACCGCCGCCCAGCGGGCGGGTCTGCGGTTCGTCGGCCTCGCGCGCAGCCCCACCGTGGAGCAGGAGCTGCGGGCCGCCGGGTGCCGGGTGACCGTCCGGTCGCTGACGGAGGTGCTGGAGGCGGCGCGCGCCCGGTAGGCCCCGGCACGGGGGCACGGGGCGGCGGTCGAACCGCCCACGGGCGGCGAACCCCCCGTTCGGCGGCTCCCCGCCCGGCCCCCTCCAGCGGGCGCCCGTCCTCCCGCCCCCGCACGATGCGAAGGAGGGTCACCACCCGGCGGCCCGCTCACGAAGGCCCGGCGGCCGCCACGGCCTGCGCTCTCGGGAGGACCTTCCATGACCACCAGCCTGGAGCAGCTGCGCCGCTGCCACTTCGCCGTCGACCTCGGCGCGGCGCGGACGCGGGTGTACGTCAAGGGGGCCGGCCTCGTCGTCGACCAGCCGTCCGTCGCCGCCATGAACACCCGCACCGGCGCGCTGATCGCGGTCGGCGAGTTCGCCGAGAAGATGACCGGCCGCACCCCGCACTACATCCGCGTCATCCGCCCGGTCTCCGGCGGCACGGTCGTCGACATCGAGATGGCACAGCGCATGCTGCGGCACCTGATCGGCGACAAGATCCGCCGTCAGCTGCGCCGCAAGCCGTTCCTGCGGGCCGCCGCCTGCACCCCGCACGACGCCGACCCGCTGGCCCGGCGCGCGGCCGTCGAGACGCTCGTCGGGCTCGGCGCCCGGCGCGTCGAACTCGTCGACACCCTCATCGCCGCCGCCGTCGGCTGCGGGCTGCCCGTGGAACGGCCCGAAGCCACCATGATCATGGTGTGCGGGGCGGCCGCCACCCAGGTCGCCGTCCTCTCCCTCGGCTCGATCGTGACCGCCGAACGCATCCCCGTGGGCGGCGAGGCCGTGGACCACGCGATCGTCCAGCACCTGCGCCACGAACACGAGTTGGTGCTCCCGAGCCAGTCCGTACGGCCGCTCCAGCTGGCCCTGTCCGGCAACGGCCTCACCCCGGAGGGCCCGGCCTCCACGGAGATCCACGGCCGGGACGTGGCCACCGGCCTGGCCCGGTCCGTGCGCATCGACACCGCGGCCGTGCGGGACGCCATCGAGACTCCGCTGACCGCCGTCCTGGACGGCATCGGACGGGTGCTGCGGGAGTGCCCTCCGGACCTGGTGGCCGACCTGGGCGACCGCGGGATCATGATGGTCGGCGGATCCGCCCTGCTGCCCGGCTTCGACCAGATGCTCCGTGCGGCCACCGGCATGCCGGTGCACATCGCCGAGCGGCCCGACATCTGCGCCGCCCAGGGCCTGGGCGCGATGCTGGAGGGCAGGATCGCGCCCCTCACGCTGCAGCCCATCGCGACGGCCTGACGGACCGTCGATCACCGTGTGCCGTGTGACCGTGCGCCGGTCACGGGCTTCCCTCAGGAGTCCGTGACCGGCGCACGGCGGCCGGCGCGACCCCGTTCCCGGCCGGCCGGCGGCCGTGCGCCGGTCATACGGTGCGCCGCACGGCCCCACGCCGCGAGCGCGTGTGGCGTCCGGCCCGGTCCTACGCCGCGAGCGCGTGACCGGGGTGCAGGACGACCTTGGTGTAGCCCTCGATCCGCTGGTCGAACTTCTCGTACGCCATCGGCGCCTCCTCCAGCGACATCTCGTGGGAGACCACGAAGCTGGGCTCCGCACGCCCCGCGGTGATCATGTCGCGCAGCTGGCGGTTGTACCGCTTGACGTTGCACTGGCCGGTGCCCATCTGCTGGCCCTTCTCGAACATCTTGCCGATGGAGACCAGCAGCTGGCCGTGCTTGGCGTGCTCGTCGGGTCCGCCCGGGTCGGACGGCACGTACAGACCCGGTATGCCGAGCATGCCGGTCGGCCGGACCGTCTCGACGAGGGTGTTGAGGACGACGGCGGGTTCCTCGTGGCTCGTGTCGTCGTGCGCCTGGGCCTGGTAGCCGACGGCGTCGACGCCCTTGTCGGTGCCCTCGCCGCCGGTCTGTTCCTTGATCTGCTCGGTCGGATCGCCCTGGGTGAAGTCGATCGGGACGACTCCGATCTCCTCGGCCTTGGCGAGCCGCTCGGGCACCCGGTCCACGCAGAACACCTTCGCCGCACCGCGCAGCATCGCGGAGTACGCGGCCATCAGCCCGACCGGGCCGGCACCGAAGACGGCCACGCTCTCGCCGGGGGACACCTGGGCGAGTTCGCACCCGTGGTAGCCGGTCGGGAAGATGTCGGCGAGCAGCACGAAATCGGTCTCGAACTCGTCGCCCGGCGGCAGCTTCAGGCAGTTGAAGTCGGCGAACGGCACCCGCAGCCGCTCGGCCTGCCCGCCGGTGTACGGCCCCATGGCCACGTAGCCGTAGGCGCCGCCGGCGAAGCCGGGGTTGACCGTCAGGCAGAAGCCGGTCTTCCCGGCGAGGCAGTTCTTGCAGAATCCGCAGGCGACGTTGAACGGCATGACGACCCGGTCGCCCTCGGACAGGGAGGTCACGCCCGGGCCGACCTCCTCGACGATGCCGAGGTTCTCGTGCCCGAACACGATGCCCGCCTCGGCCGCCGTCCGCCCCTCGTACATGTGCAGGTCGGAGCCGCAGATGGCGGAGGACGTGACGCGTACCAGCACGTCGTTCGGATGCTGGATGCGTGGATCTTCGACATCCCTGACGGTGACACTGAAGGGCTTCTCATAGACGACGGCTTTCACCTGGCTCACCTCCGCGTCGAACGCCGGGTGACGACGGACCGCCCTGACCGAGGCCCTCGCCGACACGCGCCAACGGCCCCTCGGTCCGTTTCGCAGCCCCGGGCGCTCTGGCTCCCACTGGTACTTCCAGGGAACGCCCGTCCCGCACGCGCTGCAACTCCCCACCGGAACACCGCACGGGAAGGTGCACGCGGTGCCGGGCGCTGCCGTGCGGGCGGCACCCGGTGCCGCCGGGGGGTGCGGGCGGCCGGCCCGGTCAACACACCTGGGGCCTGTCGTTTGGATCACGCCGGGCTCGCGGGCCCTGGCACCGCTCCCCCACTCCCGGCTTCGCCCGAGCGGGAGGCACCCCCACCGCCGCGTTGCCGTCGGCCGCCAGGGCTCCGCCCCGACTCCCTCCTCCGCCCTGCGAGGCTCCCCCACCGCCCGAAAGGCGTGGGAGGCGCCCCGGCACCGGACCCCGCTCCCTGATCCGGCCCGATCCGAACGAAAGACCCTAGCGGGCGTGCCAGTGGTACCGGCGTTCCGGCCGGCCCGCCTGCCCGTAGCGCAGGGAGACCACCGCGCGGCCCGTGACGGCGAGGTGTTCGAGGTAGCGGCGCGCGCTGACGCGGGAGATGCCGACCAGGGTCGCGCACTCGGCGGCGGAGAGGGTGCCCCCGGCCGTGCGCAGCGCCCGTTCGACGAGCTCCGAGGTCTCCACGCTCATGCCCTTCGGCAGGGCGGGCGCCGCCGCCGGGGCCGCGACCCGGCCCAGTGCCCGGTCCACGTCGGCCTGTCCGCGCACGACCCCGGCACCCAGTTCGCCGCGCCGGGTGCCGTACCGCTCCAGCCGGTCCCGCAGCTCCTCGGCGTCGAACGGTTTCAGCAGGTAGTCCACGACTCCGTGGCGGACCGCGCTGCGCACCGCCTCCGCCTCCCGGGCGGCGCTGATCACCATCACGTCGCAGTCGTGGCCGGCGGACCGCAGCCGGGGGACGACGTCCAGGCCGAACATGTCGGGCAGATAGAGATCGAGCAGGACCAGGTCGGGCTCCAGCTCGGCGGCGGCGGTGAGCGCCCGCTCGCCGCAGTCCGCGGTGCCGACGACGCGGAATCCCTCGACGCCGTCGACGAACCCGCGGTGGATCCGCGCCACCATGAAGTCGTCCTCGACCACGAGTACGTCGATCATCGAACTTCCTCCGTCTCCCTGTCGGCCGGCCGGCCCACGGACATCCACGCGATGAACATGGCGCCCTCCTGCGTGTTGGACACCGACACCTCGCCCCCTCTGCGGGTGCAGACCAGCCGTGTCAGCGCCAGGCCGATCCCCCGGTCGCCGCCCTGTGCGGCCTTGGTGGTGAACCCGTGCCCGAACACCTCCTGCGCGAGCTCCGGGGCCACGCCCGGCCCCGAGTCCCGTACGACGATCTCCACGCTGGAGGCGTCCTGGCGGAGTTCGACCTCCACCCAGGCCTCGCCGTCGTGGTCGCCGGCGGCCGGAGCGGCCGCGTCGAGGGCGTTGTCGACGAGGTTGCCGAGGACGGTCGCCACGTCCGCGGAGTCCGTCGGCTCCAGCTTGTCGAGAGCGGTGCGCTCGGAGATCCGCAGCCCGACCCGGCGCTCCGCGGCGAGCGCCGACTTGGCCATGAGCAGCGCGGCGACGGCCCGGTCCCGGACCCGGCTGGTGAGCGTCAGGTCGAGCGACTCGCGGTGTCTGCGCAGGGCACGGACGTACCGTACGACCTCGTCGTGCTCGCCGATCTGGATGAGGCCGGAGATGGTGTGCAACTGGTTGGAGAACTCGTGGGCCTGGGCGCGCAGCAACTCGGTGCTGCTGCGGAAGGACCCCAGCTCACGCTCCAGCTGGGCGAGTTCGGTGCGGTCCCGGAGGGTGGTCACCGAGCCGAGGCGGCGGCCGTCCTTGGTGACGTCCATCCGGTTCATCACCAGCACCCGTCCCCGGCGCAGGACCACCTCGTCCCGGTGCTCCCCGCCGGTCCCGGACAGGACGTCGTGCAGCCTGCCGCCGACGCCCAGCTCGGCCAGGCTCCTGCCGACGCAGTCCTCGGGCAGGCCGAGCAGTGCGCGGCCGACCTCGTTGACGAGGGTGAGCCTGAGGTGGGGGTCGAGCGCGACCACCCCCTCCGCCATCCCGAACAGCATGGCCTCGCGGTGCTCGGCGAGGCCGGCGATCTCCCGCGGTTCGAGGCCAAGGGTCTGGCGTTTGATGCGCCGGGCCAGCAGCCAGGAGCCGGCCACCCCGAGCACGCTGGCGATGCCGAGGTAGGCGAGCAGATAGGAGGAGGCGCCGTTCAGGCGCTGCCAGACCGTGGGTGAACCCCGTCCGATCATGACGGTGCCGAGGTGCTCGCCGAGGTGGTCCGGGTCGGCGCCGAGCACCGGGACCTGGGCCACCAGCTCGCGCACCCCGCCCACCGGCAGTTCCCCGGACCAGCCGCGGGCCTGGGCCACGCTGTGGCCCGACACCGGCAGCCGGGTGCCGACCAGGGTGGGGTTGGTGGCGGCGACGATCTCGCCGCGGGCGTCGGCGACCGTCACGGAGGAGACGTTCGACTGGGTCAGCCTGGTCTGCAGCAGCGGCGCGAGGGTCTCGGCGGGCGCGGGGCCGGCGAGCTGGCTGCGCAACAGGGGGTTTCCGGCCATCTCCTCGGCGAGGGCGGTGACCCGGCGTCCCTCCACCCGGTCGAACGTCGCCTCGGACTGTGCCAGCGAGACCGCGGCCACCGCGACCAGCACGACCACCACGATGGCGAGCTGCAGTACCAGCAGCTCACCGGCGAGCGTATGGCGACGTGACGCAACGACCACTATGAACTCAACCTTCAATGCTGACACAAGGCAGACGGGCTGTCCCGGGAATCGCACAATCATGGCGCCGGACTCGCCCAAGCGAAAGAGATGAGCCATGAGATCTCGCAGAGCCGCGTTTCTCACCGCGCTTGCCACCGTGTCGATGCTCGCCGTCAGCGCCTGCGGCGCCACCGCCGAGAAGGAGGGCTCGGACGGCGCGGGCGCGAGCGACAAGCCCGTGTCCGGTCTGCGCCTGATGGTGCCCAACACGCCGGGCAGCGGCTACGACACCACCGCCCGCACCGTCGCCCAGGTCATGCAGGACTCCGAGGTCGCCTCCGGCGTCCAGGTGTACAACCTGCCCGGCGCGGGCGGCACCGTGGGCCTGCAGCGCCTGGTGAACGAGAAGGGCAACGGCAAGCTGGCCATGCAGATGGGCCTGGGGGTCGTGGGAGCCGCCCACACCTCGAAGTCGTCGGCGACCCTGACCGACACCACCCCGATCGCCAAGCTGATCGAGGAGGCCGGCGCGATCGTGGTGTCCAAGGACTCCCCCTACAAGACGATCGACGACCTCGTCACCGCGTGGAAGAAGAACCCGAAGAAGGTCGCGGTGGGCGGCGGCTCCTCGCCGGGCGGCCCGGACCACCTGCTGCCGATGCAGCTGGCGCAGGCCGTCGGCATCGAGCCGAAGCAGGTCAACTACGTCGGCTACGACGGCGGCGGTGAGCTGCTGCCCGCCATCCTGGGCGACAAGGTCGCCTTCGGTGCCAGCGGCTTCGGCGAGTTCCTCGACCAGGTCGAGGCCGGCCAGGTGCGGATCCTCGCGGTGACCAGCGAGAAGCCGATCGACGCGGTGAAGGACTCCCCCACGCTGAAGGACTCCGGCATCGACCTGGTCTTCACCAACTGGCGCGGCATCGTCGCCCCGCCCGGGATCACCGAGGCGCAGAAGAAGACCTGGGTCGACAGCCTGACCAGGATGCACGACTCCGAGCAGTGGAAGACCGAGCTGTCCAAGCGCGGCTGGACCGACGCCTTCCTCACCGGCGACGAGTTCAGTTCGTACCTGAAGAACCAGGACGAGTCCGTCGCCGGCCTGCTGACCGAGCTCGGGCTGGCATGAGCGCCCCGGCGGACGAGCTGGGCACGCGGGACACCCGTCCGCCGGAGGGCGGGGACCGCGCGCAGTACGGCGTGTGCGCGTTCGTCGCCCTCCTGGGCGCCGCGGTGATCGTCGACGCGTTCGGGATCCCGCACGTCGACAGCGGCACCGACCCGGTCGGGCCGCGCGCGGTGCCGCTCATCCTGGGCGTCCTGCTCGTGCTGGTCGCCGGCCTGTACGCCGTCGACGTGGCCCGCGGCGGCCGCGGTGAGCCCGAGGCCGGCGAGGACGTCGACCTCTCCCAGGGCAGCGACTGGCGCACGGTCCTGCTGCTGACCGGCGTGTTCCTGGTGAACGCGGTGCTGATCGAGCCGCTCGGCTGGGTGATCAGCGGGACGCTGCTCTTCTGGGGCACGGCCTTCGCCCTCGGCAACCGGCACTACGTCCGCAGCCTGCTGATCGCGGTGGCGCTGTCCCTCACCACCTTCTACGCCTTCGCGATCGGGCTCGGTGTGAACCTCCCGGCCGGTGTCCTGCAAGGAATCCTGTGATGGACAACCTGAACAACCTCATGCAGGGCTTCGAGGACGTCCTCGCCCCGATGAACCTGCTGCTGGCGCTGATCGGCGTCGTCATCGGCACCGCGGTGGGCGTCCTGCCGGGCATCGGCCCGGCGATGACGGTGGCCCTGCTGCTGCCGATCACCTACGGCATGGAGCCGGTCCAGGCGTTCATCATGTTCGCCGGAATCTTCTACGGCGGCATGTACGGCGGCTCGACCACCTCCATCCTGCTGAACACCCCCGGGGAGTCGTCCTCGGTGGTGACGGCCATCGAGGGCAACAAGATGGCCAAGGCGGGCCGGGCGGCGCAGGCCCTGGCCACCGCCGCGATCGGCTCCTTCGTGGCGGGCACCGTCGGCACGCTGCTGCTGGTGCTGGTGACCCCCTTCGTGGTCCACTTCGCGGTCGGTCTGGGCGCGCCGGACTACTTCGCCCTGATGCTGCTGTCGTTCATCGCGGTCACGTCCGTGCTGGGCTCCTCCCGCGTCCGCGGTCTGATCTCGCTGCTGCTGGGGCTGACGATCGGTCTGATCGGCATCGACGCGGTCTCCGGGCAGCAGCGGCTCACCCTGGGCGTCCCGCAGCTGGCGGACGGCATCGACGTGGTCGTCGTCGCCGTCGGCATCTTCGCCGTCGGCGAGGCGCTGTGGGTGGCCGCGCATCTGCGGCGCAGGCCGGCCGAGGTCGTCCCGGTCGGGCGGCCGTGGATGGGCCGGGCCGACTGGAAGCGGTCGTGGAAGCCCTGGCTGCGGGGCACGGCGTACGGTTTCCCGTTCGGCGCGCTGCCGGCCGGCGGCGCGGAGATCCCCACCTTCCTGTCGTACGCCACCGAGAAGCGGCTGTCCCGGCACCCCGAGGAGTTCGGCAGGGGCGCGATCGAGGGGGTGGCCGGTCCCGAGGCGGCGAACAACGCCTCCGCCGCCGGCACCCTGGTCCCGATGCTGGCCATCGGCCTGCCGACCAACGCGACCGCCGCGGTCATGCTCGCCGCGTTCCAGTCGTACGGCATCCAGCCCGGACCGCTGCTGTTCGAACGCGAGGCGAGCCTGGTGTGGGTGCTGATAGCCAGCCTGTTCGTCGGCAACCTGCTGCTGCTCCTGCTGAACCTGCCGCTCGCGCCCGCCTGGGCGAAGCTGCTGCGGATCCCGCGCCCCTACCTGTACGCGGGCATCCTGTTCTTCGCGTCGATGGGCGCGTACGCCGTCAACGCCCAGCCGCTGGACCTGTTCCTGCTGCTGGTGCTGGGCCTGCTCGGCTTCGCGATGCGGCGGTTCGGACTGCCCGTGCTGCCGCTGATCGTCGGCGTGATCCTCGGCCCGCGCGCCGAACTCCAGGGCCGGCGCTCCCTCCAGCTGTCCGGCGGCGAGCTGTCCGGCCTGGTGGGCGGACCGGTGTCCTGGACCGTCTACGCGGTGATCGTGCTGGTGCTGGCCTGGCCGCTGGTCCGGCGGTTCGCGGTCCGTCCCCCGCGTCGTGAGGCCCCCGCGTGAACCCCCGTGTGAGCGAAGAGTGCCCGAAGGGGCAGGAGGAGAAGCCGACATGACCGTACTGGTCGGATACGTGCCCTCACCCGAGGGGGAGGCGGCGCTGCGGGCGGGGATCGACGAGGCCCGGCTGCGCGGCGAGAGGCTGCTGGTGGTGAACACCTCGCGCGGGGACGCCACGGTGGACCCGCGGTTCGCGCAGGAGCCCGAACTGGCCCATGTCCGCGAGGACCTGGCCGCGCTGGGCGTCGAGTTCGACGTCCGTCAGGTGCTCGGCGGCCGGGACGCGGCCGAGGAGATCGTCGAACTGGCGGCGGGGGCGGACGTGTCCCTCGTGGTGATAGGCCTGCGGCGGCGCAGCGCGGTCGGCAAGCTGATCATGGGATCGGCGGCGCAGCGGATCCTGCTGGACGCCGGGTGCCCGGTCCTCGCGGTGAAGGCGGCGGGTCCGGCGTGATCCTGAGGACGTTCGGCTGGTCGTTCGCCGTCACGGCGCTCGGGCTCGCCTTCGCGGCGTGGCAGTGGGGCTGGGAGGCCTTCGGGATCGTCCTGATCCTCTCCGTCCTGGAGATCTCGCTGTCGTTCGACAACGCGGTGGTCAACGCCGGGATCCTGAAGAAGATGAACGCCTTCTGGCAGAAGATCTTCCTCACCCTCGGCATCCTGGTCGCGGTGTTCGGCATGCGGCTGGTCTTCCCGGTGGTGATCGTGGCGATCAGCGCCGAGGTGGGCCCGGTGGAGGCCGTCCGGCTCGCCCTCGACGAGCCGCAGCGGTACCAGGGCATGGTCACCGACGCCCACCCGGCGATCGCGGCCTTCGGCGGCATGTTCCTGCTGATGATCTTCCTGGACTTCGTCCTCGAGGAGCGGGAGATCGCGTGGCTGGCCTGGCTGGAACGTCCGCTGGCCAGGCTGGGCAAGGTCGACATGCTGTCGGTGTGCGTCGCGCTGATCGTCCTGGCGGTGACGGCGACGACCTTCGCGACCCACGCGCACGTCAGCACCGGCCATGCCGACAAGTCGGCCACCGTGCTGCTCTCGGGTGTCGCCGGTCTGGTCACGTACCTCGTGGTCGGCGGCCTCTCCGCCCACTTCGAGGACAGGCTCGAGGAGGACGAGAACGAGGACGGGGACGGGGACGAGCAGGAGAGGGAGAAGGAGGGGACGGCGCAGGCGGCCGGGGCCGGGGGCCGGCCGGTCTCGGCGGTCGGCCTGGCGGGCAGGGCCGCGTTCTTCCTCTTCCTGTACCTGGAGGTCCTCGACGCCTCCTTCTCGTTCGACGGGGTGATCGGCGCCTTCGCCATCACCGACCACATCTTCTGGATGGCGCTCGGCCTCGGCATCGGCGCCATGTACGTCCGGTCGCTGACGATCCACCTGGTCCGCCGGGGCACCCTGGACGACTACGTCTACCTCGAACACGGCGCCCACTACGCGATCGGCGCCCTCGCCGTGATCCTGCTGGTCACCGTGGAGCACCAGATCAGTGAGATCGTCACCGGTCTGATCGGAGTGGTCCTGATCGCAGCCTCGTTCCTGTCGTCCGTGCGCCGCAACAAGGCGCTCGAGGCGGCCGGGGCGGTCCGGCCGGCCCCGGCGGAGGAGGCCGGCCGTTCCCTGACCGCGTAGTGCCCGCGGATCGTCCTTCCCCCGCGCGGCCGGCTCCGTCCCCCATCGGGCGGAGCCGGCCGCGCGTGCGTGACACCGCGTCTCCGCGTCGCTCTCCCCGTGCGGCCGACGCGGTCGGCACGATCCGCCGCCGCACCGCCCCGCGCGACCGTCCCGCCGACGGCCGGCGACCGGCGACCGTGCCCGACGGGGCGAACGCCGCCCGATGCTGCACTAGCCTCTTCACACTCCACGAAAGCGAACTGACGTACGTCGAAGACCACTTAGGGGAACACACGTGTCGGATCAGCGGCCGTCGTCATCGGACCCGGCGACGAGCGAGGCCGCCGCGCTGCGGCAGGCAGGCGCTTCCCCCCTGCGTCCGGACGACCCCGAACAGGTCGGTCCCTACGTGCCGTCGGCCCGGCTGGGCAGCGGCGGCATGGGCCGCGTCTACCTGGCACGCCCCGTCGACGACAGTCCCGGCCTGGTCGCCCTGAAGGTGATCCGGCCGGAGTACGCGGAGGACCCCCGGTTCCGGCGCCGGTTCGAACGGGAGGCGGCCGTGCACGCCAGGCTGCGCACCCCGCACGCGCCGAAGCTGTGCGGCACCGGTTTCCGGGACGAACTGCTGTGGATGGCCACCGAGTACCTCCCCGGACCGGACCTCGCGCAGGCCGTGCGGGAGGACGGCCCGCTCGCCACCGCCACGGTCTGGCAGGTCGCGGAGCACCTCGCGCGGGCCCTGTGCGAACTCGCCGCCGCGGACATCGTCCACCGCGACCTCAAGCCGTCCAACGTCCTGCTCACCCTCCGGGGCGCGCACGTCATCGACTTCGGCATCTCCAGGGCGGCGGAGGCGAGTTCGATCACCGGCACCGGCAACCGGGTCGGCACGCCCGCCTACATGGCACCGGAGCACCTCAGGACGGGCCGCTCCGAACCGGCGTCGGACGTGTTCTCGCTGGCGGGGACGCTGGTCTTCGCGGCGTCCGGACGGGCCCCGTTCGGCGACGGCACCGGCGTCGACGTCATGCACCGGGTGGCCTTCGAGGAACCCGACCGGGAACTGCTCGGCGGGATCTCGTCGGCGGACCCGGCACTCGGCGCACTGCTGTCGGCCTGCCTGGCCAAGGAGCCCGGCCGGCGCCCCACCCCGGCGGAACTCCTGCGGACGGCCGCACGGCACGCCGGCCCGCCCGGCTGGCCCGACCCGCTCGGCGGCAGGGTCCTGGCCCGGCAGCGGGCGTACGAGGTGCTGTTCCGCCTCCCGGTCGACCGCAGGGCCCGCTTAGGCCGCCCGACCCCGGCGCCGCCCCCTCCGCCTTCTTCGTCCTCCCCGTCCTCCCCGTCCGCGGAGCCGACGCCCTCCCCCGCGGCGACGCACCCGCCCGGCGCCCCTCGCGACGGCCGGCGCCGCAAGCCTCTGCTGGCCGGCGCCGCCACCCTCGTCCTCTGTCTGACCGCCGCGGGCCTCTACGCCCTGACCGGCCGGGACGACCCCGCCACGGCCGACTCTCCCGGACCGGTCGCGACCGCCCCCGCCGGGCCCGGTGCGGGTGGCGGCGGCACCGCCTCTCCCCTCTCGCGCGACGCCCTCAGCGGCACGTCCACCAGGGGCGGCAGCGCGGCCCGCCCCGACGGCTCCACCGACGAGACCTCCGGCCCCCTCGCCGCCGCCTCCCCCTCCTCCGACGGCCGCACGGCCTCCCCCGCCACCCCACCGGCCGGCCCCGGCGCCTCCACCGGCCCCACCCCCGCCCCGGCACCGAGCAGCCCCGCCGCGGAACCCGTGACCGCGCCCTGGAACACCGACTGCACCCACTACTCCGGCAGCGGCCGCACCCGCCGGGGCGACACCGGCAAACGCGTCCTGCAGGTGCAGTGCGTGCTGACGAAGCGCGGCTACGGCCTCGGCGACGCCGACGGAGACTTCGGCTCCGGCACGGAAACCGCCGTACGCGCTTTCCAGAACGACCGGGGACTGACCGCCGACGGCATCGTCGACCACGCCACCTGGACGGCCCTGCGCGCCGAGGACTGACGGCCCGACACCGTCTCCCGCTCCCGCCTCCTCTCCCCCGGTGCAGGTGGACCGCCTCGCCGCCCGCAACCGCCGCCTGGACACCGGCGCCGTCATGAGCCAGCCGGGCCTGACCGAGCAGCTGCGGGGTTGACGGGAGGAGTCGGCTTCAGGCTCCGGCCCCCGGCGGGGGCCGGAGCCCGAGGCCGATTGCCGACAGTCGGCTGTCGGCAGCTTCCGACGGCACCGGCGGCTCGGGGTCGCGCAGTCGGCCCAACGGACCGCTCCCCCGGCGGCGGAGCCGACGGGCCTGCGTAACATGAGGGCTGTGACAGCCCGTGCACAGCACCTCCGAGCGTCATCACCCGCGGGGTGGTGGCCGGCACTGCTGGTGCTCGGGCTGCTGATCGGCCTGTTCGGCATGCACGGCCTCGCACCGGGCGGAACCGCCGGCCGGCATTCCCCACCCCCCTCCCACGCCTCCCACTCCTGGCACGCCTCCCACTCCCCCGCCGCCCCGCAGCACGCGGACCCGGCGGTGGTGAGCGCCGAACACCTCTGTCACGGCGGCGGTGACGGCCGCGGGCACGCGGAGCACGCCGATCCGACGTGTTCCTCGGGCGCCGTGGGCGCGGGCCCGCTCCTCCCCGTACCGGCACTCGACCCCACCGGCCGGGCGGGGGAACCGGTGGGCAGCCGCTCGTCCACGGCGACCGGACCGGAGGACGCTCGCGCGCCTCCCTCACTCGCCGAACTGCAACTCCTGCGGATATAGGCCGGTTCCGAGCCGTATCGCCGCCGCCGCGTGTATCGCAACGGCCAGGCGTACGGCCCTCCGCCACGTCCCGCGCCCTTCGCGCGCCCCTTCGCACACCGCAGGAGTTCCCGCATGACCAGCACCCGTTCCCTGATCCGCCGCGCCGCGCTCGGCACGGCGGCCGTCACCGCCGCTCTCGTCCTCGCCGCCTGCGGCAGCGACGACGGCGGTTCCGACTCCGGAGCCGGCGCCGGCTCCGCGGCCAGGGAGTCGGCCTCGGCGAGCGCCGCGACCACCACCGAGGCACACAACGACCAGGACGTGTCCTTCGCGCAGGGCATGATCCCGCACCACGAGCAGGCCGTTCAGATGGCCCGGATGGCCGAGAGCCGTGCCTCCTCCAGCGAGGTCAAGGACCTCGCCGCGCGGATCGAGAAGGCGCAGGGCCCGGAGATCACGGCCATGTCCGGGTGGCTGAAGGCCTGGGGTGAGGACGTGCCGACGTCCATGCCCGGCATGGACCACTCGATGCACGGCACGGACGAGTCCTCGGGCCCGGGCATGCCCGGGATGATGGACACCGAGGACATGGACGAGCTGATGAGGGAGTCCGGCAAGGGCTTCGACTCGATGTTCCTGACCATGATGGTCGAGCACCACGAGGGGGCCGTGGAGATGGCCACCACGGAGCGGGAGAAGGGCCGGTACACGCCGGCCAAGGAGATGGCCGCGGACATCATCACCACGCAGAACGCCGAGATCGAGGAGATGAACGAGCTCCTCGGCAAGAGCTGACGACACCACCGTGCGGGGCCCGGGCCCGCGTCCACGCGGGCCCGGGCCTCAGGGTTTGGTGAGAGGGCCGGCGTGCAACGCGCTCAGGCGGCGCCGGTACTCCTCCTCGTCGATCTCCCCGCGGGCCAGCCGCTCCCGGAGGATGCCGTCCGGCGTGGGCGGGGCCGGGATGTGGGCGTGTTGCCGGGGGCTGCCGAGGGCGCGGATGCACAGCACGACGACCGTGATGACCAAGGCCCAGAACAGGATCATGCCGACCGACATCGCGAACCAGCCCCACCCGCCGACGTCGTGGTCGTACCAGAACATCATCGCCACTCACCTGCTTCGGCGTACCGGCGAACGAGGGCCGGACGGCCCCGGGACTTCTCGCCTTCACCCACATGGTCCCTCCGGTCAGGGCGGTAGATCTGGGGCCGGACGGTCCAGGACCACTGGGCCGTTCGGCCCTTGCCCGGCGGGGGGCACCCGGACACAGGCCGGACGGAGGCCGGCAAGGGAGGCGAGCGGCCCACGGGTGTCCTCGGCATCGTCGTCGTCCTGACGTCCGCCGTACTGCCCGCCGCGCCGGGCCGGTGCTTCTTCGGTCCCCGCCGTGTCGGGGTGGAGCGGCCCGGCAGGAGGGCGGGGTGCGGCGGGTGGAGGCGACGGAGCGGGGCGGCCACAGCCCTCACCTGATCAAGGTCCGCCAGGGAACGCCGGTGGAGCTGGTCCTCGACCGGCGGGAGGCCGGTTGGCGCGCCTCCCGTGGGGCCTTCCCCGATCCGAAGGCCGGCGCGGGCCTGCCCGCCCATGCCCGCGCCACCAACAGGGTTGACGGCCGCTCAGGCCTTCCGACGGGGAGAGCCGGACTCTGTCCCTGTCGTTCTCCCATCGCCGATGAGCCCTCTGCCGGAGCCCTTTCACAGCCCGTGCCGGTCAAGGATGCTCATCAGCTTGCGTCGGCGTTTGAGTTCCGCCCGCAGGCCGGCGAGATACCCGGTGAACGCGTCCTCGGTCCCCAGGGCGCGATGGCAGTCACGGGCCGCCAGGAGCAACCCGGCCAGGTGCTCGTAGGCATGATCCCCGGTCGGCTCCTTCGACCGCTCGACCAGCCGCAGGTACACGCCGAGTGCCTCGGCCGGACGTATCTCGCGCGACAGGTCGGCGAGTCGCTCCCACTGCCGGTCGTCCGCGCGGTCGGCCGCCTCGCGCCAGGCGGCGTCCAGGTCGCCGTCGTCGATCAGTACGTCGATCAGCACGGACCCGCCGTACCGGCCGCCGCGCTCACGACGGGCGTCCTCCCTCAAGATGGCCAGCGCCTCCGCGCGCTCGACCTCCCAGCAGCCTGCCGCCCAGGCGGCGGAGCGCAGCTGCCGGTAGGCGGCGAGGGACCCCTCGACACGGAACCGGTCCCGGCGCACCGCGAACGCGTCCGCCACCCGCCCCGTCTTCGCGTACCGGACGCATACATGCTCGACCAGACGGCTGTCGATGTGCGTCTCGGCGGCACAGTCCCGCAGTCCCCGCTCGGCCCAGTCGAGTGCCTCTTCCGCGCGGCCCGCCGTTTCCAGTTCCTCGGCAATGAGCAGGTGGGTGGCACCGGACGGATCGAGGTCCTGCGCATACAGGGCGACCAGTGCGTCGACGTCGCCCTCCGCCTTGACCAGGCGCTCCATCAGATACCGCTCCGCCCAGCCGGACGGCCTGCGCCTGAGTGCCTCAGCCACCAGCTGTCGAATGCGGGCCAGTCCGCTCGGCCCCAGCACGTCGGCATAGTCGAGCGGATCCAGGTCCGTCACATCGCTGTCGTCGGCGAGTAGACGTCCTACCAGCCACTCCGCCAGCCGCTCCGGATCGGAGCGTGCGACCCCGCAGGCCTCCAGATGGACCTCCGCCACTGCGGCGGCGGCCTCCCCGACCACGCCCTCCGAGTCGTCGATCTCCCCGTACGTCTCTCCCAGCACCCGGAGCGCCTCCTCGGCCAGAGCGACCGCCTGCGCGGCCTCCCCGTCGGCGGTCAAGGCGCGCAGGGCACTCGCCGCCTCGGCGACCTGTCGCCCGTAGCCGGAGGCATCCGCGTACTCGATGTACCCGTACCGGGCGAACGGCCGCGGATCGATCAGCGCGATGATCCGATCCCGGACCGTACCGAGGTCAGTGCGAGCAGCGGCTGCCCGCAGCTCCAAACGTCGGCGCAGTTCCCGGTCCTCGGCGACCTGCTCCCGCACCAGCACCAGGAGTTGGTCGCGTGACAGCCCGGAAAGCCACGCTTCCAAGCCGGAAGACCGTGCCCGCGCCGCGGCCCGCTGCTGCGGAATCGTCTTCGCCCGCCGCAACACGGTCAACCCGACCGCCACACAGTGCTTGCAGAAGTTGCCCCCCTGCCCGTACGGGCAATCGCACCATCCCGAGATCCCGTCACCCCCGCCGAGGGTGAGTTCCACCTCGTAGACATCCGTACCGTGCACCACGGCGGTGACCGAGCCCTCCCCCACATCCAGACCACTCACCGCGTCCAGATACCCCAGCCCCCGCTCGAAGGACCGAGCCCCGGCCAGTACCCTCAGATCGTCCTCGCCGAATCCCACCACTTTCCGTGCCACACCGGCATTCAACCGCGGATCGGCAGCTCTTGGAGACCCGATCGACCCGTCGGTCCGCCCGCCCCCTTGATGCCTCGGCGTCAGCGCCGTAGCGGGCCTCCTGTGGACCGCGGTCTAACCCACACCGCCGCTTTCGCCCATCTCACGGGGGTGGATGTGCCTGGCGTTGGTGGGGCTGCTGGCCTCAGTGCGCACCACTGAGTCACGGCGATGACAAAGGAAACCACGTGCCACGCCACAACTCCCGTCACTCGGTGGGCAGCCGACGGCTGAGGCAGGCGCACTTGTCAACGGCCGATCGCCCGGGCCCGTCACAACCTACGTACACGAACACCGGGAAGGTCGTCGAAGCGCGCTCGCTTGTCGTAGGTGACTACTGTGCGTGCGGTGGTCAGGGCGGTTGCCGCGATGATCAGATCGTGGGCTCCCCTGGGCTGGCCGGCCCTGCGGACGTGGGCGAGCAGTCGCGCATGAGCTCGCGCGATGTCCACTGTGTACTCCTCGACCGGAACCGTGGCGAGGACGGCGTCGACGAATGACTGGCGGGCAAGCCGGCTGGTGTCGTCGGCCAGTTCGACGCCCTGGAGCAACTCCGCGGCTGTGATAGCGGCGATCACCGGGTCGTCATCGTCCGCGAGTACATGGTCGAGGACGACTTTCCGGCGCTCGACCGCGATCAATACGCCGGTGTCCAGGATCAGTCGTTCCACGGATCGTCCAGGGTCAGCAGATCACGGGTGGCCATCACATCGCGCTCGAAGGCGTCGTCGAGGGTGTCGACGTAGGGCAGGAGGGCATCCTTCACCGCACGGCCCGTGGCTTTGGGCGCCGGGCCGAGCACGGCCAGGCGTTTGCCCCCGCGGGTGATCACGATGGTTTCGCCGCGTTCCGCGCTGTCCAGCACGGAGGCGAAGTTCCGTGATGCTTCGGTAGCGGTCATCGTCTTCATGACCTCATGTTCTCAGAGAATCTGATACCCGACAAGGCAGGGTCGAGCCTCTGACGACCTCCCCTGCTTGACGTGTGACATCTCAAGCCGAAGAGCGGCCGGAGAGCGGTGCCCGGCAGGCTGGGGCGGGAGGACAGCGGAGGCGCCGACGGTCAGGCCGCCGGCTTCCTGCGGGCCCGCTCCATTTCCTCGCGCCCCCTGCACGTCCCCTGGATCCTGCTTTCGGCTTCCCTGCGTAACCTCCAGCAGCCGAGTTTGTTTCTATATCGCCGCAGGTCAGAGCCTTGACAGGGGTACCCAGACACCCGCCGTGACATGTGAGGCTCTACTTGTGAGCAGCGGATTCTCTCCGTTGGGGCCGAGTAGGCGCCCCAGAGGCACTGAAAAGACGTTTCCGCAGCTCAGGGCATGTTACTGGTGGGGCGGGTGGGACTCGAACCCACGGCCGGCGGATTATGAGTCCTTTGAGGATCTTGGCGGTCCTTGCCAATAAACGTCCTTTCATGACGTTTTTGCTGGTCAGACTGGGTGCGCCGTGTCTTCGTGTCTCAGTCTTTGTCAGTCCGTTCCTATCCTTGCGTCCCAGCTGCGTCCCGACATCGCCCCCAGACGGCCAGAAACACCGGGGAGTCGGGCGATTTCGCCAGCTCGGAGACAGGTTCCGGACCCGCTCGCAGCGGATTCCCTTTCCAACGCACCATGGCTCCTCAGAACCCGAGTCCGTTCACCCTCCTCCAATGAGCGCGTTTCAACCTGAAGTTGCAGGTCCCGGGTCTGGCGTGGGCCGCGGGTGGGATGCTCGTGCCGGTCGGAGGTGTGATCGGTAGGAGGTGATCGTCCGTCAGCGGTGGACCTCGGCGTTCGTCAGCACGAGGAGCGCCCGTAGCAGCGTGGTCGCGTGTCGGGCGTTCATGCGGACCTTGGTGAGGATCCGCCAGTTCTTCAGGTCGGCGAAGCCGTGCTCGTTGGCCGCTCGTTCACGGCTGACCAGCCGGTTCGCCTCCTTCTGGGCGTCGGTGAGTGGATGGCCGCGGGTCGCCCGCCGGCCGGTGACGATGACCGGGTCGTCGGGGTCGTCGTCCAGGCCGACGAAGCCGAGATCGGCCACAGCGCCCAGACCGGCCTCCCGCAGGTGGGTGGTGATCCTGTTGTGGCGGGCGGTGGTGATCTCGCTGAAGCGCCCCGGCTTCGCCGCCGAGATCCAGACCAGGTTGCCCGTCTCGTCGGTCAGGGCGAGGAACAGCAGGCCGTGGGCCTTGTGCTTGCCCGAATAGTTCGGCCGGTTCTCGTTCCCTGTGCGTCGGCGGGTGCGGACGAGGGTGCCGTCGAGCAGGACGACGACGCCACCCTTTCGGGCGATTTTCTTCAGGGCGCGGTCCAGTCGCGGGGCACGGGCCGACAGCAACTCAACATCAAACTGCACGCGGTCGCCGAGATGGTGATCGGCTGGGCGCTGGGGCAGTCACTGCCGGAGACGGTGGAGCGTGAGAGCTGGACCAGGCCGTACAGCGCCGCTCGCGGCAGGACGATGCCCCGGGCCGGCCCCAGTAGAGCGGTCAGGGCTCGAGAGCCTGCTCGCTCAGGAAGCTCCGGTACGACGGCAGGGGTCCCACCGTCCCCACCGGCGTCACGAGGGAGTCAGTGTGATCGTTGTCGCCGTGCCCAGCGCGCCGTCCGTGGGGGTCGTGTGCACGGTGGCGCCGCGGTCGCCGATGAGGCGGGCCAGGGCGGCGTCGTCCGGTTGCAGGCGGCCGTGCTCGAAGAGGACCAGGGTCGCGTGGGTTCCCGGGGGCGGGGTCGTGCGGCGGTACTGGGCGTAGGTGACCGCGTCGCAGCCCGAGTACCAGCCCATCTCCGGTTCGTAGCCGGTGACCAGGAGGCAGGGGACGTCCGTCGCGAGCCGCTCGGCGACCGGGACGGTGGAGCGGCTGAGGCGGTCGGGGCCGGGCATCGCTGCGTGGGCCACAACCTGGGCCGTGCCGACGGTGGTCAGGCCGGCCAGTCCGGCGACGGCGGCGAGCAGGCCCCTGTTCCTGTTCCTGCGCCCGGTCAGTTCCGCCAGGGCCTCGACCCCCAGGAGGGTGAGCAGGATGACCGGGAGGTGGACGAACCGCGGTTCTCCGTCCGTCACCAGACCGAGGACGACGAAGACGAGGACGGACGTCGAGCCCAGGAACACACGGCGTGTGGCGCGCGCCCCACCGTCTCCGTCGCGCAGGGCGCGTACCGCCAGGAGCAGTCCGCCGGTCATCACGACCGCTCCCAGGTCTCCGGCCAGGCGGTAGGGGAAGATCGCGAGGTAGTAGGCGAGGCCGTCGCCCACGTATGTGCGGTTGGCCTGGGAGCCGGCCCACAGGATCAGGCCGAGCGGGGATCCGGTGACCTGCGTGGCGTGGACGAAGTGCGGCAGCAGGCCGAGGGTGAAGATGGCCAGTGCTGCGGCGAGGCGGCGGCCCTGGGCGAGCCAGGCGCGCGGGCCGTAGGCGAACAGCGCGGCCCCAGCTATCGCCAGGAGGTTGCCCACGCTGCCGTAGCGCAGGTAGAAGGCGGCCACCGCCACGGCGGCTGCGACGGGCAGGGCGTGGGAGCGCCGTACTTCCTGGGCGCGCGTGAGGAGGAAGACGACGATCAGCAGCAGGCCGGTGGTGCCGATGTCGTTGAGGAACTCCGGGACGCGGCGCAGGAATCCGAGGCCGGAGAGCAGGAGAAGGACGACCACCACGGCGCGGCGGGGCGTGGTCCAGCGGGCTGCGACGACGTAGGTCGCGGTGAGGGTGAAGAGCGTGAGCAGCAGGGCCACCGCACGCAGGCTGCCCACGTCGTCGTGGACGGTGAGCGCCAGGCGCCCCAGCACGGGGAGGCCGAGGGGGCGGTAGGGGCCCCAGCCTGCGTCGGGGGTGCCGCCGGCCCAGGAGCGGGCCTTGTTGGCGTACACGGCCTCCTCGTGTCCCAGATAAGGCTCGTGATCCTGGAGTGCGGCCCAGATTCCGGCCGTCAGGGCCAGCACGGCCACCAGGTATGCCGCGCCCGGTATCCGGCGCAGCACACGCATCGCCACCACCAGCGGCCGGGGTGGGTCCGCCCGCCGCCACCGGGGGCGGGCGAGCCACCAGGCGGGGGCCGCGCCCAGGAGGAAGGGCCAGGGCTGCCAGCCGGGCAGCAGGCTGCCCAGGCCCGCGGCCAGCAGCAGTTGCTGGGCCACCGCGGCGAGGGTCAGTACGGCGGCGGCTACGCGGGCCACACCTGCAGTGCTCCTGTTTGACATCCCGGCAACGCCTCCACCATGCTTGTATTAATTCATTAATACAAGCACACTGTTGCTCATGGAAGGTGATGTGGTCGAGTACCGGATCGACCGTGGCAGCGGCGTTCCCGCCTATGTGCAGATCGTGGAGCAGACCGAACGGGCGCTGCGGATGGGCACGTTGAAGGTCGGGGACAAGCTGCCCACGGCCAGGGAAGTGGTGGCGGCGACAGCCATCAACCCCAATACCGTGCTGCGGGCCTACCGCGACATGGAGCAGGCCGGCCTGGTCGAACTGCGCCGCGGTCTGGGGACCTTCGTGACGCGCTCGCTCGCCCGGCCCGGCGCGGAAAACGACTCACCCCTGCGCGCGGAACTCACCGACTGGACGGCACGCGCACGGGCGGCGGGTTTAGAAAGGGCCGACATCCTGGCCCTGGTCGCAGCCGCCCTGGACGCCCACGACAGCAAGCAAGACGAGCACTCCCCGGGCGACCGGGAGCAGAAAATGGAGGAAGCATGACCGGGCCTGACGCGCCGGCCGCGCTGCGCGCCACTGGACTCGGATTCCGGTATCGGGTGCGCGGCGGCTGGACCCTGCAGGACTGCGAGTTCACCGTGCCCAGGGGCCGTATCACTGCCCTCGTCGGACGCAACGGCGCCGGCAAGAGCACCCTGCTGCACCTGGCCGGCGGCCTGCTACGCCCCCGCACCGGGGACATACGGGTACTGGACACCGCACCCGGCACGCCCGGGGCCCGCGCCAGGGTCGCACTGCTCACCCAGGACAAACCGCTCTACCCCCGCTTCACCGTGGCGGACACCCTGCGGATGGGGCAGAAGCTGAACGCCTCATGGGACCAGGCTGCCTCCGAGCGGACCGCCCGCGAGGGCGGCATCGCACTCGCCGCCCGCGTAGGGGAACTGTCCCCCGGGCAGCGCACCCGTGTCGCGCTCGCCCTGGCGCTCGGCAAGCGGCCCGAACTGCTGCTGCTCGACGAGCCGATGGCCGACCTCGACCCCGTGTCACGGGGCGAGATCATGGCGGCGTTGATGACCGAGGCCGCCGAGCGCGGCACGAGCATCGTCTTGTCCTCGCACGTCCTGCCCGAACTGGAACAGACCTGCGACTGGGTACTGGTCCTGCGGGACGGGCGCATCGAATTGAGCGAAGACGCCGAGGCGCTGCGCGAGAACCACACCGTACTGACCGGACACGCCGACCAGGCCGACGCCCTGGCCGCACGGCACACCGTCGTCCACCGCCGCGCCGGTGGCCGACAGCTGACCGCCCTGATACGACAGCAGGGACCACTGCGCGGCGACTGGCACGCCGAGCGGCCCACGCTGGAGGACATCCTGATCGGCTACCTGCAGGCCAACGACACGCTGCGCCCGGCCGGCGCCGGGCGGACGGAGGCGGCGGCGTGAACGGCTCCCTCCGAACCGGCTCTCTCTGGCACGGCTCCCTCTGGCTCGCCTGGCGTCAGCAGCGAGTGCTGGTCGGCGTCGGCGCGGCCGCACTGGCCACTGCCGCGGCGATCGCCGCGTACAACCGCTCGGGCATGCTGGACGCCCTGCACAGCGGACTGTTCGACCACTGCGGCACCGGACCGCTGTACTGCACGCAGTCCGACACCGGCATGCCCCTGCTGCTGGACATCGAGCCGCTGAAGTACCTCGGCACGCTGAACATCGTGCTGCCCGTCATCATCGGCGTCTTCTGGGGCGCGCCCCTGCTGGGCCGCGACCGGGAACTGGGCACGCACCGCATGGTCCTCGCCCAAGGCGTGAGCCGCGGCCGGTGGTTCGCCTCCCGGATGGCGCTCGCCGCGGTAACCACGGTGGCCGTCTCCGGCGTGCTCGCGGGGCTGTTCGCGTGGTGGTGGCAACCGGCCGCGGACCGGAGTTACGGCCTGTTCTGGTACGAGAACACCGCCCTGAGCGGCTCGGGCCCGAGTGTCGTCGCAGCCGCCCTGTTCGGCCTGGCGGCCGGCACACTGCTGGGTTTGCTGGCCCGCCGGGTGCTGGCCGCGATGGGTCTGACCCTCCTGGTGACAGGGGCGACGACCCTCCTGCTGCAGTGGACGCACAGGACCCGCCTGCTGGTCCCGCCGCACACCTACACCAGCGCCGGCAGCATCCCCAAGCCACCCATGGACGAGAAGTGGTCGACCGGCCACTACGGGCTGATCACCGCCTCCGGCCGCCACGACGACGTAATGAACTGCCCCTTCCCCTCAAGCGCCCAGCTCAAGGAGTGCATGGCCCAGCACGGCTACGTCGCCCGCTTCTACGAGGCCAACCCGGCCAGCGACTACTGGACCTTCCAGTGGACCGACACAGCCCTTCTCGGCGGCCTCGCCCTCCTGCTCACGGCTGTCACCATGCTGCTCCTGCGCCGCCGCGTCTGACCATGCTGCGTCACCTGTAACACCCCATACCCCTTTCGTCCCGCACCCCTTCATCCCCTCACCCGGGGCCCCTTTGCACGGAGGTCGCTTCGCCATGCCCGCAGACGCCAAGTCACCGAAGAAACTGCGCAACAACCGCGCCGCCCTCACCCACAAGGTCGGCTACGCCCTGCGCCACCCCGGCCGCGTCGCCCCATACCTCAGCCGGGCCGGCCGGGACGCCTGGCTGCGCCTGAAGCACCCCGACCACGTCGGCTACTACCGGGCCGTCATGGCCTCCGACACCCGCCGCAACCCCGAAGCCGCGGTCGGCAGTCAGACCCATGACCGCTGGCTGGCGCTCGGGCAGATGCAGTTCGACTACCTCACCGAGCACGGGCTGCGCCCCGAGCACCGCATGCTCGACATCGGCTGCGGCAACCTGCGCGGCGGCTGGCGCTTCATCGACCACCTCGACGCCGGCCACTACTACGGCATCGACATCTCGCCCGACATCCTGATCGCCGCCAAGAGGACTCTCGCCGAGCGCCACCTCCAGGACAAGCTGCCGCACCTGACCATCACCGACGACCTCACCCTGGACTTCCTGCCCAGCGACCACTTCGACGTCATCCACGCGCACAGCGTCTTCTCCCACTCGCCGCTGGACGTCATCGAGGAGTGCCTCGCCCACGTCGGCCGGGTGCTGACCGACACCGGGTTCTTCGACTTCACCTTCGACCGCACCGAGGGCGCCGAACACCAGGTTCTGCGCGAGGACTTCTACTACCGCACCGAGACCCTCCTGGCCCTGACCCGCAAGCACGGCCTGCATGCCTGCTTCATGGACGACTGGGAGGAACGCCCGCACGGCCAGTCGAAGATACGCGTCAGCCGCTGACCTCTGGCCTCGCGCGGAGAAGGATCGCCCTGACACCCTGAGAAGAACGAGGAAACACGCGAGACGATGCAAGAACACGGAGACGTACGGCGCTTCCCGCGGACACTCGCCTTGCATCCCGCGATCGAGGACGAACCGTGCGGACGGGCCGATGCCGCCAGGGCGGACACCCCCGCTGTGCCGTGTGTGGCGATCTCCCTTGCCCGGGAGCGGAGCGGTCGCCTCCTGAGAGAGGCACGCAGAACGCAGCTGCTACCAGCGATGGTCAACCCCCTGGGGGGCGCTGCAGGCCTATGGCGAGCTCCTGACCCGACGGCCACGCCCGCTGGCCGCTCGGCGACGGGCTTCGCCCGACACGGTCGCGGCATAGCTACCTGAGCCACCCGCACCCGCTTCCGTTTCCCTGCGTCCCATCAGCGTCCCAACTTGGGCACGCGCACCCTCAAAGACGCCGCCCGCGTCACCTCTCCGGCACCCCTCGAGCGCATCCGTGCAGTTCAGAGAGGTCTCGAGTACCCCATAGGGACGACGGGGTCGAAGTCACGAGCAGCGGATTCAGTACGTTCGCCCAAAGTCCTGAATCCGCACCCCCACTGAGACGTTTCCGCAGTTCACAGGGGTGCATGGTGGGGCGGGTGGGACTCGAACCCACGGCCGACGGATTATGAGTCCGCTGCTCTAACCGGCTGAGCTACCGCCCCATAGCGGCGTGTCGCGTACACGTGTGCGCGCCGTCTGCCGCAGCATAGCCGCTCATACGATCTCACGCTCCGCCTGGTCCGACGCCGCATGACCATGAGGACCGCGCTGCCACCTGCCCGGTTCCCGGCGACATGAAAAAGGACCCCTAAGGGTCCTCGATCACGATGCTCCCCCGACTGGACTCGAACCAGTAACCTGCCGGTTAACAGCCGGCTGCTCTGCCAATTGAGCTACGGAGGACCGAGCTCCCCCGACTGGACTCGAACCAGTAACCTGCCGGTTAACAGCCGGCTGCTCTGCCAATTGAGCTACGGAGGAATGCCTCGTTCGCATCGAACGCCCTTACCTGGGTATTCGCCAGGGGGCGGACGCTCGCTGCGACACATACATTAGCGCAAGCAGGGGGGTGCTCCGCCAATCGGTTCCCTCCGGCACCGATGCCGCACCGCAGACCTACACGAGGAAAGGGTGGCCGTCATGCGCTACCGGCTCACGTTCGTCGTCGGACTCGCCCTGGGTTACGTGCTCGGCACGAAGGCCGGGCGGGAGCGCTACGAACAGCTGAAGAAGTCCGCGCGGCAGGTCGCGCAGAACCCCGCCGTGCGCAACACGGCGGAGTCGGCGGCCCAACAGGGCCGCCAGTTCGCGGGCAAGGCGTACCACGCGGTCAGCGACAAGGTCGGGGACCGGGTGCCCGAGTCGGTCGCGGGCCGGGTCCGTTCCCTGCGGGACCGGACCGCGCACAGTGACGGGTCGGACGACTGGGGCACCAGTCATCCCTAGGGCCTCCCGCAGGGCCTCCCGTTCGGATCAGGCCGGGCCCGCGGGCCCTGGCCGACCGAAAGACCCCGGTGCGTGCCGAGCAGACGCGGTCACCCCCCGCGGTGCGGCAGAATTTTGCGCATGGGGATAGTCGCCGGGTTGGACAGTTCGCCCGATTTCACTCGCATCGTCGTCTGCGACGCGGACACAGGGGCCGTGCTCAGGCAGGGCTACGCACCGCACCCGGTGGAGGGTCCCGACGGTGCCGGCCGTCCCTCCGACGTCGATCCGCAGGCCTGGCTGCTCTCCCTCGGGGAGGCGGCCGGCGGCGGACTGCTCGAGGGCGTGCAGGCGATCGGCGTGTCCGCGCAGCAGAACGCGGTCGTGCCGCTCGACGCGCAGGGCGGCACCGTGCGTCCGGCGATGGTCGGCGGCGACAAGCGCGCGCAGGTCGCGGCGGCCGATCTGATCGACGCGCTCGGCGGCCGGGAGGCGTGGGCGCAGGCGGTCGGCTGTGTGCCGCAGGCCGCGCAGCCGGTGACCAAACTGCGCTGGCTGGCGAAGAACGAGCCGGACGCCGCGCTGCGCACCGCCGTGCTGCTCCAGGCGCACGACTGGCTCGTGTGGCAGCTCCTCGGGCGGCCGGTGCGCCGCACCACCGACCGCGGCGGCGCCTCCGGGACCGGGTACTGGTCGGCGGCCATCGGCGGCTACCGGCCCGAGCTGGTGGAGCTGGCGCTCGGTCACCAGGCCATGCTGCCCGAGGTGATCGGCCCCTCCGACGCGGCGGGCACCACCCCGGAGGGCCTGCTGATCTCGGCCGGCACCGGCGAGACCATGGCCGCCGCGTTCGGGCTGGGCATCGGCCTCGGGGACGCGGTGGTGTCGCTGGGCGCCTCCGGGTCCGTGATGGCCGTGCACCCCGCGGCCCTCGTCGACAAGAGCGGCATGATCACCTCGTTGGCGGACGCGACCGGCATGCACCTGCCGGTCGTCACCACCCTGAACGCCGTACGGACCCTGCGCGGGGCCGCCGAGCTGCTCGGCGTGGCCGATCTGGAGACGCTGTCCGATCTGGCGGTGAAGTCGACCCCGGGGTCGCACGGACTGGTGCTGCTGCCCTACCTGGAGGGTGAGCGGACGCCGAGTCTGCCGCACGCGGCGGGCACCCTGACGGGTCTGCGGCGCGAGTCGATGAAGCCGGAGCACTTCGCGCGGGCGGCGTTCGAGGGCATGCTGTGCGGGCTCGCGGACGCGTTGGACGTGCTGCGCGGCCGGGGCGTCGAGGTGCGGCGGGTGTTCCTGCTCGGTGCGGCGGCCGAACTGCCGGCCGTGCAGGCGGCGGCACCCGCGCTCTTCGGGGCGCAGGTCGTCGTACCGCAGCCCGCGGACTACGCGGCGCTCGGGGCGGCGCGGCAGGCGGCCTGGGCGCTCGGGGTGTCGCAGGGCACGCTCGATCCGCGCACTCCGCCGGCCTGGCCCGGTCCGGCGGCGCAGGTGCTGGACCCCGGTGAGGAACTGGCCGTGGGGCAGGCCGTGCGGCAGCAGTACGTGTCGGTGCGGGAGCAGACGCATCCCACCGCGTTCCGCTCGTAGGGCCCGTGGCACGATCTTGTCGATGCGCCTCGGCCGGGCGTGGCCGTCGGGGTGATCCGGCCGTTCGGAGAAGTGTGCGTACTCGGCCGTGGATCAGGACTGCGACTGCGCCCCCACCGTGGCAGCCACCCTCGGCGTCATGACCTGGATCTTCCGGGACGGCGACCTCTCCTCCCTTCCCGGCTTCACCGCGCAGCCGATGGAAACGACCACGACCGTGTCGACGTCCCGCATCGCCTTCGGCCTCTCGACGGACCACGAGGTCTTCGTCACCAGCAGGATCAAGGAACCCCACGATCAGGGACTGGAACAACTCCCCCAGCTCATCCGGCGCCGGCCGCTCGACGAGCCCTTCCACGAGAGGCGGCCTACCGAGCCGGATGAGCTGACTTCTGAGTCTCGGCGGACGGCTCCAACGGGTCGGGCGCGCCGGCCATGTGGCGCCGGCGGCTGCCCACGAGTGCGGCGAAGACCAGGATGAGGCAGGTACAGATCAGGAAGGTGGTCCGGTGGCCGAACCGCTCGACGAGCACACCGCTCCCCGCCTGGCCCGCCGCGTTCCCAGCCGCCACCAGGGTCGTCACCCAGCTGTACGCCTCGGTGATCCGGGACGTGGGCACCAGCCGGTCCAGCAGGATCGTCTGCGCGGTGAGCTGCGGGGCCAGCGTGGCTCCGCTGAGCACCAGGGCGACGGCGATGCCGGGCACACCGCCGGCCAGCGCGGGCAGCAGGAGCAGCCCGAAGGCGGCCGTCAGCAGGGGGAGCCGTACGGCCGGTGAGCGCGGCCAGGGGCGCCGGTTGTACACCAGGCCTCCGAGGACCGAGCTGACCGACCACGCGGCCAGGAGCAGTCCTGTGTAGCGGGAGGCGTCCAGCGCGTCGGCCGCCGCGGTCGTCGTCACCGTGACGAACCCGACGCCGACCCCGAAACCAAGGGCGGCCACCAGCAAAGGGGGCATGCCGGGAAGGCGCAGCACCGGTCGGCGGTCCACCACGTGGCGGTCCGGCGCCGTCGTCCCTTCCTCCGGCCGGCCGGGCGGGGGCGATGTGTCCTGGTGCGGCGCGTCGCTCCACGCTCGTACGACCGGTGCGGTCGCGAATCCCAGCGAGGCTCCCGCCACCAGGACCACCGTGCACACCAGGGAGGTGCCCGGCCACAGCAGGGTTGCCAGCGTCACGCTGAGGGCCGGTGCCAGCAGGTAGCACGCCTCCGTCGTCACCGTCTCGTAGCTGAACGCGGTCTCGCGCCGCGGGCCCGGCGGCAGCAGCCGCGGCCACATGGCGCGGGAGGCGACCGCCACCATGGGCTGGGTGGCGCTCTGCGCGAGCACCGCCGCGCCGAGCAGTGCCGTGTGGGTCATCGAGCCGTGCGGCCGGCTCACGACGAGTACCAGCAGGGCGCTCACCGCGCAGTGGGCGCCGCTCAGCGCGAGCAGCGGACGCCGGGGACCAAAGCGGTCGATGAGCCGGCCCTGCACCGGCCCGGTCAGCGCGGTGCCGGCCAGGCTCAGCGCCATCATCGCCCCGGCGAACGCGAACGATCCGGTCACCGCCTGGACGTAGGTGAGCAGCGCCAGGTTGGATCCGGCGAATCCGAACCGGCCCACGAGTGACCACACCGCCGGACGCGGTGCCCCGGGCGTCGTCAGCACAGCGAGGTAACCGGCGGGTTGTCCGGGGGAGGTGTCCGCCGGCCTGTCCTTCGTCATGTCATCCGCTCTCGTCGGTGCGGCGTCTGCCGAGCGGATGCCGGTGCAGCAGTGCGAGGGCCGCCAGCGACGGCGCGTCCACGAACCGGCCGCCCGCCACCATCCGGTCCAGTGTCCCGGCGTCCACCCAGCGTTGGGCCATGTCGGCCTCGGTCGTCTCCCGGCTCGGTGCGTGGCGGGTCAGGTCCTCGGCGAGGAAGACCTGACAGCCCTGTGAGGAGTAGCCGTGGGCCACGTGCAGCCGCCCCAGCCAGGTGAGGGTGCCGGCCACCAGCCCGGTCTCCTCGCGCAGTTCGGCGCGGGCCAGTGCCAGCGCGTCCGCCGAGGGGCCCTCGTCGGCTGCGCCGTCGCGCGGTGGCGCGTCCGTCGTGGTCGGAGTCGTCTCCCCCGGCCATGAGCCCTGGGGGAATTCCCAGAACCGGCCGCCCACCGGATAGCGGTACTGCTCCACCAGGTGGAAGCCGTCCCGCTCGCGTGGCACGATCAGCGCGAAGTCCGGCTTGTCCACGACCCCGTAGAGACCGTCCGAGCCGTCGGGGTGACGCAGCACGTCCTCACGGACCGTCATCCACGCGTTGCGGTAGGCCACCCGCGACTTCAGGCGCTCGGGCGCACCGGCGGGGCGGCGGGCGGCGGGGCGGTGGGGTTCACGGGGGTCCGTCCAGGGGTCCGTCATCGCCGTATCGACCTCGTCTCGCCCGGAAAGATGGATTTCACAGTGAATTCACCGTTGTAAATGAATAATGCGGCCCGCGCGGTGAACCTCGCAGGGGTGATTCCTGAACGATTCCCCGTCAGAAAGTTCTGGCCGCCCCCACCCGAGAGCGGGGCGAGTGGATACCGAAGGGGGCAGTGAGCCCCTGCGGGACGGTTCTGCGAAATGTTTCGCTCCTCTGTGCACGTCCGACGTCTTCCGACTCGGCGCATGTCTCCGCCACCGCGCCGGCCGCGGTTGCGCCCCTGAAGAGGGGGACGATCTCCGACTGCCGACCGGACGGGACGCGGGCATGCCGTTCGAACCGCCGAGTCGGGGCGGTCACCACGGAAGGGGTGCGGACGGTTCGACGCGTTCGACGGGCTCCCTTGCCCCTGAGTCCGCCCCACCAGCAGTCAAAGCCATTCTCACGACCCTGCGCAACGCTTCCGGGGATGAGTGGCTGAAATATGCCAGGCGAATTTGTTCGACCTGTCGAACCATCACAAACGAGCATGGTGGCCCTCGTTCGAGGAATGAACGATACGGGGATTTCATATCGGCCAAACCTCCGTAGGCGCTCCGTCCTGCACCTTTACCAGGGCGACCCGGAGAAGGATGTGGTCACACCGTTGGTTCAACCTTCACCACCCGGAGAGGGCTGGCTGAAATACGACGGTTCCGTTCTTGACTATTGACTGCGGCATTGTCTTGAATGAATTGACGCGAAGATCCATCAGCGATCCCGTCACCCATGGAATTCACTTCTGCGAACAGCGCAAGGACTGTAACCGGCAGGACCGTCGCGGTACGGAACCGACGATTCGGATCGGAATCCGCGTCACAGGGTTTCACCGAACTTCCCGGTGGGCCGACGACGATCGTCACAAGACACCGCAGGCCGGCGTTTCCCGAAAGAGGCAAAGTGGTGAGGTTCCTGCTGATCGTCAGCACCCGTCCGGCACCGGGGCGGGAGGCTGAGTATCACCGCTGGTACGACGACTTCCACCTCGACGAGGTCCTGCGGGTGCCCGGATTCGTCACCGCCGAACGGTGCGCCCCGCTGGCCGGCCCGGACGCGGAGTCCGCCGACGACGGGACTCATCTCGCCCTGTTCACCGTCGAGTCGGACGACATCGCCGTGACCGTTGCCGCGTTCCGCGAGGCCCAGCGGTCCATGGCACAGCCCCCCTGCCTGGACCCCGACAGCATCTCGCTCACCTGGTGGCGCCTGCTCGGCAGCCGCACGGCAGCCGCCACGGCCCCGCCCGGCGTGTAGCGTCCCACCCCCACTCCGCCCGACATTCACGAGGTGCCAGGACCGCCGTTCACCGTGGAACGGTGCGTGTCGTGACCGTTTCCTCGGCACTCCCCAGTCGGCACCGAGGTGCCCTGACGCAGACAAGAGGCGTACCGACATGACGCTCCCGTCCGATTCCGCGTTACAGGCCGTACTGCCGGACCCCGGGCCCTCGGCCCTGGCCACCCCGCACAGGTGGCGGGTGAGCACGAGCAAGGAAGTCGCCTACGAGGTGCTCCTCAGCCCCGGGCTCCTCGATCCGGACAATCCGGCGCTGGCCGAGGCGGGCATCCCCGAAGCGGCCCGGCCCGGACGCCGGCTCGTCGTCGTCGACAGCACCGTGTACGGCCTGTACGGGCCGCGCATCCACGCGTACTTCCAGAACCAGCGCGTCGAGTACGGTCTGTGCGTCATCGACGCCCACGAAGGCGTCAAGAGCATGGAGACCGTCTTCGAGATCGTCTCCTCGATGGACTCCTTCGGCGTCTCCCGGCGCCGCGAGCCCGTCATCGCCATCGGCGGCGGCGTCCTGACCGACCTGGTCGGCCTCGCCGCCAGCCTGTACCGCCGTTCCACCCCCTACATCCGGGTCCCCACCACCTTGATATGCATGGTGGACGCGGCCATCGGCGCGAAGACCGGAGTGAACTTCCGCGAGCACAAGAACCGCCTGGGCACCTACCACCCCTCCGCCGTCACCCTCATCGACCGCGAGTTCCTGGGCACCCTCAGCGCCCGCCACGTGCGCAACGGCCTCGCCGAGATCCTCAAGATGGCCATGGTCAAGGACGCCGAGCTGTTCGAGCACCTCGCCGCTCACGGCTCCCGCCTGGTCCGCGACCGGATGCGGGCCGACACCGGGACGGACGGCGACCGGGTCGCCACCGAGGTCATGCGGCTGGCCATCGACGGCATGCTGGAGGAACTCGCGCCCAACCTCTGGGAACACGACCTGCAGCGCCTGGTCGACTTCGGCCACTCCTTCTCCCCCGCCGTCGAGATGAGAGCACTGCCGGAACTGCTGCACGGCGAGGCGGTCTGCATCGACATGGCGCTCAGCTCCGTCCTCGCCCACCGGCGAGGCCTGCTCGACGAGACCGGGCTGCGCCGCGTCCTCGACGTCATGGCCGACCTCGGCCTGCCGACCTGGCACCCGGTGTGCACCACCGAACTCATCACCCACGGCCTCGACGACACGGTGCGCCACCGCGACGGCAAGCAGCTGCTGCCGCTGCCCGACGGCATCGGGAACGTCCGCTTCGTCAACGACGTCACCCACGACGAACTCGACGCCGCCGTCAAAGCGCTGCGCGACATCGGCGGCCACACGGTGCGGGCGCCCCTCTCCGCCGGCCGGGAGGTCTGAGTGGACGGCGTACGCGCGGTACTGCTGGCCGGTGGCGAGGGCCGCCGGATGGGTCCCCTGGGACACGGCCGGCTCAAGCCCCTGGTGCCGTTCGGCGGCACCAGCCGGCTCATCGACTTCAGCCTCGCCAACACCCGTGCCTCCGGCTTCCACGAGGTGCTGCTGCTGTCGCAGTACGAGGAACGGCAGCTCATGGACGACCTGCACACCGTGTGGAACCGCACCACCGAGGGCTTCCGGGTGCACTTCGGACCGTACGACGCCGCATACCGCGAAGCCACCGGGCCGCTTCCGCACGCCCTGCCGGAACGGACCTGGCCGGGTGAACGCGGCACCGCCGACGCCCTGATCCGCAAGGCGCCCCACGTCTTCGGCCCGGACACCTCCGAAGTGATGGTCCTGCACGCCGACCACGTCTACCGCTTCGACTACGGTGACATGATCCGCCGGCACCGCGCCGACGGCGCGGCACTGACCGTCTCCTACCAGCGCATCGAACGACGCTGGGTGCACCTGTTCGGCATGGTGGGCTTCGACGGGGCCGGCAACCTCACCGAGTTCGTGGAAAAGCCCCAGCACCCCACCAGCGACCTGGTGTTCGCCGCGTTCTGCGTCTTCGACGCACCCACCCTGCACCGCTACCTCGAACGCCTCGACGGCACCGACTGGCAGCACGACATCAGCCGGGACGTCATCCCCGCCATGCTGGCCGCCGGCGAACGCATCCGCGGTTACGAGGTCACCGGCTACTGGGAGGACATCGGAACCGTCGAGCGCTACCACCGCGCCCACCTCGGTCTGCTCGCCGACCCGCCCACCCTCACCCTGGCCGACCTGCCGAAGACCGTCCGCCCCGACGTCCCCCGGCGGTACGTCGGCCACGGGGAAGGCGTGCGCGCCAGCATCGTGGCCGACGACCTGGTCAACGAGGGGCACGTCGAACAGTGCGTGGTCTATCCCGGCGTACGCGTCGAACCCGGTGCCCGGGTCCGCGACTGCGTCCTGCTGCCGGGCACCCGCGTCCCGGCGGGCACCGACCTCGCCACCGCCATCGTGCTGGAGAACGGCACCGTGCAGCACTGCGAACCCGCCCCGGCCCTCGGAGGTGTCAGCCGGTGACCACCGCACCCCCGGCCACGGTCGGTCCCCGCGAGTACGTCGTCGCCGACCTCGGCGGCACCACCCTGCGCCTGGGCCGCACCACCGACGGCGCTCTGGACGCCGCGTCCGTGCGCCGCATACCCACCGAAGGCATCGACCGCCACCGCGCGCTGCCGCCCCAGGCCCTGCAGGACCGGGTCGTCGACCAGCTCGCCGGTGAACTGGAGCAGTACCTGCGCTCCCCGCACGGAGCCCGCGCGGACGCCGTCGGCGTCTCCTTCGCCGGGCCCCTGACCAAGGACGGCACGGTCCTCGCCGGTCCCACCCTGTGGGGCGGCGCGGCCGCACCGCTGCCCATCCGCGACATCCTCGCGCGGCGGCTGCCCGTCCCCGTCGTCGTCGCCAACGACATCACCGCCGCGGCCTGGCGCTACGCCGCCACCGAAACCGATCCCTTCTGCCTCATCACCGTCAGCTCCGGCATCGGGCACAAGGTGTTCCGGCACGGCGAGGTGCTCGTCGACGACGCCGGACACGGCGGAGAGATCGGCCACTGGCGCGTCGATCCCCGCGAGGACGCCGTGCCCTGCGAATGCGGCGGACGCGGCCACCTCGGCGGCATCGCCTCGGGCCGCGGCGTTCTGCTGGCCGCCCGCCGCGCCGCCGCCGACGACCCGCGCGGCTTCGCCGCCTCCGCGCTCGCCGTGCCCGCGGCCCACCACCCGAGCGGCATCACCAATGAGGCCCTCGCCCGGGCCGTCCGCGCCGGGGACCCCTTCGCCACCGAGGTGCTCAGCGCCTGCCTGCTGCCCCTGGCCCAGGCCGTGAACTGCGTCTTCACCGCGATCGGTATCCGCCGGTACCTCTTCATCGGCGGGTTCGCCACGGCCGTCGGCCCTCACTTCATCCGCCTGCTGGGCGACCAGCTCACCCGCCTGGGCTGCTTCGGGATCGACGAACCGCAGATCCGCGACATGCTCGCCCTGGGCGCGGCCGACGACGACCACTGCCTGATCGGCATGGCCAGGATGATCGCCCACACCCTGCCCGCGACCGCGGGCACCGGAGGTGACCGGTGAAGGCCCTGATCGTCGGCAGCGGCTTCGTCGGCCGTGCCATCGCCCGCGACCTCCTCCTCCACGGCCACGAGGCCGTGCTCGCCTCCCGCACCCCGCCCTTCGACGACGGCGCCCCCACCACACCCCCCTGGGTCGCCCTGGACGTCGTCGTGCCCGGCGCGTTCGACGCCGTCCTGGAGCGCACCGGCGCCGACAGCGTCGTCCTCGTGCACGGCCCCTCCGACGTCACGTGGTGCGAGAGCCACCCGCAGGAGGCGATGGCGGGCCACGCCGGCGCGGCCCGCCTGGTCGCCCGGGCGGCCGACGAACGCCGGGTGGTCCTCGTCTCCACCGACAACGTCTTCGACGGCACCGCCGTCACCTCGACCGAGTCCGACCCCACCAACCCCGCCAACGCCTACGGACGCGCCAAGCTCGCGGCCGAGGACATCCTGTCCGCGCTCCCCGGTGCCGTCCTGCTGCGGGTCAGCCTGATCTACGGCTGGGAAGCCGCCGACACTCCCAAGTGGCTGAACTTCTTCGCCGCCTGCGTCCACCGGCTGCGGGCCGGCGAGACGGTACGCGCCCCCCACGACCAGTGGACCACTCCCATCCTGGTCGACGACGTCGCCGAGGCCACCCGCGCCCTGCTCGCCGCCCCGGCCGTACCCCGGCTGCTGCACCTGGCCGGCCCGGACCGCGTCTCCCGCGCCGACTGGGCCGCCGACATCGCCGCCGGTCTCGGCCTGCCCGCCGCACGGGTCGTCCCCGAGGCCCGCGCCGACGGCCGCTACGCCCACCGGCCACCGTCCACCTGCCTGTCCAGCGAGCTGCTCGCCACCCACCCCGCGACCTCGGCACTGAGCCCGCGCCCGGTCCACGAGGCCACCCGGCTCCTGCTCACCCGTCATGTCCTCCCGCAGCAGAGGAGCACCGCGTGAGCGCGGACACGGCAGCGCACGTCACCGGTCCGGTGGCCGGTGTGCCCACCGCCCGCCGGATCGACCACTTCGCCCTCACCGTGCCCGACCTGGACGCCGCCGTCGGCTACACGGTCGACGTGCTCGGCGGCGAACTCGTCTACCGGCTGCCCCCGCTCGCGCACGACGACGACTGGATGCGCGAGCACCTCGACGTGCATCCCCGGGCGGCCGCCGAGATAGCCCTGGTGCGCCTGGGCCCCACCACCAACCTGGAACTCTTCCGGTACACGGCGCCCGACCACGTCGCCCGGCCGCCCCGTCCGCACGACCCGGGCGCCCCGCACTTCGGCCTGTACGCCGACGACGTCGACGCGGCGCTGGCGGCACTGCGCGCCCGCGGCCACGGCCACGCCCTCGGTCCGGTCCGCACCGCGGACGTGCCCGGCCCGTCGGCCGGTGCGCGCTGGGTCCGGGTGCGCACTCCCCTGGGCGTCCCCCTCGAACTGCGGTCGACACCGCCCCACGCACCCGGCGCCGCCCGCCGTCACACCCACGCCGGGCCCTGGACCAACCGCGACGACGGCACCGCCGCGCCCCGGGCCCTGCCCACGGTCCGGGGGGTGGACCACCTCACCTACGGGGTGGCCGACCTGGACGCCGCCGAGGACTTCTTCGTCCGGGTGCTGGGCGCCGAGCCCCTCGGCCGTACCGCGTACGACCTGACCGACCCCTCTCTCGCCGCCGCCCTCGGCGTCCCGGCCGGCGGCGTCCTGCACCGGTCGGCGCTGCGGGCAGGACCCACCGACAACATCGAACTCGACTGCTACCAGGGCCTGCCCGGTGCCCGTGCCCGCCGCCCGCGCAACAGCGACGTCGGCGGCAGCCACCTGGCGCTGTACGTCGACGACGTCGACGCCGCCGCCGCGTACCTGGCCGCGCACCCCGGCTGCGAGGTGCTCGGGGGTCCCGAGACCATCGACGAGGGTCCGCTCGCCGGCGACCGCTGGGTGTACGTCCGCACCGCCGTCGGACTGTACGTCGAGGTGGTCCGCATGCCCGACGGTGAACTCCCCTACGAGCGCGGCACCGCGGCGCGCCGTCGTGCCGCCCACGGTCTTCGGTGGCGGGACCGGTGACAGCGCCCACGTCCCGCCGCGGCACCGACGGCGGACCACCAACGGAAAGGACGCCCGTGGACACCCTGACCCCGACCGACCCGGAGACGCTGGCCGCGTCCGTCGTCACCACGCTCGCCGTGGACGCCGACCCCCAGGCCCGGGAGGCCAGCGTCTTCTACTGGGAACGCGGCCTGGAGCGCCGCAGGGCCGTGGTGGAGGCCGCCGGGCGGACCGGGGACGAGGCCGTCGGCCGTCTCGCCGCCGAGCTGCGGGAGCGGCCCGCGGACCCCGGTGTGCACCACGCGCTGGCCCGGCATCTGGTCAAGGCCGCGGAGCAGGGCCCCTCCCCCGCCCTGACCGCACTCTTCGAACGGGCCTGGCAGGCCGAGGCCAATTCCCGCCTCGGCTACCACCTGGGCCGCGACTACACCGCGACCGGTCAGGACCCGCGCACCCCCGAGGACCTCGGCGCCCGCGCCCCCGGCCCCCGGCTCGGCGCCGACGACACCCCCGAGGTGCTGGTGGTGATCCCCTTCCGCGACCGCGGTCCCGGGCTGCGCCTGCGCAATCTGCTGGCCTGTCTGCAGGCCCTGCGCGACCAGTCCGCGCCCCGCGGCTTCTACCGGGTCGTGGTCGTGGAGACGGACGAGACCCCCCGCTGGCGCGACGCGGTGCTGCCGTACACCGACGACTACCTCTTCGCGTACAAGCCGGGCACCTTCAACAAGTCCTGGGCGGTCAACGTGGGCGTCGTCAACGCCCCCGGCCGCGCCGAGGTCGTGTGCATCCTGGACGCCGACGCCCTCGCGGACCGCGACTTCGTCGCCCGCAACGCCGCCCGTTTCCAGCGGCCCGGGGTGATGGGCCATCTCAGCTACCGCGACATGTGGTGCCTGGACGAGACGTCGACCTCCCGGGCCATCGACCAGCGGTTGTGGCAGGGCCACGACCAGTGCGACGCCGAAGGACTGCGCGCCTTCGTCCTGCGCCGGCCTCCGGGCTGCTGCGTCTGGGTACGCACCAGCGCCTTCCACCGCATCGGTGGCATGGACGAACGCTTCGAGGGCTGGGGCGGCGAGGACAACGACTTCGCCTACCGCATGGACATCCACTCCGCGTTCGACCACTACCACGACCCGCTGCTGCACATGTACCACCCGTCCTCCGCGGTGCTGCGCGAGGACGGCGAACTGGTCAACGCCCACATCCCCGCACTGAGCTGGAGTCCTTCGGACACACCGATCGGCGACGCCGGGCGCTTCCTGCGGCAGCCGGCCGGCGCGCCGGCCGACTGAGCCCGCCCCCAGCCGCGGCCCCGTCGACTTCCCTCCCGTGAGAAAGGCAGACAGCCATGTCACGTCACGTTCCCGTCCTGGACCTCGCCGAATGGGCGACGGCCGGTGCGGACCGGCGCGCGGCGACAGCCGCCGAACTCGACGCCTCCCTGCGCCGGACCGGCCTGTTCCTGCTGCGCGGGCACGGTGTGCCGGCGGAGCTGACCGAGCGGATGCGTACCGAGGGCCGCGCGTTCTTCGGCCTGCCCCCCGAGACCAAGCAGCGGTACTCCGTCGCCCGCCCCTACGACAACGGCTGGCGCGGCCTGGGCGCACTCGACGTGGGCGCCGTGGACGGCATGTCCGGGAGCCCCGACCTGCACGAGGCGTACCACGTGGGACCGGACCACCGCACCGGCGACGCCGCCTTCGACGAGACCTACTACCCGGACAACAAGTGGCCCGCGGAGCGGCCCGCCCTGCAGAGCACCGCGCTGGAGTACACCGGGCACATGACCCGGGTCGCCCACGAGGTGCTGGAGGTCCTCGCCACCGTCCTCGGCCTGCCCGGGGACTTCTTCACCGCCAGGTCGCGGCGCGCCACCTGGACCCAGAACGTCAACTGGTACCCGTCCCTGCGCACCGTCGGCGGTGTGCGGGAGGGACAGATGCGGGTCGGACCGCACACCGACTTCGGCACCCTGAGCCTGCTCGACCGCCAGCAGGGCGTCGGTGGTCTGGAGGTGTGGAACGAGGAGGAGGGCTGGTTCAAGCCGCCCTTCGAGGAGGGCACCCTGGTGGTCAACCTCGGCGACCTGATGAACCTGTGGACGGACGGCCGCTGGCGTTCGCTGCGGCACCGTGTCCTCGCCCCGAGCGACACCGCTCCGGACGAGGAACTGGTCTCGCTGGTCTGCTTCTTCGAGACCGACCCCGACACCGAAGTGGTTCCGCTGGCCGCCCCGGTCGGCGGCGGCCAGGGCATGAGCCCCGTGGTGGCCGGCCCGTACATCCTGGAGAAGGTGGGCGTCACCGTCACCCTCGGATGAGGTGTGGGGTGCGTGTGGGGGTGCGTCCTCGGACGAGGTGTGGGGGTGGCGCGGGCCGGTCGGCCCGAGCCACCCCCACACCTGTCACGCGGCGTCCGCCACGGCCAGCTCCGACCACCTGGTACGTCCGTCCGCGCCGGTCACCAGGACGACCAGGACGCCGTCCGCGGGCACGGGGACCCGGCCGGCGAAGCCGTCGCCGTCCGGCTCCAGCGCGACCACGTCCGCGTCCGGATCGGGCGGCACGACCTCCACCCGCCGGGCGTCCCGCCCCGACCAGCGCACCCGCACCGTGTCGCTCTCGCGGACGGCCCGGCCGTCACCGGCCTCGAACGGCTCCGCACCGGCCTGCGGCGTCCCGCGCGTCGCCGGCGCCGCGTCGGCCGGCCGGGTGCCGGCCAGGACCGCCTCGAACACGGCCAGGAAACGCAGCGCCGCCGCCCGCCAGGTGAAGCCGCGGGCCACCTCCACCGCGCGGGCACGCAGAGCCGCCATCCGCTCCGGCTCCTCGTGCCACACGCGCAGCATCCGCTCCAGGCCGGCCCGGACCGCCTCGGTCAGCAGCGGGTCGTCCACCCGGAACGAACGTGGCAGAGCCAGCCCGGTGGCACCCGGTGTGTCCAGGTCGGCGGCGTGCCGGAAGTGGCGCATGCCGCGCTGGGCGGTGGCCACCGGGACCGACCCGCTGGCCATCGCCTCGCCCATCGCCATCAGGAAGGTGTCCATCTCGAACTTGGACGGGAACACGCAGAAATCGCTGGAGACCGCCCAGTCCTTGATGGCGGCGTTGCTCATCGGGCCGGTGTCGACGCGCACCAGGTCCGCGTGGTCACGGGCGAGGGCGTCCAGGTCCTCGTCGTCCGGCGGCTGCGGCGCCAGGCAGTGCAGCAGCACGTTGCACCGCCGGCCTTCGTCCAGCAGCGCCCGGACGCCCCGGAACAGTTCCTTCTGCCCCTTGTGCTGCACCGAGTACCGGGCGTTGTGGAACAGGGTGGGCAGGGCCGGGTCCAGCCCGAGCGCGGTCAGCGTCCGTTTGCGGACCTCCTCGTCGCGCCGCACGTGCAGCCACTCGTCGCCGATCGCGCAGCCGCCGATCACCAGCAGGTCCTCGTGGGCGCGCAGTTCACGGCGGACCGCCAGCCGCTGGAACAGTTCCTCGAAGGGCGTCTCCGCCTGGGTCAGGGCATGGTCGAGCTGACCTTCGGAGAGGAAGTCCATGGCGGCCACGGACCGCACCACCAGACCCAGCATGGTGATGTAGTCGTGCCCGGGGCGCTCCGGACAGTCCTGGTAGAGCAGGGTGCGCGGCAGGAACGCCCGCATGGCCCGCTCCAGACGCGAGTCCAGCGGCGGGTCCGCCAGTCCGTCCGCGACCGACGGGTCCGCGCCCATGTGCTCCAGCACGGCGCGCACCTGGGGCCCGTACACCTTGGTGTTCACGGCCATGTTGGTCTGCACGGTGGAGACCACGTGGAAGCCGTGCCCGGCCAGCAGACCGGGCAGCAGGTAGTGGTGGAACGGTTCGTGCAGGTGCACCACCGTGCCGCCGGGGACCCGCTCGCGCACGTACCGGGCCGCCATCACCTGGAACACCAACGGCTTGAGGAAGTCGAGGCTGCGTCCCTCCAGTTCGCCCGGAGGGTAGAAGCTGTCGGGGAAGGCGTCCAGCACCCCGCCGCTCAGCATCACGATGTCGATGCCGTCCACCGTGACGCGGTGGGCGCGGGCGGTGACGTCCAGAGTGGTCGTCTGCGGGAGATCCGGCCAGTGGACGGGATCGAGTCGGACCGGTATCCGTTCCCGGGCGCTCCAGTCCAAGGGGGTGACCTCGTACCGTTCGGCGACGAGGGGCAGCAGCCCGTGGGCGGCGGTCACCGCCCCCACCTCGTGCCCGGCCGCCTTGAACTGCCGTGCCAGGTTCCACAGGTAGACGGAGGTGCCGGCCTTGACGAGGTGGTCGTCGAACCCGCTGAACTCGAAGTGACACTCGATGATGCGCAATGATCGTCCCTGTTCGTCGAATACGCGGCGGCGCGGCCGGCGCACGGGTGGGGCCGGGGACACGCGTGTGGACCCGGCCCCGCCCGTACGCCGGCGGGGGTGGAGGGGGAGGTGACGGGCGGATCGGAGCGACGCTGCCACGGAGCGCCGGAGGGTGAACGGACCTGCTCAGCCGTTCGCGGTGTCGCCGGAACGGGAGGGGGCGGCAGGGCGGTCGGCTGCTTCGGCTGCTTCGGCTGCTTCGGCGGAGGGGAGCGTCTCCTGTCCCCGGCCGTCGCGGGGGCGCACCGCGGAGGCGCCCAGGGCCACGCACAGCACCAGCAGCGCGGGCACGCCCAGGGCCGTGGGCAGCCCGGTCATGGTGCTCACCGCGCCGACCACGATGGGTCCGATCAGGAACCCGGTGTAGCCGAGGCTGACCACCAGGGACAGCGCCGCCCCGGCCCGTGCCGGGTCGCGCTGACCGGCCGCCGAGTACACCTGCGGGGCGATGCACGCCATGCCCGCGCCCAGGCAGGCGAAACCGACGACTCCGGCCACCGGGTGCCCGACCAGCAGGGAAGCGATCATGCCGACGGAGGCCACCACACCGCTGACGCGCACCAGCCGCACCGGTCCGAACCGGGCCGCCAGCCGGTCGCCGAGCAGTCGGCCCACCGTCATCGCCACGGAGAACGCGGCGAACGCGGTGGCCGCCGCGGCGTCCGAACTGCCGAGGCTCTCGTGCATGTACACCGCGCTCCAGTCGGCCGCGGTGCCCTCGCCGACCAGCGCGCACATGGCGAGCACACCGAGGAAGACCAGGTCGAAGGAGACCACGGAGCCCTTGGCGGGCGCGGGGCTGTCCGCGGTGACCTCGGCGGGCCGCGCGGGCGGGGTCCCGGGCAGGGCCCACAACGCGGCCCACCCGGCGAGTACGAGCACGCCCGCGCCGACGGTGACGAAGGTGGCGCCGGGGCCCACCCCCTGACGGGCGAGGAATCCGCCGACCGCGGCGCCGAGGAAGCCACCGATGCTGTAGACGGCGTGGAACGACGACATGACGGGCCGTCCCCAGGCTTTCTCCACCCGGATGGCGTCGGCGTTCATGGCGATGTTGAGGGTGCCGTGGGTCAGGCCGAACAGGAACAGTGCGACGACCAGGGCGGCCAGGGAGTCGACGTAGGCGGGCGGAACGAGCAGGACGCCCTCCAGCACCGCGGTCGGCACCATCACCCGGGTGCTGCCGAACCGGTCCGCGAGCCGGCCCAGGACCAGCATCCCGACGATCGCTCCCGCCGCGAACGCCAGCAGCGCCACGCTCAGCAGGCCGTCGCTGAGATCGAGATGGCCTTTCACACTGGGGATGCGGCTGGTCCACGCCCCCAGCGCCGTACCGAACAGCAGGAACAGCAGAGAGGTCGCGGTACGGCCCCGCAGCAGTGTGCGACGGTCGTGCGGTTGGGTGTTCACGCCCTGCCTCTCTCTCGGCGGACCGCCGGTGGTCCGTTCCTGGTGCCGGCGCCGGTGACCGGACCGTCCCGCCTTCGGGTCCCGCCGTCGCCGGGCGGACCGTCACGCGCCTTCGGCGACCACCGACGTACGGGAAGGACAGGGCAAGGGAATTCCGTCCACCCGAATGTCCCCCGCAGTCAACGACACCCCCCACATACTGTCAAGGATCATTCCGACCCTCATATCCGAGCCACCGAGAGCCCACAAGACATTGGTTCCGGCCATTCTTCAGAACTCTTTCTGCAGGTTTTTCCGGACCACTCATGGGAACGTACCCACCTCAAGGTCACACAGCGTGCAGTTCGATTCTCCCCGATGGGCGCGATGCCCTTTTGGCACCTTTGGCGAATACAAGGGAAGTCACCTCGCGCGGCCCACTGGATTGGCGAAATCCTTCGGGCGCCACTGCCGCCCACCGGCACTCCGCCCTACGCTCCGTTCCGACGATGCCCTTCTCGCGGCGGTCGAGAGGACTTCCCGGTCGCAGACCCCGCCGGTACGCCCGGAAGGCCTCGGCACACCGGCGCGTCAACCGGACAACGCATTCCTCGAGCGGCAGTGAACCCCCCGGAAGGACTCTCCCCTGCCGTCAGGGGCGACGGCGGGACGATCGTGGCGTTTCTCCGTGCATTCCTCGGTCCGCTTTCCCGCACATCCCCTCCGTGGGCCGTTCGCCGTACACGATCCCCGGTAAGCAAAAGATTTACGAAGATGTCACACACATGCTCCGGCATGAAGCGCCGACCTGTTTTCCCTTCTCCACGCCATCGGCAACGAGGGCTGCGGCCGTCGACGGGTCCGACCGCACTCGACACCGTTCTGGGGCGCGAGCGCTGACCTCCGGTCGTTGCCTCGGGTCCCGGGTGTCGCACCCGGCGGTGGTCCGGTGATGCCGTGAGCCCTTTGCGAACTGGCCATGGTGTTGGCGGGCGCGGGACACGGGGCGCGGGGCACGGGGCACGGATTTTCCCCGCAGGGCCGGTGCAGGGGCCGGGGCAGCCCCATAGCACAACGCTGTCGGCTTAATCGGTTGAGGTAACACCGGTGGAGTGCCGGACGATAGGGGCCAGGGGCAACCAGTGCCCCGCACCCCGCCGACTCCGAGAGACGTAGCGTGCTCATACGACTTCTGCGGACCTATCTCAGGCCCTACAAGAAACCCATCGTCCTGCTGGTGCTGCTCCAGTTCCTCCAGACCTGCGCCACGCTCTACCTGCCCACGCTCAACGCCGACATCATCGACGACGGCGTGGTCAACGGCGACACCGGTTACATCCTTTCCTACGGCGCCCTGATGATCGGCGTCTCGCTGGTGCAGGTGGTCTGCAACATCGGTGCCGTGTACTACGGCGCCAGGACGGCGTCGGCGCTCGGGCGGGACATGCGGGCCGCCGTCTTCGACCGGGTGCAGTCCTTCTCCGCCCGCGAACTCGGTCAGTTCGGCGCGCCCTCCCTGATCACCCGGACCACGAACGACGTCCAGCAGATCCAGATGCTGGTCCTGATGTCGTTCACGCTGATGGTGTCCGCGCCGATCATGTGCGCGGGCGGCATCGTCATGGCCCTCGGCCTGGACGTGCCGCTGTCGGCGATCCTGGTCGCCGTGGTGCCGCTGCTGGGCGTCTGCGTGACGCTGATCGTGCGGCGGCTGCGGCCGCTGTTCCGTGCCATGCAGACGCGGCTGGACACGGTGAACCGGGTGCTGCGCGAGCAGATCACCGGCAACCGCGTCATCCGCGCCTTCGTCCGCGACGACTACGAGGAGCAGCGTTTCCGCGAGGCCAACACCGACCTCACCGACATCTCGCTGAAGGCCGGCAACCTGCTCGCGCTGATGTTCCCGGTGGTCATGACCACGGTGAACCTGTCGTCGATCGCGGTGGTGTGGTTCGGCGCCCACCGGATCGACAGCGGCGGGATGCAGATCGGTGATCTGACCGCCTTCCTCGCCTACCTCCTGCAGATCGTCATGTCCGTGATGATGGCCACCTTCATGTTCATGATGGTGCCGCGCGCCGAGGTGTGCGCCGAGCGCGTGCAGGAGGTCCTGGACACCGAGTCCAGCGTCGTCCTGCCGAAGGCACCGGTGCGTGACCTGCGGCGCCACGGCCACCTGGAGATCCGGGGCGCCGGCTTCGGCTACCCGGGCGCCGAGGAGCCCGTGCTCAAGGGCGTCGACCTGGTGGCGCGGCCCGGGGAGACCACCGCCGTCATCGGCTCGACGGGCAGCGGCAAGTCCACGCTGCTCGGGCTGGTCCCCCGGCTGTTCGACGCCACCGACGGACAGGTCCTCGTCGACGGCGTCGAGGTCGCGGACCTGGACGCGGCGCTGCTCGCCAGGACGGTCGGGCTGGTGCCGCAGAAGCCGTACCTGTTCGCCGGCACGGTCGCGACCAACCTCAGGTACGGCAACCCGGACGCGACGGACGAGGAGTTGTGGCACGCGCTGGAGGTGGCCCAGGCCGCGACGTTCGTGCGCGAGCTGGAGGGCGGTCTGAACGCCCCCGTCGCGCAGGGCGGGACCAACGTGTCCGGCGGTCAGCGGCAGCGGCTCGCCATCGCCCGCACGCTCGTGCAGCGCCCGGAGATCTACCTCTTCGACGACTCCTTCTCCGCCCTCGACTACGCCACCGACGCGGCGCTGCGGGCGGCCCTCGGCCGGGAGACCGCCGAGGCGACCGTCGTCATCGTCGCCCAGCGGGTGGCCACCATCCGTGACGCCGACCGGATCGTCGTGCTGGACGGGGGCCGGGTCGTCGGCGAGGGCACCCACCGGGAACTGATGGCGGACAACGAGACCTACCGGGAGATCGTGCTCTCCCAGCTCACGGAAGCGGAGGCTGCCTGATGGCCGGGCCCATGGGGCGCATGATGACCGGGACGGGACCGGAGAGCCGCACGCTGGACTTCAAGGCGTCCGGCCGACGGCTGCTCGCCCACTTCAAGCCGGAGCGGCTCACCCTCTACGCGATGCTGTGCTGCGTCGTCCTGAGCGTGGGCCTCAGCGTGGTCGGGCCGAAGATCCTCGGCCGGGCCACCGACCTGGTCTTCGCCGGCATCGTCGGGCGGCAGATGCCGGCCGGGGCGTCGAAGGACGAGGTCCTCGACTCGATGCGCGAGCGCGGTGACGGCGATGTCGCCGACATGCTGCGCGGCACCGACTTCACCCCCGGCCAGGGCATCGACTTCGACGCCGTCGGCCGGGTGCTGCTGTTCGCGCTCGTGGTGTTCACGGTCGCCGGCCTGCTGATGGCGGTGGCGACCCGGCTGGTCAACCGGGCGGTCAACCGCACGGTGTACCGGATGCGCGAGGACGTGCAGACGAAGCTGTCGCGGCTTCCGCTGTCGTACTTCGACAAGCGGCAGCGCGGCGAGGTGCTGTCCCGGGCGACCAACGACATCGACAACGTCGGGCAGACGCTCCAGCAGTCGCTGGGCCAGCTCGTGAACTCGCTGCTCACCATCGTCGGCGTGCTGGCGATGATGTTCTGGGTGTCGTGGATCCTCGCCCTGGTCGCGCTGGTCACCGTGCCGCTGTCGGCGGTCGTCGCCGCGCGCGTGGGCAAGCGGTCGCAGCCGCACTTCGTGCAGCAGTGGCGCACCACGGGCAAGCTGAACGCGCACATCGAGGAGATGTACACCGGCCACACGCTGGTGAAGGTGTTCGGCCGGCAGGAGGAGTCGGCGCGGCAGTTCGCCGAGCAGAACGAGGCGCTGTACGAGGCCGGGTTCAAGGCGCAGTTCAACAGCGGGGTCATGCAGCCGCTGATGTTCTTCGTGTCGAACCTCAACTACGTGCTGGTGGCCGTGGTCGGCGGGCTGCGGGTCGCCACCGGCTCCCTGTCGATCGGTGACGTGCAGGCGTTCATCCAGTACTCGCGCCAGTTCTCGATGCCGCTGACGCAGGTCGCGTCGATGGCGAACCTGATCCAGTCGGGCGTCGCCTCGGCCGAGCGGATCTTCGAACTGCTGGACGCCGAGGAGCAGTCGGCCGATCCGGTGCCGGGCGTGCGGCCCGAGGAACTGCGCGGGCGGGTGGCGCTGGAGCACGTGTCCTTCCGCTACGACCCCGACAAGCCGCTGATCGAGGACCTCTCGCTGGTCGTCGACCCCGGCCACACGGTCGCCATCGTCGGCCCCACCGGCGCCGGCAAGACCACGTTGGTCAACCTCCTCATGCGGTTCTACGACGTCACCGGCGGGCGCATCACCCTCGACGGCGCCGACATCACGCGGATGTCGCGCGACGAACTGCGCGCCGGGATCGGCATGGTGCTCCAGGACACCTGGCTGTTCGGCGGCACCATCGCGGAGAACATCGCGTACGGCGCCTCGCGCGAGGTCACGCGCGGGGAGGTCGAGGAGGCGGCGCGGGCGGCCCACGCCGACCGGTTCATCCGCACGCTCCCCGACGGCTACGACACGGTGATCGACGGTGAGGGCAGCGGGGTGAGCGCCGGTGAGAAGCAGCTGATCACCATCGCCCGGGCGTTCCTGTCCGACCCGGTGATCCTGGTGCTCGACGAGGCGACGAGTTCCGTCGACACGCGTACCGAGGTGCTGATCCAGAAGGCGATGGCGAAGCTGGCGCACGGGCGGACGTCGTTCGTCATCGCGCACCGGCTGTCGACGATCCGGGACGCCGACACCATCCTGGTGATGGAGAACGGGGCGATCGTCGAGCAGGGCACGCACACGGATCTGCTGGCGGTGGACGGGGCGTACGCGCGGCTGTACAAGGCGCAGTTCGCCGAGGCGGTCGCGGAGGTGGACTGAGCCGTCCCCGGCTCCTCCGCCCCGTACCCGGACACCGGCCCCGGGCCCCGCTGCGGCCGCCACCGCGGATCCGGGTGCCGACGTCGTCTCCGGCCCCGGCTCCGCCCACCGCCGGAAGGCTGGACCCGGGGCCGGGCTCAGCCTCTCCGGCGGTGGGCGGGGCCCGAGGGGGAGTCCCCGGGCCGGGACGGGCGGGGGCGGCGGGAGCGCGCCGCCGGGGTCACCCCTTGCCCGCCGCCTCCGTCAGTTTCTTCATCTGGGCGGTGATCACCTCGTCCGATGCCTCAGCCGCGTTCTTCTGCGTGGCCGGGCTCATCCAGCCGAAGACGGCGACGTTGGAGCCGCTGCGCACCACCCGGTACCAGTGCGCCGTTCCCGACGACTCACGCTTGTAGGCGACCGCCTCGTCGCCCGGGCCGGGGTCGGGATCGGGCAGGGCGGTGACGGTCGGGTTCAGGCCCATGTCGTCCTCGTACCCGGTGCAGCCCTTCGCGGCGTCACGGACGTGGGTGAGGAGACTTTCGGCGTCGGCCGCCTTGTCGTAGGCGTACAGCGTGACCTCGGTGGCCTGTGTGTCCGTCTTCGGATGGACGGAGCGGCCCGCCGCCGCGGCCGGGGCCGGTTCCGGCGCGCGCAGCCGGATGTCCTCCACCGGCTGGCAGACCGCCGGGTCGGTGGGTTCGCCCCTGCTGCCGAGGAGGGTGCCCTGCTTGAAGACGGTGAGGGTGTAGTCGGGCAGGTCCGCTTCGGCGATCGCCGCGCTCTCCAGGCCGGCCGCGTCCAGCGAGCCGCCGCCCGCCCCGCCGTCCGGCGTCCCCTTCGCGGGGTCCCCGGCCGCGGCGGTGGCCCCCTGGTCCCCGGACTTCTCGTCGCCGCCTCCGCATCCGGTCAGCAGTGCCGCCGTCGCCAGCAGCGCCACGACCGCCGGAACCCGCCGTAATCCGTCCACGCGCATTCCCACTCCTCGGAAACCTGTTCTCAGCATGCCGGTAACAAGATCACACCTGGAGAGGCGGTGACAGAGCTCGACCAGTGCCGCGTCGGTGAAAACGCGTAGAACCACTACGCCCGGCGGCCGATCCGAGGACGGGCGGCAGGCCATCGGGGCGTCGCGGCAGCCGCTCGACGGCCACCGCGCGCCGCGACGGGACCACCGCGCCCGCAGCGGGGCCACCGGGCAGGCCTGTTCACCCGTGATGCCGTACACGGGTCGCGTGATGCCGCACACGGGTCGGCAGCCCGGCACACGGGTCCGCGGCCCGACCGCACGGACCCGGCCGGGCCGGCGTCCTCGGCGGGACGCGGTGAGCGGCTCGCGGACGCCGGGCGGGGCGGGCCCGGCTCAGTCCAGGTAGCCCCTGAGCTGGTCCGCGAAGGCGTGGTCGCGGAGTCTGCCGAGGGTCTTGGACTCGATCTGGCGGATCCGCTCCCGGGTGACGCCGAAGATGCGGCCTATCTCCTCCAGGGTGCGGGGACGGCCGTCGGCCAGGCCGTAGCGGAGCTGGACGACCTTGCGTTCGCGCTCGCCGAGCGTCGACAGCACCGCCTCCAGGTGCTCCCTGAGCAGCAGGAACGCCGCCGACTCCACGGGGCTGGCGGCGTCACCGTCCTCGATGAGGTCGCCGAGCGCCACATCGTCCTCCTCGCCCACCGGGGCGTGCAGGGAGACCGGTTCCTGTGCCAGCCGCAGCACCTCCCCGACCCGCTCGGGGGCGAGGTCGAGCTGGGCGGCGACCTCGTCGGCGGTGGGCTCGCAGCCGCGTTCCTGCAGCAGCCGGCGCTGGACGCGGACCACGCGGTTGATCAGCTCCACCACGTGCACGGGGACGCGTATGGTGCGGGCCTGGTCGGCGAGCGCACGGGACATGGCCTGGCGGATCCACCAGGTGGCGTACGTGGAGAACTTGTAGCCGCGGGCGTAGTCGAACTTCTCGACCGCCCTGATCAGACCCAGGTTTCCCTCCTGGACGAGGTCCAGCATGGTCAGGCCGCGGCCGACGTAGCGCTTGGCGACCGACACGACGAGGCGCAGGTTCGACTCGATGAGGCGGCGCTTGGCCATCCGGCCCATGACGACCAGCCGGTCCAGGTCGAGGGCGAGGTCGCCGTCCATGTCGGGGGTGCCGCTCAGCTTCGCCTCGGCGAACAGGCCGGCCTCGACCCGGCGGGCCAGTTCGACCTCCTCGGCGGCGGTGAGCAGCGGGATCCGGCCGATCTCGCGCAGGTACTGGCGGAACAGGTCCGAGGAGGGGCCGGAGGTGTCGACGAAGCGCGGGGCGGGCGTCTCGACGGGCTCGAGGACCTGTTCGGCGGCCCGGTCGAGGGCCTGGTCGAGGGCCTGCTCGGAGGGCTCGGTGAGCGCCTCGGCGGGCGGGTCCTCGGGTGCCGGGTCGGCCGGCTCGGGCTCCGGTTCCATGGCCGTCTCCGGGTGGCGCACGACACGGTTCTGCGGCGGGACCGCGACCAGGACGCCCGTCCGGCCGTCCGGTTCCGTGCCGTCGGTACGCGTGTCGGTCTGGGTGAGGGTCCGGGTCTGCACGGGGGCGACCTCCAGGGTGATCGCTGCCGAGAGGCGCGGCAGCGCTGCTTCGAGGACGGGGTCGGCGGCCTCGCCGCTGTCCGTCCCGTACGCGATGAGCGGAACCGCGGGGGTGTGGGACCCGCCGGGGACGGATCGGCCGCGCTCCGAGGACTCAGGCACCGCCACCCAGTGTGGGGTACGACACATCACCGCCACGAGGGGCGTGCGATGACTTTTTGCGTCCGGGCCGTGACCGCCTGCTGACCGAGGAGGTCAGGATGTGCTCACAGAGCTGCGGCTCCGTGTCCGCGCAGTGCCTGGTCGTACTGCTGAAGGACCCACAGTTCGTTCTGGACGGCGGCCAGTTGGGCCGGGTCGCCGCCGGCGGACAGCCGGGCCAGCTGGGACTGGACGTCGCGGATGCGGCGTTCGACGGCACGGCGGCGGACGGTGACCAGCTGGGCACCGGCGTACACCTCGTCCACCGTCTTGCGCATGATCGCCTCGACCGCCAGCTCCGTCACCATCGCGCGGACGGTGTCGTCGGGGGCGGCCTCGCGGACGCGGACGAGGTAGTCCTGCGGGTCCTGCGTGCCGTACTCGGCGCCGCCCGCGTCCTGGATCGCCGCGCGCACGGCGGCGTAGGGGGCGGCGGTGAACTCGTCGACGCCGTACGCGTCGAAGGCCGGGGAGACCAGCTCGGGGCGCTGGAGGGCGAGCTTGAGCAGCTCGCGCTCGGTGGCGTAGACGGGGTTGCGCAGGGTGAGGGCGGGGCCGGTGACGGCGGGGCGGGGGGCGGCCTCGTAGGACGGGGCGGAGCCGCCGCGGGCCGGCGCCGGTCCCCTGCCGCCGCGGTCGCGGGCCCAACGGGCCAGCTGCGCCACGCGTTTGACGACGAACTGGGTGTCGAGGATGCCGAGCATGCCGGCCAGCTGGACGGCGACCTCGTGCTGGGCGCCGCTGTTCTTGATGCGGGCGACGACCGGGGCGGCCTCGTCGAGGGCGGCGGCCCGCCCGCCCGGGGTCTCCAGGTCGTAGCGCGCGACGATCTGGCGCAGGGCGAACTCGAACAGCGGGGTGCGGGGTTCGACGAGGTCGGCGACCGCCTCGTCGCCCTTGGCCAGCCGCAGGTCGCAGGGGTCCATGTTGTCCGGCGCGATGGCGATGTACGTCTCGGCGGCGAACTTCTGGTCGTCCTCGAAGGCGCGCAGGGCCGCCTTCTGGCCGGCCGCGTCGCCGTCGAAGGTGAAGATCACGCGCGCGGAGCCGTTGTCCATCAGCAGCCGGCGGAGGATCTTGATGTGGTCGGTGCCGAAGGCCGTGCCGCAGGTCGCGATGGCGGTGGTGACGCCGGCCAGGTGGCAGGCCATGACGTCGGTGTAGCCCTCGACGACGACCGCGCGGGAGGACTTGGCGATGTCCTTCTTGGCGAGGTCGATGCCGTAGAGGACCTGTGACTTGCGGTAGATGGCCGTGTCGGGCGTGTTGAGGTACTTGGGGCCGTTGTCGGTCTCGTAGAGCTTGCGGGCGCCGAAGCCGACGACCTCGCCGCCGATGTCGCGGATGGGCCACATCAGCCGGCCGCGGAAGCGGTCGATGGGGCCGCGGCGGCCGTCCTGGGCGAGGCCGGAGAGGATCAGTTCCTTGTCGCTGAAGCCCTTGCCGCGCAGGAAGCGGGTGAGGTGGTCCCAGCCCTGGGGGCTGTAGCCGACGCCGAAGTGGACGGCGGCGGCCTGGTCGAAGCCGCGCTCGGCGAGGAAGATCCGGCCGGTGTCGGCCTCGGGGCTGACGGCGAGCTGTTCGGCGTACCACTCGGCGGCGATCTTGTGGGCCTCGACCAGGCGGATGCGTTCGCCGCGTTGATGGGAGGGGTTGTAGCCGCCCTCCTCGTAACGCAGGGTGATGCCGGCCTGGGCGGCGAGGCGCTCGACGGCCTCGGAGAAGGTGAGGTGGTCGACCTTCATCACGAACGTGATGGTGTCGCCGCCCTCCTGGCAGCCGAAGCAGTGGAAGAGCCCCTTGCTGGGGCTGACCTGGAAGGACGGCGACTTCTCGTCGTGGAAGGGGCACAGGCCCTTGAGGTTGCCGCCGCCCGCGCCTCGCAGCTGGAGGTACTCGGACACCACGGCGTCGATCGGAACCGCGTCCCGAACCGCCTTCACGTCCTCGTCGTTGATCCGTCCTGCCACGTGCTGATTCTACGGGGACGCGCCGACAGCCCCGGGCGCCGCGGCGCCGCCCCGCCGGGGCGCGGGGCGGCGCGCGGGCGGCCGGGGGCGGGACACCGCGCGGGCGGCCGGGGACCGCGGCGCGTGCGAAGCCGCGGAACCCGCCAGCCGCGTGGACGACGCCGCGGGGCGGCGGCCCTAGCCGAGGGCGTCCAGCGGCACCCGTGGATCGGCCAGCGCCTCCGTGTCGACCCGCCCGCGTGAGCGGACGAGCCGCTGGATCTGCTCCGTGACGTCCCACACGTTCACGTTCATTCCCGCCAGCACCCGTCCCTCCTTCGCCCAGAACGCGATGAACTCCCGCTTCCCCGCGTCCCCGCGGATCACCACCTCGTCGTACGTCCCCGGTGGCGCCCACCCGCTGTACTCCATCCCCAGGTCGTACTGGTCGGAGAAGAAGTAGGGAACCCGGTCGTAGGTGACGTCCTTGCCGAGCATGGCGCGGGCGGCCGCCGGTCCGCCGTTCAGGGCGTTGGCCCAGTGCTCGACGCGCAGGGTGGTGCCGAACAGGTCGTGCGGGAAGGACGCCACGTCGCCGGCGGCGTGGATGTCGGGGTCGGAGGTGCGCAGCCGGGTGTCCACCAGGACGCCGCCGCCGTGGGCGCGGTCGGCCAGCTCCAGTCCCGCGGCCTCGGCGAGGGCGGTCCGCGGGGCGGCCCCGATCGCGGCGAGCACGTCGTGCGCCGGGTGTTCCTCGCCGTCGTCGGTGCGGGCGGCCAGGACCATGCCGTCCTGACCGACGATCTCGGTGAGCCGGACGCCGAAGTGGAAGCGGACGCCGTGCTCGCGGTGCAGTTCGGCGAAGACGTTGCCCAGTTCGGGGCCGAGGACGCCGTGCAGCGGGGTCGGCTCCGGTTCGACGACGGTGACCTCCGCCCCGTACTCGCGGGCCGCCGCCGCGATCTCCAGGCCGATCCAGCCGGCGCCGGCGATCACGATGTGGCCGTTGTCACGGCCGAGTGCGGCGAGGACGCCCTTGAGGCGCTCGGCGTGCGCGAGGCGGCGCAGGTGGTGGACGCCCGCGAGGTCCGTGCCGGGGATGTCGAGGCGGCGGGGTTCGGAGCCGGTGGCCAGCAGCAGCTTGTCGTAGTGGACGAGGGTCCCGTCGTCGCCGAAGCGGACGGTCCTGGCCGTGCGGTCGACGGCGTCGACGGTCTGGCCCAGGTGCAGCTCGACGTCGTTGCGCGCGTACCAGGCGGGCTCGTGCACGAAGACGCTGTCGCGGCTCTCCTTGCCGAGCAGGAAGCCCTTGGAGAGCGGCGGGCGCTCGTAGGGGTGGTCCCGTTCGTCGCAGATCAGTATCACGCGGCCGGTGAAGCCCTCGGCTCTGAGTGTCTCGGCCGCCTTGGCGCCGGTCAGGCCTCCTCCGACGATGACGAATGTCTGATCCGCGTCGACCACGTGATGCCTCCTCGTAACAGTGCCGCCACCCGAGCGTCCCGCACGCGGCAGGTCGGGGGAAGAGGGGGTGGCCCGATCAGGCCACGGAGTGTCACCTTCGGGCCCGTCGGCCGCCCCGTCCGCCCGGTTCACGGCCCGGTGGTCAGGCGGGCGTGCAGCGAGCGGGCCGAGGCGTCGGTGAGCGAGGCGATCTGGTCGACGATCACCCGCTTGCGGGCGCGGTCGTCCCCGGCCCGGTCGAACAGGGCACGGAACTGGGGCTCCAGCCCGTCGGGGGCGCGGGCGGTGAGCGCCTCGGCCAGCTCGCCGATGATCACGCGCTGGTCGGCGCGGAGCAGCTCCTGCTCGGCGCGCTGCATGACGTACCAGTCGGCGACGGCCTTGAGGACCGCGCACTCCAGGCGCGTCTCGCGGGGTACGACGAGTTCGGCGCCGTAGCGGGTGAGGCGCCCCGTGCCCCACCTCGCGCGCGTGGCGGCCTCGGCTGCCAGGCAGAAGCGGCCGATGAGCTGGCTGGTGGCGTCCTTCAGGCGGGCCTGGGCCACGGCCGTGCCGTCGTAGCCGTGCGGCCACCACTGCTGGTCCTGGAGGCGGTCGAGGGCGGCGGCGAGTTCCGCCGGGTCGGTGTCCGCGGGCACGTAGCGGCCGACGGCGACGCGGAAGACCTCCGCGCGCTCCGGTTCGGCGTGCAGGCAGTTCGGGTCGATGTGGCCGGCGTGCAGGCCGTCCTCCACGTCGTGCACCGAGTAGGCCACGTCGTCGGACCAGTCCATGACCTGCGCCTCGAAGCACGTGCGCGTGCCGGGGGCCTCCTCCCGCACCCAGTCGAAGACGGGGCGGTCGTCGTCGTAGACACCGAACTTGGGGGACGCCGGGTCGGTGGGGTGGGCGCCGCGCGGCCAGGGGTACTTGGTGGCGGCGTCGAGGGTGGCGCGGGTGAGGTTGAGGCCGACGGAGCCCTCGGGGGTGAAGCGCTTGGGCTCGATGCGGGTGAGCAGGCGCAGCGACTGGGCGTTGCCCTCGAAGCCGCCGCAGTCGCGGGCGAAGTCGTTCAGCGCCTGTTCGCCGTTGTGCCCGAACGGGGGATGGCCGAGGTCGTGGGAGAGGCAGGCCGCCTCGACCAGGTCGGGGTCGCAGCCGAGGGCCGCGCCCAGCTCCCGGCCGACCTGGGCGCACTCCAGGGAGTGGGTGAGGCGGGTGCGGGGGGTGGCGTCCCAGGCCTCGGTGCGGGTGCCCGGGGTCACCACCTGGGTCTTGCCGGCGAGCCTTCTGAGCGCCGAGGAGTGCAGGACACGGGCGCGGTCGCGCTGGAAGGCGGTGCGGCCGGGGCGCTTGTCGGGCTCCGCCGCCCAGCGTTCGGTTGACAGCTCGTCGTAGGGCATGTCCCGACGGTAAGCGGCGGCGGTGACAATCGGGGCGCCACGCGGCTGCCGGGTCCCGTGGAGGTGTGCGGCGTCACCGTCGCGTGCCGCCTCAGGCGGCGTTGCTGCCGACGGTCGCCGCGCGTGCCTGGTCGTAGCGGTGCAGGACCAGGCGGGCCATCGCCTCGTGGGTGCCGAGGGGGGCCGAGGCGATCCAGGGTGCGGCCTGCGCGCACTCGGTGGCGAAGCGGCCGGGGGCGGTGAAGTACGAGGCGACGGCCACCCGGTGGCGGCCCCGCGCGGCGAGCGCGCGGACGGCGGCGGGGACGGTGGGTGCGGCCGTGGAGGCGTACGCCGGGACCACGGGGACGCCGAGGCGGTCCGCGAGGAGCCGGGCCGTACGGCCGGTGTCGACGGCCGAGTCCGGGTCGCGGGAGCCCGCCGCCGCGAGGACCACCGCGCTGGTGCGGCGCTCGGCGTCCGTCATCCGGGTGCGCCAGCCGGCCTCGACGAGACGCGCGTGCAGCGTCTCCACGAGGAGGGCGTGCGGGCCGAGCGGTGCGGCCACGCGCGTGTGCACCCGCGCCGCGGCGGCCGTCTCGGGGATGTCCCGGCGCACGTGGTAGCCGCGGCTCAGGAGGAGCGGTACGAGGACGGCGCCCTCGGCGTGCGCCGTGTCCGCCGCGTCGAGGCCGGCGAGGGTGTCCGACAGCAGCGGCTCGTTCAGCTCGATGTGCCCGAGGTGCACGGGCAGGTCCGGGCGCAGGTCGCGGACGCCGTCCAGGAGCGTGCTGACGGTCCGCAGGGCGCGCGGGTCGCGGCTGCCGTGGGCGACGACCACCAGGGCGGGCGGGCCGGGGCGCCGGCGGCGGTCGAGCGGGACGGGGCCGGGCCGGCCGGCGGGCTGGGAGCTGATCCGGTTCATGATGTGCGCCGTACTGTCGAGGTGGACGCCACCGGGCAGCGGGCTGCCGGGGCGGTGGTGGGACTCGTCGTACATCTCGTCGTACATCTCATTGTCCGTGGAGGGCGACGCCGTCATGGACCGATCGTGGCGGTGCGAGGTTGCACCCCCGTTGCGCGACCGTCACGGGTCTTTTCCGGGGGTTCACGGCACGCGCGGCCGCACTGTGAGGTGCGGTGTGAGCGGCGGTGCGGCGTGGGCTGCGGTGCGGTGCGGCGTGGGCTGCGGTGCGGTGCGGCGTGGGCTGCGGTGTGAGCGGCGGGCGGTGTGACCGGCGTGACGTGCGGCGGACCGAACCGGACCCCGGCCGGTCACGTCTTACCCGGTCGAAGCCGGAAGGACGGTCCGGACGGCCGGCAGGGGGCACCGCATGAAGATCCGTCGACCGCGGCTGCCGCGCACCCGTACCGGGTGGCGGCGGCTGGTGCAGGCAGTGATGGCCGCCTGTGTGCTGGGGCTGCTTCCGGCCACCTGGCTGTACCTCTCCACCGCGGACCGGCTGGGCACGACGGCCGACGCGCCGCGCACCGACGTCGCGGTGGTGTTCGGTGCCGGGCTGTGGGCCGGGGAGCCGTCGCCGTACCTCGCGCACCGGCTGGACGCGGCGGCGACGCTGTACCGGGAGGGACGCGTCAGGGTGGTGCTGGTCACCGGGGACAACAGCCGCGAGGACTACGACGAGCCCGACGCCATGCGCGCCTACCTGACGAAGCACGGCGTCCCGGACGCGCGGATCGTCAGCGACTACGCGGGGTTCGACACCTGGGACTCCTGCGTGCGCGCCAGGAAGATCTTCGGGGTCGACCGGGCGGTCCTGATCAGTCAGGACTTCCACATCCGGCGGGCGGTCGCGCTGTGCGAGGCGGCGGGTGTCGAGTCGTACGGCGTCGGCGTCGCCGCCAAACACGACGTGACCTGGTACTACGGGGGCGCGCGGGAGGTCTTCGCGGCCGGCAAGGCGGCGCTGGACGCGGTGTTCGAGCCGGATCCGCGGTTCCTCGGACCCGAGGAGTCCGGGGTGAGCAGGGCGCTGGCGTCGGCCGGACAGGGCGGATGACGGCTCCGGTGCGGGCCCGCGCGCCCGCACCGCGCCCGCCCGGCGTCCGCGCGCTCCCTGCCTCCCTGCCTCCCTGCCCGTCTGCCCGTCTGCCCGTCTGCCCGCGGGGTGTGCCGCCTCACGCCGGGCGGGCGTCCGTCGGGAGGGCACCACCACACCGCCGTAACAGGACGCCGCACGGCGCGTAACACGGCCGAAGCACGCTGAACCGCATGGAGACCACCTCGACGCCCACCCACTGCCCGTACTGCGCCCTGCAGTGCGGGATGAACCTGTCGCCCACGCCGGAGGGGGGCGTCGAGGTGACCGAGCGCGCGGACTTCCCGGTGAACCGGGGGGCGCTGTGCGGCAAGGGCCGCACGGCACCGGCGGTGCTCTCGTCCCGGGTGCGGCTGACCTCGCCGCTGGTGCGCTCCGGCGGCGCGCTCGTGCCCGCCGGCTGGGACGAGGCACTCGACCGGATCGCCGGTGAGATGGGCAGGACCCGGACGGAGCACGGTCCCGACGCGCTCGGGGTGTTCGGCGGGGGCGGACTGACGAACGAGAAGGCGTACGCCCTCGGCAAGTTCGCGCGGGTGGTGCTCGGCACCTCGCAGATCGACTACAACGGCCGCTTCTGCATGTCGTCCGCCGCGGCCGGCGGCATCAGGGCCTTCGGCCTGGACCGGGGGCTGCCGTTCCCGCTGGAGGACATCCCGAGGACCGGCTGCGTGATCCTCGTCGGGTCCAACCTCGCGGAGACCATGCCGCCGGCCCTGCGCTTCTTCAGCGAACTGCGGGAGAACGGCGGCACGTTGATCGTCGTCGACCCGCGCCGCACGAAGACCGCCGAGCAGGCCGACCTGCATCTGATGCCCCGGCCCGGCACCGATCTCGCGCTGGCGCTCGGACTGCTGCACCTGGTCGTCGCCGAGGGACGGGTCGACGAGGAGTACGTGCGGGAGCGGACGTCCGGCTGGGAGGAGGCGCGGGCGGCGGCGATGGCGCACTGGCCGGAGCACGTGGAACGGATCACGGGCGTGTCCGTTCCGCAACTCCGGGAGACCGTGCGGATGTTCTGTGAACCGGAGGCCGCGATGGTGCTCACCGCGCGCGGGCCCGAGCAGCAGTCCAAGGGCACCGACACGGTCGGCGCGTGGATCAACCTGTGCCTGGCGACCGGCCGGGCGGGGCGCCCGCTGTCCGGGTACGGCTGCCTCACCGGCCAGGGCAACGGGCAGGGCGGGCGCGAACACGGCCAGAAGGCCGACCAGTTGCCCGGCTACCGCAAGCTGGACGACCCGGCGGCCCGCCGGCACGTGGCCGGGGTATGGGGGGTCGACCCCGACAGCCTGCCCGGTCCGGGACGCAGCGCCTACGAGTTGCTGGACGCGATGGGCACCGACATCCGCTCGCTGCTGCTGATGGCGTCCAACCCGGTGGTGTCCGCGCCGCGTGCCGCGCACGTCGAGGACCGCCTCAGGTCCCTGGACTTCCTGGCCGTCTGTGACGTGGTGCTGTCGGAGACGGCCGCACTCGCGGACGTCGTGCTGCCCGTCACCCAGTGGGCCGAGGAGACCGGGACGACGACCAACCTGGAAGGCAGGGTGCTGCTGCGGCAGCGGGCGATCACTCCGCCCGAGGGGGTGCGCAGCGACCTGGAGGTGCTGCACGAACTGGCCGCGCGGCTCGGGGTGGAGAAGGGTTTCCCCACCGATCCCGAGGAGGTCTTCGACGAACTGCGCCGGGCCAGCGCGGGCGGGCCCGCGGACTACTCCGGGATCACCTACCGGCGCCTGGCGGAGGAGAACGGGGTCTTCTGGCCCTGCCCGGCGCCGGTGGAAGCGGCGGCGGGAGCAGCGGCAACGGCCGGAAGGCCGACGACGGCCGGTATCGCGGGAACGGGAGCGGCGGCGGCGGCGGCGGCCGGGGTCGACGGCGGGGAGGACACCGGTTCCGACGTGTTCCCGGAGGGTCCCGCGCGCGACGACGCCGACACCGTCCACCCCGGCACGCCCCGTCTCTTCCTCGACCGGTTCGCCACGGACGACGGCCGGGCGCGCTTCGTGCCGGTCTCGCACCGCCCCACCGCGGAGGAACCGGACGCGGAGTACCCGGTCCTGCTCACCACCGGGCGGGTGGTGGCCCAGTACCAGTCCGGCGCCCAGACCCGGCGCGTGGAGGAGCTGAACGCCGCCGCGCCCGGCCCGTTCGTGGAGCTGCACCCCCGCCTCGCGGCGCGGCTCGGCGCGGCCGAGGGCGATCCGCTGGCCGTCGTATCGCGGCGGGGCCGGGCGGTGGCACCGGCCCGGATCACCAGCGGCATCCGCCCCGACACCGTCTTCATGCCCTTCCACTGGCCGGGCGAGGGCCGCGCCAACACGCTGACGAACCCGGCCCTGGACCCGACCTCCCGGATGCCCGAGTTCAAGGTGTGCGCGGTGCGGGTGGAGATCGCCGGGAGGTAGGGCCTCTCGTTCGGATCGTGCCGGGCGGCACCCACCGCGAGGTGCCGCCCGTCGTTGTTCCCGAAAACAGAAACGGGAGCGGGATCGGTCAGTTGACGTTGAGCGCGCTCCAGGCCGCCGCCACCGCGTTCTGTTCCGCGCTGCCGGCGCCGTAGAGATCGCGGGCCGCGTTGAGGGTGCCCGTGTCGTAAGGGGGAGAATCGCTTCCGTGACCACCCCGCAACTCCCCTTCTCCCTCTACGGCAGAACCGGGGAACGCGTCACGGGCGGCCGGAGTGAGGCCACGGCCGGGTCGCCGCCGAGGCAGACCCGGGTCGCCGCCGAGGCCGGGTCACTGCCAGGGCAGACCCGGTTAGCGCCGCTCCAGCCGGACCCCCAGGGGCACCCGGACCCAGCCGGACCCACCCGGGGTCACCCGTTCGCACCTCTTCCCGCACCCTCCGGCCGCTTTTCCGCGGGTCGCTCCACGCGCCCCGGTGACCTGCGGGAACGGCCGGGGATGCACCCTCGCGGCCGAGCCGTCCGACACCCGTTCACCACATTCCCGACGCCTTCTCGGGAAGCGGCCCGGCGTCGCTGCCACTTACCTCGGAGGAGCAGGGGCGCGACTGACGCAGCGGCACATGGGGATGTCGCGGGCCGCCCCCGCGACAGCTCGGAGGAGCACCGATGCGACGTACCGCCGCCCGACTGCTGACCGGTGCCGCGTTCACCGCGGCCACCGCGGCCGGGCTCGCCGCGCCCGTCCAGGCCGCCGCCTCCAAAAGCGGCAGCCTGGACGTGTACCCCTCCACCGCCGTGCCGGGCGGCCGGGTCACCGTGAACACGGCCGCCTGCGGCGACCCCGGGGCGGCCGCGGGCGACGCCGGCGCGGTCGGCGCCGGCCCCTTCACGCTCGCGCCGAGCAGCCACGACGGTCAGGCGATCGGGCAGTTCCAGGTGCCGCCGAGCGCGCATCCGGGGACGTACGAGATCGTCGCGCAGTGCGCCGAGGACGGGCGCAGGGTCACCGGGGACCTGGTGGTCGTGCTGAGTTCCGCGCGGGAGCAGGTGTATCCGCGCGGAAGTGTGAAGACGGGGGTCGGCGGCGCTCTGGGCCCCGATCCCGTGCAGACCGCGGCCGGGGTGACGGCTCTCGCCGTCGCCGCCGCGGGCGGTACCTGGCTCCTGCATCGCCGGGCGAGAGGCGACGGGATCTGACGGACACCCTCCGCTGTCCGTCCGCCGGTACCGCATGTCCCCGCCCCCTCCGGGTCCGACGCCCCTCGCGGCCCGGAGGGGGCACGGGGTTCCGTCAGGGAGAGGGGAGCTCAACGCATGCGCAGAGCCGTCGGCGACACCGTCATAGCCGCCGTGACCGCGGTCGCCCTCTGCTCGGGGGTCTGGCTGCTGCACGGCGGCGCCGGGACGCCCGCCCCGCCGCAGCCGCCGGCCGCCGAGGCCCGTCCGGGCGGCGTCGACCCGCGGTCCGCGCCCGCGCTGCCGCCGTCCCCGCCCGACCGCGTCCGCATCCCGTCGATCCGGGTCGACGCCCCTCTCGTGGGCCTCGGCCTGACGGAGTCCGGCAGCCTCGACGTGCCGCCGGCCGCGCGCAAGAACCTCGCCGGCTGGTACGAGTCCGGCACCACCCCCGGCGAGAGGGGCACCGCGATCGTCGCCGGGCACGTCGACAACGCGGACGGCCCGGCCGTCTTCTACGACCTCGGTGCCCTGCGCAGGGGCGCCACGATCGAGGTGGACCGGCGCGACGGCGGGGTCGCGGTGTTCACCGTCGACGCGGTCGAGGTGTACGACGCCCGCGACTTCCCCGACGAGAAGGTCTACGGGGCGGCGGCGCGGCCCGAGCTGCGGGTGATCACCTGCGGCGGCGGATACTCGCGGGCGACCGGCTACCGGGGGAACGTGGTGGTGTTCGCGCACCTGACGGGGAGCCGGTGACGGCCCGGGACACGGGCCGTCGCTCCTGCCACCACCCCTCCCTACGCCACCCACTGCTCGTACGCCAGGTTCGCCACCAGCGCGAAGACCACCGTCAGCAGCACGATCCGGACGAAGCCGCTGCCCTTCTTCAGGGCGGTGTGGGCGCCGAGCATGCCGCCCACGAGGTTGAAGGCGGCCATCGGGAGCGCCAGTTGCCACAGGACCGCGCCCTGCCAGGCGAACGTGGCCAGGGCGCCCGCGTTGGTGCAGCAGTTGACGATCTTGGCGGTGGCGGAGGCGGTGACCAGGTCGAGGTGGAGGACGGCGGTCAGGGCGAGGACGAGGAAGGTGCCGGTGCCGGGGCCGACGAGGCCGTCGTAGAAACCGATGCCGAGACCCGCGAGGCCGATCGCGGCGAGGACGCGGCGCGGGCCGGCCGGACCGGTGGCGGGGGCGGTGCCGAAGGCCGGGCGCAGGATCACGAAGGCGGCGACGCCGAGCAGCACCACCATGATCACCGGCTTGAGGACCTCCGTGCTCATCCCGGCCGCGAGGAAGGCGCCCCCGGAGGACCCGGCGAGCGCGGCGAGCCCGATCCGCACGGCCACCCCCACGTCGACCGGCGCCTTGCGGGCGTACGTCACCGCCGCGCCGGAGGTGCCGACGATCGCGACCGCCTTGTTGGTGCCGAGCGCGTGCGCGGCCGGGGTGCCGGCCGGCAGCCCCAGCAGCAGGACCGGCAGCAGCAGGAGCCCGCCCCCGCCGACCACGGCGTCGATCCAGCCGGCCGCGAGTGCGGCGAGACAGAGGACGGCGACCATGGTCAGTGATATGTCGGGCATGATCGCGACCCTAGGGACCGGATACATGGCCCGTCCATCGAACTGAGGCACTTCTGAGGATGGGGCCGGTCACACACACCCGCGCCGGGCGGGGGAAAGCTCACACGGGGCCCCCTCGGCCCCCGGGAACCCTCACATCCGGGCCCGGCCCCCGCTGAGGGCAGTGTTCCTCTCGGGAAACAACGGTGATGCGGCCGGGTAACCTCCGCACCGCACGCTCGGTGTCATGACCTCGAACGAGCGTGTGGTGGTGATCGGAGCCGGCCTGGCGGGCGTACGCCTGGTCCGCCGGCTCGGTGAGCTGGGCACGCCCGCCCTGCTGATCGGCGAGGAGGAGCACCGGCCCTACAACCGGGTCCTGCTCGCCGAGGTGCTGGCCGGCCGGTACGCCCCCGAGGTGATCGCGCTGCCCGCGCCCGCCGGACTGGTCCGGACCCGGGTGACCGGCATCGACCGCGAGCGGCGCAGCCTGGCCTGCGCGGACGGCTCGCAGATCGCATACGGCACGCTGGTGCTGGCCACCGGCTCCAACCCGGTGCTGCCGCCGCTGCGCGGACTGTTCACTGCGGACCGTGAACTGCCCGAGGGCGTCCACGCCTTCCGCACCATGGACGACTGCCTGGGACTGTCGAAGGCGGTCCGGCCGGGCGTGCGGGCCGTCGTCATCGGCGGCGGGCTCCTCGGGGTCTCCGCCGCCCGCGCGCTCGCCGTCCGCGGCGCGCAGGTGGTCCTCGCCCAGCAGTCCGAGCGGCTCATGGAACGCCAGCTCGACCCCGACGCCTCGGCGCTGGTGCTGCGGCACCTGCGGGACCTCGGCGTCGAGGTGCACACCGAGTGCCGGGTCCGCGACGTGGCTTGCGTCGGCGGCGCCGTCCGCTCGGTGGAGATGGCCGACGGATACGCCCTCGACGCCGACCTGGTGGTCCTGGCCTGCGGCGTCCACCCGCGCACCGGCCTCGCCAAGGAGGCGGGACTCGCCGTCCACAAGGGCGTCCTCGTCGACGACGAACTGCGCACCTCCGACCCGCACATCCGCGCGATCGGGGACTGCGTCCAGCACGGGGGCGAGGTCTACGGACTCGCCGCGCCCGCGCTGGAACAGGCGGACGTGCTGGCCGAGCTGCTCACCGGATCGGCCGGCGCCCGCTACTCGGGGACGCGTTCCCTCACCCGCCTCACGCTCCACGGGCACGCCGGCCCCGGCCGCACCGCCTTCGACCGCACCGCCTTCGACCTCGCCGCGTTCGGCGAGACCGAGGCACGGCCCGGTGACGACGTCGTCCGGCTCGCCGACGCCACCCGCGGCACCTACCGCAAGGTCGTCGTCCGCGACGACCGCCTGGTCGGCGGCGTGCTCGTCGGCGAACTCGGCACCGTCGGCGCGCTCGCCCGCGCCTGGGAGGGAGCAGAGCCGCTCCCCGACGACGGCCCCCTGCTCCACCTGCTCACCAACGATGGAGGCTGCTGAATGACCGCCGCTTCGGGGGCCACCCCCACGATCGTCCTCGTCGGCCACGGCATGGTCGGACAGCGCTTCCTCGAGGCGCTCGCCGACCGCGGCCTGACCGCCACGCACCGCGTGGTCGTGCTGTGCGAGGAGCCGCGCCCCGCGTACGACCGCGTCCAGCTCACCTCGTACTTCTCGGGGAAGACGCCCGAGGACCTCTCCCTGACCGACATGGGGTTCATCGAGGCCCACGGCATCGAGCTGCACGTCGGCGACCCGGCGGAGAGCGTCGACCGCGACGCCCGCAGGGTGACCGCCCGTTCGGGCCTGGTCGTCGACTACGACGTGCTGGTGCTGGCCACCGGCTCCTACCCGTTCGTGCCGCCGGTCCCGAACAAGGACGCCGAGGGCTGCTTCGTCTACCGCACGATCGAGGACCTCCTCGCCATCGAGGAGTACGCGAGGTCGCGGGCCACGACGGGCGCGGTGGTCGGCGGCGGTCTGCTCGGCCTGGAGGCCGCGGGCGCGCTGCAGGGCCTCGGACTCACCTCCCACATCGTGGAGTTCGCGCCGCGCCTGATGCCGGTGCAGGTCGACGAGGGAGGCGGCGCGGCCCTGCTGCGCACCATCGAGGAGATGGGGCTGAGCGTCCACACGGGCGTCGGCACCCAGGAGATCGTGACGGACGCCTCCGGTGCCGTCACCGGCATGAAGCTGTCCGACGGCTCCGAACTGGCCACCGACCTGGTGGTGTTCAGCGCCGGTGTCCGCCCCCGCGACCAGCTGGCCCGCGCCTGCGGCCTCACGGTCGGCGAGCGCGGCGGCATCGCCGTCGACGAGCGGTGCCGCACCGTCGCCGACCCGCACGTCTTCGCGATCGGCGAGTGCGCGCTGGCCGCCGACGGCCGGGTGTACGGCCTGGTCGCCCCCGGTTACGAGCAGGCCGAGACGGCGGCCGCGGCCATCGCCGCCGACGAGGGCGAGCAGAAGTCGTTCACCGGCGCCGACCTCTCCACCAAGCTGAAGCTGCTCGGCGTCGACGTGGCCTCCTTCGGCGACGCGCACGGCACCGCCGAGGACTGCCTGGACGTCGTGTACTCCGACTCCCGCTCGGGCCTGTACAAGAAGCTGGTCATCGGCCGCGACGGCACCCTGCTGGGCGGCATCCTGATCGGCGACGCCGACGCCTACGGCACCCTGCGCGCCCTCACCGGCTCCGTCCCGCCGATCTCCCCCGAGTCGCTGGTCCTGCCCGCCGGGGCCGGCGGCGGCGAGCGGCTCGGCCCGTCCGCGCTCCCCGACGACGCGGTGATCTGCTCCTGCCACAACGTCACCAAGGGCACCATCCGCGACGCGGTCACCGAGCACCACTGCACCACCGTGCCCGAGGTGAAGAAGTGCACCAAGGCCGGTACCGGCTGCGGCAGTTGCGTCAAGGTCCTCGGCCAGCTCGTCACCGCCGAGCTGGAGGCGAGCGGCGTCGAGGTCGACAAGGGCCTGTGCGGCTGCTTCGCGCAGACCCGCGAGGAGCTGTACGAGATCGTCTTCGCCCTGCGCGTCAACACCTATCAGGACCTGCTCGACCGCTACGGCCGCGACGGCGCGCGGGGCGGCGACGGCTGCGACGTCTGCAAGCCCGCGATCGGCTCGATCATCGCCTCCCTCGCCCCCGTGATCGGCGCGAGCGGCTACGTCCTGGACGGCGAGCAGGCGGCGCTGCAGGAGACCAACGACCACTTCCTCGCCAACCTCCAGAAGAACGGCTCCTACTCGGTGGTGCCGCGCATCCCCGGCGGTGAGGTGACCCCCGAGGGCCTGATCGTCATCGGCGAGATCGCCCGCGACTTCGGTCTCTACACGAAGATCACCGGCGGTCAGCGGATCGACATGTTCGGCGCCCGCGTGGAACAGCTCCCCCTGATCTGGGCCCGCCTGGTCGACGCCGGCTTCGAGTCGGGCCACGCCTACGGCAAGTCCCTGCGCACCGTGAAGTCCTGCGTCGGCCAGACCTGGTGCCGCTACGGCGTCCAGGACTCCGTCCGCATGGCGATCGACCTGGAGCTGCGCTACCGGGGCCTGCGTTCCCCGCACAAGCTGAAGTCCGCCGTCTCCGGCTGCGCACGCGAGTGCGCCGAGGCCCAGTCGAAGGACTTCGGCATCATCGCCACCTCCAACGGCTGGAACCTGTACGTCGGCGGCAACGGCGGCGCCACCCCGCGCCACGCCGACCTCCTCGCCCAGGACCTCACCGACGCCGAACTGATCCGTCTGATCGACCGGTTCCTGATGTTCTACATCCGCACCGCCGACCGGCTGGAGCGCACCTCGACCTGGCTGGAGCGCATCCCCGGCGGCCTGGACCACGTGCGGGACGTGGTCGTGGAGGACTCCCTCGGCATCTGCGAGGAGCTGGAGTCCCTGATGGCCGCGCACGTGGCCAACTACGCCGACGAGTGGGCGACCACCATCAACGACCCCGAGAAGCTGGCCCGGTTCGTGTCCTTCGTCAACGCGCCGGACACCCCTGACCCGGTCGTCGGCTTCGTCCCCGAGCGCGACCAGATCAAGCCCGATCTGCCGCTGCTCTCCATCGGCCACCGTCCCCTGGAAGGGAGCGCCCAGCGATGACCCTGGCACTCGAGACGACCGACCTGAAGGTGCAGCTCCAGCTCGGCGAGGACTGGTTCACGGTCTGCGACCTGAGCCTGCTGGTCCCCGGCCGCGGCGTGGCGGCGCTCCTGCCGGACGGCCGCCAGGCGGCCCTGTTCCGGGACCGGGCGGGGGAGCTGTACGCGGTGGACAACCGCGACCCGTTCAGCGGCGCGGCGGTCCTCTCCCGCGGCCTGACCGGCTCGGCGCAGGGGCGGCCGTTCGTCGCCTCACCCCTGCTCAAGCAGCGCTTCGACCTGCGCAGCGGGCAGTGCCTGGACGACGACGCGGTCCGCATCACGACGTACGAGGTGCGGGCGGCGGGCTGAGGTCCGGTCGGCCGAGCGCCCGGTCGACCGGCCTCGCAAACTGACCGGGCGACCGGCTGACCGGGCGTCCGCGCGGAAGTCGGCGCGGGTGCCCGGTCAGCCGTCGAGGCTGTCGTACGACACTCCGGTCAGCCGTTCCGACTCCGTCCACAGGCGGCGGCCCGCCCGGTCGTCGAGGGTCCAGGGCGCCCGCCACGAGGGCGCGGGAGCCCCTCGCCACATCGCCAGGGACGGGCCGGTGAAGGAGTCGGGGCGCACGTCCGGCGCGGTCGCGGCGTACAGGACGGGCAGGGCGCCCGCCTCGGCGGACTGGGCGAAGACGCGGTTGCCGGCGGACATCAGCCGCTCGGCCGCCCGGCTGCCCCGCGCCCGCGGTCCGGCCGTCTGGAGGCCGGTCGCCGCGTATCCGGGATGCGCGGCCGCCGCGGTCACCTGCGCGCCGGACGCCTCCAGCCGGCGCGCCAGCTCGTGCGTGAACAGCAGGTTGGCGGTCTTGGAACGGCCGTAGGCGATCCAACGCCGGTATTTCCGTTCGCTGTTGAGGTCTCCGGGATCGATGGTGCCGAGCAGGTGGGCCATGCTGGAGACGGTCACCACGCGGGCCCGGGGTGCGACGAGCAGCCCGGGCATGAGCAGTCCGGTGAGGGCGAAGTGGCCGAGGTGGTTCACGCCGAACTGCGTCTCGAACCCGTCGGCGGTCGTGCCGTACGGCATCGCCATCACGCCCGCGTTGTTGACCAGCAGGTCGAGCCGGGCGTACGGCCGGGCGAACTCCCGGACGGAGGCGAGGTCACCGAGGTCCAGCCGCCCCAACTCCACCTCCGCTCCCGGCACTTCACCGGTCAGGCGGGCCACGGCCGCCCGCCCCCGGGTCTCGCTGCGGCAGGCGAGGACGACCCTCGCCCCCTTCCGGGCCAGCTCGCGCGCGGTGACGTAGCCGAGCCCGCCGTTGGCGCCGGTGACGACGGCGGTGCGGCCGCTCTGGTCGGGGATGTCGTGCGTGTTCCAGCCGTTCATGGCCGTGCTCCCTCCGCTGCTGTCCCCAGCCTAGGCATCTCCCCGTCACAGCGTGTCCACGACACAGTCACCCCGCGCTCGTAGTCTCCCTGACCGCACGACCCCGCGGCCGGCCGGCCGCGGGGTGTCACGACACCCCTTGGGAGTGAGCGTGGAACGTCGTACCCTCCTGCGTGCGGCCGTCCTCGGCGGGTCCTCCGCCGTGCTCGGCGGAACCCTGTGGCGCGGCGCCGCGTACGCCGCGCCGGCACAGCCCGGCACGAGCCCGTACGGGGCGCTCGGCTCGCCGGACGCCAACGGCATCAGGCTTCCGAGCGGCTTCACCAGCCGGGTGATCGCCCGCTCCGGGCAGACGGTGCCCGGCACGTCGTACACGTGGCACAACGCCCCTGACGGGGGCGCCTGTTACGCCGATGGCACCGGCTGGATCTACGTCTCCAACTCGGAGATCAATCCGTCCGGCGGGGCGAGCGCGGTGCGGTTCTCCTCGACGGGCGCGGTGACCGGCGCGTACCGCATCCTGTCCGGCACGCGGCAGAACTGCGCGGGCGGGAAGACCCCGTGGAACACCTGGCTGTCGTGCGAGGAGGTGTCGCTGGGCTACGTCTACGAGACGGACCCGTGGGGCGTGGACGCGGCCGTGCGACGGCCGGCGATGGGCCGCTTCAAGCACGAGGCGGCCGCCGCCGACCCGGTACGCGAGGTGGTCTACCTGACCGAGGACGAGACGAACGGCCGCTTCTACCGCTTCGTGCCGACGACCTGGGGCAGCCTGGCGTCCGGCACGCTCCAGGTGATGGTCGCCGGCAGCGCCACGTCCGGCTCCTTCACCTGGGCGGACGTCCCCGACCCGGACGGCTCCCCCACCACCACCCGCACCCAGGTGTCCGGCGCCAAGTCCTTCAACGGCGGCGAGGGCTGCCACTACGCGGACGACACCGTCTGGTTCACCACGAAGGGCGACAACCGGGTCTGGCAGCTCGACCTGGCGAACAACACCTACCAGCTGGCCTACGACGACTCCCTGGTCTCCGGCACGGCCCCGCTCACCGGGGTCGACAACATCACCGGCTCCGCCTCCGGCGACCTGTTCGTCGCGGAGGACGGCGGCACCATGGAGATCTGCGTGATCACCCCGGCCGACGTGGTCGCCCCGTTCCTGCGCGTCGAGGGCCAGTCGGGCTCGGAGATCACCGGCCCGGCCTTCTCCCCCGACGGCACCCGCCTGTACTTCTCCAGCCAGCGCGGCACCTCGGGCAGCTCCTCCGGCGGCATCACGTACGAGGTGAAGGGGCCGTTCCGGGCCTGACCCCGTCGTGGGCACCGTCCCCACCGGCCGGACGCCCGCTCCCTGAGCCCGCGGGCCCGCCCACCCGGACGGATGCCTCACACATCTTCATCACGGATCAGCCACGAAGCCTTCACGCTCCGTCCCGGCGCCCTACGGTCGTCCCCCTGGCACCAGCGTCTCAGGGGGACGACATGAGCAACCCGTACACCACCACCCGGCCCGCACCGAGATGGGCCCGCAAGCGCTACGTCCTGCCCGCGCTCGCCCTCGCCCTGTTCATCGGGGTCGGCATGGGCAGCAGCGGTGAGGACTCCACGACGGACGCGGAACCCCTGTCCGCCAAGCCCCGGCCGACGGTCACGGTGACGACAACGGCGACGGCGACGGCCACCGCCACCGCGAAGGCCGCCCCGGCGCCGACGGAGACGGTGACCGCGACGGAGACGGTGAGGGTGACCAAGACGGTCACGGCGGAGGCGGCGGCGAACGACGACAGCGGCTCCGGCGACAGCGGTTCCGGCGGCTCGGACGGCTCCGGCACCGCCTACTACGCCAACTGCACCGAGGCCCGGGCCGCGGGCGCGGCCCCCGTCCACGCGGGCGACCCGGGCTACGGCAGGCACCTGGACCGGGACGGCGACGGGACGGGCTGCGAGTAGGGACCGCGCGGGGCCGCGCAGGCCGAGAACGACACGAGAGGGCGGCACCCCCGCACAGGGTGCCGCCCTCTCTCGGTGCGCCGGAGCCGCCGCGATCGGTGCTGAGGGTCGGGGACCGCGGCGGCTCCGGGTGTGGAGAGGGGTGGGGGACGGACCGTCGGGGGACCGTCCCCCACCCCCCGGCTCAGCGGTGGTCGCTGCCCTCCGACTGGGTGGCCGCCCGGCCCGCCTCGAGGCGGGCGACCGGGATGCGGAAGGGGGAGCAGGACACGTAGTCGAGGCCGACCTCGTGGAAGAAGTGCACGGACTCCGGGTCGCCGCCGTGCTCGCCGCAGACGCCGAGCTTCAGGTCGGGGCGGGTCGCGCGGCCGGCCTCGGCGGCGGCCTTCACGAGGGAGCCGACGCCGTCCTTGTCGATGGTCTCGAAGGGGGAGACCCCGAAGATGCCCTTCTCCAGGTAGGCGGTGAAGAAGGAGGCCTCGACGTCGTCGCGGCTGAAGCCCCACACGGTCTGGGTGAGGTCGTTCGTGCCGAAGGAGAAGAACTCCGCCGCCTCCGCGATCTGACCGGCGGTCAGCGCGGCGCGCGGCAGCTCGATCATCGTGCCGATCGACAGCTTCAGCGACACGCCCGTCGCCGCCTCGACCTCGGCGACGACCTGGTCGGCCTCCTCGCGGACGATCTCCAGCTCCTGGACGGTGCCGACGAGCGGGATCATGATCTCGGCCCGCGGGTCGCCCTTGGCGTTCTTGCGCTCGGCCGCGGCCTCGGCGATGGCGCGGACCTGCATGGTGAACAGGCCGGGGATGACCAGGCCGAGGCGTACGCCGCGCAGGCCCAGCATCGGGTTCTGCTCGTGGAGGCGGTGGACCGCCTGGAGCAGGCGCAGTTCGTTCTCGTGGGGCTCCTGGCGGGACTCCGCGAGGGCCACGCGCACCGACAGCTCGGTGATGTCGGGGAGGAACTCGTGCAGCGGCGGGTCGAGGAGGCGGATGGTGACGGGCAGGCCGTCCATCGCCGAGAACAGCTCCACGAAGTCCTTCTTCTGGAGCGGCAGGAGCGCCTTCAGCGAGTCCTCGCGCTCGGTCTCCGTGTCCGCGAGGATCAGGCGCTCGACCAGCTCGCGGCGGTCGCCGAGGAACATGTGCTCGGTGCGGCACAGGCCGATGCCCTGGGCGCCGAACCGGCGGGCACGCAGCGCGTCCTCGGCGTTGTCGGCGTTGGCGCGGACCCGCAGGCGGCGCTTGCGGTCGGCGAACGCCATGATCCGGTGCACGGCCTCGACCAGCTCGTCGGCGTCGTTGGCGCCGGCGTGCATGCGGCCCTCGAAGTACTCCACGACGGGGGAGGGGACCACCGGGACCTCGCCGAGGTAGACCTTCCCGGACGAGCCGTCGATCGAGATCAGGTCGCCCTCCTCGACGACGTGCCCGCCGGGCACCGTCATCCGGCGGCGCTTGGTGTCGACCTCCAGCTCCTCCGCGCCGCAGACACAGGTCTTGCCCATGCCGCGGGCGACGACCGCGGCGTGCGAGGTCTTGCCGCCGCGCGAGGTGAGGATGCCCTCCGCCGCGATCATGCCGTCGAGGTCGTCGGGGTTGGTCTCGCGGCGGACCAGGATGACCTTCTCGCCCGAGCGGGACCACTTGACGGCGGTGTAGGAGTCGAAGACCGCCTTGCCGACCGCGGCGCCCGGGGAGGCGGCGATGCCGCGGCCGACCTGCGCGGTCTTGGCCTGCTCGTCGAAGCGGGGGAACATCAGCTGGGCGAGCTGGGCGCCGTTGACCCGCTGGAGGGCCTCGGTCTCGTCGATGAGGCCCTGGTCGACGAGCTGGGTGGCGATGCGGAAGGCCGCGCCGGCCGTACGCTTGCCGACCCGGGTCTGGAGCATCCACAGCTGACCGCGCTCGATGGTGAACTCGATGTCGCAGAGGTCCTTGTAGTGGTTCTCCAGCGTCTCCATGATCTGCATCAGCTGGTCGTACGACTTCTTGTCGATGGCCTCCAGCTCGGCGAGCGGGACCGTGTTGCGGATGCCGGCGACGACGTCCTCGCCCTGGGCGTTCTGGAGGTAGTCGCCGTAGACGCCCTGGTGGCCGGAGGCGGGGTCGCGGGTGAAGGCGACGCCGGTGCCGGAGTCGGGGCCGAGGTTGCCGAAGACCATCGAGCAGACGTTGACGGCGGTGCCCAGGTCGTGCGGGATGCGCTCCTGGCGGCGGTAGAGCTTGGCGCGGTCGGTGTTCCAGGAGTCGAAGACCGCGTGGATGGCGAGGTCCATCTGCTCGCGCGGGTCCTGCGGGAAGTCCCGGCCGGCCTCGGTCTTGACGATCTTCTTGAACCTGGTGACGAGCTTCTTGAGGTCGGCGGCCTCCAGCTCGGTGTCGACCGTGACCTTCTTGGCCGCCTTGGCGGCTTCCAGCGCCTCCTCGAAGAGGTCGCCGTCGACGCCGAGGACGGTCTTGCCGAACATCTGGATGAGGCGCCGGTAGGAGTCCCAGGCGAAGCGGTCGTCGCCGGCCTGCTTGGCCAGGCCCTGGACCGACCTGTCGGAGAGGCCGATGTTGAGGACGGTGTCCATCATGCCGGGCATCGAGAACTTGGCGCCGGAGCGGACGGAGACGAGCAGGGGGTCGTCGGCCTGGCCGAGCTTCTTGCCCATCTTCTCTTCCAGGGCGTCGAGGTGCGCACTCACCTCGTCACGCAGTGCCGCCGGTTCCTCGCCGCTGTCGAGGTAGACCTTGCAGGCCTCGGTGGTGATGGTGAAGCCGGGCGGCACCGGCAGGCCGAGGTTGGTCATCTCGGCGAGGTTGGCGCCCTTGCCCCCGAGAAGGTCCTTGAGGTTCTTGTTGCCCTCGGTGAAGTCGTAAACGAACTTCACGGCCTCAACGCTCGTGGCCGTTCCGGCTACCGGGAGATCTTTGTTTTCCGACACGGGTCTCGACTCCTCGAGGACGCGGTGGCTGCCCTGACGGCCAGGAACATACCCAGATCGAAGGCACCTGGGTACGTCCACTTGTGCGTCATGCGCCTGTAACCAGTCGTCCGCCACCGGATCGAAAGTCAAAGCTTGGCAAGCGCGGAGCGGCCGATGCTTTCACCTCTTGAACACATCCCCTTCCGTACGCCCGATTTGACGCTCACATGAGCGCTCGCTGTCACGCTTGATTTCGATCGATGAACGATCAAGGGGTGGCACTGAGTGCCACCCCTTGAGGAAGTGCAAACGAGCGCGCATCGCTCATCTGAGCGCTACCCCTATCAAGGGTGGCGAGAATCACGCTTCCACAGGCCGCCGGATTTCACCATCCGGACGCCCCCGCGGACGCGACCCGGCCCGTCCCGGAACGGAAACGTGCTCGTGACACGCCCGCCGTCCGGCACGGCCGCGGTCGTCCGCCCGGCGTCGGTCCTCGTCCACACGCCCGCGCCCGGCACCGGCCGCGGTCCTCCACCCGGCGGCCGCCCCCGTTCACGCGCCCGGCGGCCGCCCCCGTTCACACGCCCAGCGCCAGCAGGCGCTCCTCCACCCGCGCGGGCGCGTACAGGTGCTCCACCACCAGCGCGCCGGCCCCCACCAGCCCCGCCCGCTCCCCCAGCCGTGAGGTCACCACCTCCAGCCGGGCCGTGGAGCGGGGCAGCGCCCGCTGGTACAGCAGCTCGCGCACACCGGTGACGAAGGAGGTGCCGGCGAGGTCCCCGGCGATCATCAGCACGCCCGGGTTGAGCAGTGTCACGACGGTCGCCAGCACGTCGCCGACCTGGCGCCCGGCCTCGCGGGCCAGCGCGGCCGCGCCCGGGTGCCCGGCGGCGAGCAGGTCCCGCACGTCCGAGCCGGAGGACGCGGGCACCCCGGTGCCGGCCAGTCTGCGGGCCACCGCGGCGCCGCCGGCGACGGCCGCGAGACAGCCGTGGGAGCCGCAGCGGCACAGCGCCTCGGAGCCCACCCGGATGTGCCCGATGTCGCCGGCGCCACCGTCGGCGCCCCGGAAGATCTCGCCGCCCACCACGATCCCGGCGCCGATCCCGGTGGACACCTTGACCAGCACGAACGCCGAGCAGTCGGGGTATCCGGTGCGCTGCTCGCCGTAGGCCATGAGGTTGGCGTCGTTGTCGACGAGGACGGGGACGGGTGCGGTGCCCGTGCGTTCCGTGAACGCCCTGGCGAGCCGGCCGCGGATGTCGTAGCCGTCCCAGCCGGGCATGATCGGCGGCTGGACCACCAGGCCGGTCTCGCTGTCGACCGGGCCGGGCACGGCGAGGCCGATGCCGCACACCTCCTCCGCGCGGTGACCGGCCTTCTCCAGCAGTTCCGCGAACCAGCCGCCCAGCTCGCCGAGCACGGCGTCCGGACCGTCCTCGACGGCCAGCGTGCCCGCGTGCTCGGCGAGGACCTCGCCGGTCAGGGACAGCACGGCCGCGCGCGCGTGCCGGGTGTCGAGGTCGGCGGCGAGGACGACGGCGTGCGCGTCGTCGAACTCGAGCGTGATGGAGGGGCGGCCGCCCAGCGGGGAGTCGACGGGGCCGCCCGCGCCCTCGCGCAGCCAGCCCGCGCGGAAGAGGCGGTCCAGGCGTTGTCCGACCGTGGCCCGGGAGAGTCCGGTGACCTGCTGGAGGGCACCGCGCGTGGTGGCCCGGCCGGTGCGTACCAGCGCGAGCAGGTCTCCGGCGCCGGCCTGACCGCCACCCCTGCCCGTCCGTCCGGGCTGTCCGGTCATGCGCACCCCCTTGTGTTTCTCAATCCTGCATTACATATTGAGTTCTGCGTGTTAAATAGACGTAACCCCACGGTAGCCACTGCCGAACCTGTCGGCGGTGGCCTCGTCGTCGTTCTTCGGGGAGCCCGAGTGGATCGCACTGCCCAGCTCGTCGCCCGTCCCGCGGAGCACCCCTCCGTATACGATCCGACCACTTCGGCCGGGTCGCCGCACCTCAGGGCCGTGGAGGTGCTGGACGGCAACTGGACGGGAACCTCGACGGTGCCCTCCCGCGGCCTGTACCCGCACCAGTGGTCCTGGGACTCGGCGTTCGTCGCGATCGGGCTGCGGCACGTCTCCCCGCGCCGGGCGCAGACCGAGCTGGAGACGCTGCTGGACGCCCAGTGGGGCGACGGGCGCATCCCGCACATCGTCTTCAACCCCTCCGTACCGCTCGACGCGTACTTCCCGAGCCCCGACTTCTGGCGCTCCTCGACCGCGGGGCGCGCTGCGGGCGCCCCGCGCACCGTACAGACCTCCGGCATCGTGCAGCCACCGGTGCACGCGCTGGCGGCCTGGCTGGTGCACCGCGCCGACCCCGGGCTGTCCCGGGCGCGCGGCTTCCTCGCCCGGGTGTACCCCCGGCTGGCCGCCTGGCACCGCTATCTGCTGCACCGGCGGGACCTGGGCGGCGGCGGTCTGGCGTCGGTCGTGCACCCCTGGGAGCAGGGGATGGACAACGCTCCCTCCTGGGACGCGCCGCTCGCCCGGATCACCCCGGCCCCGGCGCGCTCCTTCCGGCGCGCCGACCTCGCCCACGGGGCGCCGCAGGACCGGCCGACGGACCTGGACTACGGGCGGTACGTGCGGCTGGCGACGGACTACCGGGACGGGGGGTACCGGGACGGGCCGGGCGGGGGGAGGGAGGCCGGGCCGGGCGGGGGGAGGGAGGCCGGGCCGGGCGGGGGGAGGGAGGCCGGGCCGGGCGCCTTCGCCGTCGAGGACCCCGCGTTCAACGCCCTGCTCATCGCCTCCGAGCACGCGCTGGCCCGGATCGCGCGGGAGCTGGGGGCCACCGGCACCGCCCGGCACGCGCGCGCGGAGCGGCTGACGGCGGCGCTCGTGGAGCGGCTGTGGGACCCCGCCGAGGGTCTGTTCCTCTGCCGGGACCTGCGCGGCGACGGCCTGATCCGGGAGCGCGGGGTCGCCGGCCTGGTCCCGCTGCTGCTGCCCGCGCTGCCCCGCGAGATCGTCTCCGCTCTCGTGCGCACCCTGCGCGGCCCGCACTTCGGGGTAGGTGTCACCACCCGTCTCGCCCCCAGCTACGACCTGCTCGGCGAGGCCTTCGACCCGCACCGCTACTGGCGGGGGCCGGCCTGGTTCAACACCGCCTGGCTCGTCGAGCGGGGCCTGCGGCTGCACGGCGAGCGCGCGGACGCGGACGCGCTGCGCGAGGCCGTGCTGGACCTCGCCGACTCCTCGGACTTCGCCGAGTACGTCGACCCGTACACCGGCGAAGCCTGCGGGGCGACCGGCTTCAGCTGGACCGCCGCGCTCATGCTCGACCTGCTGCACGACACCGAAGGCGTGCCGTGCGGCACGGACATCGTCAGGGACGACAGCTCGTTCAAGGGAGGGGACCGGGGATGACGGACCGGCATCATCTGCTCGTGTACGGCGGGACGTTCGCCGCCGTCGGTGACCGCGGGGACATCAGCGGCGTGCGCGGCGCCGGATCCCCCGACGGGATGTTCGTCAGGGACGCGCGCCACCTCAGCCGCTGGCAGCTCACCGTGGACGGGGCCGTGCCCGAGGTGCTCGTGCCCGTCGCGGACGGGGACGCGGCGCGCTGTGTGCTCGTACCGCGCGGCGGCCGCACGGAGCCGCCGTCGTGCACGCTCTTCCGCGAACAGGCGGTGGGCGACGGCTCGTTCGTCGAGTCGCTGCGGGTGGTCGGCAACCGTCCGGTGCCGCTGACGGTCCGGCTGGCGCTCACCGTCGACGCCGACTTCACCGACCAGTTCGAACTCCGCTCCGACCACCGCACCTACGCCAAGACCGGTGCGGTCCGCCGCCGCCGGATCCTCGACGACGGGGTGGAGTTCGACTACCGGCGCGGCGAGTGGCGGTCCCTCACGACGGTGACCGCCGACCCCGCGCCGGACGGCGTGGAGGAGACCGGCACCGGCGCCCGCCGCCTGGTGTGGACCCTGGAACTGGAGCCGCACGGCTCGGCCGAACTGACGCTGCGGGTGATGGCCCGCCCGCACGGCGAGAAGCGGGCCCTGCGCGTCCCCAGCTCCCCCGCCGCGCTGACCGCGAAACTGCTCGTGCGGGAGGGCGAGTTCGTGGAGGGCGTGGCCTTCCCCACCGGCTGGCCCGAACTGGCGGCCGCCTGCGCGCGGGGCCTCGCCGACCTGGCCGCGCTCCAGGTCCCCGCGACCGGGCCGGACGGGGAGGAGCTGCGCGTCCCGGCCGCCGGTGCCCCCTGGTTCCTGACCCTGCTGGGCCGCGACGCCCTGCTCACCTCGCTCTTCGCACTGCCCTACCGGCCCGCCCCGGCCGCCGCCACGCTCCTCGCGCTGGCCGCGGCCCAGGCCACCGAGACCGGCCCGGAGTCGGTCGCCCAGCCCGGCAAGATCGTCCACGAGGTGCGGCACGGCGAACTCGCCCACTTCCACCAGGTCCCCTACCGCCGCTACTACGGCTCGGTGGACGCCACCCCGCTCTTCCTCGTCCTGCTCGGCGCCTACGTCGAACAGACCGGCGACGCGGCCCTCGCCCGCCGGCTGGAGCCGCACGCCCGCGCGGCCGTCGGCTGGATGCTCGACCACGGCGGCCTCACCTCGCGCGGCTACCTGGTCTACCGCGCCGACCAGGGCGGCCTCGCCAACCAGAACTGGAAGGACTCCCCCGGCGCCATCTGTTCGGCCGACGGCACCCGCCCCTCGGGCCCGGTGACGGCGGCCGGGGCCCAGGGCTACGCGTACGACGCGCTGCGCCGGACCGCGTCCGTGGCGCGCGCGGCGTGGCGGGACGACACCTACGCGGCCCTGCTCGAACAGGCCGCCGCCGACCTGCGCGACCGCTTCCAGCGGGACTTCTGGATGCACGAGCGCTCCTTCCCGGCGCTCGCGCTGGACGGCGAGGGCCGCCAGGTCGACGCGCTCGCCTCGGACGCCGGCCACCTGCTGTGGTCGGGGCTGCTGGACAAGGAGTACGGCGAGCTGGTCGGCCGGCGGCTGCTGGAGCCGGACTTCTTCTCCGGCTGGGGCGTGCGCACGCTGGCGGCCGGGCAGCCGGCGTACCACCCGCTGTCGTACCACCGCGGTTCGGTGTGGCCGCACGACAACGCGCTGATCGCCCTGGGGCTGGCCCGCTACGGCCTGCACGACGAGGCCCGCACCGTCGCGCACGGGCTGGTCGACGCGGCCACCGCGACCGGCCACCGGCTGCCCGAGGTGCTCGCGGGCTACGGCCGCGACACCCACGCGGAACCGGTGCCGTACCCGCACGCGTGCGTGCGGGAGTCCCGCGCGGCGGCGGCCCCGCTGGCCCTGCTCACGGCGGTGGGCGGAGCGTAGGGCCTGTCCGGCGGATCATGCCGCGGACGCGGCGTCCGGCACGCCCTCCCCCGGAAGGGGGTGCCACCGGCGGCGTCGTCGTCGGTTGCCGACGTCCCCCGGCCTTCGGCCGGGAGGCGCCCCCACCGCGTCGACGCCCTCCCGCGCCCTGCAGCCGGACGCACCGGACCCCGCCCATCCTGGCTCCAGGGCACCGCCGGTTTCCTCCGGCTCGATCCGCCGGACAGGCCCTGGCGTCGCACATGGCCGGGCGTTCGCCCGGTGTTTGCCGACCACTGGCCGGAACCGGTGAACGCCGGGCCCGGGCACGCCGTACGAAACGGTGGCGGATCCGGCCCCACCACCGGATCCGCCGATCCGCCCGGCTTCGTACGGAAGGACCCCCTCGGGTGCCTGTCTTCACACGGTCTCGTGACCTGCCCGACTCCCGCGACGGCTCGCCCGACGGCGCCGAGACGGCCGGGGAGCCCGGGGCGCCGGGGAGCGGAACCGCGCCGCCGCGCACCCTCGCCTCCCGCATCGCGTACGGGTGGGCCTGGCGGAGCCGTCATCCGCGGGCGGCGCGCGTGCTGTGGTGGACGACGACCGTGCTGGCCCTCGTGCTCGTGCTCGGGGCGATGGTGCTGCCGAACCAGCTGGGCCTCCTGCGGGCCGACCGGCTTCTGCGGCTGCCCGGCGAGGCGGTCGTCTCGGCGGCCGTGCTGCTGGCGCTGCCGCGCCGTCCCCGGGTGGTGGCCGCGGCGGCGCTCGGGGCCGGCCTCGCGGCGCTGACCGTGGTCAACGTCCTGGACATGGCGTACTCCGAGTACCTGGGCCGCGGCTTCAACCTGGTCTTGGACTGGGGCCTGCTGGACGACGCGCAGTCCTACGTCGCGGACTCGATGGGCGGGGCGACGGCCCTCGGCGCCGCGATCGGTCTGCTCCTGCTGATCGCCGTGCTGTTCGTCGTGATGGCGCTGGCGGCGGTCCGGCTGAGCGAGGTGCTGGCGCGCGACGTCCCCGCGGCGACCCGCGGCACGCTGATCGCCGGCACGGTCTGGATCACCTGCTCCGTCCTGTCGGTCCAGTACGCCGGACTGCCGCTCGCCTTCAACCGCGCGGTCAGCGCCGTCACCGTCAAGGCCAGGGACGTACGGCAGACCCTCGCGGACGAGGCCGCGTTCGCGAAGGAGGCCCGCGTGGACGCCTTCGGCGACACCCCGCCCGACCAGCTCGTTCCCGACCTGCGCGGCAAGGACGTGATCTTCACCTTCATCGAGAGCTACGGCCGCAGCGCGATCGAGGACCCGGTCATGTCCCCCGGCGTCGGCCGGACGCTCACCGCGAGCACCGCCACGCTGGCGAAGGCCGGCTACCGCGCCAAGAGCGGCTGGCTGACCTCGGCGACCTTCGGCGGCAGCAGCTGGCTCGGCCACTCCACCGCGCTGTCCGGACTGTGGATCGACAACCAGCAGCGCTACCGCACGGTCATGAACAGCGACCGCCTCAGCCTGCCGAAGATCTTCCAGAAGACCGGGGCCTGGGACACGGTGGGGGTGATGCCCGGAATCCAGAAGGCGTGGCCCGAGCAGAAGCACTACGGCCTCGACAAGGTCTACAACGCCTTCCAGATGGGCTACCGGGGCCCGAAGTTCAGCTGGTCGACGATGCCCGACCAGTACGCCCTGGAGGCGTTCCAGCGGCTGGAGCACGGCAGGGAACGCGACAAGCCGCTGATGTCGGAGATCATCCTGACCTCCAGTCACCAGCCGTGGGCCCCGCTCCCGGAGATGGTCGGCTGGGACGAGGTGGGCGACGGCTCGGTCTTCGACGGCATCCAGCGGGCCGGCGAGAAGGCGTCCGACGTCATCGCCGACTCGACCAGGTCCCGCGAGGCGTACGGCAGGTCGATCGAGTACTCGGTGACCGCCCTCACCCAGTGGCTGGAGCGCTACGGCACCGAGGACACCGTCCTGGTCTTCCTCGGCGACCACCAGCCCATCGCCCGGGTCAGCGGCGAGAACGCCGACCGTGACGTGCCGGTCTCGATCGTGGCCAAGGACCCGGCGGTCCTCGACCGGATCGCCGCCTGGAAGTGGACCGACGGCCTCGAACCGGCCCAGGACGCCCCGGTCTGGAGGATGGACCTCTTCCGGGACCGCTTCCTGACGGCGTACGGGTCGACCCCGCGTCCGACGAAGGACTGACCCGGGCCCGGACCCGGCGGGCCGTGGGAGGGCTCACCCCGCCGGGCGGTTTCAGCCGCCGGAGGTGTCCAGTTCGGCTTCCTCGCCGACGCCCGCGCAGTCGTAGGGGTCCTTCAGCCAGCCGTCCGGGAGGACGACCCTGTTGTTGCCGGAGGTGCGCCCGCGGGGGCCGTCGGCACCGGCGGGCCAGGGCTGGTCGAGGTCCAGTTCGTCGAGTCCGGCGCGGAGTTCCGCCAGGGAGGACGTGATCGCGAGACGCCTGCGCATCTCGGAGCCGACGGCGAAGCCCTTGAGGTACCAGGCGACGTGCTTGCGGAAGTCGACGACGCCCCTGGACTCGTCGCCGATCCACTCGCCGAGGAGGGTGGCGTGCCGGACCATGATGTCGGCGACCTCGCGCAGGGAGGGCCGCGCGATGTCCTGGGGACGCCCCTCGAAGGCGGCGACCAGGTCCGCGAACAGCCACGGCCGACCCAGGCAGCCGCGGCCGACGACCACTCCGTCGCACCCCGTCTCGCGCACCATCCGCAGCGCGTCCCCGGCCGACCAGATGTCGCCGTTGCCGAGGACGGGGATCTCCGGGACGTGCTCCTTCAGACGGGCGATCGCCTCCCAGTCGGCGGTGCCGCCGTAGTGCTGGGCGGCGGTGCGGCCGTGCAGCGCGATGGCGGTGACGCCCTCCTCGACGGCGATGCGGCCGGCGTCGAGGTAGGTGATGTGGTCGTCGTCGATGCCCTTGCGCATCTTCATGGTGACGGGGAGGTCCCCGGCGCCGCCGACGGCCTCGCGGAGGATGGCGCGGAGCAGGTTGCGCTTGTAGGGGAGGGCGGAGCCGCCGCCCTTGCGGGTGACCTTCGGGACCGGGCAGCCGAAGTTCAGGTCGATGTGGTCGGCCAGGCCCTCGTCGGCGATCATGCGGACGGCCTTGCCGACGGTCGCCGGGTCCACGCCGTACAGCTGGATCGAGCGCGGCTTCTCGCTCGCGTCGAAGTGGATCAGCTGCATGGTCTTCTCGTTGCGCTCGACCAGCGCCCGGGTCGTGATCATCTCGCTCACGAACAGGCCCTTGCCCCCGCTGAACTCGCGGCACAGGGTGCGGAAGGGCGCGTTGGTGATACCGGCCATGGGGGCGAGGACGACCGGCGGCTGGACGGTGTGCGGGCCGATCTGCAGGGGGGAAACGGGCGTGGACATCCGCCCATTGTCGCCCATCGACGACCCTCATGTAACGGTCATTAGTTAGCCGCACTATTGAACTCGGCGTACCATGACCGCATGCCCGAGCTGAGCCAGCGACGACGTCTGCTCGTCCTCGCGATCTGCTGCATGAGCCTGCTGATCGTGAGCCTCGACAACACGATCCTCAACGTCGCCCTGCCCGCGATGCAGCGCGACCTGCACGCCGGCACCTCCGGTCTGCAGTGGACCATCGACGCCTACACCCTCGTCCTCGCGTCCCTGCTGATGCTCGCCGGGTCCACCGCCGACCGGATCGGCCGCAGGAAGGTCTTCCTCGCGGGCCTGGTGGTGTTCTCGCTCGGCTCCCTGCTCTGCTCCCTCGCCCCCGACCTCGACCTGCTGGTCGCGGCCCGCACGGTGCAGGCGGTCGGCGGCTCGATGCTCAACCCGGTCGCCATGTCGATCATCACCAACACGTTCACGGACCCGCGCGAGCGCGCCCGCGCCATCGGCGTGTGGGGTGCGGTCGTCGGGATCTCCATGGCCGCCGGCCCCCTGATCGGCGGCCTGCTGGTGGAGTCCGTCGGCTGGCGCTCCATCTTCTGGGTCAACCTGCCGGTCGGCCTCGGCGCCTTCCTGCTGACCCTGCGGTACGTCCCCGAGTCCCGCGCCCCGAAGGCCCGCCGCCCCGACCCGGTCGGCCAGCTCCTGGTCATCGTCCTCTTCGGCAGCCTGACGTACGCGATCATCGAGGCGCCCGAGGCCGGGCCCGGCGTCAGCCTGCCCTTCGCCGCGGTCGCCCTCGCCGCCCTGCTCGGCCTCCTGCGCTACGAGCCCCGCCGCGACGAACCCCTCATCGACCTGCGGTTCTTCCGGTCGGCGCCGTTCAGCGGGGCGACCGTGATCGCGATCAGCGCCTTCGCGGCGCTCGGCGGGTTCCTGTTCCTGTCCACGCTGTACCTCCAGAACGTCCGCGGCCTCGACGCCCTCCACGCCGGTCTGTGGATGCTGCCTATGGCCCTGCCGACCTTTCTGTGCGCCCCCCTGTCCGGGCGGCTCGTCGGCAGCCGGGGGCCACGGGTGCCCCTGCTGGTCGCCGGCCTCGCGATGACCGCGAGCGGCGTGCTGTTCGCCGCGTTCGACGCGGAGACCTCCGACACCACGCTGTTCCTCGGATACGTGCTGTTCGGCATCGGCTTCGGCTTCGTGAACGCCCCCATCACCAACACCGCGGTCTCGGGGATGCCCCGTACCCAGGCCGGGGTCGCCGCCGCCGTCGCCTCCACCAGCCGGCAGCTCGGCCAGACCCTCGGGGTCGCGGTGGTCGGGGCGGTGCTCGCGGCGGGCATCGGGGCGTCGGCGTACCGCGAGACGTTCGTGGCGGCGGCGGTGCCGGGATGGTGGGTCATCGCCGCGTGCGGGGCGCTGGTGCTGGTGGTGGGCCTGGTGAGCAGCGGGCCGTGGGCACGGGGAACGGCCGCGCGGACGGCCGAACGGCTGGCCGCCCCCGAGATCCGCGAGCATGCGGGGCTGAAGGCGTAGCACCCCGCGGGCGGGTTTCCGCAGGGGTGTGCGGGCGGCGGCCGCGGCCGGATTCGGGGCGGCGGGCGGGCAGCGCCGCGTGACCGGGCCTCCCGGGGACGGGCGCGTGACGCCCCGCGGCCGGCTCAGGGGTGGCGGGCGCCTCGTCACGGGCCGGGCACGCTCACGCGGCGAGGCCGCGTGCGGCCGCGCCCCGCCGGACCCGGACCCGGTACGCAGGTTGCCATGAAGTCCCCCGGAACCCCCGGCCCGGCCAACTCGCTCCGCGGAACGCCCCGTTGGTGTTGGACTTGTTGCACACTCTCAGCCGGGCCGGCTTCTGGAGGCAGCATGTCGGAGATCAACACGAGCAAAGTGAGCCGCTGGGACCAGCACGGGCGCGAGCACGTCGTCCGGGTCCGGCGGGAGGGAAGCCGGCGCACGATCCGGTGCGACACGTGCGGCTGGCGCCAGGGCGCCCAGTTCCTGCCCTGGCTGAAGGCGGAGGAGCACCTGGCGCAGGCCCATCGGGCGACGGTGGACCCCGCACGGGCTTAGGACCTCCCGTTCGGATCATGCCGGGCTCACGGGCCCTGGCACCGCGCCCCGATCCGGCCCGATCCGAACGAAACACCCGGCCCCGGGCGCGAGGCCCTCGGGCGCGGCGGGCTCCACCGCCGCGGCACGAGGCCCCCGGCTCCGGAAAGGGAGCCGGGGGCCTCGTGCGCCGGTGGGGCTCAGGCGCCGATCAGGCGGGCGGCCAGGTAGCCCTCGATCTGGTCGAGGGACACGCGCTCCTGCTTCATCGAGTCGCGCTCGCGCACGGTCACCGCGTTGTCCTCGAGCGTGTCGAAGTCGACGGTGACGCAGTACGGCGTGCCGATCTCGTCCTGGCGGCGGTAGCGGCGGCCGATCGCGCCGGCGTCGTCGAAGTCGATGTTCCAGTTCTGCCGCAGCGCCTGGGCGAGGCCCTTGGCCTTGGGCGACAGCTCCGGGTTGCGCGACAGCGGCAGCACCGCGACCTTCACCGGGGCGAGGCGGTGGTCGAGGCGCAGCACCGTGCGCTTCTCCAGCTTGCCCTTGGCGTTGGGCGCCTCGTCCTCGACGTAGGCGTCGAGCAGGAACGCCAGCATCGCGCGGCCGACACCGGCCGCGGGCTCGATGACGTACGGCGTCCAGCGCTCGCCGGCCTCCTGGTCGAAGTAGGAGAGGTCCTGGCCGGAGGCCTTGGCGTGGGCGCCGAGGTCGTAGTCGGTGCGGTTGGCGACGCCCTCCAGCTCACCCCACTCGTTGCCGCCGAACTGGAAGCGGTACTCGATGTCGGCGGTGCGCTTGGAGTAGTGGGAGAGCTTCTCCTTCGGGTGCTCGTACCACCGCATGTTCTCCTCGCGCAGGCCGAGACCGGTGTACCAGTTCCAGCGCTGCTCCATCCAGTACTCCTGCCACTGCTCGTCCTCGCCCGGCTTGACGAAGAACTCCATCTCCATCTGCTCGAACTCGCGCGTGCGGAAGATGAAGTTGCCGGGCGTGATCTCGTTGCGGAAGGACTTGCCCATCTGGGCGATTCCGAACGGCGGCTTGCGGCGCGAAGTGGTCTGCACCTGGGCGAAGTTGGTGAAGATGCCCTGGGCGGTCTCGGGGCGCAGGTAGGCGATGGAGCCGGTGTCCTGCGTGGGGCCGAGGTGGGTGGAGAGCAGGCCCGAGAACTGCTTGGGCTCGGTGAACTGGCCCTTGTTGCCGCAGTTCGGGCAGTTCACGTCCGCCAGGCCGTTCTCCGGCAGGCGCTTGTGCTTGGCCTCGTAGGCCTCCTCCAGGTGGTCCGCGCGGAACCGCTTGTGGCAGGAGGTGCACTCGGTGAGCGGGTCGGAGAAGGTGGCGACGTGGCCGGAGGCGACCCAGACCTCGGGGGCCAGGATGACGGACGAGTCGATGCCGACCACGTCCTCGCGCGACGTCACCATGTAGCGCCACCACTGGCGCTTCAGGTTCTCCTTGAGCTCGACACCCAGCGGTCCGTAGTCCCAGGCGGCGCGCTGGCCACCGTAGATCTCACTACAGGGGAATACGAAGCCACGGCGCTTGCTCAGGCTGACGATGGTGTCGATCTTGTCGGCGGCCACGGTGCTCTCTTCATAACGACGACGGGCGACGAAGCGAGATGCTTCCAGAGAATTGCCCCAGGGTACCGGCGGGGGCTCCCCCTCGACCAAATCGGTACCCGTCCAAGGCTTCACGGAGGACGACGGACCCGCCGGGAAAATCCTCACCGGGCCCTCTCCCCTGCCGCCATCCACGACTTTGTTGACAACGGTTTCCATATTTGTTGAAAATGACTGTCATGAACGTACGACGACACCACATATCCGGGATGGCCCTCGCGGCCGTCACCGCCCTCGGCCTCGGCACCCTCTCCGCCTGCTCGTCCGACAGCGCGGCCGCCGGCGGCACGGAGAAGTTCGACGTCGTCGCGTCGTTCTACCCGATGGCCTTCCTCGCCGAGCAGATCGGCGGCGACCACGTGAAGGTCACCAGCCTGACCGAGCCCGGCCAGGAACCGCACGACCTGGAGATCAGCACGCGGCAGCGCGCCCAGCTGGAGGAGTCCGACGCGGCCCTCTTCCTCAAGGGCCTGCAGCCCACGGTCGACGAGGCCGTCGACCAGTCCGGGATCAAGACGAAGATCGACGCGACGACCCTCACCACGCTGGAGGAGCACGGCACCGAGGTCGGCGGCCACGCCGACGAGCACGCCGACGAGCACGCCGACGAACACGAGGACGAGCACGCCGCCGAGGACGAGCACGGGCACGAGGAGACCGGTGGCAAGGACCCCCACGTCTGGCTCGACCCGGTGAAGTACGCCGAGGTCGCCGAGGGCGTCGGCAAGGCCTTCGAGAAGGCCGACCCCGACCACGCGGCCGACTACAAGAAGAACACCGCCGACCTGGTCGCCAAGCTCGGCGCGCTGGACACCGAGTTCAAGAACGGCCTGGCCGCCACGAAGACCAAGGTCTTCATCACCACGCACGCCGCCTTCGGCTACCTCGCCGAGCGCTACGGCCTGACCGAGGAGGCCATCAGCGGCCTCGACCCCGAGTCGGAGCCCAGCGCCGCGCGCGTCAAGGAACTTGAGAAGATGGCGAAGGCCGACGGCGTCACCACCGTGTTCTACGAGACGCTCGTCAGCGACAAGACCGCCAAGACCGTGGCCCGGGACGCGAACCTGAAGACGGACGTCCTCGACCCGATCGAGGGCATCACCGACGAGTCCCGCGGCACCGACTACTTCGCGGTCCAGAGGGCGAACCTCAAGGCCCTGCAGTCGGCCCTGGGAGCCGCATGATCTTCACGGAGGGCGTGATGGACACCAAGAGCGAGCCCGTCATATCGCTGCGCGGTGTCCGCGCGGAACTGGGCTCGCGCCCGGTCCTGCGCGGCATCGACCTCACCGTGCACCGCGGTGAGGTCGTCGCCCTGCTCGGCGCCAACGGCTCCGGCAAGTCGACCGCCGTGCGCAGCGTCATCGGGCAGGTGCCGCTCAGCGCCGGGCGCATCGAGCTGTTCGGCACCGACCGGCGCCGGTTCCGGGACTGGTCGCGCCTCGGCTACGTACCGCAGCGCACCACGGCCGCGGGCGGCGTCCCGGCGACCGTCACCGAGGTCGTCTCCTCCGGGCGGCTGTCCCGGGCCCGCTTCGGCGTCCTGCGCAAGGCCGACCACGAGGCCGTACGCCGTGCACTGGACCTCGTCGGCATGGCCGACCGCGCCAAGGACTCCGTCGACGCGCTCTCCGGCGGCCAGCACCAGCGGGTGCTGATCGCCCGGGCGCTCGCCGCCGAACCCGAGCTGCTGATCATGGACGAGCCGATGGCGGGCGTCGACCTGGCCAGCCAGGAGGTCCTCGCCGCCACCCTGCGCGAGCAGGTCGCCCAGGGCACCACCGTCCTGCTCGTCCTGCACGAACTGGGCCCCCTGGAGCCCCTCATCGACCGGGCCGTCGTCCTGCGCGACGGCTGCGTCACGCACGACGGGCCGCCGCCCCGGGCGCTCGGCCAGCACGCACTGCCCGGCCACGACCACGTACACCCGCACGCTCCGGCGGGCACCGAACCGATCCGCACGGGACTGCTGAGCTGATGGACTTCCTCGACTACGCCTTCATGCAGCGGGCGCTGCTCGCCGCCGTCCTGGTCGGCATCACCGCCCCCGCCGTCGGCATCTACCTCGTCCAGCGCCGCCAGGCCCTCATGGGTGACGGCATCGGCCACGTCGCGATGACCGGCGTCGGCCTCGGCTTCCTGCTGTCGTGGTCCCCGGTCTGGATGGCCACCGCCGTCTCCGTCCTCGGCGCGGTCCTCATGGAGCTGATCCGCTGGTACGGCAGGACCCGCGGCGACATCGCCCTCGCCATGCTCTTCTACGGCGGCATGGCCGGCGGTGTGATGTTCATCAACCTCGCGCCGACCGGCTCCAACGCCAACCTGACGTCGTACCTCTTCGGCTCGCTGTCGACGGTGTCGGAGTCGGACGTGACCGCGATCTGCGTCCTGGCGGCCTTCGTGGTCCTCGTCACCGTCGGACTGCGCCGGCAGCTGTTCGCGGTCAGCCAGGACGAGGAGTTCGCGCGGGTCACCGGGCTGCCGGTGCGCGCCCTGAACCTGCTGACGGCCGTCACCGCCGCGGTCACCGTCACCGTCGCCATGCGGGTCGTCGGCCTGCTGCTGGTGTCGGCGCTGATGGTGGTGCCGGTGGCGGCGGCCCAGCAGCTCAGCCGCAGTTTCGCGGCGACCTTCGCGATCGCCGTCGCGATCGGCGTCGGCGTGACGACCGGCGGCACGGTCACCTCGTACTACCAGGACGTCCCGCCCGGCGCGACGATCGTGCTGCTGACCATCGGCGCCTTCCTCGTGCTGACCGCCCTGGCCGCCCCGCTGGCCCGGCGCCGCGCCCGCGCGGCCGCCGCCGCGCAACCCGCCGGGGACCCGGCGGAGTGCGCGATTCCAGCCAGCCGCGCGGGCGGCGACGGAGTCGGCGTCTGACCGCGCACGGTCCGGGCTGGCACAATGGCCCGGCACAGCGCAGACGCGAGGAGGCAACGGTGACGACCGCTGGATCGCCCGTGAAGGGCCGAGCCACCAGGCAGCGCGCCGCCGTGGCGGCGGCGCTCGACGAGGTCGACGAGTTCCGCAGCGCTCAGGAACTCCACGACATGCTCAAGCACAAGGGCGACTCTGTCGGGCTGACCACGGTCTACCGCACCCTGCAGACCCTCGCCGACGCCGGCGAGGTCGACGTGCTGCGCACCTCCGACGGCGAGTCCGTGTACCGCCGCTGCTCCAGCGGCGAACACCACCACCACCTCGTCTGCCGCGCCTGCGGCAAGGCGGTCGAGGTAGAGGGACCCGCGGTCGAGAAGTGGGCGGAGGCCATCGCCGCGGAACACGGCTTCGTGAACGTGGCCCACACGGTGGAGATCTTCGGCACCTGCGCGGAGTGCGCCGCGGGGTGAGCGGGCTCTACGTGCGGGTGGGTCACGGGACCGCCCGGGGGCTTCGCCCCCGGACCCCCCTCTCGGCCTGAACGGCCTCGTCCTCGATCGCCGGACGGGCTGGTCACTCCTGCCGGCCCTCCATGGCCAGGAGCTCCTCGTTCGGGATCGCGCCGCCGAAGCGGCGGTCCCGGGAGGCGAACTCCAGGCAGGCCCGCCACAGGTCGCGACGGTCGAAGTCGGGCCACAGGACGTCCTGGAAGACCATCTCCGCGTAGGCGCTCTGCCACAGCAGGTAGTTGGACGTGCGCTGCTCGCCGCTCGGGCGCAGGAACAGGTCCACGTCCGGCATGTCCGGGTAGTACATGTACTTCTGCAGGGTCTTCTCGTTGACCTTCGAGGGGTCGAGACGGCCCGCCCTCACGTCCTCCGCGAGGGCCTGCGCCGCGTCGGCGATCTCCGCGCGTCCGCCGTAGTTCATGCAGAAGTACAGCGTGAGGCGGTCGTTGTCCTTCGTCTGCTCCTGGGCGATCTGGAGCTCCTTGGCGACCGACTTCCACAGCTTGGGCATCCGGCCCACCCAGCGCACCCGGATGCCCAGCTCGTCGAGCTGGTCGCGGGTCCTGCGGATGAAGTCGCGGTTGAAGTTCATCAGGAAGCGCACCTCGTCGGGCGAGCGCTTCCAGTTCTCGGTGGAGAAGGCGTACAGGGAGATGTTGCGCACACCGATCTCGACGCCGCCCTGGAGGACGTCCAGCACCCGCTCGGCGCCCACCTTGTGGCCCTCGGTGCGGGGCAGGCCCCGCTCCTTCGCCCAGCGGCCGTTGCCGTCCATGACGATCGCCACGTGCTCGGGGACCAGCTCGCCGGGGAGCTTCGGCGCGCGGGCGCCGGACGGGTGCGGCTCCGGCGCCTTGTACTCCCGACGCTGCCGCCCCAGGAACCCGCGTACGGCCATGTGTTTCTCGTCTCCTCTTGCGTTGCTGCTTGTCTGCTTGCTTCTCTACTTCTCGACGTAGCGCAGGGAGCGCAGACCGCGCTCCAGGTGCCAGTGCAGGTAGGCGGACACCAGCCCGCCGCCCTCCCGGACGTACCGTGCCTCGCAGGCGTCCGCGGTCTCCCAGTCTCCCGTGAGCAGCGCCGCCAGCAGCGCCAGGGCCTGCGGCGAGGGTACGACGCTGCCGGGCACCCGGCAGTCGACGCAGACGGAGCCGCCGGAGGCGACGGAGAAGAACCGGTTGGGGCCGGGCATGCCGCACTTCGCGCAGTCGCCGAAGCTGGGCGCGTAGCCGTTGACGGCGAGGGAGCGCAGCAGGAAGGCGTCCAGGACGAGGTGCGGGGCGTGCTCGCCGCGGGCGAGGGTGCGCAGGGCGCCGACGAGCAGCAGGTACTGCTGCACGGCCGGTTCGCCCTCGTGGTCGGTGAACCGCTCGGCGGTCTCCAGCATGGCCGTGCCGGCGGTGTAGCGGGCGTAGTCGGTGACGATGCCGCCGCCGTACGGCGCGATGGTCTCGCTCTGCGTGCAGAGCGGCAGTCCGCGCCCGATCAGCTCGCTCCCCCGCGCGAAGAACTGCACGTCCACGTGCGAGAACGGCTCCAGCCGGGCCCCGAACTTGGACTTGGTCCGCCGCACCCCACGGGCGACGGCCCGCACCCGGCCGTGGCCGCGGGTGAGCAGGGTGATGATCCGGTCCGCCTCGCCCAGCTTCTGGGTGCGCAGCACGATGCCGTCGTCCCTGAACAGACTCACCGCGCACCACCCCGGGGCGGCCGGGGGTGTGGGGGGCGTCCCCCACGGGACCGCAGCATGATCCGGTCCGCCTCGCCCAGCTTCTGGGTGCGCAGCACGATGCCGTCGTCGCGGAACAGACTCATGCCGCCATTCTCGCCTACCCGGCGGGAGCGGTGTGCCGCCGGCGACCTCCCGGCTCCCGCAACCGTGTGGCGGGAAGGGGCGTCCGTGACTGAGGGGGTCCCGGGGACCACCGGGGTCACCCCGCCCAGTCACCGACGGACGGAGAGAACGATCTTAAGCTCGACGAACCGCCGCACCCTGCTCACCACCGCGGGCGCCCTCACCGCGGCTTCCCTGCTGGGCGCCGGTCCGGCGCGGGCCGCCGACGGCGCCGGACCCGTCGCCGCCCGCCTGCGCGCCCTGGAGGAGGCGCACGGCGCCCGCCTCGGCGTCTTCGCGCACAACGTGCGCACCCGGCGTTCCGTGCGCCACCGCGCCGGCGAACGCTTCCCCGTCTGCTCCCTGTTCAAGGTCCTCGCGGTCGCCGCCGTGCTCCGCGACCTGGACCGGGACGGGGAGGTGCTGGCCCGCCGCATCCACTTCACCGACGACGACGTGGTGGAGAACTCGCCCGTCACGAAGGACCACGTGGCCGACGGCATGACCGTGTCCGAGCTGTGCGACGCGGCGATCCGCCGCAGCGACAACACGGCCGCCAACCTGCTGCTGCGCGAGCTGGGCGGCCCGGCCGCCGTCACCCGCTTCGCCCGGTCGATCGGGGACCGGGTCACCCGGCTCGACCGGTGGGAGCCGGAGCTGAACTCGGCCGAGCCGTGGCGGGTGACGGACACCACGACCCCGTACGCGATCGGCCGCTCCTACGCCCGGCTGGTGCTGGGCGACGCGCTGGCGCACGGCGACCGGCGGCGGCTGACGGACTGGATGCTCGCCAACCGCACCAGCGACAACCGCTTCCGGGCCGGTCTGCCGCCCACCTGGACGCTCGCGGACAAGACCGGCGGCGGCTGGTACGGCGCCAACAACGACGCCGGGATCGCCTGGACGCCCGACGGCGCGCCCGTGGTACTGGTCGTGCAGGTCACCATGCCGGACCGGGAGGCCGCCTACGACCACGACCTGATCGTCGAGACGACGAGGCTGCTGGCGGCGACGCTCGGCTGAGACGCCGCCACCGGCACCGCCACCGGCACCGCCACCGGCCCGCCCCGGGGCGGGCCCGGGCGGCGCGTCAGTCACCGCCCGGGTCGGCCCCCGGGATCAGCACGGGCACGGTGTCGGGCGTGCCGTTCGGGGAGATCTCCGCGGAGGCGTCCCACAGCTGGTCGAAGCGCCGGATCAGCGGCTGCACCTCGTCCGCGCGGGCGTTCACCGTGGTCGAGGAGTTCACGCTGAGCTGGTCGGCGTGGATCTCGTACGACAGCGCCCCGTCGAAGACGATCCAGTCGATCATCTTGCCGCGCCGCAGATGGGCGGGGAGCTGTTCCAGGACCACCACCCGGACCTGGATGCCGATCTGGCGCTGTTCCTCGCAGATGGGGGCCAGCGCGGAGCGCTCCCGGGGTTCCTTGACGATGAACAGCCGCCGCACGGTGACGCCTCGTTCGGTGATCGCCTCGCGCTGGGCGGTGAGGTAGCGGTTCGCGGGTTCGCTGGACCAGAAGCCGTCGTCGACGACGCTGGTACTGATGGCGTCGATGCTGCTCCTGGTGCACTTGGTCAGCGTCATCAGCCAGTCGTGGTTCTCGCCCGGCGTCTCGGCGCTGAGGTTGGTGAGGTCCTCCATCTGCGCGGCGAGGCGGTTGATCTCCTCGTGCGCGAACTCGTGCAGGATGTCGGGCCCCATGGAGACGACCTTGGTGGCGTGTTCGGCGAGCCGGGGCACCCCGTCGCCGCGCAGCTTCTCCACCTCGTTGAAGAGCTTGGTGGCCTCGCCTATGTCGGCGAAGCGCTTCTCCACGACGTCCTTCAGTTCGCTGAGCTGGTTCACGAAGGACGCCATGAACTGCACGATCAGGACCGTGCCGCCGCACAGCACGGAAAGGACGAGCTGCCAGGGACCCTCGTCCCTCGGCAGCAGGACGTTGGTGAGGACATAGACCACTCCGCCCACCACTACGGTGACCAGGAGTTTCAGCGTGAGCTGACGTGCGCTGTCGTTGTCGGACCGCCGCTGCCGGCTGCTTCGGACGTACGAGTTCGTCGGTGCGCTCATCTCTCTTTCTCCCCCCGTTGGGATCGTGCGTCGAGTCGTGCGTCGGATGGTGCTCGGACAGTCGTCGGGTCTTCGGAGGCGGTGCCGCGCGGTGCCGCCGTCAGGACGGGGTCAGCGCGTCGCTCCGGGTGAGGAGACGCACGGCGAGCTGGTCCCGGATGCGCTGGGCCAGGCTCGTCCACTGCCGGCTGAAACCCGGTGTCTCCTCCAGTTCCCGCCACAGGGTGTGCAGGCCGCGGTCGACGCGGGCCTGCGGCATCCACAGGTGCAGCAGGTGGTCGACGAGCGGGCGCAGCACCTTCAGTGCGGCCCGGCCGTCGTCGGAGCCGAGCCGCAGACCGTCGAGCTTGTCGGCGACCGTGGTGAGCAGCCAGTCGTGCAGGGCGAGGTCCTCGCAGAGCGCGGCCGCCGCGGCGGGTGCGGTCCCGCGGGGCAGCCGCAGTTCGACGATCCGGCGGCCGTCGTCGGCGACGGTGAAGCGCGGGACGGCCGCCTCGCCGTCGGCGGCCGGCAGGGCCGCCCAGCGCAGGCTGGTGTCGGTGGTGTTGAGCGGGGTGTCGTGGTCGAGCAGCCGGTGCTGGCGGGAGATCCGGGCGAGGAGGCTCTCGGCGACCGAGCCGACGTCCAGCTCGTCCTGCCGGGGTCCGGTCAGGAAACCCTCGACCACGGCCGGCGCGGAGAGCTTGCCGACGGGTACGAGGACGCCGGGGCGGACCAGGTAGTAGCCCCAGGGCTGCCGCCGGTCGGGGCCGCCGGCGGGGACGCGGAAGTGGGCGGTGGCCTGCAGGACGCGGCCCTCGACGAGGGCGGCGCGGGCGGTCACCGTGCCGACGGCCCGGATCCTGGCGCCGCCGGCGGTGGGCAGCCGGCAGTCGACGCCGGTGAGGACGTCCGGGGAGACGGCGTGCCGGTTGGGGCGGCGGGAGAGCCGGACGCGTTCGTCGGCGCGCAGCCGCAGCAGCCGTTCGGCGACCTGCTCGTCGACCGCGTCCCGGGTGGGCAGCAGGCAGGTGCGGACCTCCCCGCAGGCGAGGACCGGCTCCGTGGACTCCCGCGGGCCGCTCATGTCACAGTCCCGGCGGGAAGACGTAGGAGGTGCGGTCCACGACGCCCGCGGGGACGGGCCGGCCCTCCGCGGCGGACCGCTCGGCGACCTGCCGTAACGCCTCGGACTCGACGTGGACCTGGTCGAGGACGACGCGGACGGCGTGTTCGACGGGCAGGAAGCGGGCCGGGAGGATGCTGCAGGTGGCGTACGCGGTGAAGGGTGCGGCCAGGGGGTTGAGGCGTACCACCGGCGGCAGGGCGTCCCAGTCGGCGGGGAACTCCTTGTCGTCCCAGGGCACGGGGGTCAGCACGGCCCGGCCGTCGTGGCGCAGCAGGCCGAGCCGGACGAGTTGCCAGACGGAGGCGAGGAAGGCGCAGGACCAGAGGCGTTCGTCCTCGGGTCCGCTCCACAGTTCGACGTCGACGAAGACGGAGTGGCCGCGGGCGCCGGTCTCGCTGGGCGGCTCCCACACGGTGCCGGTGGCGTCGAGGGCGGCGGAGGTGCGGTGCGAGGGGGTGCGCCGGCCGTTGGTGAGCCAGCCGGAGCGGCTGACGGGCGGGCGGAAGCCGTTGCTGCCGGGCGGCGGGGACTCCACCAGCCGGTGCAGGACGGACTCGGCGAGTCCGGCGCGGTCGCGGTGGCCGGGTTCGGCGGCGGCGCAGCCGGACTCGCGGGCCAGGTAGTCGATGCTCAGGCCGGCCTCGGCGGCGGCCGCCAGCAGGGGCGGTACGAGTTCGGCGGGGGTGGACAGCCGGCTGAAGTAGTCGTCGACGAGGAAACAGGTGCTGATCCGCGGCCGTGCGCCGGCCGGCAGGGGACCGACCGAGGCGCGGGCGGCGTCCACCCAGGGCCGTACGGCGGTGAAGTGGCGGCGCAGCCGGGCGGGGCCCTCGGCGAAGTCCTCCATGTACAGGTGGCCGAGTTCGAGGGAGAGGTGGGAGAACGGCACGGATTCGGTGCGCGGCTGTGCGCTGGTCTCCCGGAAGACGGTTCCCGGTCCGGTCACAGCTGCCCCCAGTGCTTGTCCTCGGTCAGGCGCTGGGCGAGTTCGCCCATCTTCTGCCAGGTCTCCACGTTGGCGATGCGCCGGTCGTGCACGTCCTCGTCGGTGATGAGCCGCTCCTGCCACTGGAGGACGGGTTCCAGCGGAATGGACGACAGGACGCGGGTCCTGCCGATACCGAGGCCGGCCGCGGTTTCCTCCAGTTGGGTGTCGCACTGCCGCATCCACGCGTACTGCGCGGGCGAGGCCTGCGACCACATCGGCGAGTCCAGATCGGGTACGGCGGCGCGGACGAAGCGGATCGAGGCGGAAAGCGCGTCGGTGTCGTGGCCCATGGCGACGCCGGCCTTCACAATGCCCTGTTTTCCGTACACGAGTTCGGCGGCGGCCATGACGTGCTGGCGGGTCCAGCGGTGATAGACGAGCCAGCGCGTTTTCAGGCGGCCGAGTCCGCCGCGGGGCGAGGTGGCGGCGAGAGCGAGGTCCATCGCATAACTGCGTCCGGCGCTCAGGTCCACGATGATGACGTCGAATTCGCGTTTCAGCCGCAGGACGAGATCGACGCAGCGGTGCAGGTTCTCCTCGTCGGTGACGAATTCGCCGCCGGTGCGGTCGCCGGGCAGCAGGACGAGCCGTCCCGAGCCGCCGGGCCGGCCGCGCAGCACGGGGTGCTCGGTGCGCGACCAGACGTCGACGCGCAGGGGTTCGGCGGTCTTGCCCTTGAGGTAGGAGTGCAGGCCGCGGTCCTCGGCCTCGGAGAGGACGTCGGGCAGGTCGAACACGGCGGCCGCGGTGGGCGAGCCGAAGTCGAAGTCCAGGTAGCAGACGTCGTCCCCGTCCAGCGCACGGTGGTAGGCGAGGTTGGCGCTGGTCACGGACCGGCCGGTGCCCCCCTTGTCGGAGGCGGCGAACACGAGCACGCTCACACCCCCTGGTGGCCGGAGCCGCCGCGGGCCCGGGAGAGGGTGTCCAGCCGGCCGAGGACGCCGAGGGCCAGCGCGTAGGCCGTGCCGGGCTGTTCGTCGACGAGCAGGCGGGCCCGGCGCAGGTCGGCCTCGATGCCCTTGATCTCCTCGCCCTGGGGGCTCTTGGGGGCGGGCGCGGGCTGCTGCATCTGCTCCTTGCCGAGGAGATGCGCCGACTCGCTGATCAACGCCCTTGCCAGCAGGGAGAGTTCGGCGCTGCGGATGGGCGGCTGGTCGTAGAGGCCGTGCGCGGCGACCATGCACTCGGTGACCCGCTCGGTCATGCTCCAGGAGACCGGGCCCTGGCGTTCGGGGGATTCGGGGTAGACGGCGTGCACGTTGTCCCAGAGGCCGGCGCCCCGTCCCTCGCCGATGCGGCGCTGCCAGAGGTGGTCGAGGATGTCCTCGGCGAGCCGCAGCAGGCGGTCCTGGGAGGCGATGTTCCTCGACAGCGAGCAGAGTTGGACGGTCCGTTTGAGCAGCTGGGCGGAGAAGTCGGTCATCGTCCACTTCATGGGCGGGCCGACGGCCCCGCTGCCCAGCAGGGGCAGGCTGACGCCGGGGTTGTGCAGGCCGACCGCGGGGTCGTCGCGGGTCATGCCGCTGGTGATCCGGCCGCGTTCGGCGAGGCGTTCCATGACGGCGACGGTGCGGGTGAGGTCGTCGTCGGTGGCACGGCGGCGTACCAGGTCGTGGACGAGGATGGAGGCGACGGAGAGGGAGAAGTACTCCGACTCCAGTTGCTGGAGCGTGGTGCGCCAGGGGATCTGCTCCAGCGGCCAGGTGCCGTCGCCGAAGCGGGCGACGGCGGACCAGTACTGCTGGGTGATCTCCCAGCGCAGGCGCAGCGCGTCGGCGAGCTTCTGCTGTTCGGCGGTGAGCAGGCCGAGGACGAGGGTGCGCTCGGAGAACAGGTCGGGGATGCCGTCGAGGGCGACGACGGTGAAGTACAGGTAGGGCGTGGGGTGGGCGACACCGGCGGGCTGTTTGCCGATGGCCTCGGCGGTCGCCGGTTCCACCTCGACGTCGGGCGCGCCCTTCACCAGGCTCCATGCCCAGCCGCACTCGAAGAAACGGTTCTCGTTGCGCAGCGCGTCGGTGACGTCGGTGTCGAGACCGAGGGTGACGCTCTCGCTGATGACGGCGCGCAGGGCCTTGAACCGCTCCTGGAAGCGCTGGAGGACCTGCCGTTCGGAGAGCCGGCCCTGGCCGAGGAGGCGGGCGAGGGACTGCCCCTGGTCGGAGGCGACGTCGACGACGTTGACGGTGAAGGAGCGCAGCAGGCTCACCATGGCGGCGGTGAGCCGGGCGCTGGTGGCGTCCCGGAGCCGGTCGATCTGCTTCAGGGTGCTCGCCCGCTGGGTCTTGCCCCGGTAGACCTTGAGGAAGCCGAGGGTGGCGAGGCAGAGGGTGACGGACATGGAGTAGCTGTCGACCACCCCCAGGGCCCGCTGTTCCTTGGTGAGTTCCTGCTGCGGGTCCTCGGCGGCGAAGTAGTGGCCGCCGGAGAAGGTGGGGCTCTCCTCGCCGCGGTGCTTCTCCATGAAGTCGGCGAGGACCTTGACCAGGTTCCCGGGGATCTCGCTGGAGTCGCCCGCGGCCCTCAGTGACCTTTCCACGTCCCGCTGGGTGGTGTCGGGGTCGTCGAGGCGCAGGGCGGTGATCTCGGTGGCCGGGTACAGCAGGCAGAGCAGCCGCTCGGCGTCGGCGACGCTGCTCAGGCCGCCCGACTCCCCCCACTCCCACTCACCGTCGCCGAAGGAGTGGCGGGCGACGGCCTGCCACACCTCGAGCAGGTTCTGTCTCGGCTTGATCTGCATGCCCATCCCCCTCGCACAGGCTCGTCACCACACGATCCACATATCCACCCCGTCGTGGAACCGCGGGACGTCACTTTTTCCTTCGTCGGCCGCAGGCCAGAATCATTCCGGTGTATCCGTGGCGCACCAGTTGCTTCGGGTTGTCCAGGCAGAAGACCTTCATGTCCGCTTCGGCGAACGGGGCGAGAACGGTGCGCACTTCCGCCTCGTCGATATCGCGGGCGGGAAACTCCTGCGCGCCCACACGATATCCCTCGGAATGCTCCATGAAAGCGGCGGCGAAAGGAGAGCCGGCTTTCAGGGACTTCATGAAACAGCCCACGCCCCGCCGGAACTCTTCGAGCGAGGTGGTGATGGATTCCGCGACGAAGAACATGGTGCCGATGTCCCAGGCGGGCTTTTCGCCGCAGAGGTCGAAGAGGCTGCCGGGCCGGGGGGCGCGGACCGCTTCCCCGAAGCGCGCCCTGGGGTCGGCGCCGAGGCCCGCGTAGGCCGCGCCCGCGCCGTGCGCGCCGCTCGTGAGGACCTCCCAGAACTGGTCCCAGTTGGCGTCGTAGCCGGAGAGCTGGCCGCGGAGGTAGTCGAGGTTCCGCTCGGACCGCTCGAGGAGCGTGATCCGGCCACACCAGGGGAGCATCGCCAGGGCCGGATAGAGATTGGGCCCCGCGCCCACGTCGATACCGGCGCCGCCGCGACCGCCGTGCTTCTCGAAGTGATCAGTGAAGTGATCTCGGACCCGGGTGAGGATCGCCCTGTCCACGGGCTGGATCTCCAGGTAATTGCGCTTGATGTACTCGTCGGGATCGAAGGCGTCCCAGGGCACATCGGCATTCAGTTTTTCGGTGGCGGTGGGCGATCCCGAGGTCATTGGTTCAGCCTAGCAGGACGACGCGCTCTTGAAGGAGTGCGTGCATCAGGCAATGATGGACGGTCGAGTATGCATATCGGACAAGAGTGAGCACGTGCGCCATTCATTTCGTCGATCCTTCACAAGGGGACTGCATGACTCCTCTTCCCCGAGTTCCCCGGGTTCCCCGAGATCCCCGAGATCGTTCTCGGCCGGCCGCCGGTTCGGCAGTGAGCCGGGCGTCCCAGGAAAGGAGCCTGCGGATCAGAGCGGCCACGGAGGAGGACCTCCCCCGTATCGTCCGGCTCGACGAGGAGGCCTTCCCGACCGCCCCGTACCCCTACTTCGTGCTGCGCCAGCTGCTGGCCTCGTTCCCGGACTTCGTGTTCGTCGTGGACATGGGCGAGGACCTGGGCGGATACGTGCTGTCGACGCCGCCGGACGCGGCGCGGAGCTCGATCCTGAGCCTCGGCATCTCCCCACCGCTGCAACGCCAGGGGCTCGGCCGGCAGTTGATGACGCGGATCCTCGCTCATCTCCGCGGCCGGGGCGTGCACCTCGTCACGCTCTCGGTGGAGCCCCGCAACGACACGGCGATCGCGCTGTACCGGTCCCTGGGTTTCGCCCCGGACCCCGACGGACCCCGACCGGACTACTTCGGCCCCGGCGAGGACCGCCTCCTCATGACGCTCGCCCTGTGAGGCCCGTGAGCCCGGCGAACCGCCGCACGTAGCGACGCTGCCAGGGCGTCTCCACGGCGCGCCGGTCGTAGTGCCGGCGCACGAACTCCACCGCACCGGCGGCCGGAACGCCGTCCAGCACCGCCAGACAGGCCAGCGCCGTCCCCGTACGGCCGCGTCCGCCGCCGCAGGCGACCTCCAGCCTCTCCCCGGCCGCCCGCCGCCACGCCTCGGCGAGCGCCGCGCGGGCGTCGGCGCGGTCGGCGGGCAGCCGGAAGTCGGGCCAGCGGATCCAGCGCGCCTCCCACGGCACCGCCGGCGGCGCGCCGCCGAGCAGATAGAGGCCGTACGTCGGGGCCGGCGCCACCGGGTCGAGGGGGCGGCGCAGCCCGCGGCCGCGCACCAGCCGGCCGGACGGCAGCTCGAGCACCCCGGGCGTTCCCGTCGGCCAGGGTTCCTGTCGCGTCTCCACGCCCCCATTCGAACCCGGCCGCGCCGGCCGGGCAACCGATTCGGCCCGACCGGTGGTCTGGAGGGCGAGGAGGGTGCTTGATGCAGGCCGAACACGAGGCCCAGTTCCAGGAGTTCGTCAGAGCGCGGTGGTCGGGGCTGGTGCGGACCGCGTATCTGCTCACGGGTGACGTGCACCACGCGGAGGACCTGACGCAGACCGCTCTGGCGAAGGCCTACCGGTCGTGGCGGCGGATAGCGCGCAGCGACAACCCGGAGGCCTACGTCCGGCGGATGCTGGTCAGCTGCAACAGCGACCGGTTCCGCAAGCGGCGGGTCGCCGAGGCGCTGACCGCGGCGCCGCCCGAGCGGGCGGGGCGCGACGAGGCCGTCGGGCGGGTGGAGGAGCGCGGCTCCCTGCTCGACGGGCTGGCCCGGCTGCCCGCCAGGCAGCGGGCGGTGGTGGTCCTGCGGTACTGGGAGGACCTGTCCGAGGCGGAGGTGGCCGAGGTGCTCGGCTGCTCGCCTGGCACGGTCAAGAGCCAGGCCTCCAAGGGGCTGGCGAAGTTGCGGACGCATCCGGGGCTGGTGCGCGAGGACCGCGCGGTGACGGGGCGGGGAGGCGGAAAGTGAACGACGAGACGACTGACGGGCGGGACTTGGAGGAACGGGTGCGGGAGCTGCTCGCGCAGGACGCCCGCACGGTCAGGCCTTCGCCCGCGCCCTGGCCGGAGATCCGGCGGCGCGGTGCGGTGGAGCGGCGACGGCGTGCCGTGGCGGCGGGGGCGGCGCTGATGACGCTGGCCGCCCTGCCGGCGGGGGCGTACGCCGTGGCCGGGGGGAACGGGGGGCGGGGCGCCGACACGGCAACGCCGAGGCCGACGGCCGGCGCCCCGCGCACCCTCGCCGCGTCACCGGCCCCGGAGCGGACCGCGCCGCCGGCCGGTACGGGCCGGCTGCTGGACGGGGTGACCTCCGGGCAGGCCACGGACGGCCTGCAGAAGTGCCTCGCCCGCGACGACGCGATGCCGTCGGGCGGGCTGGAGGAGGACTACCTCGGTGGGGCCGGGGACTACCGGATCCTGCTGGCCATGCGCAGCACCGGCGACACCAACGCGCCCGGCGACGGCTTCTTCGTCGTCGCGGTCAAGGAGAAGACCGACGTCCGGCTGATCTGCACGGTCAAGGACGGGAAGGCGACCGGCATCAACGTCGCCTCGCCCGACTCCGGCCCCACCGGCCCGGTCGTCCCCGACATCAACGGGGGCAAGTTGTACCAGCAGTCGTTCCTGGACAAGGGCGGCTGGAAACTCCCCTTCCGCTGGGGGGTCATCGGCACGGTCGAACCCTCGGTGGCCGAGGTGACCGTCTCCTACGGCGGCAGCGACGTCACGGCCACCCTGGACGAGGGCTGGTTCGTCGCGGCCGGAGTCCTCGACCGGCAGGTGACGCGGGCCCCGCACATCAAGGGCTACGACGGCGCCGGCGCGCTGGTCTACGACTCCGACCGTGACGGTTCGTACGACAGGACGCTCCCGTAGGGGGCGGGAGCGTCAGGACGGTGTGCGGGCCGCGGCCAGCAGCCGGGTGACGTCGTCCGCGCGGAGGGCGAGGGCCGTGCCGACGGTGGCGAGGACCTCGCGTTCGGCGGGGGTGTAGGGGCCGTCGGCGAGGGCGATGCGGGCGCCCTGGAGCAGGATGGACTCACGGCCGACGGGGGCGAGGTGCGGGGCGAGCGGGTCGAGGGCCTCGTGCAGCTCTATGGCCAGGCCGGGGGTGCAGGGTTCGCCGTGGACGCGGCCGGTGTCGGCGGCGAGGGCGTCGACGAGGGCGGCGAGCTGCTCGCGGGTGCAGTCCGGGAAGCCGGCCGCGCGCACCGCGACCGCCGCCGTCTCCAGGGACGTACGGGCGCAGGGGCCGCTCGCCGAGAGGACCGCGAGGGCGACGGTGTGGACGGCGTCGCGGAGCATCGCGGAGAAGCGGGTGGTGGTGGGGTGGTCGAGGGCGTCGGTGCCGAAGTGGCGGCGGCAGGCGGCGCATTCGACGACGGGGCCGGTCTCGCCGCGCGGCAGCACGGGTACGCCCAGCAGGGTGAAGCGGCGCCGGCCGGTGAGCCGCTGGTAGTTGCGGTCGCCACCGCAGCCGGGGCAGAAGAACTCGCCGTCCCCGGCGGGGGTCCAGGCGGTGCGGTGGCCCAGCACGCGGGCGAACCCGGTGGCACGGCCGTCTCGTCCCCGTTCTGGCAGCACGTCGCACCTCCGTAACCGCGTGGCAACATCGCCGCGCGCTTTCGTGATGTTAGCCACATCGTCGAGGCGGAGTCAGCACCCGGGACGAGACCTTTCCGTGACCTCCACGGACGGATGGCCGATATACGACGCGGCCCCGGCCGCCGTTTCCGGCGGCCGGGGCCGCGAAACTCCCCGTCCGGATGATCAGCGCGTCGCGCGGTTGACGGCGGAGACGACCGCCTTCAGCGAGGCGCGCGTGGTGTTGGCGTCGATGCCGATGCCCCACAGGACCTTGTCGCCGATCGCGCACTCGATGTACGAGGCGGCCTGCGCGGAGGCGCCCTCGCTCATCGTGTGCTCCTGGTAGTCCAGCAGGCGTACGTCGATGCCGATGGATTCCAGGGCGTCGAAGAAGGCCGAGATCGGACCGTTGCCCGAGCCGGACAGGACGGTCTCCTCGCCGTCGACGACCGCGTCCACGGTGAGGGTGTCCACGCCGTCGGTGTCGGTGGTCGACTGGCCGTTGCGCACCTGGATGCGGCCCCAGGGGTTCTCGGGGTTGGGCAGGTACTCGTCCTGGAAGGTGGCCCAGATGTCGCCGCCGGTGACCTCGCCGCCCTCGGCGTCCGTCTTGGCCTGGATGATCTTCGAGAACTCGATCTGCATCCGGCGCGGCAGGTCCAGCTTGTGGTCGTTCTTCAGGACGTAGGCGATGCCGCCCTTGCCGGACTGCGAGTTGACGCGGATGACGGCCTCGTAGGAGCGGCCGACGTCCTTCGGGTCGATCGGCAGGTACGGGACCGCCCACTCGATGTCGTCCACGGTGACGCCCCTGGCGGCCGCGTCGGCCTCCATGGCGTCGAAGCCCTTCTTGATGGCGTCCTGGTGGGAGCCGGAGAAGGAGGTGTAGACCAGGTCGCCCACGTACGGGTGGCGCGGGTGGACCTCCATCTGGTTGCAGTACTCCCACGTACGACGGATCTCGTCGATGTCGGAGAAGTCGATCTGCGGGTCGACGCCCTGCGAGAACAGGTTCATGCCCAGGGTGACCAGGTCGACGTTGCCGGTGCGCTCGCCCTGGCCGAACAGGCAGCCCTCGACGCGGTCGGCGCCGGCCATCAGCGCCAGCTCGGCGGCGGCGACGGCGGTGCCGCGGTCGTTGTGCGGGTGGACCGAGATGCAGACGTGCTCGCGGCGGGAGATGTTGCGGCTCATCCACTCGAAGCGGTCCGCGTGCGTGGAGGGGGTCGAACGCTCCACGGTGGCGGGCAGGTTGAGGATGATCTCGCGGCCCGGGCCGGGCTGGTAGACGTCCATCACCGCCTCGCAGACCTCCAGCGCGAAGTCCAGCTCGGTGTCGGTGAAGATCTCCGGGCTGTACTGGTAGCCAAACTCCGTACCACCAGTCTCGGGGCCCAGCAGTTTCTCGGCGTACTCCATGACCAGCCGGGTGCCGTCGACCGCGATCTGCTTGATGTCGTCCCTGGAGCCGCGGAACACCACCCGCCGGAAGACCGGCGCGGTCGCGTTGTACAGGTGGACGGTGGCGCGCCGGGCGCCCTTCAGGGACTCCACGGTCCGCTCGATCAGGTCCTCGCGGGCCTGGGTCAGTACGGAGATCGTGACGTCGTCCGGGATCGCGCCCTCTTCCTCGATGATCGAGCGCACGAAGTCGAAGTCGGTCTGGCCGGAGGCGGGGAAGCCGACCTCGATCTCCTTGTAGCCCATCTTGACCAGCTGGTCGAACATCCGGCGCTTGCGCTCGGGCGACATCGGGTCGATCAGGGCCTGGTTGCCGTCGCGCAGGTCCGTGGAGAGCCAGCGGGGGGCGACGGTGATCCGCTGGTCGGGCCAGGTGCGGTCGGGGATGTCGACCTGCTCGTACTGCCCGTACTTGTGGATCGGCATGGTGCTGGGCTGCTGGCGGTTCGCCATCTCTGCGGGGCTCCTCAGGATGTCCGGAAGGACGGCCGACGACGCAACGCGAAGCTCCGCGGGGAGGGGGTCGGCCTCGACTACAGGCCCTCGCCGCGGCAGCTAAGGAGAAGCAGCCCGAAACGCATAGTGCTCCGCACTTTAGCCGAGCCCCACGGGACGCGTGGGGCCGTTCCAGTATGCGGGACCGGCGGACCAATCAGGCAAAAAGTGCCGTATACCACTCTCGAGCGCGGATCAGGGTCGTTTGTCACCGTATTTCACCAATCATGGTTGCGAGTGGTGACAGTGCGGTCACACGGTGCGAAGGTGCCGGACATGACGACCCACGGGGGCTTCGAGCCCGTCTTCTGCACCGTCGTACCGCCCCACGTCCTCGACCGCCTGGCGCGCAGCGACGACCCCGCACGCTCCGGACCCGCACGGCGCACCCTGCTGCGCGACGAGGAACTGCGCTCGCGCCGCCGCGTGACCAGCGAGTTCCGCCTCGCGGCCGCCCCGGCCGTCAAGGCCCCCTCCAACCAGCCACTGCGCACGGTCCACGACGCCGGACACGGCACCGCGCTGCCCGGCACCAAGGTCCGCGGCGAGGGCGACGAACCGGGCGGGGACGCCACGGTGAACCGCGCCTACGCCGGTCTCGGCGCCACCTTCGAGCACTTCCTCACGGTGTACGGCCGTCACTCGATCGACGGCGACGGCCTGCCCCTGGACGCCACCGTCCACTACGACGAGGACTACAACAACGCCTTCTGGAACGGCGAGCAGATGGTGTTCGGCGACGGCGACGGCGAGATCTTCGTCGACTTCACCAGCTCCCTCGACGTGATCGGCCACGAACTGGCCCACGGCGTCACCCAGTACACCGCGAACCTGACCTACTACGGCCAGCCGGGCGCCCTCAACGAGTCGATGTCCGACGTCTTCGGCGTGCTCGTCAAGCAGTACGCGCTGGGCCAGACCGCCGCCGAGGCCGACTGGCTGATCGGCGCCGAGCTGCTCGCCCCGAACGTGAGCGGTCGGGCCCTGCGCTCCATGAAGGCGCCCGGCACCGCGTACGACGACGACGTGCTCGGCAAGGACCCGCAGCCCGCGACCATGGACGACTACGTGCGCACCGGCCGGGACAACGGCGGCGTCCACATCAACTCGGGCATCCCCAACCACGCGTTCTACCTGGCCGCCACCGCCCTCGGCGGCTTCGCCTGGGAGAAGGCCGGCCAGATCTGGTACGACGTGCTGACCGGCGGCGAGCTGACGGAGCGGGCGTTCTTCGCCGACTTCGCGAAGCTCACCGTGAAGGCCGCGCGGGAGCGCTTCGGCGACGGCGGCGAGGAGTTCCAGGCCGTGGAGAAGGCGTGGGGGCGGGTGGGGGTGCGGATCGCGTAGATCCGTACTAGACACGCTCCCATGCGCATTCACGTACGACGCACGGGCGGCTTCGCGGGCATCGAGCGCGCCGCCGGGGTGGACACCTCGGGGCGGCCCGATGCCCGCGCCTGGGAAGCACTGGCCGGGCAGGCGCTGGCGGACGGCCACCGGTCCCGCCCGGCCGGGGTCCCCGACGGGTTCGGCTACGAGATCACGGTGGACGGCGTGACGGTGTACGCGGCCGACCCCCGGCTCACCCCGGAGCAGCGCGAGCTGATCTCGCGCGTGCTCAAGGAGGGTGCGTAACGGCCCTTTCACGCGCGGGCGTTGACTTCCCTCACCGGCGGTACGGATGATCGCGCCCATGGCGACCGACGCACACGGACCGACGAACCCGATACCCCGGTTCCCGGCCGGCTTCCTGTGGGGTGTCTCGACCTCCGCCCACCAGATCGAGGGCGCGGCGGACACGCGCGAGGCGTCCGTCTGGGACGTCTTCACGGCCGAACCGGGGCGGGTCGGGGACGGCTCCACGGCCGCGGTGGCGTGCGACCACTACCACCGCCACACCGAGGACGTGGCGCTCCTGTCCGGCCTGGGCGTGGACGCGTACCGCTTCTCGATCTCCTGGCCGCGGGTGAACTCCCCCGGCGGCCTGGACTTCTACGACCGGCTGGTGGACGAACTGCTGGCGGCCGGCGTGCGCCCGGTGCCGACCCTCTTCCACTGGGACCTGCCGGCCCGGCTGGACTGGCTGGAGCGGGACACCGCGCACCGCTTCGCCGCGTACGTGTCCGTGGTCGCGGACCGCCTCGGTGACCGCGTCCACCGGTGGATCACCCTCAACGAGCCCGCCGAACACACCCTGCTGGGCCATGCCCTGGGCACCCACGCCCCCGGTCGGCAGCTGATGTTCGACGCGCTGCCGGTCGCCCACCACCAGCTCCTCGCCCACGGCCTGGCCGTGCGGGCGCTGCGGGCGGCGGGCGCCCGGGACATCGGCATCGCCAACTCCCACGGCCCCACCTGGTCCGCCTCCGCCGAACCCGCCGACCAGGAGGCCGCCGCCTTCTACGACGTCCTGCTCAACCGGCTCTTCGCGGACCCCCTCCTGCTCGGCGAATACCCCGAGGGACTGGGCGAGTCGATGCCCGGTGACGTGGCGGCCGACCTGAAGGTCATCGCCGAACCCCTCGACTTCTACGGCGTCAACTACTACGCCCCCACCCGCGTCGGCGCCCCGCAGGGCACCGGGATCGAGTTCGGCGGCGTCCGCGTCCCGGCCGGACTCCCCTTCACCGTGCGGCAGATCGAGGGCGTCCCGGTCACCGACTTCGGCTGGCCCGTGGTGCCCGAAGGCCTGACCGAACTCCTGACCGGCTTCGCCGGCCGCTACGGCGACCGCCTCCCGCCGGTCGTCATCACCGAGAACGGGTGCAGCTGTCCCGGCATCGACGACCAGGACCGCATCGCCTACCTCGACGGGCACCTGCGCGCCCTGCACCGGGCGATGGAGGCGGGCGTGGACGTGCGCGGCTACTTCGTGTGGTCGCTGCTGGACAACTTCGAGTGGGCGCAGGGCTACGAACGCCGCTTCGGCCTGGTCCACGTGGACTTCTCCGACCCCGGCACGCTGAAGCGCACCCCCAAGGCCTCCTACCACTGGCTGCGGGACGTCCTGCGGGCCCAGAGGTGACGAGGGTCCGCCCGCCGACCGCCCCGGCCGACCGGGCGCGGCCCGACGGGCGGGCGCGGCCCGACGGGCGGGGCGCGCGAGGACCCCGGTGTCCCGCGGACGGTCCTGGGGCCTCTCGTTCGGATCACTCCGGGCTCGCGGGCCCCGGCACCGCGCCCCGCCGCGTCGTCGGGCGCCACGGCTCCGCCGTGACGCCCTCCTCCGCCCTGCGATGCTTCCCCACCGCCCGGAAGGCGCGGGAGGTGCCCCCGGCACCGGACCCCCGCACCCCGATCCGGCCCGACCCGGACGAAAGACCCTAGAAGCCCAGCTTCCGCAGCTGCTTCGGATCCCGCTGCCAGTCCTTGGCGACCTTCACGTGCAGGTCCAGGAAGACGGCCGTCCCGAGGAGTGCCTCGATCTGCTTGCGGGACTTGATGCCGACGTCCTTCAGGCGCTTGCCCTTCGGGCCGATGATGATGCCCTTCTGGCTGGGGCGCTCGATGTAGATGTTCGCGTGGATGTCGAGGAGCGGCTTGTCCGCGGGGCGGTCCTCACGCGGGAGCATCTCCTCCACGACCACCGCGATGGAGTGCGGCAGCTCGTCGCGGACGCCCTCCAGGGCCGCCTCGCGGATCAGCTCGGCGACCATCACCTGCTCGGGCTCGTCCGTCAGGTCGCCCTCGGGGTAGAGCGGCGGGCTCTTCGGCATCATCGGGATCAGCAGATCGGCGAGCAGCTCGACCTGCTGGTCACCGACGGCGGAGACGGGCACGATCTGGGCCCACTCGATGCCCAGCTCCTTGCCGAGCTGGTCGATGGCGATCAGCTGCTCGGCGAGCGTCTTGGAGTCGACGAGGTCGGTCTTCGTCACGACCGCGACCTTCGGCGTCCGCTTGATCCCGGCCAGTTCCTTGGCGATGAACCGGTCGCCGGGGCCCAGCTTCTCGTTGGCCGGCAGGCAGAAGCCGATGACGTCGACCTCCGCCCAGGTGGTGCGCACGACGTCGTTGAGCCGCTCGCCCAGCAGGGTGCGCGGCTTGTGGAGCCCCGGGGTGTCCACGAGGATCAGCTGCGCGTCCGGCCGGTGCACGATGCCGCGCACCGTGTGCCGGGTGGTCTGCGGACGGTTGGAGGTGATCGCCACCTTCTTCCCGACCAGAGCGTTCGTGAGGGTGGACTTGCCCGCGTTGGGGCGGCCGACGAAACAGGCGAAACCGGCCCGGTGGGCGGCCTCGGCCGGCTGTTCGGATGACTGGGTACGAACGCTCATGCCGCCCATTCTCCCTGATCCACGAAGCCCTGCCGTACAACCGCCCGAGAGCGCCCCCGGACGTGAGCGTCCGGAAACCCCTACGCAACGAAACCTCGCGGAAACACACCCGTACGCGCCCGGAAACGCGTGCCCGTGCCCCTCTGACGAGCCCCCGCACCGTTGGAGACGACCGTGACCCTCGCCGCCGCCCGGATCGGCACCGGGGACACCGCCTGGCTGCTCGCCGCCACCGCCCTCGTCCTGCTTCGGGGTCCGGCGAGCCGGGCGCACTGTCCGGGCAGCGGCCCGAAACCGCCGCAAACGTGTGCCTCAGCCGGCCAGGACGCTGAGCCGCACCGTGCCGTCGGGCGCGGCCACCAGCAACGGCGTCCCCGGCCCGCCCAGGTCCCCCACCGCGGCCAGGTCCGCCCCGGTGGCGCCCTCCGCGGACGTCACCACCGCCGCCGCCTCCAGTGACTGCGCCCCCGACGCCACCGCCATCGCCACCGCCGTCTGCACCGCGCTCAGCTTCAGCGAGGGCAGGTCCACCGTCCCGGCGACGTAGGTGCGTCCCGTCTCGTCCCGTACGGCGGCCCCCTCGGCCACACCGTTGCGGGCCCGCGCCGAACGGGCCAGGGTGACGATCTTGCGGTCCTCGGGACCAAGCGCGTTGATGTCGGTCATGCCCCGAGCATACGAAGAGGCCGGCGCGGCGGACGCCCAGGGGCGGGGTCTCTCAGGGCCGGTCGAGGCGGAGCCGCTCCGCGCGCGGCAGACCGGCCACCACCAGGTCGTAGGAGTCCTCGACCAGCTCCCGGACCACCCGGTCCGGGAGGCCGCCGTCGACGGTCACCGTGTTCCAGTGCCGCTTGTTCATGTGATAGCCCGGGATGATCAAACCGGGGTACTCCCCGCGCAGCCGGATCGCGTCCTCCGGGTCGCACTTGAGGTTCACCGTCAGGGGCTTCGCGTCCAGGCTCGTCAGCGCGAAGAGCCTGCCCCCGACCTTGAAGACCGAGATCTCCGGACGGAACGGGAAGTCCTCCACCACCGCGTCGAACGACAGGCACAGACCGCGCAGCTCCTGCGGGGTCACTCCGCCTCCTCGCCCTTCGGCGGGTCCACCGGCTCCACCAGCACCGTCACGATCTTGTTCCGGCGGCCGGCGGCGGCCTCCGCGGTCAGCCGCAGGGCACGGCCGTCGGGCAGGTCGACGGTCGAGGAGGCACCGGCGATCGGCACCCGGCCCAGCGCCTTCGCGAGCAGTCCGCCGACGGTCTCCACGTCCTCGTCGTCGTACTCCTCCAGGCCGTACAGCTCGCCGAGGTCGGTGATGTCGAGGCGTGCGGTGACCCGGTGGCGGTCCTCGCCCAGTTTTTCCACGGGCGGGAGTTCCCGGTCGTACTCGTCGGTGATCTCCCCGACGATCTCCTCGAGGATGTCCTCGATGGTGACGATGCCCGCGGTGCCGCCGTACTCGTCGATGACCACGGCGACGTGGTTGCGCTCCTGCTGCATCTCGCGCAGCAGGTCGCCGGCGTTCTTGGTGTCGGGGACGAAGGCGGCGGGCCGCATCGCCGTCGACACCAGGTCGCTCTCCGAGTCCCGGCTGATGTGCGTCCTGCGGACCAGGTCCTTGAGGTACACGATCCCGACGATGTCGTCCTCGCTCTCCCCGGTGACGGGTATCCGCGAGAAACCGGAGCGCAGCGCCAGGGTGAGGGCCTGACGGATCGTCTTGTACCGCTCGATGACGACCAGGTCGGTCCTGGGCACCATGACCTCGCGCACGAGCGTGTCGCCCAGCTCGAAGACCGAGTGCACCATCCGGCGCTCGTCGTCCTCGATCAGCGACTCCTTCTCCGCGAGGTCGACCAGCGCGCGCAGCTCCGCCTCGGAGGCGAACGGGCCGCGCCTGAAGCCCTTGCCCGGCGTGAGCGCGTTGCCGATGAGGATCAGCAGCGACGGGATCGGGCCCATGATCCGCGCCAGCGGCAGCAGCACGTACGCGGCGGCCGTCGCCGTGTTCAGCGGGTGCTGGCGGCCGATGGTGCGCGGGGAGACGCCCACCGCGACGTACGACACGAGGACCATCACGCCGATCGCGGCCAGCAGCGCGGACGCCGTGCCGTCGATCGTCTTCAGGCAGGCGTGGGTGACCAGCGCGGCCGCCGCCATCTCGCAGACCACGCGGACCAGCAGCGCCACGTTGAGGTAGCGGGTCGGGTCGGCCGCGACCTGCGCGAGTTTCGCGCTGCCGCGCCGCCCGGAGCGGACGGCCTCCTCGGCGCGGAAACTGGAGACGCGCGCGAGGCCGGCCTCCGCGCAGGCGGCGAGCCACGCCACGACGACCAGGGCGATCGCACCAAAGACGAGGGGAAGGCTCATGACACGGTCGGGGCCGGGGACGGGCCGGTGTGGCCCTTCTCCGCACGCCAGCCGTCCACGATGGCCGCCTGGAGGCCGAACATCTCGGCCTTCTCGTCGGGCTCCTCGTGGTCGTAGCCCAGCAGGTGCAGCACGCCGTGGACGGTGAGCAGCTGGAGCTCCTCGTCCATGGAGTGCCGCGTGGGCGCTTCCTCCCCCTGCTTCCTGGCGACCTCGGGGCACAGCACGATGTCGCCGAGCAGTCCCTGCGGGGGCTCGTCGTCGTCCTTCGACGGCGGACGCAGCTCGTCCATCGGGAAGGACATGACGTCCGTCGGTCCCGGCAGGTCCATCCACTGGATGTGCAGCTGCTCCATGGCGTCGGAGTCCACGACGATCACCGACAGCTCGGAGAGCGGGTGGATGCGCATCCGTGCGAGCGCGTAGCGGGCGATGTCGAGGATCGCCTGCTCGTCGACCTCGGTTCCGGACTCGTTGTTGACGTCGATCGACATGGTGGTGCTCGGTCTACTTCCCCTTGTGCCCGGACTTGCCCCGGCCGCCCTTGTGCGTGCCGTTCTCCGTGCCGTGCGTGTCGTCGTACTTCTCGTACGCGTCGACGATACGGCCCACCAGCTTGTGCCGTACGACGTCCTGGGACGACAGCCGGGAGAAGTGGACGTCGTCCACGCCCTCCAGGATGTCCTGGACCTGACGCAGCCCGGACCTGGTGCCGCTCGGCAGGTCGACCTGCGTCACGTCACCGGTGATCACGATCTTCGAGTCGAAGCCGAGCCGGGTGAGGAACATCTTCATCTGCTCGGGGCTCGTGTTCTGGGCCTCGTCCAGGATGATGAAAGCATCATTGAGGGTCCGACCCCTCATGTACGCCAGCGGCGCCACCTCGATCGTCCCCGCGGCCATCAGCTTCGGGATCGAGTCCGGGTCGAGCATGTCGTGGAGGGCGTCGTACAGCGGGCGCAGGTAGGGGTCGATCTTCTCGTAGAGGGTGCCGGGCAGAAAGCCGAGGCGTTCGCCGGCCTCGACCGCCGGGCGGGTCAGGATGATGCGGTTGACCTGCTTCGACTGGAGCGCCTGGACCGCCTTGGCCATCGCCAGGTACGTCTTGCCGGTGCCGGCGGGGCCGATGCCGAAGACGATCGTGTGCTTGTCGATCGCGTCGACGTACCGCTTCTGGTTGAGGGTCTTGGGTCTGATCGTGCGGCCGCGCGAGGACAGGATGTTCTGCGTCAGAACCTCGGCCGGGGTCTCCTGGCCGTCGTTCGTCCCGTTCTCACTCGCCCGCAGCATGGCGATCGAGCGTTCCACTGCGTCCTCCGTCATCGGCTGCCCGGTGCGGAGCACCAGCATCATCTCGTCGAACAGGCGCTGGACCATGGCGACTTCCCGCGGGTCGCCGACCGCGCTGATCTCATTGCCCCGGACATGGATGTCGGCCGCCGGGAAAGCCGTCTCGATCACGCGCAGAAGGGAATCTCCGGACCCCAGCACGGTCACCATGGGGTGCTGGGCGGGAACGGTGAACTGTGCTCTCGCCTCGCCCTGCGCGGGCGTGTGAGCTGTCGGTGTCTGAGTCATAGGCCGGCCCGAAGGCCTCTACGTCCTCCCGGATACGACTCGCCTGCCACGAGGGCGGCCTGGCGATTTCCAGGGTACGCCAGGGGGCTGACAACGCCGTAGGGCTTTTCGAACAAGGGGCCGCCCGCGGGCGGGGGCCCGGGCGGTCGGCGTCCCGGCTCAGGCCGAGCGGCCGAACCCGATGGTGGGGACCGCCCGGCGGCGGGGCCACCCGGTGGCCTCCCGGGTGGGCAGCAGGTCCTCCAGGAACGCGTACCGCCGCAGTGCCTCCGGGTCCTGGGTCTCCACCGACTGCACGCGGCGCCACCAGGCGGCGACCTCGGACCAGCCGGGCGCGGACAGCGAGCCGCCGAACTCCTGGACGGACAGGGCGGCCGTCAGGCCGGCGAAGGCCAGGCGGTCCGCGAGCGGCCACTCGGCCAGCGTGCCCGTGACGAAACCGGCCACGAAGACGTCCCCCGCGCCGGTGGGGTCGAGGGCCTCGACGGCGATCGCGGGGACCTCCGCGGTCTCGCCCGTGCGGCCGTCCACGGCACAGGCGCCCTCGGCGCCGAGGGTGACGACCGCGAGCGGCACGTGCGCGGTGAGGGCGCGGGCCGCGGCGCGCGGGCAGGTGGTGCCCGTGTAGCGCATGGCTTCCTGCGCGTTGGGCAGGAAGGCCTCGCAGTGCTCCAGGTCGGCCAGGCCGGCCAGGTCCCAGGCGCCCGTGTCGTCCCAGCCGACGTCCGCGAAGACGCGGGTGCCGCGGCTCGCCGCCTGCGCGATCCAGGGGGCGCGCCTGCCGGGGGCGAGGGAGGCCACGGCGGCTCTGGCGTGCGGCGGGGAGGCGGGGGCGGCCTCCTGCGGGGGCGGTTCGTGGCCGTGGGAGACCATCGTGCGTTCGCCCTCGTAGGCCATCGAGACGGTGACCGGGGAGTGCCAGCCGGGGACCGTGCGGGAGGCGGTCAGGTCGATGCCCTCGCCCTGTTCGAGGGTGTCCCAGCAGTACTCGCCGTAGTGGTCGTCGCCGAAGGCGGCGGCGAGGGCGGTCCGCAGGCCCAGGCGGGCCAGGGCGGTGGCCATGTTGGCCACGCCGCCGGGGCTGGAGCCCATGCCGCGGGCCCAGGACTCGGTGCCGCGGACGGGGGCGGAGTCCAGGCCGGTGAAGACGATGTCGAGGAAGACGGTGCCGGTGAGGTAGACGTCCCAGGGCGGGTCCGTGGGGGCGCGCCGGGCGGCCAGGGGGTCCAGCTGGGCCTGGCGTGGGTGTCGGTGGTGTCCCTCTCCGGTGGACGCGGTCACGGTGTGCTCCCTGACGTGGTGCCGATCCGGCCAGTGTGCACCACGTCGGGGAGGAGACGTCGGCGTCGGGGGCGGGGTGTCGCCGGGGTGGCCGGCGGGCCGTCACCAGCGGGGGACGGTGGGGGTCGTCCAGGTCGGGACCGCCGCGCGCATCGCCGCCTCGTCGTCCCGGTCGCGGTAGGCGCCCTTGTCGTCGAGCCAGCGCCGGTGGAGGCGGTGGAGGCGGTCGCGGTCGAGTTCGACGCCCAGGCCCGGGGTGTCGGGGACGGTGACCTTGCCGTCGGTGAAGACGAGGCGGTCGGTGAGGACGTCCTCGGACTGCCAGGGGTAGTGGGAGTCGCAGGCGTGGTGGAGGCCGGGGACGGTGGCGGCGACGTGGGTCATGGCGGCGAGGCTGATGCCGAGGTGGGTGTTGGAGTGCATGGACACGCCGACGCCGAAGGTGCGGCAGATCGCGGCCAGGTGCTGGGTGTTGCGCAGGCCGCCCCAGTAGTGGTGGTCGCAGAGGACGACCTGGACGGCGTCGCGGGCGAAGGCCTCCCGGATCTCGGCGAACGTCGTCACGCACATGTTGGTGGCGAGGGGTACGCCGGTTCCGGCCGCCACCTCGGCCATGGCGGGGGTGCCGAGTGCGGGGTCCTCCAGGTACTCGAGGACGCCCTCGAGCTCCCGGGCCACGCGCAGTGAGGTCTCGACGCTCCAGGCGCCGTTGGGATCCAGGCGGAGGGGGTGGCCGGGGAAGGCCTCGGCGAGGGCGCGCACGGCGGCGATCTCCTCGTCGGGCGGGAAGACGCCGCCCTTGAGCTTGAAGGAGGTGAAGCCGTACCGCTCCTTGAGCGTGCGGGCCTGTTCGACGATGCCGGCCGGGTCGACCGCCGCGCCCCGGTCGTCCTTCTCGTGGGGCACCGCCTCCGGGTGGTCGGCCCACTTGTAGAAGAGGTAGGCGCTGTACTCGACGGCGTCGCGGACCTTGCCGCCGAGCAGGCTGTGCACCGGCAGGCCGAGGGTCTTGCCGAGGGCGTCCAGGCAGGCGACCTCGAAGGCGGAGATCACCGACAGGCGCAGTTTTTCGGCCGTCTGGACGCCCCGCAGGCCGCCGACGTCCACCTGGTCGCAGATGCGGGAGCGGTCCACGTCCACCTCGTCGGCGAGGGTGAACAGGGCGTTCAGGTCGCTGACCCGCCGACCGACGAGCTTCTTCGCGTAGGGGCGGGCCAGGTCGAGGTACCTGGTGTCGCCGTAGGTCTCGCCCAGGCCCGTGACGCCGTCCGCCGTGACGATCTCCACGATGAGGCGCGGGGTGTACGGCTGGTGCACGCCCTGGGTGTTGAGGAGGGGCGGGTCGGCGATCAGGATCGGCGTCAGCCGTACGTCCGTGACGGTGAGGTCCACCCGGCCATCTCCCTATGTGAAAGTCGTCCACGTATGAAGATGGAGGCTAGATACATGGACCGCCGGGCGTCAACGGAGCCGTCGGCGCGCGGGGCCGACCGGGGGAGGCGAGGGCGGGCGCTGTTACCCGTCAGTCCGCCGACCAAACCGACAGTGACCCGGATCACTCCCATCTTGCTTCTGCTCGCAACTGCGTGCTTGATACAAATTGGCCGCGCGTTCCTGTCCCTCGACGGTCGTCGCTCCTCCCCTCTTCTTGAGCCGCTCCTCCCGAGCCGCTCCTTCGCCTGCCCTGGAACGCCCGTGTTCGCGCCCCGCACCACCGCCTGGCCCCTCGTCGCCCTTTTCACGGCCGGGTACCTCGCTCCCTACCTGCTGCCGACCGTCGTGGGACGGCTGGACTCGGGGCTCCCCCTGTCGGCCACCCGGGCCGGGGCCGTCGGCAGTGCGCTGCTGCTGGGTTCGGCCTCGGCCGGGTTCGCGTTGGCCTCGCGCGTCGAGCGGATCGGGGCCCGCACCCTGGCCCGCGTCGGCCTGGTGCTCGCCGTCGTCGGGTACGGCGGGGCCGCTCTCGCCGGGAGCGTGCCGGCGGTCGTCGCGGGCGCGGTGCTGGGCGGATTCGGGTCCGGTACGGCCACGACGGTCGCCGCCACCCGGATCGCCGCCGAGCCCGACCCGCACCGCGCCTCCGCGCTCGGCCTGCTCGGGGTTTCCGCGCTCGCGGGCGCCGTCTACCTGACGGTGCCGCACCTGGGGCCCGGACACGGGCAGCCGCTGGCCGCGATCGCCCTCACCGCCGTCGCCGTGTGGCCGCTGACCGGGCGGCTTCCGGGGCGGACGGCCCCTGCTCCGGCCCGGCACGCGGGGGGTTCCGCGCGGCTGCCGCACCTGCGGTCCGGGCTGTTGCTGGCCGCCGCCATGCCGTGCTGGTCACTGGTGCAGAACTCGCTGTGGGGGGTCAGCGGGCGCATCGGCCTGACGCAGGCGGGGCTCGACGAGGCCGGCGTCGGGGTCGTCTTCGCCGTGGCGCTCGGCGCCGGACTGCTGGGGGTGCTGGGCGCGGGGGCGCTGGGCGCGCGGCTGGGCCGGGCGCTGCCCATCGGCGGTGGGACCGTGCTGATCGCCGGGTGCGTCGTGGTCAGCGCGTCGGCGACCGGTCCGGGGAGTTTCGCGGCGGGCGAGATCGCCTGGAACGTCCTCTACCCGGTCGTGCTGTCGTACCTGATCGGGCTGGCCGCCTCGCTCGACCCGCGCGGGCGCTGGGCGGTGCTGGTCGGCTCGGCGTCCTCGCTGGGGACGGCGGCGGGGCCGCTGACCGGGAGCCTGCTGGCGGAGCGGGCCGGTTTCCCGGTGATGGGGCTGGTGCTGGGCGCCGGGCTGCTGGTGGTGGCGGTGCCGATGACCGCCGTCGCGCTGCACGCGGGCGGACGCCCGCTGCTGCCGGGTGCGGTCCGGCGGCGCGGCGGAACCCCGGCGGCCGTCCTCGCCGCGTCCACCGGCACGCCCAGCGGGGCGGTGCCGCCGGTGGGCGCGGCGGAACAGGCGGTCGTGGAGATCGCGGTGGAGGTCCCGGCGGGTGCGTCCCTCCAGGGCGCCTACGACACCGCCGGGCCCCGGCGGGCGGGTGCCGCGCCGGGGGCCGGGCAGTAGGCGCCCTGATCACGCGTCCCGGTGACGCCGGCGACCGGTGCGCTCGGAACCCGTGAGCTCGGAACCCGTGAGCTCGGAACCCGTGAGCTCGGAACCGGTGCGCTCAGAACCGGTAGGCGTCGACCTCGGCCAGGTAGCGCGCCCGCCGCTCCTCGTCGTCCTCCAGGAAGGAGGCGACGAAGGAGTTGCGGGCCAGTTCGCGCAGCCGCTCCTCGTCCAGGCCCAGCTCCGACCGCACGGCGTCGAAGTTGTCGCCGGCGTAGCCGCCGAAGTAGGCCGGGTCGTCGGAGTTGACCGTGCAGAGCAGCCCGGCGTCGAGCATGGCGGGCAGCGGGTGGCCGGCGAGGGTGTCGACCGTCCGCAGCCGGACGTTGGACAGCGGGCACAGCGTCAGCGGGATCCGCTCCCGCACCAGCCGCTCCACCAGCGCCGGGTCCTCCATGCAGCGCAGGCCGTGGTCGACGCGCTCGATCCCGAGGACGTCGAGGGCCTCGGTGATGTACTCCGGCGGCCCCTCCTCACCGGCGTGCGCCACCCGCCGCAGGCCGAGGGCGGCGGCGGCCTCGTAGACCTCGCGGAACTTGACGGGCGGATGCCCGACCTCCGCCGAGTCCAGCCCGACGCCGGTGATCCGGTCGAGGTACGGCTTCGCGGCGTCGAGGGCCTCCAGCGCCGACTCGGCGGACTCGTCGCGCAGGAAGCACATGATCAGCCGGGTGGAGACGCCGTGGTTCGCCTCGCCGGCGCCGAGCGCCCGCCACAGCCCCTCGACGACCGTGCCCATCCCGACGCCCCGGGCGAGGTGGGCCTGCGGGTCGAAGAAGATCTCCGCGTGCCGTACGCCCTGGGCGGCGGCGCGGGCGAGGTAGGCGTTCGCCAGGTCCTCGAAGTCGCGCTCGGTGCGCAGGACCGCCATCAGCTCGTAGTACAGGTTCAGGAAGGACTGGAGGTCCTCGAACCGGTACGCCTCGCGGAGAGCCTCGGTGCCGGCGTACGGCAGCGCGACACCGTTGCGGGCGGCCAGTGCGAAGGCCAGCTCCGGCTCCAGGGTGCCTTCGATGTGCAGGTGCAGTTCAGCTTTGGGGAGGGGCATCAAAGCATCGTACGGGTGTTTTACCGACGTTTCGGAACCGGCACCCGCAGCAGGTCGTACGCCACCGTCAGCTCCCCCGCGAACCCGGCCGCCCGTGCCTGCCGCTCGAACTCGGCGGGGTCGCCGTAGCGCTGGCTGAAGTGGGTGAGCACGAGGTGCCGGACACCGGCGTCCCGCGCGACCCGTCCGGCCTGACCGGCGGTCAGGTGGCCGTGCTCGTCGGCGAGCCGCTCGTCCTCGTCGAGGAACGTCGACTCGATGACCAGCAGGTCGCAGCCCTCGGCCAGCTCCCCCACGCCGTCGCACAGACGGGTGTCCATGACGAACGCGAAGCGCTGCCCGCGCCGCACCTCGCTGACCTCCTCCAGCGACACCCCGCCGACCGAGCCCTCGCGCTGGAGGCGGCCGACGTCGGGTCCCCGCAGGCCGTGCGCCGCGAGCCGGTCGGGCAGCATCCGGCGGCCGTCGGGCTCGGTCAGCCGGTAGCCGTAGGACTCGACCGGGTGGGAGAGCCTGCGGGCCTGGAGCGTGTACGACGCGGTGACGGCGAGGGGTCCGTCGCCGTCGACCGGGACCTCGGTGACGCCGACGGTCTCGCGGTAGGCGGTGGCGTACCGGAGCCGGTCGAAGAAGCGCTGCCCGGACCGCGGGAAGTGGGCGGTCACCGGGTGCGGGACCCGGTCCAGGTTGACGCGCTGGATCACCCCGGCGACGCCGAGGCAGTGGTCGCCGTGGAAGTGCGTGACGCAGATCCGGTGCAGGTCGTGCGCGGCGACCCCGGCCCGCAGCATCTGGCGCTGGGTGCCCTCGCCGGGATCGAAGAGGATGCCCTCGCCGTCCCAGCGCAGGAGGTAGCCGTTGTGGTTGCGGTGCCGGGTCGGGACCTGGCTGGCGGTGCCCAGGACCACCAGTTCACGTACGGACACGGCTCAGCCGGGGGGCCACTGCAGGCCACGGCCGCCGAGGACGTGCGCGTGGGCGTGCCAGACGGTCTGGCCGGCGCCGCCGCCGGTGTTGAAGACGATGCGGTAGCTCTCCAGGTTCTCCTGGTCGGCGACCGCCCGCGTCTCGCGCAGGACGTCCGCGGCGAGCTGCGGCGCCTCGGCGGCGAGGGCGGCGGCGTCCACGTGGTGCGCCTTGGGGATCACCAGGACGTGGGTGGGCGCCTGGGGGTTTATGTCCCGGAAGGCGATGGTCGTCCCGGTCTCCCGCACGATCGTCGCGGGGATCGTCCCCGCCACGATCTTGCAGAACAGACAGTCGTCCTGCGGCTCGCCTGGCATCGGGGTGCCTCCTCACGCCGGTTCGATCAGTACGCAGGCATGGTAGCGAGCGCCGGGCCGATCCAGCCCGTCCGGGGGCGCCCCCTCCGGGGGAGTTCGAGGACGAGGCCGTCCGGGCCGAAGGCGGGAGGTGGCTGGGGGCGGCAGCCCCCGGCGACGGTGACACCGGCACCGGCACCGGGCGGGCTACGACCCCGGCAACGGCGGAGCCGCCTTCGCCGGCGTCTCCTCCAGCGCGAGCAGCGCCAGCCGTACCGCTTCCTCCACCTGCGGGTCCCGGCCCGCCACGTGGTCCTGGGGGCGGATCACCACCTCCACGTCCGGGTCGACGCCGCGGTTCTCCACACCCCAGCCGTGACCCTCCAGCCAGATCGCGTACTTGGGCTGGGTGACCAGCGTCCCGTCGACCAGCCGGTACCGGCTGTCGATGCCGATCGTCCCGCCCCAGGTGCGGGTCCCGACCACCGGCCCGATGCCCAGCGCCTTGACCGCCGCGTTGACGATGTCCCCGTCGGAGCCGGAGAACTCGTCGGCGACCGCGACGACGGGTCCGCGCGGCGCGTCCTCCGGATAGCTGTACGGCCGCATCCCGCGCGGCACGTCCCAGCCGACGATCCGCCGCGCCAGCTTCTCCACGACGAGCTGGGAGGTGTGCCCGCCCCGGTTCTCGCGGACGTCCACGACGAGGCCCTCGCGCGCCACCTCCACCCGCAGGTCGCGGTGGATCTGGGCCCAGCCGGGAGCCTGCATGTCGGGCACGTGGAGGTAGCCGAGCCGGCCGCCGGACCTCTCGTGCACGTATGCCCGCCGGTCCGCGACCCAGGCGTGGTAGCGCAGCGGCTCCTCGTCGTCGACGGGGACGACGACGGCGTGCCGGGGTTCGCCCCCGCCGGCCGGCGACACGGTCAGTTCGACGGCCCGGCCCGCCGTGCCGACGAGGAGCGGTCCGGGTCCGGTGACCGGGTCCACGGGGTGCCCGGCGACGGCGAGGATCGCGTCACCCGCGCGCACCGCGACGCCGGGCGCGGCGAGCGGGGAGCGGGCGTCGGGATCGGAGGTCTCCGACGGCAGGATCCGGTCGATGCGCCAACTGCCGTCTTCGTGACGGGAGATGTCGGCGCCGAGCAGACCCTGGCGGGCGCCGCCGCCGTAGCCGCGGGGGACGACGTAGGCGTGCGAGGTGCCGAGTTCGCCGTGCACCTCCCACAGGACGTCGACGAGGTCGTCGCGGGTGGCGACCCGGTCGAGGAGCGGCCGGTAGCGGTCGAGGACACCGTCCCAGTCGATCCCGCCGAGGTCGGGCAGCCAGAAGTTGTCCCGCATGAGGCGGCCGGTCTCGTCGTACATCTGGCGCCACTCGGCGGCCGGGTCGACGCTCTGGCGGACCCGGCCGAGGTCGACGGTGAGGTTGGTGTCGCCGTCCTCGTCGCCGGAGGCGCGCCGGTCGCCGGGGACGACCCTGAGCTTGCCGTCGGAGCGCAGCAGCAGCCGCTTGCCGTCACCGCTGACCTCGAAGGCGTCGGCGTCGGGGGCGAGGTGTTCGAGGCGCTGCCGGACGAGGTCGTAGCGCTCCAGCTCGGTGCCCGGACCGGGGTCGTCGGGGGTGGCGCGGGAGGCGCCGAGGACACCGCGCACGGGGTGCCGCAGCCACAGCACGCCGTCCTTGGCGGCGCGCAGCCCGGAGTAGCGGCCGGCCTCGACGGGGAAGGGCACGATCCGGTCGGCGAGGCCCTCCAGGTCGATGCGGGTGGCCGGGGTGCCCTCGCTGTCGGGGGTCTCGTCCTTGTCGGGGGCCTCGAAGGGGCGGCCGTGCCGCTGCGGGCCGAACGGCGAGGGGGTGGTCGCGGCCAGCGGGATGAGGTACGGGCGGGCTCCTTCGATGAAGGAGAGGTCGAAGGCGTGCTCGTCGTAGACCGGGTCGAAGGCGCGCGTCGACAGGAACGCGAGGTGCCTGCCGTCGAGGGTGAAGGCGGGCGCGTAGTCGTGGAAGCGCAGCGGGGTCGCCTCGGTGACCGACAGGTCCGCGGTGTTGGCCAGTTTGAGCCGGCTGAGCGGGCGCGGGCCGGGGTGCGACCAGGCCAGCCAGGCCGAGTCGGGGGAGAAGACGAGGTCGCGGACGTCGCCGTCCTCGCTGCGGTCGACCTCGCGGACCTCCCCGGTCTCCCGCTCGACGAGCAGCAGCCGTCCGTCGTGCGCGGCGACGGCGGCCCGGCTGCCGTCGGGGGCCATGGCCAGCTCCACCACCCGGCCGAGGCGTCCGGCGGCCAGCCGGCGCGGGGTGGCGCCCGGTGCCGGGCCGGTGGCGGGGGCGAACTCCAGGGCGTCCTCGCCCTCGGCGTCGGTCACCCACACCACCCATTCCTCGCCCTCCGTGCGGAAGGTGCGCGGCAGCCGGGCCCGCACACCGGGTTCGGCGGCCAGGGCGCGGGCGGGGCCGTGGCGGTGGGTGACCCAGTGGACGGCGCCGCGCACCTCGACGGCGCTGCCGCGCGCGGTGTGGTCGGGAGTGGCGGAGCCCAGCCAGCGGGCGGCGGGCACCGGGTGCGGCCGCCGGTCGGTGCGCTGCCCGCCGAGCCGGACGTCGAGACGGCGCGGCTCGGCGCCGTCGAGGTCGTCCAGGATCCACAGCTCACCGGCGGAGCAGTACACGACGCGGTCGCCGTCCCCGGCCGCGTGCCGGGCGTAGAACGTGTCGAGGGGTGTGTGGCGCCGCAGGTCGGAGCCGTCGGCGAGGGAGGAGTACAGCGCGCCGGTGCCCTCGTGGTCGGAGAGGAAGGCGATGCGGTCGCCGGCCCACACCGGGTACTCGATGTTGCCGTCGAGGTCCTCGTGCAGGCGCGTGAACCCGCCGTCGCCGTCCCGGTCGATCCACAGCTTGCCTGCCGTGCCGCCCCGGTAGCGCTTCCAGTGGGCGGCCTCGCGCCCCATGGGCGCGGACACCAGCACGGTGTGCGGGCCGAAGGCGACCCCGCCGACGGGCCCGTACGGCAGGGTGGTGGCCGGTCCGCCGTCGAGCGGGACCGCGCGGGCCCAGCTGCGGCGCCCGCTCGCCTGGTCGTGGGTGCTCAGCACGAGCACCCGGCCGTCGGGGGTCCAGCCGCGCACCCTGGTCTGCGGGCTGCCCCAGTGGGTGAGCCGGGTGGCGGGGCCGCCGTCGACCGGGGCGACGTGCACCTCGGGGGCGCCGTCGCGGGTGGAGGTCCAGGCGACGGTGGTGCCGTCGGGTGAGACGCGGGGCAGGGTGACCGGCGTGTTGTCGGCGCTGACCCGCCAGGCGCGCCCGCCGTCGAGGGGCGCGAGCCACACGTCGTCCTCGGCGGTGAAGGCCACCAATTCGCCCTGCAGGTGCGGGAATCGGAAGTACGCGGCAGGCGTCACGGGCTGTGTCACCCGATCACTCTAGGCAAGGGCGGCGGTGACCGACAGGGGTTCCGGTCGGTCGGCCGCCCGGGTCACTTGGTGCCGGCGGACCCGCAGTGCGTGTCGTCCCCGCACCAGACCGTCCGGGTGACGGTCACGGTGACCGTGGGCCGCCCGGGTTCGGCGGGCTGCGCGGAGCGGGGCGGGGTGAGCGGCGAGGGGGTGGCGGACCCGCAGTCCCCGAGCCCGCTCACCTGGAACAGCCGCTTGCCGCCGACCTCCGCGCGGAGGTCGCCGCGTACGCAGGAGCCGTCGACGGCGCGCGTGACGTGGCCGGTGAGGGCGATGTCCCGCCCGTTGCCGGTCTCCCCCTCGCAGTCGACGGAGGCGACGGTCTCCCGGTCCCCGGAGGCGCCGTCGTCGCCGTAGCCGGCGGTGCAGGTCAGCCATCGCACGTCGACGTCCCGGCGCTCGATCTCGGCCGTCGCCGCCTCGTCGGTGGTGTACGCGACGGCCGCCGAGCCGATCCCGCCGGGCTCGCACGCCACCGCGCCGGCCACGGCCAGGACCGCCAGCCCCGCCACCGCCGCCGCACGTGTCCCGCGCGCCCGGCCCCGCATCCTTGTCCTCCATGCCCCCATGGAGGGCAGCCTGCCACCGCCGGCGGGGGCGCGGTAGAGCACTTAACGCCATGCGCCGCACCGCCGCCCCGGTCTACGGTGACCGCATGCGAGACCGCCGCCGCCCGAGGAAACTGATCGTCGACGACACGACCGCCTACCTGTGGACGGTCCGCCACCGGCACCGGGACGGCCGGGGCTGCCGGGACGTCCTCACCCTGATCAGGGACGGCGTGCGCACCAGGATCGTCTTCCGCGAGGGCGAGGGCCGTTACGTCGGCGGCGGCGCGTACACGCACGCGGGCGGCGTCGGCGACCGCGCCCACCACCTCAACCTGCACGAACCCGGTACGGTGCGCGCGCTCGTCGACGAGGCCGTCCGCCGCCGGCTGCTGCCGCACGAGGGGAAGCGGGAGCGGGATCTGGACGGCTGGATCCTGTTCGACGCCCTCAGCCGCGCGGCGACCACGCCCGAAGCCCCACCGGAGTGACCCGGGTCCCGGAGGCGGGCCGATGAGTACCGGCGGGCGGGTGAGGACCAGCGGCCGGGTGAGGACCGGCGGCCGGTCAGGACCAGCGGCCGGTCCGGCCCAGGATCAGGGCGGCGGCGGCCGTCCCGGCGGTGGAGGTCCGCAGCACGCTGCGCCCCAGCCGGTACGCCCTGGCACCGGCCTCCTCGAAGAGCGCCAGCTCCTCCGGGGAGACGCCCCCCTCGGGTCCGACGACGAGCACGATCTCCCCGTCCGAGGGAAGCGGCGCGGTCGCCAGCGGCTCGCTGCCGTAGTCGCGGTCCTCATGGAGCACGGCCGCGAAGTCGGCCCGGGCCAGCAGTGCCGCCACCTGCCTGGTGGTCGCGGCGTCGGCGACCTCGGGGAAACGGACCCGGCGGGACTGCTTGCCGGCCTCGCGGGCGGTCGCCCGCCACTTGGCGAGCGCCTTCAGCCCGCGGTCGCCCTTCCACTGGGTGATGCAGCGGGACGCGGACCAGGGCACGATCGCGTCGACCCCGGTCTCGGTCATCGTCTCGACGGCCAGTTCGCCCCGGTCACCCTTGGGCAGCGCCTGGACGACGGTGATCCGCGGCGCCTCGGCGGGCTCCTGAGCCACCTGGACCAGATCGACGACGAGCCGGTCCTTGCCCTCGGCGGCGACCACCTCGCCCCGCGCCCAGCGGCCGGTGCCGTCGGTGAGGACGACCTCCTCACCGGCCCGCAGCCGCTTCACCGAGACGGCGTGCCGTCCCTCGGGCCCGTCCAGCACGAACTCGGCGGGACCGCCCGGCAGTTCCTCGACGACGAAGACGGGGGCGGTCATCGCGCACCGCCCGCGCCGGCCGTGCCGCCGTCCGACAACGCCGTTCTCGCCGCGTCGAGTTCGGCCGCCAGCACCTCCACCAGTCGCCCGGCGGGCAGGGCGCGGGCCAGCCGGTGTCCCTGGCCGGCCCACAGCGCCATGCCCTGCGCGTCGCCCGCCTTCGCGGCGGCCTTGCGCAGCGGCGAGGTGAGGTGGTGGACCTCGGGGTAGGCGGCGGGCGCGTACGGGCCGTGCTCGCGCAGGAAGCGGTTGACGAGGCCGCGGGCCGGGCGCCCGGAGAAGGCGCGGGTCAGTTCCGTGCGCACGAAGAGCGGGTCGGTGAGCGCCTCCTTGTGCACGGCGGCCGCGCCGGACTCGGGCGTCGCGAGGAAGGCGGTGCCGAGCTGGGCGGCGCTCGCCCCGGCGGCGAGGACGGCGGCGATCTGACTGCCCCGCATGAGACCGCCCGCGGCGACCAGTGGCAGGCCGACGGCCTCCCGGACCTGGGCGAGCAGCGACAGCAGGCCGATTCCGGAGCCGTCGTTCTCGGGGAGGTCGCGGTGGGTGCCCTGGTGTCCGCCGGCCTCCACGCCCTGCACGATCACCGCGTCCGCGCCGGCCCGCTCGACCGCGACGGCCTCCTCCACGGTGGTCGCGGTGACCAGGGTGAACGTGCCCGCCCGGCGCAGCGCGGCCAGCGCCTTCGGGCCGGGGACGCCGAAGTGGAACGAGGCCACCGGCACCGGGTTGTCCAGCAGGACCGCCAGCTTGGCGTCGTAGCCGTCGTCGCGGCCGCTGTCCGGATCGCCCGGCTCGGTCCCGTACCAGGCGGCCTCACCGGCCAGCTGGTGGGCGTAGACCTCGACGGCGCCGGTCTCGGCATGCTCGGGCTGCGGCATGAACAGGTTCACGCCGAAGGGCCGGGAGGTCAGACTCCGCAGCTGCTTGATCTCCTGGTACATGCCGTCGGCGGTCTTGTACCCGGCGGCCAGGAAGCCCAGCCCGCCGGCCTCGGACACGGCGGCGGCGAGCTGCGGGAGGGAGACGCCGCCCGCCATGGGGGCCTGCACGATCGGGAGGGGGAGGAGATCGGTCAGTGCGGAGGACATGACGGCATGGTGTCACGTCGCCCGGACGAGTCCGAAACCAGCCCGTCCGGCGTCCGGCGACGAAACCGCCCAGGCAGAAGGGGGTCCGGGGCGCGGCCCCCGGGGAACGGGAGGGGGAAGGGGCGGCGGGGGCGAGGAGCCCTCACCGCCCGCCGCCGTCACCGTCCGTTGAACGCGTCCTTCAGCCGGGAGAACAGGCCCTGCTGACCGGGCTGGAACTGCCCGAGGGGCCGCTCCTCCCCGCGCAGCTTCGCCAGCTCCCGCAGCAGCCGCTCCTGCTCGGGGTCCAGCTTGTTGGGCGTCTGCACCTCGACGTGCACGATGAGGTCACCGCGCCCGCCGCCCCGCAGGTGCGTGACACCGCGCCCGTGCAGCGGGATCGACTGCCCCGACTGCGTGCCGGGCCGGATGTCGACCTCCTCGAGCCCGTCGAGCGTCTCCAGCGGCACCTTGGTGCCGAGGGCCGCCGCGGTCATCGGCAGGGTGACCGTGCAGTGCAGGTCGTCGCCGCGCCGCTGGAACTGCGCGTGCGGCAGCTCGTGGATCTCGACGTACAGGTCGCCGGCGGGGCCGCCGCCGGGCCCGACCTCGCCCTCGCCGGCGAGCTGGATGCGGGTGCCGTTGTCGACACCGGCCGGGATCTTCACGGTCAGCGTGCGACGCGAGCGCACCCGGCCGTCGCCCGCGCACTCCGGACACGGCGTCGGCACGACGGTGCCGAAGCCCTGGCACTGCGGGCAGGGCCGCGAGGTCATGACCTGACCGAGGAAGGACCGCGTCACCTGCGACACCTCGCCGCGGCCGCGGCACATGTCACAGGTCTGCGCGGTGGTCCCCGGCGCCGCGCCCTCGCCGCTGCAGGTGCCGCAGACGATCGCCGTGTCGACCTGGATGTCCTTGGTCGTGCCGAAGGCCGCCTCGTCGAGGTCGATCTCCAGCCGGATCATCGCGTCCTGGCCCCGGCGGGTGCGCGAGCGCGGCCCGCGCTGCGACGCCGTGCCGAAGAAGGCGTCCATGATGTCGGAGAAGTTGCCGAAGCCACCGGCCCCGAAACCGCCCGCGCCGCCGCCCGCCTGGGACAGCGGGTCGCCGCCGAGGTCGTAGACCTGCTTCTTCTGCGGGTCCGACAGCACCTCGTAGGCGGCGTTGATCTCCTTGAACCGCTCCTGGGTCTTCGGATCGGGGTTGACGTCCGGGTGCAGCTCGCGTGCGAGCCGCCGGAAGGCCTTCTTGATCTCTTCCTGCGACGCGTCGCGGCGCACGCCGAGAACGGCGTAGTAGTCCGTGGCCACTTACGACTCCGCCAGGATCTGTCCGACGTACCGTGCCACTGCGCGTACCGCTCCCATCGTTCCCGGATAATCCATGCGGGTCGGTCCGACCACGCCGAGCTTGGCGACTGCCTCGCCGCCCGAACCGTAGCCGACCGACACCACCGAAGTGGAGTTGAGTCCCTCGTAGGCGTTCTCGTGACCGATGCGTACGGTCATGCCCGAATCCCCCGCCTCGCCAAGGAGCTTGAGGAGCACGACCTGCTCCTCCAAGGCTTCCAGGACGGGTCGGATCGTGAGGGGAAAGTCATGTCCGAAGCGGGTGAGATTGGCGGTGCCGCCGATCATCAGCCGCTCCTCGTTCTCCTCGACGAGCGTCTCCAGCAGTGTGGAGAGCACCGTCGTGACCGTGCCGCGGTCCTCGACCCCGAAGGCGTCGGCCAGGTCCTCGACCAGCCGCGGCACGTCGCTGAAGCGGCGGCCCGCGACCCGGCTGTTCAGCCGCGCCCGCAGGTCCGCCAGTGAGGTCTCGCCGAAGGGCGCCGGGCAGTCCACCATCCGCTGCTCGACCCGCCCGGTGTCCGTGATCAGCACCAGCATCAGCCGGGCCGGCGCCAGCGACAGCAGCTCGACGTGCCGCACCGTGGAGCGCGTCAGCGACGGGTACTGCACGACGGCGACCTGCCGGGTGAGCTGCGCGAGCAGCCGTACGGTCCGGGCCACGACGTCGTCGAGGTCGACGGCGCCGTCGAGGAAGTTCTGGATGGCCCGCCGCTCGGGGGCCGTCATCGGCTTGACGCCGGCGAGCTTGTCGACGAACAGCCGGTAGCCCTTGTCGGTGGGGATGCGCCCGGCGCTGGTGTGCGGCTGCGCGATGTACCCCTCGTCCTCCAGGGCGGCCATGTCGTTGCGGACCGTGGCCGGGGAGACGCCGAGGTTGTGCCGCTCGGTGAGCGCCTTGGAACCCACGGGTTCCTCGGTGCCGACGTAGTCCTGGACGATGGCGCGCAGCACTTGGAGCCTGCGTTCACTCAGCACCCGCGCTCACCTCCAGAAGTCGTCCCCGGTCCCCCGGGCGCCCCGCCTGGCACTCTTCACATTCGAGTGCCAGCGTTCCCCGGCCCAGTGTACGGCTGTGGGGTACACCCAGGGCAAGGTCGGTCGCCCTGCCGGGCCGCCGGGGCTAGCGTCGCGGTATGACGGTGACTTGGGAAGAGCTGGGGTGGGAGCGGATCGCCACCGGGGTCGGCCGGTGCCGGCTGCCCGGCTGGGACTGCACGGCGGGGCTGGTCGTCGGGGAGGGGCGGGCCCTGTTGGTGGACGCGGGATCGAGTCTCGCCGAGGGCGCCCGGCTGCGGATGCGCGCCGAGGAACTCGCCGGCCGGCGTGTGACGGATCTCGCGCTCACGCACCCCCATTTCGACCACGTGCTCGGGGCGGCGGCCTTCGCGGGCGCGGAGGTCTACGCGGCGGTGGGGGCGGAATCGGTACCGGCGGACGAACTGCGCGCGGACGCGGTCCGGTGCGGCCTGGACGAGACCGCGGCCACGGAGGCCGCGGACACCCTGGTACGGCCCCGCCACCCGGTTTCCGGCGAGTGGACGCTCGACCTGGGCGGCGGGCGGCAGGTCCTGCTGGCGAACGTCGGTCCGGGCCACACCGCGCACGACCTCGCCGTCCTCGTCCCGGCGGGCCCCGGCTCGCCCGAGGTCGTCTTCTGCGGCGACCTCGTCGAGGAGTCCGGCGAACCGCAGGCCGGGCCCGACGCCGTACCGTCGCACTGGCCGGCCGCCCTCGACCGGCTGCTGGACCTCGGCGGCGAGGACGCGCTGTACGTGCCCGGTCACGGCGCGGTGGTGGACGCGGCGTTCGTCCGGGCCCAGCGGGACGCGCTGGCCGCGCGTTTCGGCGTGTCGCCGTGACCGCCGCGGGGCTTCTCCTATCGTCATCCGAATGGGCCCCCGTGTGTACTCCGCCGACCTGACCCCGCCGTGGAAGAAGCAGCCGCCCGTCCCCGAGGTCCCCGCGGACCCCGGCCTGGTGGTGGAGGAGCCCGGCACCGGTTTCTGCGGCGCGGTGATCCGCTGCGAGGCGGGCACGGTCACCCTGGAGGACCGCTTCGGCAAGCACCGGGTCTTCCCGCTGGAGCCGCGCGGCTTCCTCCTGGAGGGACGGGTCGTGACGCTGGTCCGCCCGGCCCCGGCGGCTCCGCTGCGGCCCGCCCGTACCGCCTCCGGTTCGGTCGCCGTGCCCGGCGCCCGCGCCCGGGTGGCCCGCGCCGGCCGCATCTACGTCGAGGGCCGGCACGACGCCGAGCTGGTGGAGAAGGTGTGGGGCGACGACCTGCGCGTCGAGGGCGTGGTCGTGGAGTACCTGGAGGGCGTGGACGACCTGCCGTCGATCGTCGACGGGTTCGCCCCCGGCCCCGACGCCCGCCTGGGGGTGCTGGTGGACCACCTCGTCCCCGGCACCAAGGAGTGGCGCATCGCCCGGTCCGTGACCAGCGAGCACGCGCTGGTGGTGGGCCACCCGTACATCGACATCTGGGAGGCGGTGAAGCCGTCGGCGGTGGGCATCGCGGCCTGGCCCCGCGTCCCGCGCGGGCAGGACTGGAAGACGGGGGTGTGCCGGGCGCTGGGGTGGCCGTCGGAGAACACCGGCGCGGTGTGGCAGGCCGTCCTGAAGCGGGTGGGGTCCTACAAGGACCTGGAGCCGGAGCTGCTGAGAGCGGTCGAGGAACTGATCGACTTCGTCACGGCACCGGTGTGAGCGGCGGCAGCGTGCCGAACCTGCTCGTGTCGAGGTCGATGCCCACCAACGGCAACGGCACCGGATCACCGAACTTGCGCGTCCGAACCAGGTCAGGGACCGGACCGGCGTTCCGCAGCGGTTCACCCGCCGGGGTGATCAGTCCACCAGGTCCCGCACCACCGCGTCCGCCAGCAGGCGGCCCCGCAGGGTGAGGACGGCCCGCCCCGCCTCGTAGGGGCCGCCGTCCAGCAGCCCCTGCGACAGGGCCCGCCGCGACGCCGCCAGCCCCGTCTCCTTCAGCAGGTCCAGCGGAACCCCTTCCCGCAGCCGCAGCTCCAGCAGGATCCGCTCGACCCGGCGGTCCTCCTGCGACAGGATCTCGCGTCCGGCGCCCGGTGAACGGCCGCTCGCCAGCGCCGCCGCGTACGCCCCCGGGTGCTTCACGTTCCACCAGCGCACGCCGCCGACGTGGCTGTGGGCTCCCGGACCCGCACCCCACCAGTCGGCACCCCGCCAGTACAGCTCGTTGTGCAGGCAGCGGCCCGCCTCGGAGGTGGCCCAGTTGGACACCTCGTACCAGTGGAAGCCCGCCGCGGACAGCGTCTCCTCCGCGATCAGGTACCGGTCCGCGTGGACGTCGTCGTCGGTCGTCGGGACCTCGCCGCGGCGGATCCGGCGGGCGAGCTGCGTACCCTCCTCGACGATCAGGGCGTACGCGCTGACGTGGTCGGGTCCGGCGCCGAGGGCGGCGTCCAGGGAGGCCCGCCAGTCGTCGTCCGACTCGCCGGGGGTGCCGTAGATCAGGTCGAGGTTGACGTGCTCGAAGCCGACGCCGCGGGCCTCCGCCACGCAGGCCTCGGGGCGGCCGGGCGTGTGGGTGCGGTCGAGGACCTTCAGCACGTGCTGCCGGGCGCTCTGCATGCCGAAGGAGATCCGGTTGAAGCCGCCCTGGCGGAGTGTGGCGAGGTACGCCGGGTCGACCGACTCCGGGTTGGCCTCGGTGGTGACCTCCGCGTCCGCGGCCAGCCCGAACTCCTCGCGGATCGCCGTGAGCATCCGGACCAGGTCGCCGGCCGCGAGCAGGGTGGGCGTACCGCCGCCGACGAAGACCGTGCGGACCTCGCGCGGGTCGTCGCCGAGGACCTTGCGGGCCAGCCGGACCTCGTCGACCAGGGTGTCGGCGTAGTTCTCGCGGGAGGCGAGGACACCGCCGGTGCCGCGCAGCTCGGTGGCGGTGTAGGTGTTGAAGTCGCAGTAGCCGCAGCGGCTCGCGCAGTAGGGCACGTGCAGGTAGAACCCGAGGGGGCGGTCGGCGGCCCCGGCGAGCGCGGAGGCGGGCAGTGCGCCGTCGGTGGGGACGGGCTCGCCGTCGGGAAGTGCGGAAGGCATGTCCTCCATTGTCCCGTACGCGGCTCGCAGGTCCCGTGGGTCCGCCGGCCGGCTCCTCCACGGCGCCGCGCCTGCGCCGCCCGGCTACTCGGCCTGGAGCACCAGCAGGGCGAGGTCGTCCTCCGGGGGCCGGCCGCCGAACTCGTGGACCAGCCGGCGGATCCGTTCGGCGATCAGTTCCGCGTCCAGCCCCGCGCAGCCGGCGAGGGCGTGGGCGAGGCCGTCGCCGTCGTCGAACTGGCGGGAGCCCGAGCGGCGCTCGGTGACGCCGTCGGTGACGCAGAGCAGGGTGTCGCCGGGCCACAGGTCCAGGCTCTCGCTGACGTACGTGGCGTCCTCGACGACGCCGAGGAGGGTCTGCGGCCGCGCGGCCGTGCTCACGCCGCCGTCGCGCCCGAGGAGCAGGGGCAGGGGGTGGCCGGCCGAGGCGAGGGTGCAGCGGACGCCGCCGTCGAAGGGCACGAGTTCGCCGTAGAGGAGCGAGAGGAAGCGGGTCTGCGGTCCGTCGCCGGGGCCCGCCGGACCGACGAGGGCGCGGGCGGCCGCGTCGGCGGCCTCGGTGGCGTCGTCGAGGAGGAGCTGGTTGAGGCGGTCGAGGACGTCGGCGACGCCGTACCCCTCGCGGGCGAGCAGCCGCAGCCAGGGCCGGGCCAGTCCGATGACCACGGCCGCCTCGGGGCCCTTGCCCTGGACGTCGCCGACCGCGAAGCACCAGCGGCCGTCGCCCACCGGGAACAGGTCGTAGAAGTCGCCGCTCGGCCCGCCCTGCTCGCGCGGCTCGTGGACGAGGGCGCTGCGCAGGCCGGGGATCTCGGCGACCGCGCCGGGCAGCAGACCGCGCTGGAGGACGGCGCTGATGGTGGCCTGGCGGGCGTACTGGCGTGCGGCGCCGATGGCGAGCGCCACGCGTCGGCCGAGGTCCTCGACGAGCCCGGTGACCTCGTCGGGGAAGCGCGGCAGAGCGGCCCGTCCGATGACGAGGGTGCCGAGCGGGCGGCCGCCGGCGACCAGGCGGTAGGCGAGGGCGGTGCCGTGCGGGCCGAGCGCGCCGCCGGGCCAGGGGTGGGCCGCGGGCCCGGAGTCGGGGCCGTCGGGCGGGCGCGGCGGGTCCTTCTCCAGGGCCCGGCGCAGTTCCTCGACGTGGTTCTCGCTGACGTGCCAGACGCGGGTCAGCCGTGCCTGCGGTCCGTCGTCCCAGCCGGCGCGCGGGCCGAGTTCGTCCTCCAGCCGGATCGCGCACCAGTCCGCGAGGCGCGGCACGATCAGCTGGCCGGTGAGCGCGGCGACCAGCTCCTCGTCGAGCTGTCCGGCGAGCAGGTCGGAGGCCTCGGCGAGGAAGGACAGGGCGCCGCGGCCGAGCCAGTCGCGGTCGTGCGCGCCGGACCGGCCTTCGGGGGCGAGGACCTCGGCGAAGGCGAGGGAGGGGGCGGGCGCCGGGGTGGTGCGGGCCCGGGGTTCGTCGGGGTTCCCCTCGTCGTCCGCCGGGCGGACCGGGAGCCGCGCCCACACGGTCTTCGCTCCCCGGCGGTACGTCACCCCCCACGCGTCGGCCAGCGTGGCCACCAGGCGCAGGCCGCGGCCGTACTCGGGGGTGTCGTACGGCGTGTCGGGACCGCCGTCGCGGGGGGCGCGCGAGGGGTGGTGGTCGGTGACCTCCACGACGACGGCGCAGGCGTCGGGCTGCTCCGGCTCCGGCTCCGCCTCCAGCCGGCACAGCAGGTCGACGTCGGTACCGGCGTGCACGACGGCGTTGGTGACCAGTTCGCTGACGACGAGTACCACCTCCTCGCCGAGCCGTCCCGCCAGTTCCCGGGCACCGGGCAGGCCGCGGCCTGCCCACTCGGCGAACGCGGCGCGGACGACGTCACGGGCGGCGCCGGGCGCGAGGGTGCCGCCGGTGAGGGTCACGCGCGTGTGCGGGTGCCCGCCCGCGTGCGCCGGCGCGCCACCGGCACGGGACACGGTCTCCCGTTGCGTGGGAATGGCCCCCATGGACGGCTCCCGGGCGATCGACGAATCGGGCCTCGGTCCGCGGGCGGCACACCCCGGCCGATGCCGACAGGGTGACAGACCGGTCGCGCCCCTACGCGTTGAGTTACCGAAGTGGGCCGTGATGAGGGGGAACCGGGTTCCGCGTGTGTCCGGAAAGGGTCGCTTCGGGGACGGGATTCGAGCACCCCGCTGTTCGTCCCGGTACCCGTAGTCGTACCGGTGTCGGCCTCGGCCGGGGGCGGCGTGTCCGCGGCCGCGCCCGGCCTGGAGGTCCCCTGCCGGCGCCTACGCCTCGCGCGCCCCGGCGTACATCTCGTCGATCAGGTGCTTGTACTCGCGCTCGACGACCGGCCGCTTCAGCTTCAGGCTCGGCGTGATCTCGCCGTGCTCCACGTCGAGGTCACGCGGCAGCAGCCGGAACTTCTTGATCGTCTGCCACTTCTGCAGCCCCTGGTTGAGGTGCTTCACGTAGCCCTCGATGAGCGCCACCGTCTCCGGGGCGGCCACGATCTCGGCGTACGACTTCCCGCCGAGGCCGTTCTCCTCGGCCCAGCTGCGCAGGGACACCTCGTCCAGGGCGATCAGGGCCGTGCAGAAGTTCCGGTCGGCGCCGTGCACGAGGATGTTGGAGACGTACGGGCAGACCGCCTTGAACTGTCCCTCGACCTCGGCGGGCGCGATGTACTTGCCGCCGGACGTCTTGATGAGGTCCTTCTTGCGGTCGGTGATCCGCAGGTACCCGTCGGGGGACAGCTCGCCGATGTCGCCGGTGTGGAACCAGCCGTCGGCCTCCAGGACCTCCGCGGTCTTCTCGGGCAGCCCGTGGTAGCCCTCCATGATGCCGGGACCGCGCAGCAGGATCTCGCCGTCGTCGGCGACGCGCACCTCGGTGCCGGGCAGCGGCTTGCCGACCGTGCCGGTGCGGTAGGCCTCGCCGGGGTTCACGAAGGAGGCCGCGGAGGACTCCGTCAGGCCGTACCCCTCGAGGATGTGGATGCCGGCGCCGGAGAAGAAGAAGCCGATGTCCGGCGCGAGGGCCGCGCTGCCGGAGACGCACGCGCGCAGGTTCCCGCCGAACGCCTCGCGGATCTTGGCGTAGACGAGCGCGTCGGCGACCTTGTGCTTGGCGCTGAGCCCGAAGGGCACGGAGGCCGTGCCGGTGCGCCGGAAGTTGTCCTGCGCGGCCTTGGCGTACTCGCGGGCGACCTCGGCGGCCCACTGGAAGATCTTGTACTTGGCGGCGCCGCCCGCGCGGGCCTTGGCGGCCACCCCGTTGTAGACCTTCTCGAAGATGCGGGGGACGGCCGCCATGTACGTCGGCCGCACGACCGGCAGGTTCTCGATGATCTTGTCGACGCGGCCGTCCACCGCGGTGACGTGCCCGGCCTCGATCTGGCCGGAGGTCAGCACCTTGCCGAACACGTGGGCGAGCGGCAGCCACAGGTACTGCACGTCGTCGGGGCCGACCAGGCCGGTCGCGGCGATCGCCTTCGCCATGTACGACCAGTTGTCGTGCGGGAGGCGCACGCCCTTGGGGCGGCCGGTGGTGCCCGACGTGTAGATGACGGTGGCGAGCTGCTCCCTGGTGATCGCGCCGACCCGCTCCTTGATCAGCTGCGGGTCCTGCTCCAGGCGGGCGGCGCCGCGCTTCTCCAGCTCGTCGAGCGTGAGGATCCAGTCGGCGGTCTCCACCCCGGCCGGGTCGATCACCACCACATGGGTCAGCTCGGGCAGCTCCTGGCGCTTCTCCACCGCCTTGGCGACCTGGGCCGCGTCCTCCGCGATCAGCACCCGGCTCCCGGAGTCGGAGAGGATGAACGCCGACTCCTCGGCGTTGGTCTGCGGATAGATGGTGGTCGTCGCCGCACCCGCGCACATGATGCCGAGGTCGGCGAGGATCCACTCGATGCGGGTGGAGGAGGCCAGCGCCACGCGCTGCTCGGGCTGCACACCCAGCTCGATCAGGCCGGCCGCGATGGCGTGGACCCGCTCGGCGGCCTGCGCCCAGCTCAGTGACTTCCAGTCGTCCGGGCCCTCGCCCGACGGTGCGGGCACGGGGTAGCGGTAGGCCTCCGCGTCCGGCGTGGCGGCCACCCGCTCCAGGAAGAGGCCCGCGACGGACGGCGGACGATTCTCGATCAGTGTCTGTGTGTCGCTCACGACATCCTCCGGGACCCGCGACGGTGCGGCTGGCTCGGTGCGGCTGTTGACAATGCGGCCGGCTCGGTGCGGCTGTTGTTTAACTCGCGAGTAACTATCGGGCAGGGATCAGAGTAGAGGGCGACTGGCCTGCACGTAAGGGGCCACGGACTGTCACTTTTTACACAACGGCGACCCGGTGACGGGTCGGGGCCCGCCGCGCTACAGCGCGACGGGCCCCGGAACCGGCGTGTCGGCGGGCTACTTCTTGCCCTTGCCCGAACCCGCGTTCTCGTCGCTGCTCAGGACGGCGATGAAGGCGTCCTGCGGAACCTCCACCGAGCCCACCATCTTCATCCGCTTCTTGCCCTCCTTCTGCTTCTCCAGCAGCTTGCGCTTGCGGGAGATGTCGCCGCCGTAGCACTTGGCGAGGACGTCCTTGCGGATGGCGCGGATGGTCTCGCGGGCGATGACCCGCGAGCCGACGGCGGCCTGGATGGGCACCTCGAAGGCCTGCCGCGGGATCAGCTCGCGCAGCTTGGCGACGAGCCGCACACCGTAGGCGTACGCGGCGTCCTTATGGGTGATCGCCGAGAAGGCGTCGACCTTGTCGCCGTGCAGCAGGATGTCGACCTTGACCAGGCTGGAGGTCTGCTCGCCGGTGGGCTCGTAGTCCAGCGACGCGTAGCCGCGCGTCTTCGACTTCAGCTGGTCGAAGAAGTCGAAGACGATCTCCGCGAGGGGGAGCGTGTAGCGGATCTCGACCCGGTCCTCGGAGAGGTAGTCCATGCCGAGCAGGGTGCCGCGCCGGGTCTGGCACAGCTCCATGATCGAGCCGATGAACTCGGTGGGCGACAGGATCGTGGCGCGCACGACCGGCTCGTACACCTCGCTGATCTTGCCCTCGGGGAACTCGCTCGGGTTGGTGACGGTGTGCTCGGCGCCGTCCTCCATGACCACGCGGTACACCACGTTCGGCGCGGTGGCGATGAGGTCGAGGCCGAACTCGCGCTCCAGCCGCTCCCGGATCACGTCGAGGTGCAGCAGGCCCAGGAAGCCCACGCGGAAGCCGAAGCCGAGGGCGGCGGAGGTCTCCGGCTCGTAGACCAGCGCGGCGTCGTTGAGCTGGAGCTTGTCCAGGGCGTCGCGCAGCTCCGGATAGTCGGAGCCGTCCAGCGGATAAAGACCCGAGAAGACCATCGGCTTGGGGTCCTTGTACCCGCCGAGCGCCTCGGTCGCGCCCTTGTGCTGGCTGGTGATGGTGTCACCGACCTTGGACTGGCGGACGTCCTTCACCCCGGTGATCAGGTAGCCCACCTCGCCGACGCCGAGGCCGTCGGCCGACAGCATCTCGGGCGAGTTGGTGCCGATCTCCAGCAGCTCGTGCGTGGCGTTCGTGGACATCATCCGGATCCGCTCACGCTTGTTGAGCTGCCCGTCGATGACACGGACGTACGTGACCACGCCCCGGTAGGAGTCGTACACCGAGTCGAAGATCATCGCGCGGGCGGGCGCGTCCTTGACCCCGACCGGCGCCGGGACCTCCCGCACGACCTTGTCGAGCAGCGCGTCGACGCCGACACCGGTCTTGGCGGAGACCCGCAGCACGTCCTCCGGATCGCACCCCACGAGGTTCGCCAGCTCCTCGGCGAACTTCTCCGGCTGCGCGGCCGGCAGGTCGATCTTGTTGAGCACGGGGATGATCGCGAGGTCGTTCTCCATCGCCAGGTAGAGGTTGGCGAGGGTCTGGGCCTCGATGCCCTGGGCGGCGTCCACGAGGAGGATGGTGCCCTCGCACGCGGCGAGCGACCGCGAGACCTCGTAGGTGAAGTCGACGTGCCCCGGGGTGTCGATCATGTTGAGGATGTGCGTGTTCCCGGGGTCCTGGGTCGGAGCCCACGGCAGACGCACCGCCTGGGACTTGATCGTGATTCCGCGCTCACGCTCGATGTCCATGCGGTCGAGGTACTGAGCGCGCATCTGCCGCTGCTCGACCACACCGGTCAGCTGGAGCATCCGGTCGGCGAGGGTGGACTTGCCGTGGTCGATGTGCGCGATGATGCAGAAGTTGCGGATCAGTGCCGGGTCGGTACGGCTCGGCTCGGGCACATTGTTAGGGGTCGCGGGCACGCAGGGTCCTGTCTCTTGAGGCGCCTTATGCCTCGGGTCGGATCGATACGTAGGTTCCATGGTCCCACGCGCGGCGACCGGGGACCGGTTTGGGCCGCTCTCGGACCCGCTGGTAGTCTGGGTGGCTGTGTCTCATGCCCTCTCAGCGCGAGGCACACTCAAGAAATCACCTGGTGCGGGACCCGAGCGGCCCCGTGCCTGAACCTGCAAAGGCTCTTTCGTGGCGAACATCAAGTCCCAGATCAAGCGGATCAAGACCAACGAGAAGGCTCGGCTGCGCAACAAGGCCGTCAAGTCCTCCCTGAAGACCGCGATCCGCAAGGCCCGCGAGGCCGCTGCCGCGGGTGACGTCGAGAAGGCCACCGAGCTGCAGCGCGCTGCCGCGCGTCAGCTCGACAAGGCCGTCTCCAAGGGCGTCATCCACAAGAACCAGGCCGCCAACAAGAAGTCGGCGCTCGCTTCGAAGGTCGCGACCCTCAAGGGCTGAACTCCCTTCTTGATCTGATCGCCGGGGAGACTCAGAGCGGGCCCTCTCTCATCCGCTCCCGACCGGCACCCACGGATCCACGCGCGGCCTGCGTTCGCCACGCGGGCGTGGATCCAGCATCGCGAACCGAAGGCCCCGGCGCCCCGCCCTTCCCCAGGGCGGGCACCGGGGCCTTCGGCATTCTCGGCGGGGTGTTCTCACGACCAGAAGTCGTCGCTCTTGTCGATGTCCTCGACGCACTCGTCGAGATCCGTGATCTTGTCGCCGACGACCCGGAAGACGATGCATCCGGTGTCGTCGAGGTGCTTGCCCTGCCGCTCGGCGGTGACACGGCACATCCCGACCGCGTGTCCGCGGCCGTCGACACAGGTGCCGAGCATCTCCAGACGCATCGTGCCGTCCGTCTCCTCACCGAGCCGCCGGTACATGTCGATGATCGCGTCCTGGCCCTTGAAGTCACCCGAGAGCGGGTGAGTGCCGGGCACGTGATGCGTGGCGTCCTTCGCCATCAGTTTCCGCAGGGTGTCCATGTCCCCTCGGGAGAAAGCCTCGAAGCCCCTGCGAACGAGCGCTGCGTGCGGGTGTTCAGCCATGGTCGATCGCCACCTTTCCGACGTCGTGGGCGATGCGTCGGCTGCTGCCTCGATTCTCCTCCGTCCGACGGGGACGGCGACTGGGACCAGGGGTGGCGGTGGGACAGGAGGCGCGGGGTTCGCCGGGTGGGGTTCCGGGGTGGGGTTCCGGGGCCGGATTTCCGAGGCGAGGTTTTCGGGTTGGGATTCCCGGGGCCGGATTTCCGAGGCGAGGTTTTCGGGGTGGGATTCCTGGGGTGGGATTCCCGGGGCGAGGTTTTCGAGGTGGGATTCCCGACGCGCTGATCGGATCCAGGTGTGCTGATCGGACGGGTCGGTGACGCGACCGGCCCGTGGTCGGCCGCCGGTCCTGGGCCGGACAGCCGGGTCCGGTACCGACGGCAGCCGAAGCGGTGACCGGCTCCGGCTGTCCGGCTCCGGCGTCCGGCTTCCGGCTTCCGGCTTCCGGCTTCCGGCTCTACGCTCGGCCCCCGGAACGGGCCGCCCGTGCCACCGTCACCACGGCCTTCTCCAGCGCGTACTCCGGGTCGTCACCACCGCCCTTCACACCCGCGTCGGCCTCGGCGACCGCGCGCAGGGCCAGGGAGACGGCGTCGGGCGTCCAGCCCCGCATCTGCTGACGGACCCGGTCGATCTTCCAGGGCGGCATGCCCAGCTCCCGCGCGAGGTCCGCGGGTCTGCCGCCGCGCGCGGAGGACAGCTTGCCGATGGCCCGCACGCCCTGCGCGAGGGCACTGGTGATCAGCACGGGTGCGACGCCGGTGGACAGCGACCAGCGCAGCGCCTCCAGCGCCTCCGCCGCCCTGCCCTCCACGGCCCGGTCGGCGACGGTGAAGCTCGACGCCTCGGCCCGGCCCGTGTAGTACAGCCCGACGATCGCCTCGTCGATGGTCCCCTCGATGTCGGCGGCGAGCTGCGACACCGCCGCCGCCAGCTCCCGCAGGTCGCTGCCGATGGAGTCGACGAGCGCCTGACAGGCCTCCGGGGTGGCCGACCGGCCGGTGGCCCGGAACTCCTGCCGGACGAAGGCCAGCCGGTCCGCCGCCTTGGTCATCTTCGGGCAGGCCACCTCCCGCGCCCCCGCCTTGCGCGCGGCGTCCAGCAGCCCCTTGCCCTTGGCCCCGCCCGCGTGCAGCAGCACGAGCGTGATCTCCTCGGCGGGCGCCGCGAGATACCCCTTCACGTCCTTGACCGTGTCGGCGGACAGGTCCTGCGCATTGCGTACGACCACGACCTTGCGCTCCGCGAAGAGTGACGGGCTGGTCAACTCGGCGAGCGTGCCGGGCTGGAGCTGGTCCGACGTCAGGTCGCGCACGTCCGTGTCGGCGTCGGCGTCCCGTGCGGCGGCCACCACCTCCTGCACGGCGCGGTCGAGGAGCAGGTCCTCCTGGCCCACGGCGAGCGTCACCGGGGCGAGGGGGTCGTCATTCGCAGTCTTCCTGGCCATTGGGTCAAGGATGGCACGGGGCGGTGACAGCGAGGCCCGGCCGGGACCGGACAGCCGGGACCGGGCAGCCGGGACCGGGCAGCCGGGACCGGACAGTGAGGACCGGGCAGCGGCTCCGCCTCCGGCGTCACCCCTACGGTTCCTCCCGCCACCCCTCCCACTCGGCCGCGAAAGCGTGCAGTTCCTCCGCGTCGAGCCGTCCCTCCTCGTCCCGCAGCACCACCAGCCACTGCGCGTCCTCCGCGTCGTCCTCACCGGCCAACGCGTCCCGGACGACCTGCGGTTCCTCGCGCACCCCGAACCTCTCCCCGAGCGCTTCCACGACCTCCTCGGCGGCATCGCGGTCGGGCAGCACCAGCACATGTCTCACATCGCTCACCCGCCTATTTTCCGGCACGTCCACGGAGGCCGGAGGGCAGGTCGGCCGCGGGGGACGTGCCGGCAGGTCCAGCTCGATCCCGTTGCCGGGTCCCCGCACGCCGCGCCGGCTCTCCGGGCATGCGGGTCAGCCAATCGGTCTCCTCAGGCCCCGCCACCGCCCCGCGCCACCGGCACCCGCTCCAACCCGATCCCGAACCGCTTTCGGTAGACGTCCAGCACCTCTTCGTCCCCCGCCAACTCCTCCTCCCGGCCGCGCCCCTGTGAGTCCGTCACCTTCAACCGGCGGCCGCTGAGCGTGATCCGCCCGCCGTCCTCCGTGACCCGCGAGCAGACCGGCGACCGTGTGAAGTGCGACGCGGGCGAGGTGCTGTGCCACCATGCCCCGGCCACGAAGTCACCCAGCACCCGGGGCCGCACCTCCAGCCGGTACACCCGCCTGTCGTCCCGTACGACGTCCAGGTCGGCCGCCCCCTCCGCGCCACCGCCCTCACGTGCCGGCCGGCCCGCCCCGCCCTTCACCCCGGCCGCGTCCGCACGGGCCTCCATGATCCGGAACAGACCGCCGGGGTCCTCCTGCTGCCCCCGGTGCTCGAAACGGAGCGGATAGTGGCTGTGCGCCCCGAACCCGACGTCGGCCAACCACTCCCCCGCGTCCACCGTGCGCACCAGCAACGCGAGGTGGTCGTACGGGATCCCGAGCCGCCCCTCGTCGCCGTAGACCCGGCCGGCGAGCAGCGTCACGTCGAAGCCCAGCGCCGTGAGCAGCACGCCGAACGCGCCGTTCAGTTCGTAACAGAACCCTCCCCTCCCCGACATGGCGACCTTCTCGACCAGCCGCCTCTCCTCCAGCACGATCTCCTCTCCCAGGTGCACCGACAGGTTCTCGAAGGGGACGGCCCGCAGGTGCCGCAGGTGCAGCTCCCGCAGGACGTCGGCGGTGGGCCACGCCGGGTACTCGACGCCGAGCCGACGCAGATACGCCTCGACCAGACGCGCGTCGAGCGGGGACGTGGCGATGGCGGCCTGTACGGAATCCATGCCCTCAGTCTCGCGCCACTCGCAGTCGCCCGCCCGTACCCACGACGGCCAACGCCCCGTCCCTGTCGGTCCGCAGCACCACCGCGCCCGTGGCCCGCAGTGCGGCGACGGTGCCGGGTGCAGGATGGCCGTACGGGTTGTCCGCCCCCGCGGAGATCAACGCCAGCCGGGGCGCCACCGCGCGTAGGAGATCCGGGTCCTGGTAGGCCGAGCCGTGGTGGGCGACCTTCAGTACGTCCACCCCTTCCCACCGGGCCGCCGCGGGCGATCGCGCCAGCGCCTGCTGGCCGGGAGGCTCGAGGTCGCCGAGCAGCAGCATCCGTATCCCGGCCGACCGAACGAGCAGCGTCACGCTCGCGTCGTTCGGCCCCTCCGGTTCCGGCACCTGCCGGGCCGGCGGCCACAGCACCTCCCAGTCGAGGGAACCGAGCCTCCGCCGCTCCCCCGCCACCGCCCGCACCAGGGGAACATCGCCGGCCTCGGCCTCCCTCCGTACGAACGCCGCCTGGTCCACCGGCTCCGCGAACCCCGTCGTCTCGATCGCCCCCACCGCCCGGCCCCGCAGCACGCCGGGCAGTCCCGCCACGTGATCGGCGTGGAAGTGCGTCAGCACGACGAGCGGGATCCGGGTGATGCCCAGCCGGTCGAGGCACCGGTCGACCAGTGCCGGATCCGGGCCGGCGTCCACCACCACGCCGGTTCCCTCGCCCGCCGCCAGCACCGTCGCGTCGCCCTGGCCCACATCGCACATCGCCAGCCGCCAGCCCGGCGGTGGCCAGCCCGTGAGCACCCGGGTCAGCGGAGACGGCCGCACCACCGCGAGCAGGAGCAGCACCGCGCAGGCCGCGCACAGCCACGGCCGCCGCAGCAGCCGCCTCACCAGCGGCACCGCCACCGCGGTGGCGAGGGCGAGCAGCAGTGCCCCGCCCCAACCGCCGGTCCAGTCCACTCCCGCGCCGGGCAGCGCCGCTCCGGTCCGCGCGACACCCGCGATCCATTCGGCCGGCCAACTCGCCAGCCACGCCGACGCCTTCGCCGCCGGCATCGCCCACGGCGCCGTCGCCAGGGTGGTGAACCCCAGCACGGTGGCCGGTGCCACCGCGAATTCCACGAGGAGGTTGCACGGCACCGCCACCAGGCTGACCCGGGCCGACAGCACCGCCACGACCGGCGCGCACAGGGCCTGTGCGGCTCCCGCCGCCGCCAGCGCCTCCGCAAGCCTCGGCGGAACCCCGCGACGCCGCAGAGCGCTGCTCCAGCGCGGCGCGAGCGTCAGCAAGGCTCCCGTGGCCAGCACCGACAGCAGGAAGCCGTAACTCCGGGCCAGCCAGGGGTCGTACAGGACCAGGAGCAGGACCGCCGTCGCCAGCGCCGGGATCAGGGACCGGCGGCGACCGGTCGCCAGGGCGAGCAGTACGACGCCGCCGCAGGCCGCCGCCCGCAGCACACTCGGGTCGGGCCGGCACACGACGACGAACCCGAGCGTGAGTACCCCGCCGAGCAGCGCGGTCGTCCGGAGCGGGATGCCCAGGCGGGGTGCCAGGCCGCGACGCTCGACGTGCTGGGCCAGACCGGGCGGCCCCAGGAGGAGGGCGAGCATGATCGTGAGGTTGCTCCCGGACACGGCCAGGGTGTGGGCGAGGTCCGTCTCCTTGAAGGCCTCGTCCAGTTCGGGCGTGATCCGCGAGGTGTCCCCGACGACCAGCCCCGGCAGCAGCGCCCGCGCGTCCGTCGGCAACCCGTCCGTGGCTTCCCGCAGACCCGCCCGTAGCCGGCCCGCGGCGCGTTGCGGTGCCGACGGCTTCCGCACGACCACCGGAACCGCGCCCGCACCGCGGTCCCGCACCCGCAGCACGGCGGCGATCCGGTCCCCACCGGTCAGCGCGGGAGCCAGCAGCCCGGTCACCCGCACCCGGGTGGACGGCAGCAACCCGAGCCATGCCTGCCGTACTCCCCGGCCGACGTCCGCCGGCCGTCCGCCGGCCGGTCCCGCACGGTCGCGGACGTCCACCACCACGAGCACCGGCGCCCTGGTCGCCGTCCCCGCCGCCCCGTCCGCCGCGACCGACCGCACCTGCCCGTCGACCAGCACGGAGTCCGGGGTCACGTGGTCCCCCCTCACCCGCGGCCGGGCCAGCCGCGGGTCCGAGGTCAGTTCCACCTCAGCGGTGACGGTGGCGTACTCCCGCGCCAGCGCCGGTACCGGTCCGCGACGCAGATCGGCCCCGTGCAGTCCGGCGGACACTCCGGCCGCGGCCGCACAGAGCAGCACCGCCGCCCCGCTCATCCGCGACCACTCGTACCGAGCGCCCGCAGGCCACCGCGGCGGCCTGCCCGGCGACAGGCACCCCGGCCCTTCCGGCGACCGCGGCCTCGTGCCGGTGGGCGACCGGTTCACCGTCCCGTCTCGGGATCGGTCTCTCGTCCCTTCGGGGGACCGCTCCACGGTGCCGTCGGACGACCGGTCCGCCGGACCATCCGGCGACCGGTTCCCCGTACCGCCCGACGGTCGCGCACGGCCGGCCGGTGTCGCGTCTCCCACTGCGCCCGGTGGCGCAACGCCGCCGGCCGCCGACGGTACTCCCCGAGCACCGCTCCCCCACCCGCTCAAGAAGACCCCCGCCACGATCACGCAGAGGAGCACGATACAACCCACCAGCCGGGGCGGGGCGTCCAGAGTCCATGCCGCCGTGGCCCAGGCCGCGAGCGCGGGCGGTACGAGCCGCAGATCCACCGGTCCTTCCTGTCGCGGGTGCGAAGCACCCAGTCGACTCCCGGAAGCGGCGTGCACCGCTCGACGCGAACGCGGTGGGGCATCCGCTCCGGCCCCCGCCATTCGTCCGGCCCCACCCCCAGCCCCACCCCCACCCCCGGCCCCCGTCCCTGCACCGGTCCCCGAACCCGCCGCAGCCGCCGTCCCCGCCCCAGTCAGCGTCCCTGCTCCTGCCGAGGCCACCGGCCCGGCCTCCGCCGGGCCCACCCCTCGGGCCCCGCCGTTCGTCGCTTCCTCCTCCCTCATGGCCGCACCAGGTTCCGCAGGTCGGAGAAGCGGCGCTCACCGATGCCGTTGACCTCACGCAGCTCGTCCACCGATCGGAAACCGCCGTGCTGCGTCCGGTAGTCCACGATGTGCTGCGCCAGCACGGGCCCCACCCCCGGCAGCGTGTCGAGCTGGTCCGCGGTGGCCGTGTTGAGGGAGACGGGGGTCGGCGGTCCCGCTCCCACCGCGCCGCCTCCGGGCCCTGCTCCGGCCGGCTGGCCTCCGGTCCCCGGCGGTCCGCCGACGACGACCTGTTCCCCGTCCACGAGGAAGCGCGCCCGGTTCAGACCGTCCGTGTTCGTGCCCGGCCGCACTCCACCGGCCGCGGCCAGTGCGTCGACCACGCGCGAGCCGGCCGGAAGGCGATGGATGCCGGGATCACGGACCTTGCCGCTGACGTCCACCACGATCTGCGCTCCCGCCGGTCCTGCTCCCGCCGTGCCCGCCCCACCGGGCCCCGGGGCCGAAGCAGAGGGCTGGGCAGGCCCGCTCCGCTCGTCCTCTCCGTAGGGCGCGGCCGCCTGTACCACCTCGGGAGCCCGCACGGACTGTGCGCGGCCGGTCCAGAAGTGCTGGACGGCGAACGCGGCGACGGCGACCACCACGACGGCCAGCGCGAGGACGTTCCTGCGTTCCAGTCCGCACCGCGCCTGCGCCCACACCGGCAGCCGCTCCCGCAGAGCCAGCCCCGCCCTCGCCCGCCATTCCCCCGGACCTCGAGTCACCACCGCACGGCCGTCGCCCTCGCCCTCGCCCTCGGCTCCGGATCCGGGTACGGGTCCGGGTACAGGTACAGGTACAGGTCCGGGTCCGGGTCCGGCAGTGTCCTCCCCCACCACGCCGGGCATGCTCCCCGGGCCGCCGCCGTCCTGCGGCGGCCCCATCCCCAACTCCCCGCGCTCGCCGTCCCGTTCCCCGAACAGCAGCTCCGCTCGTCGGCGCAGCTCCTCGGCCGACGCCTGGCGGTTCCCCACCCGGCTGCGTGCCGGTGACCGTCGGTGTCGGACGCGTCCGTCGGAGCCGGGCCGGCGCCCGGGTCCACTGGTCGCGGTGGTCGTCCGTGTGCGTGATCGAAGTGCCATGCCACGAGAATGGGACACTTCACGAAACCGCGATGATCTTGCTCAATTCCCGGGGAGAACCACCCGATTGTGGATAACTCCGCCACCCGCGGGAGTGAGGCGACGGCTCCCTGCCGAACCGAACCCCGAACCGAGCGAGTCGATCCACCGAGCCGACCAAGCCGATCCACCGACCCGCATCACCTGGCCGAAACCACGACTCCCAGCAAGCCGGGCCCGGTGTGCGCACCGATCACCGCACCGACCTCGCTCACATGCAGCTCCCCGAGACCGGGCACCCGCGCCCGCAGCCGGTCCGCCAGGGCCGACGCCCGCTCGGGGGCTGCGAGATGGTGGACGGCGATGTCCACACGTGCGCCGCCCGCACGGTCTGCCGCCAGTTCCTCGAGGCGGGCGATCGCCCTCGACGCCGTCCGCACCTTCTCCAGGGGCTCGATGCGCCCCCCGTCCAGCTGGAGCAGCGGCTTCACCGCGAGCGCGGAACCGAAGAGGGCCTGGGCGGCACCGATGCGGCCGCCACGGCGCAGATAGTCGAGGGTGTCGACGTAGAAGAAGGCGGAGGTGCCGGAGGCACGTTTCTCCGCGGCGGCGACCGCCTCGTCCATCGTGCCGCCCGCTTCCGCCGTCTCGGCCGCCGAGAGCGCGCAGAATCCGAGCGCCATCGCGATCATGCCGGTGTCCACCACCCGCACCGGGACCGGAGCCTCACGCGCCGCGAGGACCGCCGCGTCGTGGGTGCCCGACAGTTCGGCGGACAGGTGGAGGGAGACGATGCCGGTGGCGCCGGACTCGGCGACCCTGCGGTAGGTCTCCGCGAAGACCTGGGGGCTGGGGCGCGAGGTGGTGACGGAGCGTCGCTTCTGCAGGGCCAGGGCCAGGGAGCGGGTCGAGATCTCGGTGCCCTCTTCGAGTGCCCGGTCGCCGAGAACGACGGTCAGGGGCACCGCGGTGATGCCGTGGCGCTCCATCGTCCGCTGCGGCAGGTAGGCCGTTGAATCCGTGACGATAGCGACATGGCGGGACATGAGCTGGAGGTTACCTGCCGTATCCGCGGGACGGGAGTCCGGGCCCTCACGGCCGGTCGGCCGTTGACCGGATCGGGTACCGGGCCGGGCGGCTCAGGTGGTGCTTTCGGGCCGGGGCTTCTTCTGCCAGGGATAGCTGGGACGCGGCCCCGGCGGGGTGATGGCGGGCCGGGCGGGGGTCTCTTCCGGACGCGCGCCGGGCGTCTCCGACCAGGTCTGACCTCCGGACGCACGGTCGGCCGCAGGCGCCTCGGGCCAGGAGGACGACGCCTGCGCCGGTGCCGGGTCGTCCGCGGTGGTCCAGTGACGCAGGGCGCCGGCCTCGACGTCGATCTGTGCGTGGAGGGTGTCCAGGTCGTCGTCGGCGAAGCGGTGGGCCCGGTCGCGGGCGGCCCAGCGCAGCGAGTCGGCCGACGACGTGATCCGCCCGGTGCGCTCGCGCAGCGACGGCAGCCGCTCGGCGAGGGTGGTCCGGTCGGGCTCGGCCTCCAGTCGTTTGAGTTCGTCGTCCAGTTCGCGCCCGTGCCCGCTGAGGCGTGCGAAGAGGGCGAGGGACTCCTTCAGGGACTCGTCCTCGGCGACGCCGGCCTGAAGCGCCTCCTGGGTGGCCCGCATCGAGGTCCGCAGCTTGAGGCGGAGCTGGGCGATCTCGCCGGCCGGACCGGGCTGGGCGAAGGACTTGGCCCGCAGGGTGTGGTCCTCGACGGTACGGCGGGCCTGGGTGATGGTGCGGTCGACGCCGCGCTTGGCGGCACCGACGACCTTGACCGTCGCGTAGGCCCCCACCGCCAGGAAGAGCACGAAAAGCAGGGCAAGGATCGCGATCACTGCTTCCACGAGCTCCTCCTCCGGTCCGACACGGCACACCGCGCGCCGCTCTTCAACGGTAAACGCAACGGGCAGGCGCGGAGTTCCGCCAGAACCCCGAACCTGCCCGTAGGGGACTACCCCGAGGCAAGAGCCGACCGGAGCCGCACGCAGCGGCGCCCCTCGGAGGCCGACCGGAGCCGCACGCACGGGGCGCCCCCGCACACCGGCCCCGGCCGCACGCCCTCAGCGACGCTCGGACGCCGATCCCGGCCGCCCCCACCCCTGTTCGTCAGGCCGGCACGATGTTGACCAGCTTCGGCGCCCGCACGATCACCTTGCGGATCCCGGCGCCGCCCAGCGCGTTGACGACGTTCTCGTCGGCCAGCGCCACCTTCTCCAGCTCCTCGTCGGAGATGGCCGGCGACACCTCCAGACGCGCCTTGACCTTGCCCTTGATCTGCACCACGCAGGTCACGGTCTCGTCCACGACGTACGCCGGGTCGGCCACGGGGAAGTCCTGGTGGACGACGGAGTCGGTGTGACCCAGTTTGCGCCACAGCTCCTCGGCGATGTGCGGGGCCAGCGGCGCGACCAGCAGCACCAGGGCCTCGGCGACGCTGCGCGACAGCGGGCCGCCTGCCTTGGTCAGGTGGTTGTTCAGCTCGGTGACCTTGGCGATGGCGGTGTTGAAGCGCATGCCCTCCAGGTCCTGGCGCACACCGTCGATGGCCTTGTGCAGGGCACGCAGGGTGTCCTCGTCCGGCTCGGTGTCGACGACGGTGATCTCACCGGTCGCCTCGTCCACGACGTTGCGCCACAGTCGCTGGAGCAGCCGGAACTGGCCCACCACCGCGCGCGTGTCCCACGGCCGCGAGACGTCCAGCGGGCCCATCGCCATCTCGTACAGGCGCAGGGTGTCGGCGCCGTACTCGGCACAGATCTCGTCCGGAGTGACCGCGTTCTTCAGGGACTTGCCCATCTTGCCCAGCAGCCGGGAGACCTTCTCGCCCTGGTGGTGGTACGCCCCGTCGCGCTCCTCCACCTCGACGGCCGGTACGGCGATGCCACGGCTGTCACGGTAGACGTAGGCCTGGATCATGCCCTGGTTGAACAGCTTGTGGAACGGCTCCGCGGACGAGACGTGGCCCAGGTCGAACAGGACCTTGGACCAGAAGCGGGCGTACAGCAGGTGCAGCACGGCGTGCTCGGCACCGCCGACGTACAGGTCGACCCCGCCGTGCGGCTGCCCCGCGCGCGGGCCCATCCAGTACTGCTCGATCTCGGGGTCGACCAGCTTCTCGGAGTTGTGCGGATCCAGGTAACGCAGTTCGTACCAGCAGGAACCGGCCCAGTTGGGCATGGTGTTGGTCTCGCGGCGGTACTTGCGCGGACCGCGGCCGTCGCCCAGGTCCAGGGTGACGTCGACCCAGTCCTCGTTGCGCGACAGCGGCGTCTCGGGCTGGGTGTCGGCGTCGTCCGGGTCGAAGGTGCGGGGCGAGTAGTCCTCGACCTCGGGCAGCTCCAGCGGCAGCATCGACTCGGGCAGCGCGTGGGCGATGCCGTCCTCGTCGTAGACGATCGGGAAGGGCTCGCCCCAGTAGCGTTGGCGGCTGAACAGCCAGTCACGCAGCCGGAAGTTGACCGTGCCCGCGCCGACGCCGGACCGCTCCAGCCACTCGGTGATGCGCTCCTTGGCCTCGGCGACACCCAGGCCGTCCAGGGAGACCTGGTCGTTCGACGAGTTGATGATCTTCGCGTCGTAGGAGGCGAAGGCGTCCTCCCACGTGGAGGTGTCGGTGCCGCGGCCGTCGGTGGGCTCGACGATGCACTGGATCGGCAGCTCGAAGGCGCGCGCGAACTCGAAGTCGCGCTGGTCGCCGGCCGGGACGGCCATGATCGCGCCGGTGCCGTAGCCCATCAGGACGTAGTCGGCGATGAAGACGGGGACCCGCTCGCCGTTGACCGGGTTGGTCGCGTACGCGCCGATGAAGACGCCGGTCTTGTCCTTGGCCTCGGCCTGCCGCTCGACGTCGGACTTGGAGGCGGCCTGCGCGCGGTACGCGGCGACGGCCTCGGCCGGGGTCGCGTGGCCCCCGGTCCACACGTCGTGCGTGCCCTCGGGCCAGGCGTCCGGGGTGAACTTCTCGACCAGCGGGTGCTCGGGGGCCAGCACCATGTAGGTCGCGCCGAACAGGGTGTCGGGACGCGTGGTGAAGACGGTGATGCGCTCGCCGTCGATCGGGAAGTCGACGCGGGCGCCCTCCGAGCGGCCGATCCAGTTGCGCTGCTGGAGCTTGATGGCCTCGGGCCAGTCCAGCGCGTCCAGGTCGTCGAGCAGCCGGTCGGCGTAGGCGGTGATGCGCATGTTCCACTGGCGCAGCTTGGCCTTGAAGACCGGGTAGTTGCCGCGCTCGGAGCGGCCGTCGGCGGTGACTTCCTCGTTGGCCAGCACGGTGCCCAGGCCGGGGCACCAGTTGACGGGCGCGTCGGAGGCGTAGGCCAGGCGGTACTCGCTCAGGACGTCCGCGCGCTCCGCCTCGCTCAGCTCGTCCCAGGAGCGGTCGCCGGGCACGCCTCGCTCACCGGACTCGAACCGGGCGACCAGCTCGGCGATCGGGCGGGCCTTCTTCGCCTCGTCGTCGTACCAGGAGTTGAAGATCTGCAGGAAGATCCACTGGGTCCACTTGTAGTAGTCCGGGTCGATCGTGGCGAACGACCGGCGCTTGTCGTGGCCCAGGCCCAGCCTGCGCAGCTGGGACTTCATGTTGCCGATGGCGGCTTCGGTGGTGATCCGGGGGTGCTCGCCGGTCTGCACGGCGTGCTGCTCGGCCGGCAGGCCGAAGGCGTCGAAGCCGAGGGTGTGCAGGACGTTGTGGCCCGTCATCCGCTGGTAGCGGGCGAAGACGTCGGTCGCGATGTAGCCCAGGGGGTGGCCGACGTGCAGGCCCGCACCCGAGGGATACGGGAACATGTCCATGATGAACTTCTTGGGCCGGGCGACGACCGCGGGGTCGCCCGCCAGGTCACCCTTCGGGTTCGGTGCCGCGTACGTGCCGTCGGCGTCCCAGACGTCCTGCCAGCGTGCCTCGATGTCGGCCGCCATGGCGGCCGTGTACCGGTGCGGCGCGGCCACCTCGGCGGTGGCGGCGGGGTTCGTCTCGCTCATGTCCTCAAAGCTCCATCGATCGTCTCTGCCAGCGGTTGCCACTCGGGAAACGAAAAATCCCCTCGCACAGGAGGGGACGCCGCGCCGATTCCGAACCGTCCGGTTCTCCGGCGTTCGGGACTGATCAGCGCGGCTCGCTAAGCAGAAGGCGTACGGCACGCATGGCCTCAGGGTACCGCAGGGCTTGAGCAAGCCGCGACGCGCTTGCGTATGCCTGGTCGACACGTACGTACCACGCCGCATCCGAACCAAGGTCAGGGATTACTTCGCGTAACAGCCACTAAGGGACATCGCCGTGGCCGCATTGTCCTTTGATAACAGCGCAATAACTCAAACCTCGTACCCATCGGTATGGCGCCCACTTAGAGTTCGGCATCGGGACCGCTTTCCCGAAACTGCTCGGAGTTGCCCCCATGAACCCTCTTCGTAGTAACAGCTCGCTCCCCCAGCCGGGCCGGTCGGCCTACGGGGTGGCGTCCGCCGTCGTCCTGCTCCTCATACCCGTGGTCGTCCTGGTCGGAGGTGACCAGTTCCGCGAGTTCCTGAACTTCGGCGCGGGCGTGCTGTCCCTCGTCTCGCTCAGCTGCTCGGTGATCTGGGGCCTGGTCGCCCAGGACCGGATCTTCCTCAACACGCGCCAGCGGCTCATCGGCCAGGCCGTGCACCGGACGACGGCGGTCGCCTCGATCGCGTTCCTGCTGCTGCACATCACCACGAAGATCGCGCTGGACCACACCCAGTTCATCGCCGCGATCATCCCGTTCTCGCTCGGCGTCACCGGGGCCGCCGGCCTGATCGGCCTCGGCTCGCTGGCCGGACTGCTGATGATCTTCGTGGGCATCACCGGCGCGCTGCGCAGCCGGTTCGCCTCGCCCGCCCCGGTGGCCGCCCGCTGGCGGGCCATGCACATGCTGGCCTACCCGGCCTGGTGCGCCGCGCTGATCCACGGACTCTACGCGGGTCGCGCGGCCAAACCGATCTTCACCATCCTCTACAGCCTGTGCCTGCTGGGCGTCATGGCCGCCCTCGCCCTGCGTTCCGCACCCCGCCCCTTCAAGCGCCAGGTCGCCGACCGCATCGCCGCGGTCCTGGGCACCGACGAGCCGGTCGGCCGTGACGCCCTGGACGCGAGCCGGGCACGGATGGCCGAGTCCCAGTCGCTGCCGGGTTACGAGGGCCGCCCCGGCCGGGGAGCGGACACGGCGGGCTCCGGACGCGGGACGCCACCGTCGTCGCCCCTGTTCGACACGCCCGCACCCGAGCCGGCGAACGGCTTCGCGGCCGCCTACCGTGCCGTCTCCACGCCCCCGCGCGCGGAGCAGTCGTTCACGTCCGGCCAGACCGCGCGCATGGACCTGCCGTTCGACCTGCAGGCCACCGAGGCCGTCCCGCGCGTGGACAGCGGCGGCAGCACCTCCGGCAGCTGGCCGGTCCCGTCCCCGCCGCCGGTCGGCGAGGCCCCGCAGTCGGTCTACGACCCCCTCCAGGACACGGGATTCACCATCCCGGTCTATGGCAATCCGGGCACCGGCGGGTACGGCGGGAGTGATATGTACGACACCGGTGAGACAAACACCCGGTATGACGCGTACAACCCGAACGACACGTACAACAGCGGTCCCGCCGATGAACCATCCCCCGGGGCGTCCTTCGACGCGCCGGGTTCGGGCGAACCTTGGAACATGCCTTCCGGAGGCTATAGGTGAACGAGGCCCTGCCCGACGTCCCGGAAGTCCGCGTGGTCGGCCTTCCGCAGCTCACGTCGGGCTTCGACCTTGTCGAGAGACTCGACCTGCCCATGCACCTGAAGGTGCACGGGCCGCTCGAACCCATGGGCGGGGAGAAGCTCGCGCAGCTCTCGGAACGCATCAACCTCAAGGGCCGGGGCGGCGCGGGCTTCCCCTTCCACAAGAAGCTGCGTTCCGTCGCCGACGCGGCGATCAAGCGAGGCGTCCGGCCGGTCGTCGTCGTCAACGGCAGCGAGGACGAACCGGCCTGCCGCAAGGACACGGTCCTGATCAACCGTGCCCCGCACCTCATCCTGGACGGCGCGCTGCTGGTCGCGGAGGCGCTGGGCGCCCGCACGCTCGTGGTGGCGGTCACCCGCGAATCGACCCAGCGCTCCATGGAGGCCGCGCTGGCCGAGCGCGGCCTCAGCAACGGCCGCCGCTCGGCGCTGAAGGCGTTCGTCCAGCGCAACCCGATCCGCATGGTCACCGGCGCGGCCGCGTCCGTGATCCGCTCCATCGACGGCGGCCCGGCGATCCCGCCCGGCCGCAAGGTCAGCGCCTCGCAGAACGGCGTCGGCGGCGCCCCGACCCTGCTGTCCAACGCCGAGACGTTCGCCCAGCTGGCCATCGGCGCCCGCATCGGCCCCGAGCGCTACGGCAACACCGGCCTGTACGACGAGCCGGGCACCGTCATGCTGACGGTCTCCGGCGCGGTCGCCCGCCCGATGGTGATCGAGGTCCCCACGGGGGTCCCGCTGCGCTACGTCCTCCAGCTGGCCGGCGCCCCGCCGGTCCCGCAGGGTGTGCTGACCGGCGGTTATCACGGCAAGTGGATCGACGCGGCGACGGTCAACGAGGCGGTCGTCTCCCGCAACTCCCTGGACGCGGTGGGCGGCGCGCTCGGCGCCGGCGCGATCCTGCCGATCAGCCAGGAGACCTGCCCGCTCGGCGAGTCGCTGCGCGTGGCCCAGTGGCTGGCCGAGGAGAGCGCGGGACAGTGCGGTCCCTGCTACCTCGGCCTGCCGGCCGCCGCCCGCGGCCTGGAGGACATCATCAACGGCGGCGGACCGGCCGCCCTGGAGGCCCTCAAGCAGGTCGCCAAGAACGTCAAGCGGCGCGGTGCCTGCTCGCACCCGGACGGCTCCGCGATGTTCCTGGAGTCGACCATCAAGGCGTTCACGGACGACCTCGCGGCCCATGTCCTCGGCAATGGCTGCGGACGGCCCGTGGAGGGCGTTCTGCCGCTCTTCGAGGGCGGCATGGCGCCTGCGGGCATCTCGGCCGGCGGAGCGTCCGAGGACGCCGGCGACAGCCGTCAGAAGATCTTCGTGGACTGGACCCTGTGCCGCGGTCACGGCCTGTGCGCGGACATCCTCCCGGAGGTCTTCCAGCTCGGCGCCGACGGCTTCCCGACGGTCGCGCAGGCCAAGGTGCCGCGTTACGCGGAGGCGAAGGCGCTGCGCGCGGTGCGCCGTTGTCCGGCGCTAGCCCTGCGCATCGAGGAGGACACGCGCGCGAAGGAGCCTTCCCGCAACCTTCCGGTCCTCTCCCAGGGCCGCGGCCGCCGCGCCCTGGGCCGCTGACCGGCACCGCGCGCCCGTCGCCGCGGCGACACCGAGAGGGGTCGCCCGGCGGAGCGCGGCCCCTCGGCCCGTTTTCCACCGCACGCGCGTGTGTCCCACCGCACGCACACGTGAGAACGCAAAAAAGATCCCGCCGGGTCTTTCGATCCGGCGGGATCCACTGTGGAGCTAAGGAGAATTGAACTCCTGACCTCCTGCATGCCATGCAGGCGCTCTACCAACTGAGCTATAGCCCCTTGCTTTGTCCGCCGGGCTTCCCTGGCGGCGACGCCAACATTACACGGTCCGGGGGGTACACCACCAAATCGTTTCCGTTCTGCCCGTTTTTGCCCGGAATGAGGCTTCAGGCGGTGACGAACGAGTAGAACCGCTTGAGCGTGCAGTGCTCTTCGAGGAGCCGGCCGTAGATCGGCTCGCCCTCCAGCTCCCGATAGGTCTCGATCGGGTCGCCCTTTATGATCAGCGCCCGCGCGCATTCCTCGCACCAGTACTGGTAGTCGGGATTGACCGGCTCCATGTCGCGGACGATCGGGGTGCCACTGCCGCACCAGTCGCACTTTCGCCTGTGGGCACCCATCGATCAGCTCCAGCTGTGGCCGCAGGCCGTGCACACGTAGGAGATCCCGCCGTTGTCACCGAGGACCTGTGCCACGAAAGCGGAACCGCAGGAAGGGCAGCCGAGCCGGGTGGCCGTGTCCCGTGTCACCGCTGCTCCGGAGAGGTGGCCGCCCTCTCCGAGGATGCTCGCAGGCATCGCAACTCCCTCCCGTCGGGCCGCGCCCCCTTCCGGCCGTTTGATTCTGCCACGGCCGGGCCGATACGGTCAGCGACGCCTCAGTACCAGTCCGGACACGGCACCCAGCGCGGCCGTCGCGGCAAGCGCGAACACGCATGTGAGCAGCGCTTGCGAAGAGGTATACGCCGCCAGGCCCCCGAGTGACTCAAGCCGGTCGAAGAAGAGTGCGCCGAAGGCCGCGACCCCGGCCAGCTGCCCGAGCTGCGTGACCGTGGCCAGCAGCCCGCCGGCGTCCGCCGCGTCCTCGGGTCGTACGGCGGCCAGGGCCCGGGTGAGCGTGGGACTGAACGCCAGCGCGAGCCCCGCTCCCACTCCGGCGTACGCCGGATACAGCCACGCGCCCCCGTGGCCACCGCTCCTTGGGGCCGGAGGCCCAGGGCATCATCGACGCCCTCGCGCCCCGGCCCGCGGTGGTCTACAACTCGCGCTACGACATCCTGGCCGCCGACGCGGTGTACGAGGACCTGTTCCTGACCCCGACACGGGCAGCTGCCGGGACGCCGGCCAACGCGCTGCGGGCGCTGTTCACGGTGGCCGAGGAGGACTGCCCGCTGCTGTTCCGGGAGACGGAGCTGCCGGTGATGGTGGCGACCCTGCGAGCGTCGTACGGCCTGCATGCCGGGGAGCCCGTCTGGGAGGACTTCATACGCGCGCTGTCGGTGGCTAGCCCGCTGTTCGCGCGGCTGCGGGAGTCCGGTGACGTGGCGCAGCCGGGCCGCCGCGTGAAGGTCTTCCGGCACCCCGCGGTGGGCGAGCTGCGGATGACGTCCATGTCGCTGTCGATCAACGGGATGCCGGAGTGCCGCATCGTGGTCTACACACCGGAGGACGAGGAGACGGCGCGGCGGGCGGAGGCGCTGCGCGGGCAATGAAAAATCCCGCCCCCTGAGGGACGGGATCTTCCCGAAACCGATCCTTGACAACTCAACAGAGTGTCGATCAGTGGAGCTAAGGAGAATTGAACTCCTGACCTCCTGCATGCCATGCAGGCGCTCTACCAACTGAGCTATAGCCCCTTGCGTTCTTCCCGCTCGGCGGGGCGAACAAGAAGAACTTTAGCCTGCGACCTGCCGGAAAGTGAAATCCGGGTCCGGTCCGCCCCGAGGTGCTCAGTCGTCGTCGCCGAGGACCGGCTCCGGCAGGGTGCCGGCGTTGTGCTCGAGGAGCCGCCAGCCGCGGGCGCCCTCACCGAGGACCGACCAGCAGCAGTTGGAGAGGCCGCCGAGGCTCTCCCAGTTGCGCGCCTCCAGGCCGAGCAGGCGGCCGATGGTGGTGCGGATCGTGCCGCCGTGGCTGACCACGACGAGCGTGCCGTCCTCGGGCAGCTTCTCGGCGTGCCGCAGCACGACGGGGGCGGAGCGGTCGGCCACCTCCGTCTCCAGTTCGCCGCCGCCGCGGCGGACGGGCTCGCCGCGCTTCCACGCGGTGTACTCGTCACCGAACCGGGAGACGATCTCCTCGTGCGTCAGTCCCTGCCAGACGCCCGCGTACGTCTCCCGCAGGGCCTCGTCGTGGGTCACCTCGAGGCCGGTGAGCGCGGCCAGCTCGGCGGCCGTGTTCGCGGCCCGCCTCAGGTCCGAGGCGATGATCGCGTCGGGCTTGAGGGAGGCCAGCAGCCTGGCGGACCGGCGGGCCTGGGCCACACCGGTCTCGGTCAGCGGGACGTCCGTGGTGCCCTGGAAGCGGCGTTCCACGTTCCACAGGGTCTGGCCGTGCCGCCAGAGGATGACGCGCCGGCCGCGGCCCGGCGTCCGGCCGGCCGCGGCTTCGGCACCAGGTGGGGTCGTCACCAGTCGCCCCCCGGCTCGGCGGCGTCCTGGGCGGCCTGCAGTTCGGCGTGCTCCTGGGCCTTGCCCCGGGTCGCCCGGGCGTCGGCGGGCAGCTCCAGCTCGGGGCAGTCCTTCCACAGCCGCTCCAGGGCGTAGAAGACGCGCTCCTCGCTGTGCTGGACGTGCACGACGATGTCGACGTAGTCGAGCAGGACCCAGCGGGCCTCGCGGTCGCCCTCGCGGCGGACCGGCTTGGCGCCGAGTTCCTTCTGCAGGCGCTCCTCGATCTCGTCGACGATCGACTTGACCTGGCGGTCGTTGGGGGCGGAGGCCAGCAGGAAGGCGTCCGTGATCGACAGCACGTCGCTGACGTCGTAGGCGATGATGTCGTGCGCGAGCTTGTCGGCGGCCGCCTGGGCGGCGGTCCGGATGAGCTCGATGGAGCGGTCTGTGGCGGTCACTGCGTGGCTTTCCGTCGGCGGTCGTTTGACCTCAAGGGTCTCACGGCCGCCGACGGCACCCCACGTGAATACACCGGGCCCGGCGTGACCGGGGGCCACTTCCGTGGCGGGCCCCCGGTCCGGGCCCCGGCTACGACGACGAGGGCTCGTAGTCCTTGCCGAGGACGACCATGACGTCCGCGTTCTCGGGGACCGTGCCCTTCGCGACGACGGTGTCGGGCAGGCCCAGGGTCTTGGCGACCTCGGTGGCGTTCTCCTTGTCGGCGGCGTCCGCGTAGAGCACCTCGGACGTGGCCGCGGTGCCGCCCGGGGCCGTGCCGCCGTCCAGGAAGGTGAAGCCGCCGTTGAGGAGGACCACGCGCGCGTCCTCGGTGGTGGCCTTGGCTCCGTCGGCGTTCTGCACGGAGACGCTGACCGCCGCGTCCTTGTCGGGACTCTTCGCGGTTCCGCCCAGGACGTCCTTGACCACGCCGGCACTGGCCTCGGCGCTGAGCGTGCCGTCGGCCTGCACCGGCAGGAGGGCGGTCTTGTAGTCGCCGCCCTTGGCGAGATCGGCGAGGCCCGCGAGAAAGGCGCCGAGGTCCTTGTCGGTGAGCGAGGGGTCGAGGATCTGCGCCAGGGTCTGCACGGTGACGGTGGCGCCCTGCGGGTCGGAGGACACCTTGCGCAGCACGGCCTGCATGACCTGCCCGAACCGCTCCAGCTGGGCGTTCTGGGACTCGCCCTCGGCGCGGTAGGTGGCGTAGGCGACGGCCATCTTGCCGCTGAGGGTCTGACCCTCGCCCTTGCTGACGAGCGGGGCCTGGCCCTTCTTCCCGGCGGCCGGGTCCGGCACGGCGGTGTCGGTGTCCACCTCGATGTTGCCGACGAGGTCGACGAGGTTCTGCAGGTAGGGGGTGTCCAGCCGCCAGGTGCCCTGGATCTCGGTGCCGAGGACGGTGTCCAGCGACTCGCGCGTCCCTGCGGAGCCGTCGCCGTCGACGGACTTCGCGAGGGTCGTCGTGGTGCCGTCGTCGGTGGTGACGACGAGGGAGTTGGGCAGCAGGACGGTGGTGCCCTGCTCGGTGGTGGTGTTGTCGACCAGCAGGACCGTGGAGGTGCCGCCCCGGGCGGTGTCGTGCAGGTGGACCACGATCACGTCGCGCTTCTGGGCGGCGGGGGCGGCCGTGGCGCCGGCCTTGGAGTCGTCGGACGACGACAGTCCGGGCAGTTTCCCGGCGTACCAGAGGTAGCCCACTCCGCCGACCGCGGTCAGCGCGAGGACGACGGCCAGGGCGACCAGGCGGCTGCGGGCGCGGCGCTTGGCCTCCTCGCGGCGCTCGGTGCGGTTCTCGGTGAAGTTCAGCCAGTCGATGACGTCCTCGGAGTCCTGGTCGGGATCTTCGACGAACGCGAACTGCTCGGTGTGGTAATCCCGTTGGGGCCGTGCGGAGGCGTCCGGCTCCTCCTCGGTCTCCGCCGGTCCGGCCTGCTGCGGGATGTGGGCGGTCTGTTCGGCGGCCCGCGGCTGCTGCCCGCCGGCGGCCGTCTGCCCGTAGGGGTCGTACGGGGTCGCGGTCCCGCCGGCCTGCTGCGTGCCGGTGCCGGTGCCGGTGCCGGTGCCGGTGCCGGTGCCGGTGCCGGTGCCGTAGGGATCGTGGACGGGAGCCTGACGGCCGGTGTCGTACGGGTCGTCGTACGCGGGCGCGGCCTGCTGCTGACCGGTGCCGTACGGGTCGTACGCGGGCGCGGCCTGCTGCTGACCGGTGCCGTAGGGGTCGTAGGCCGGTCGCTGCCCCTCGCCCTGGGCGTACGGGTCGTAGCCGTAGCCCTGCTGCTGCCCGTACGGGTCGTAGGCCTGCTGCTGCGGGACCTGCCGGTACACCGGCCGGCCGTACTCGTCATAGCCGACGAGTTCGTACGGGGTCTCCCCGTAGCCCGCGTCGTTTCGGTCGTTCACCGGTGCCCCTCTCGGCTCACTCGCCGCGGTACAGCTCGCGCTTGTCGATGTAGCGCACGACGCCGTCCGGCACCAGATACCAGACGGGGTCGCCCTTGGCGACTCTCGCGCGGCAGTCCGTGGAGGAGATGGCCAGTGCGGGGACCTCGACGAGGGAGACGCCGCCCTCGGGGAGGCCGGGGTCGGCCAGGTTGTGGCCGGGCCGGGTGACACCGATGAAGTGGGCGAGGGAGAACAGTTCCTCGCTGTCCCGCCAGGTCAGGATCTGGCCCAGGGCGTCCGCGCCCGTGATGAAGAAGAGGTCCGTGTCGGGGTTGAGGGACCGCAGGTCGCGCAGGGTGTCCACGGTGTAGGTGGGGCCGCCGCGGTCGATGTCGATGCGGCTGACCGAGAACTGCGGGTTCTCGGCGGTCGCGATGACCGTCATCAGATAGCGGTCCTCGGCCAGGGAGACCCTGCGGTGGCTCTTCTGCCACGGCTCGCCGGTCGGGACGAACACGACCTCGTCCAGGTGGAACTGCGCGGCGACCTCACTGGCCGCCACGAGGTGCCCGTGGTGGATCGGGTCGAAGGTCCCGCCCATGACGCCGAGGCGGCGCTTGCCCGGCTTCGACGGGCTGTTCGACGGACCGGTAGGCATGTCCTGCTCTCCCATGCGTGCAGACCCTACCGGCCCGTCCCGAGGACACGGTTCGACCGATGTCCGAAGCGCCCCGCTATGAACACGGTGGTCTCAGCGGTCGCGGTTGAAGAGGGTGGTGACCCACAGCAGGAGCATCAGGATCAGGAAGGCGGCACCACCGGTGACCAGGGGGCTCAGGCTCTCGTGGTTGCCACCGTGTTGCTCGCCCTCGGCGGCGAGAGTGACCAACTGGGCGGCTGCGCTGTGGAAGCTCATCTTCGGCAGGACCTATCCGATGGAGGGCGGGATAAAGATGTCGGCCCATCGTAAGCGGGCGCCTCGGCACGCCACACGCCGACTCCGCCGTTGGGGAGGCCGGTCGCCCGCGGGCACCGACAGCGGTGGCTGCGGGGGCAGTTCCGGGGGGAGGCGGACACGGGGTGGGAAGTGCGGGGGAACCTTCCCGACGGCTCAGTCGTCTTTCCGCTTGTAGCCCCGCAACAGGAACCAGGCTGTCAGCACGCACCCCAGCACCATCACGATCAGTACGACCCGGAGCAGGTACCCCGGACCCTGCTGCTGCGCGGCGCCGGCGGCCTGCGCGATCCAGGCGGCGGTGGGGGTGTGCTCCATGGCGCGGGACTCCTTCGGTGTGGTGCCCGTCCACCGTGACTCCGCCTGGGACGGGCCCTGTTTCGAGGGCGCAAAGGGCTGCACAAAGGTCCGCAAAGGACCACACGTACAAGGGCCATACACACGCACTTGGGGGATGGATGTCCGACGACGGCCACGAGCACAACGGTCACGAGAACGTGCCGAGCAGGCAGCGCAGGCGCTTCCCCGGGATCTCCTCGCGTGCGTACGAGCACCCGGCCGACCGCTCCGCCCTGGTGGCGCTGCGCAAGCTGAGCGGTTTCGACACGGTCTTCAAGGCGCTCAGCGGGCTGCTGCCCGAGCGGAGTCTGCGCCTGCTGTTCCTGTCCGACTCGGTCCGCGTCTCGGACCAGCAGTTCAGCCACCTGAACGACATGTTGCGGGACGCCTGCTACATCCTGGACCTGGAGAAGGTCCCGGCGATGTACGTCAACCAGGACCCGCAGCCCAACGCGATGTGCATCGGTCTGGACGAGCCGATCATCGTGGTGACCACCGGCCTCGTCGAGCTGCTCGACGAGGAGGAGATGCGGGCCGTCATCGGTCACGAGGTGGGCCACGCCCTGTCCGGGCACGCCGTGTACCGCACGATCCTGCTGTTCCTGACGACCCTCGCCCTCAAGGTCGCCTGGATCCCGCTGGGCAACCTCGCGATCATGGCGATCGTGACCGCGCTGCGTGAGTGGTTCCGCAAGTCGGAGCTGTCCGCGGACCGGGCCGGCCTGCTGGTGGGACAGGACCTGAAGGCCTCGATGCGCGGCCTGATGAAGATCGCGGGCGGCAACCACCTGCACCAGATGAACGTGGACGCGTTCCTCAAGCAGGCCGAGGAGTACGAGGCCGGCGGCGACCTGCGCGACTCCGTACTGAAGATCCTCAACGTACTGCCCCGCTCCCACCCCTTCACCACCGTGCGCGCGGCCGAGCTGAAGAAGTGGGCCGAGTCCCGCGACCACCAGCGGATCCTGGACGGTCACTACCCGCGTCGCACCGAGGACAAGGAGACCTCGGTCACCGACTCCTTCCGCGAGTCGGCGTCGCACTACGCCGATCACGTGAAGGGCTCGAAGGACCCGCTGATGAAGCTGGTCACCGACATCGCGGGCGGGGCGGGCAACCTGGGTGGCCGGGTGCGCCGCGGCTTCGACGGCTTCACCGGCACCGCGCCGCCGCAGGACCGTCCGACGGGCACGCCCCCGCGCGACGAAGCCTGACGGGACCCGGTCGCCCGGCGGGGCACACCGGCCCCGCCGCTCACACGCTCGGCTGTGCGCTCGCCGCCAGCGATCCGCAGAGCGCCGTCGCCCCGCCCGTCGCGTAGGGGTCGGTGCCGGCCGGGCCGCCCGTCCCGGCGGTCTGGCCGGCGAGCAGGGGCCGCAGGTGGTTCGTGGAGTCGTCGCCGCAGGACAGCGGGCCGGCCTGCACGTAGGAGACGATCAGCTGGGTCTGGCGCAGCCGCAGGTCGTCGCGGTCGAAGCGGAACTGGAGCTCGCGGCGGACGGTGAACAGCGAGACCGGGGCGCCGGCGTCGGCTCCGGCCGGGCGCAGGGCGTAGACGAAGGTGTGGTCGGCGGTGACCTCGAGGGTGGCGGCGTCGGCCTCGGCGGCCTGGAGGGTGCCCTGGACGCGGATCCCCCGGTCGGCTAGTTCGGCTCGGGCGGGATCGAAGCGCACGAGCCATCCGGTGGGCGCGTGCCGCCCGTCGGCGGCCGGGTGGGTGAAGCTCTCGTCGAACTGGTCGAGCTGATCGGGTGCGAGGAGCATGCGTACGGGCCTGACCTGCTGTCCGGTGAGCACCTCCGGGTAGAGCGAGGAGCGCACGATGTAGTCCTTGGCGGTGGTCAGGGCGGTGACGACCTGGCTGTCGGAGAAGTGCGCGGTGCGCCGGGAGGGCGGCAGCGGGATGCCCTCGGCGCCGACGCGGTACCGGGCGGCGGGGCTGTGCGCGAACAGGCGGGCGGGGTCGTCGGTGCCGGGCACGACGCCCTGCGGGGCGAGCGGGATGACGGTCATCCGCAGCGGCTCGACGGCGCGGCGGGCGGCCGGGTTCTGGTAGGGGTGCCGGACGCCCAGGTAGATCGCGGTGCCGAAGGCGAGGGCGATCAGCAGGACCAGGGCGAAAGCCTGCCGGGACAGGCCGGTCCGCCGCGCGGGCGGGCGGCGGCGTACGGCGGGGGCGTGGTCGGCGATGCGTTCCTCGGCGGAGTACTCCTGGAGGCGGGCAGCGCGGACGAACGATTCGTCGAAGACGACGGATCGGTACTCGTCCTCGCCGCCACCGGGAGTTCCCTCGGGTGCCCCTTCCGGTGGCTCTCCGGGCCCGCCCATACCTTCAGAGTAGGTCGCCGGGAGCCCGGGTAAACGCCCCGCTGCGCCACAAGTTCTGACAGGTTCTCACCCGGTCGGCGGCGACCTCTCAGGGCGTGCGCGGGACGGCCGCGACGGGTGGCCGCACCTGGTCGGCGGAGGCGGACGGGACCGGCCCGGCACCGGTTTCGAGCCCGGGCGACGCGGGCGACGCGGGCGACGGCGCACGGTCGCGGTTGTCGGAGGAGGAGGCTCCCCGGTAGACCGCGGCGAAGGCCAGCGCGACCATGCCCACGCCCATGACCACGGCGAGCATCCAGGCGACCGGCCGGTGCCAGCGGACCTGCTTGCCGTACGGTCCGAAACCGCCGTGCCGGCGGCCCCAGGTGTCCGGGGCGTCGGGGTCCTCCGGATCGTCGTGGTCCGGATCGTGGCCGAAGGCGCCGGGCCCGTACAGGTCGTCGTAGCGGTCGCCGCGGGCGCGGCGGGCTTCGGCCTCCGAGGCCTCGGCTCTCGCCTGCGCGGCGGCCAGGAGGCGTTCGACGGCGGTCGGCTCGTGCACCGGTGCCGCCCGCACGAAGGCCTCGTCGAAGACCACGGAGGCGAACTCTTCGTCCGACACCCCGCGGTCGTGGTCGTCGTCGGGCTTCCAGCCGTCCGGGAACGGCGTGCCCCCCACGTCCTCCGGCACGGATCCAGAGTAGACCTGGGGGGTCAATTTGGGCAGACGGTAAGGAAATTCATCCGCCTGCTGAGACGCCTCTCACGCCCCCCGGAGGGCGCCGCGCGCCCCCGTCAGCGCCGTACGTGGCCGTCGCCGGTGACGATGTACTTGGTGCTGGTCAGCTCCGGCAGGCCCATGGGGCCGCGGGCGTGCAGCTTCTGGGTGGAGATGCCGATCTCCGCGCCGAAGCCGAACTGGCCGCCGTCGGTGAAGCGGGTGGAGGCGTTCACGGCGACCGTGGTGGAGTCGACCAGCTGGGTGAAGCGGCGGGCGGCCTGCTGGGAGGTGGTCACGATGGCCTCGGTGTGGCCGGAGGTCCACAGCCGGATGTGCTCGACGGCCTTGTCGAGCGAGTCGACGACGGCGGCGGCGATGTCGTAGGAGAGGTATTCGGTCTCCCAGTCCTCCGGGGTGGCCTCGACGACGGTCGCCCGGGAGTTCTTGGCGTAGGCCAGGACTCGCTCGTCGGCGTGGACGGTGACCCCGGCGTCCGCGAGGGCGTCGAGGGCGCGGGGCAGGAACTCGGCGGCGATGTCCTGGTGGACCAGGAGGGTCTCGGCGGCGTTGCAGACGCTGACCCGGTGGGCCTTGGAGTTGATGAGGATGTCGACCGCCATGTCGAGGTCGGCCTGGGCGTCGACGTACACGTGGCAGTTTCCGGTGCCGGTCTCGATCACCGGAACGGTGGACTCCGATACGACCGTCCGGATCAGCGAGGCGCCGCCGCGCGGGATCAGCACGTCGACGAGGCCGCGGGCGCGCATCAGCTCGCGCACGCTCTCCCGGCCCTCTCCCGGCACGAGCTGGACGGCGTCGGCGGGCAGCCCGGCGCCGCCGACGGCGTCGCGGATCACCCGTACCAGGGCGCTGTTCGACTGGTAGGCGGAGCCGGAGCCGCGCAGCAGGACCGCGTTGCCGGACTTCAGGCACAGGGCGGCGGCGTCGACGGTGACGTTCGGCCGGGCCTCGTAGATGATGCCGACCACGCCGAGCGGGACGCGGACCTGGCGCAGGTCGATGCCGTTCGGGAGGGTGGAGCCGCGCACGACCTCGCCGACGGGGTCGGGCAGGGCGACGACGTCGCGCACGTCGGAGGCGATGGCCCGCACCCGCTCCGGGGTGAGGGTGAGCCGGTCGACGATCGCCTCGGCGGTGCCGGCCTCGCGGGCCTTGGCGATGTCCCTGGCGTTGGCCTCGACGATCTCGCTCGTACGGACCTCCAGCGCGTCCGCGATGGCGAGCAGCGCGTCGTCCTTGGCGGCCCGTGGCAGCGGCGCGAGGTCGGCGGCGGCCGCCTTGGCGCGGTAGGCGGCCTGGATCACCGGGGAGAGGGCGTCGTACGGCGAGAGCGTGGTCATAAGGAAAGGGTAGTGCGCGGCGTGGGCCCGCTCATGGCTCGTTCCACACCCCGAGACACCGGCCGAGGCACCGGCCGAGGCGCCTCCCGGGGTCCCGCCCGGGACCGGAGGGGGTCAGTAGGGGTGGACCCCGACGGGGGTCGCCGGGGCCGGTCCGTAGCCCTCGGCGATGCGCTGGTGGTAGGTCTGGCGGTCGATGACCTCCAGGCCGACGATCTCCCACGGCGGGAGTCCGGCCGTCTGACGGTGCTCGCCCCACAGGCGCAGGGCGACCGCGGCCGCGTCGTGCAGGTCGCGGGCCTCCTCCCAGTAGCGGATCTCCGCGTGGTCGACGGCGTAGCGGCTGGTCAGGAGGAAGGGGTGGTCGTGGGCGAGCTGCTCCAGGGCGCGCCGCACCTCCTCGAGGTCGGCCTCCTCGCCGGAGACGCTGAGGGTGACGTGCCACAGGCGGGGCAGGTCCGCGGGGCGGGTCTGCGCCGGACCGCCGTCCTCCTGCCGCCCCCGGTAGTTCTCCCCGGTCGCCACGCTCGTCAGGGCGCGTTCCTCGCCCGCCGGGCGCGAAGCCGCCGGACTCGCCCCGCCGGCACTCCCACGGGCCGCTGCCACCCCAGGGCGTACTCGTCTCACGACGGCCTCCTTTACGCAGCGCTCGTGCGGAACATGTCCCAGCAACAAAGTGGAGCAGGCCGCACGGCTCCATGGGGCGGTTTCACGGAACGTCCCCCACCGGTACGGACCGTTCGAGGGTCGCCGGGAGCGGCCGTTCGACCGCGGGCGCGGGGACGGGAGCCTCAGGGGTGCAGGATCACCAGGTCGTCCCGGTGGACGACCTCCCGCTCGTACTCGGCGCCGAGTTCGCGCGCCAGTTCGCGGGTGGAGCGGCCGAGCAGCTGGGGGATCTCCTTGGCGTCGAAGTTGACGAGGCCGCGGGCCACGGCGTGCCCGGAGCCGTCACGCAGCTCGACCGGGTCGCCCGCGCTGAAGTCGCCCTCGACGGCGGCGATCCCGGCCGGCAGCAGCGAGGTGCGGCGTTCGACGACCGCCTGTACGGCTCCGTCGTCCAGGGTCAGCGAGCCCTGCGGGGTGGACGCGTGCTGGAGCCACAGCAGCCGGTCGGCGGAGCGCTTGCCGGTGGCGTGGAAGTAGGTGCCGGTGTCACCGCCCGAGAGGGCGTCGGCCGCGTGGACGGCGTTGGTGAGGACGACGGGGGTGCCCGCGGCGGCCGCGATCCGGGCGGCCTCGACCTTGGTGACCATGCCGCCGGTCCCGACGCCCGCCCGGCCGGCGCTGCCGATCTCGACGCCGTCCAGGTCGGCGGGTTCGCGCACCTCGGCGATCCGTGAGGTGCCGGGTTTGCTGGGGTTGCCGTCGTACACGCCGTCGATGTCGGAGAGGAGCACGAGGAGGTCGGCGTGGACGAGGTGGGCGACGAGGGCGGCGAGCCGGTCGTTGTCGCCGAAGCGGATCTCGTCGGTGGCGACGGTGTCGTTCTCGTTGACGACCGGGAAGGCGCCCATCGCCAGCAGCTTGTCGAGGGTGCGGGAGGCGTTGCGGTGGTGGGCGCGGCGGCTCATGTCGTCGGAGGTGAGCAGGACCTGGCCGACGCGGACGCCGTAGCGGGCGAAGGAGGCGGTGTAGCGGGCCACGAGCAGGCCCTGGCCGACGCTGGCCGCGGCCTGCTGCCGGGCGAGGTCCTTCGGCCGGCGGCGCAGGCCCAGCGGTGCGAGTCCGGCGGCGATGGCGCCGGAGGAGACCAGGACGATCTCCCTCTCTCCCCCACTGCGGATCTTGGCGAGGACGTCGACGAGCGCGTCCACCCGGTCGGCGTCCAGGCCGCCGGCCGCGGTGGTCAGCGACGAGGAGCCCACCTTGACGACGATCCTGCGGGCCTCGCGCACGGCCTGCCTTGCCCCTGCCACCTTGTTCTTCGTCCCCTCGTGTAGGTCCACGGCTGCCCCGTCAGGCAATCTACGCGAACGGGGGCGGAGAGCGCGCCGGGGTTTCACGTGCCGGGACGGTCACGCTGTGCTCGCGGGCGTTCACCGTTTGCATAGGGCAAAGAGCTTGTACGGGTTCCACGGGAAATTTGAAGAGATCCGAAATTTCCCCGGAAGTTCGCGTGACCTAAAGTTCACTCTGTGAAGCGCATACTCCTGAGGTCGGGGAAGAGCCCCTTCGACGTACTTTCCGTCGAGGAAGCCCTCCATCGCGATGTGATCGCCACCAACTCCGGCAACCTGATCTTCAGCGATGCCGCCCACAAGATCCTCACCACCCCGGACACCGAGGTGGTCTCGAACAGCATGCGGACCGAGGTGGCCGCGGCGGGGCGGATCAACGAGGAGTACGACGCCTTCGTCGTGCCGCTCGCCAACGCCTTCCGGCCGACGTTCGAGCCGGCGCTCCAGCGGCTGACCCGGCTGATCGGCAAGCTGAGGATCCCGGTCGTGGTGCTGGGCGTCGGCGCGCAGGCCGGCCTCGACCAGGACCCCGCGCGGCTGAAGGCCATGGAGCCCACCGTGCGGGCGTTCTGCTCGGCGGTGCTGGAGCGCAGCGCGTCCATAGGCGTGCGGGGCGAGTTCACCGGGAAGTACCTGACCGACATGGGCTTCCGGGACGTGGAGGTCATCGGCTGCCCGTCGATGTTCCTGCACGGCGACCGGCTGACCGTGGAGAAGCGGGCCGGGTCGCTGACCCCGGAGTCGCGCATAGCCGTCAACGGCTCGCACACCGCGGTGCGCAGCGGGGGCCTGCACCGGATCATCACGCGGACCCACGCGCACTACCCGAACCTGCGGTACATAGGCCAGAACCTCACCGACGCCAAGCAGCTCCACTGGCGTGACGTGGACTCCCCGGCCGGCCGCATGACGCAGATGCCGACCCACCCCGACCACCCGATGTACCGGGAGGACAAGGTCCGGGTGTACGTCGACCCGGTCACCTGGATGGACGATCTCCGCGACTTCGACTACTCGTTCGGTTCGCGGATCCACGGCAACATCGCGGCGCTGCTGGCGGGCACGCCCGCGACGGTGCTGGCCTTCGACTCGCGCACGCTGGAGCTGTGCCGCTACTTCGAGATCCCGCACCGGCTCCTCAACGAGGTGCCCGCGGACCTCGACCCGGCCACCCTCTACGAGGAAGCCGACTTCGGGCCGCTGACCGGCAACCACCGGCAGCGTTTCGAGCGGTTCACGGGCTTCCTCGACAAGAACGGCCTGGAGAACACCTTCACGCACGGCGACGGAGGCGCGGCCTTCGACAAGAAGCTGCGGTCGCTGTCCTTCCCGGCCGGAGTGCGGCCCTGGAACGAGGCCGACCTCGCCTCGCTGACGAGCCGGTTCGGGTGGCTGCAGCAGCAGGTCAGCCAACTGGAGTCGCAGAACACCGAGTTGAAGCGGGAGCTGACGAAGAGCCGGGCGGTGGCACGGGGCGCGGCCAAGGCGGCTCTGGTCACTCCCTCGATCTACCGGCGTGCCCGGCGGGTGGTCGGAGGGCCGCTGCGGCGGGCGCTGAAGCCCTCGAAGTAGTCCTGGGGCCCCTCTCCGCCCCCGCACACCGCCGCCGGCCGCGTCAACCGCGTCACACCGCCGTTGGCCGCGTCACCCTCGTCAACCGCGTCACGCCGCCGCCGGCCAGGCCCTCAGCCGGCGCAGCGTGCGCCGCACCTTGCGGGTCGCCCTGCGCAGGAAGGACTCGGCCGGGCCCCGGCGCCAGCCCGGGAACCCCCTGGCCTCCCGGGGCTCGGCGAGGTAGACGCGGTCGGGGACGCCGGCCGCGCGGTCCCGGAAGTGCGGGTAGGCGAGGTAGAGCCGCGTGCCGCGCTTCTCCAGGACGGGGGCCGGCTCGCGCTTGTCCTTGATGAACTCGATGACCTCCGCGAGGAGGTCGGGGCGCCCCTCGGCGACCAGGTGCAGGCGCAGCCGCTCGTGGACCCGGAGTCGGTGGGAGACGCCCTCGTTCCAGTACGCGTCCATGAGCGGCCCGGCCAGTTCGAGTTTGGTGCGCCGGATCTCCTCGTCGTTCCTGAGGAAGACCGGCCCGAACTGCGGCAGGACGGTCACCAGGAACGGGCGGACCATGAGCACGTCCCGCTTGGGTCCGGGCGGCAGCATCCGGGCGATCAGCTCCATCAGGGCGCGCGCGGAGTCGAAGCGCAGGGTGTAACTGCCGCTCTTGGTCACGTGCTTGCCGTCACTGCGGCCCACCAGGTAGTAGCAGGTGTGGTCGGCGACCACGGAGACGCCGTCGGCCCGCAGGTAGGCCTCCATGGTGAACACCGCGTCCTCGCCGGTCCACAGGGACTCGTCGAAGCGGATGCCGTGCCGCTCCAGCAGTGCGCGCCGGAACAGTTTCTGTGCGCTGAGCGTGAACTTGATGTTGGACGAGAAGACGTCGGTCCGTTCCAGGGTCTTGCCCCACATGGACCGGGGTGCCTTGCGGTCGACGCCCTCGACGCGGCCGAGGACCACGTCCGTGCCGTTGCGGTCGGCCATGGCGACCATGCGCTCCAGGGCCTCGGGCCCGAGCCGGTCGTCGGCGTCGAGGAAGAAGACGTAACGGCCGGTGGCCTTGGCCAGGCCGACGTTGCGCGGGCCGCTGGGGCCGCCGGAGTTCGGCTGGCGGATCACGGTGACCGCCATGGGCGCGCGGGCGGCGAACTCCTCCAGGCAGTCGCCGCTGCCGTCCGTGGAGCCGTCGTCGACCGCGATCACCTCGACGCGCGCCGGGTCCAGGGACTGCGCCTCCACCGATGCCAGGCATTCGACCAGGTACGGCATCGCTTCGTACGCCCCGATGATCACACTGACATCGGGCTCCGCCACGGTCACTTCTCCCCCTCGTCACGCACTGTTTGCCCCCTGGTCAAAGATCGGGCAACCCGATAGACGGGGGATCACAGAAAGGGGTTGCTCGCGTTACCTGCGCCCTGGATGTGTGCCGCGTCACAGCCCGGGGAAACGGATCGGCCCCCGGAGATTCACTCTCCGGGGGCCGAGCCGATGTCACACAGGCGCCTTGGACCGGGCGCCTCGTACCGCGGGCCTCACACACACGCGCGGGGGCCTCACACGCGGGGGCCTCAGACCGCGGTCACGCCGCCCTCCGCCAGTTCCGCCTCTCCGGCCGCCGCGACGACGCGGGACTCATGGCCGACGTTGCGGGCCTCGGCCTTCAGCGTGAGGTCGGCGATCGCGGTGTCGAACCGCTCGATGGAGGTCGGCTCGTCGGGGCCGAGCAGGTACTCCTTCAGTTCCTTGCGGTCCGCGGCCAGCGCGTCGGCGGCCGGGTCGCGGACGGCGTCCAGAAGCTGCTGCACCCCGGCGGCGTCGTTGGTGAGGATCACGGCCGCGCGCACCGCGGTGTTCTGCCGCCGGAACTCCTCCGCACCCAGCTCGGCCGAGTCGGTGACGGCGTAGGGCTTGCCGCTGGCGATGAAGTCGGAGACGACGCTGGAGATGTCCGAGACCATCGCCTCGGAGGCGTTGAAGCAGTCGTACAGGCGCGGCTCGCCGCCCGTGACGACGCGGTGCTCGTACGACGGGAAGGAGCGCCAGTAGGCGTCGTTCCAGTCGGCGCGCAGCCGGGCGGCCTCCTGGTGCTTGCGCATGTCGACGAGGCCGTCGCGGCTCGTCACCGCCTCGTCGGCCTTCTCGTCGAAGGTGAGGGAGAGCTCGTCGAGGCGGGCCTTGAGGCGGGTCAGCTCGGCCCTGGCCTTCGCCTGGGCGGCCGGGTCCGCGGTGAACCGGGGGTCGGCGGCGCGCTCGGCTGCGGCCTTCTCGACCAGGGCGGTGATCCGGCGGTGCGCGGCGCGGGCCTTGGCGCTGCGGGTGCCGGTGAAGGGGTGCGGCTTGTACAGGACCCGGACCGGGGGTTCGGCCGCGACCAGCTTCTTCACGATGTTCTCGCCGGCCAGCAGGATCGAGGTGTTGCCCGGGTCGTCGTCCCAGCCCTCCCAGGTGGGCGCGTACAGCACGGTCGGGATCCGGTCCGCCGGCGCGCCCTGCCAGGGCTCGATGGGCGCGAGCTGCGGGCGGCCGACCTCGACGATGTCCTCGTCGCGGATGCCGACGTCGGCGATGGCGTAGCGGTCGCGGCCCGCGCGGCCGGCGGTCCACACCTCGTCGTACACCTTGCTGAAGGGATTGACGCTGGCGAGCTTGTCGCTGTCGCCGTGGCCGATGAAGACGTGCTTCATGGTGGGCACGCGCAGCAGGTGGATGTTCTTGCCGACGTTCGCCGCGTACAACGCGACCCGCACCATGGAGAGGTCCATGTTCATCAGGTGCACCCCCCCGGGCACGCAGACGACCGGGACCGTGGTGGGTGCCATCTTCTCCAGGATGACGCGCTCACGCAGGATGATCAGCGGGCGGGACTCGATCTGCTCCATCGTCTCCAGCCACATGTTGAGCTGGTAGGCGGAGTCGGCGGAGCCGGAGAAGTACAGCACCGTCTGCGGGCGGTACTCGCGCAGCCAGGCGCTGACGGCCTTGAGGACCTTGTCGGCCTTCGGCGGGATCCGCTTGGCGCGCAGGTACGGCATCAGCGCGAGGACGTACAGGGTGCCGAGGACCAGGGTGACGCCGGCTCCGGCGAAGCCGGCCGTCTCGCTGTCGGTGACGGCGTACGCGAGCAGGCCCCCGACCGCCGCGAGGTCGAGGTGGAGCATCTTCACGTCGGCCCGGCGCAGCAGGAGGCGCGGCGGGGCGTCGGGGACGGTGAGGCGGGAGACCAGGTCGACGTTGCGGGTCACGACCGGCATCTGGCGGCGGTTGCCGATCAGGGTGACGAGGGCGCCGTGCGGGGCCTGGAGGCCGAAGAAGACCGTGAAGCAGGCGATCGCCGCGTAGAAGACCTGCTCCTGCGACAGGCCGAGCCTGGCCAAGAGCAGGATCAGGAGCAGCTCCCTCACCAGGAACCGGGTCGACAGGCCGGCTCTGACCTTGCCGAGGAGGCTGACGAGGTAGCTGCCCTTGCGGTGGAGGTAGAGGTCCGCAAGGTAGGTCACGGCTGCCGCGGCGGCGAAGGCGGGGACGTTCGGGACGAGCGCGGCCAGCATGAGGCAGGGGAAGCCCAGCGTCATGAGGGCCACCGCGGCCAGCTCGGCCACGCTGCCCACCCGGGCGACGCGAATGGCGGTCGTTATCACGGAGAAACCTGCTCTGGGAGGGGGCCGGTCAGTGAATCCGAAAAGTCCGGAAAATGCGTTGTGAAGGTTTCCGGAGCTTTACGGATTCAGGCCTCTGTGAATATCCCGTAAACAGGGAGCCACAGAGGCCTGAATTTCAAGGCTGATGGCGGTTGATTATGCCACGCCGTCCTGTCGGTCGAGCACGCCGGCCAGGGCCTGCTCGAAGCCGGAGGCGCGGGAGGCGTCGGCGGTGGGGTCCTGCTGGCGGACGTCGATCACGTGTCCGGTCAGCTCGGAGAGGAGCACGTCGAGGGAGGTGCGGGCCACGGTCTCCGAGGAGAGCAGGCTGCCCGCCGGCTCCTGGCCGAAGGCCTTGGTGCGCATGGGGGTCGCCGTACGCTCCGGGTTGACGCAGTTGACGCGGACGCCGTCGGCCGCCCACTCGTCGGACAGGGCCTGGGTGAGGTTCACCATGGCGGCCTTGGTCGAGGAGTACAGGCTGTACTCGGCGCGGCCGCGGGTGTAGCTGCTGGAGGTGTAGAGCAGCAGCTGGCCCTTGGTCTCGGAGAGGTACTTGTAGGCGGAACGGGCGATCTGGACCGGGGCCAGGTAGTTGACCTTCAGCGCTTCCTCGATGGTCGCGTTGTCGGTCTCGGCGAGCTTGCCGATGCGCAGCACGCCCGCGGTGTTGACGACGTAGTCGATGCGCCCGGTCTCGGCGTAGGCCTTGGACAGCGCGTCGTCGACCTCCTCCGGGTTCTCCACGTGGGTGTTGGTGGTGGAGCGGCCGAGGGCGTAGACGCGGGCGCCGTAGGACCGGGCGAGTTCGGCGATGTCCTTGCCGATGCCGTACGAGCCGCCGAAGACCACGAGGGTCTTCCCGGTGAGCAGGTCGCGGTAGGCCTCCTCGCCCATCTGCTCGGGCGCGGCGGTGGAGCCGAGCTGGAACAGCTTGTCGGCGATGAAGACGTCGACGGGCTGCGTCACCTTCATGTTGTACTCGTCGCCCGCCACGACGTGGATCGGCACGTCCGGCAGGTAGCGCAGCACGACGGTGCAGTCGTCGGTGGCCTGGAAGTTGGGGTCGCCCGCCGCGACCTCGTAGGCCCGCCGGATGGTGGAGAGCTTGAAGGCCTGCGGGGTCTGGCCGCGGCGCAGCCGGGAGCGGTCGGGGATCTCGGTGATGAACTCCCCGTCCTCGCCGTGGGTGCGGGTGACGATGATGGTGTCGGCGGACGGGATGGCCACGTCGACGGCCTGGTAGCGCTCCAGCGCGGCGACGCAGTCGTCGATGACGCGCTGCGAGAGCAGGGGGCGCACGGCGTCGTGGAAGAGGACGTTGAGGTCCTCACCCTCGGCCAGGCCCTCACCGAGGGCGGAGATGGCCCGCTCCGTGGTCTCGTTGCGGGTGGAGCCGCCCTCGATGACGCGGGAGACCTTGGTGAACCCGGCCTTGGCGACGATCTTCTCGACGTCCGGCACATAGCCCGGCGCCATCAGCACGATGACGTCGTCGACGGAGTCGGCGTGCTCGAAGGTGGTCAGGGTGTGCTCGATGACGGCCTTGCCGGCGATCTTCAGCAACTGCTTCGGGATCGACAGACCCACCCGCTGGCCGGTGCCACCGGCCAGGATCACTGCGGTGGTACGGGGCTTGGCTATGCGCTGGGACACGGGTGACCTACCTTGGGGCGACAGGGAACGGGGAAATGCTCCCACTTGCGGTAACCGCGATGCAAGGTGAGCGCCGTTCAGTGCATATGTGCGCGCCACCCGTCATTCACCTTGTGGTGCGGATGAAGCCGGGGCGGATGAACCATACGGTGCGGGTGATTGGCCCGACACGGGTGAGCCTTCCTGACACCCTCTCGTTAAATCCTGTGAGTAACCGCACAGACGGTAACGGATTGCCGAGAGTGACGGGATTGCGGCTCACCGGCGTCGCAGCCGTTTCAGGCAGCGGTGACCGAGCACTTTCACGAGTTCCTTCGAGGGCGTCTGGTGCACCGGCCGCGCGTGACGCCGGTCCGATGCCGCGGCCGCCGCCGCGAGCGCCCCGTACAGCGCCTGCGCCGCCGCCTCCGCCGCGATGACGGGCCCGCCCGGCACCGTCGCCTCCGGGGCCCGTTCCGTCACGGCCCCCACCGGCCCCGGCACGGTGGACAGCAGGCCCGGATCCCCCAGCACGCGCACGCCCGTCGCCCCGATCCGGGCAACGGCCGCGGCTCCGACGGCGGCGGCGCGCTCGGTCGCCCAGGCCGGCGTGGAGATCTTCACGTCCCGGGCCGTGGGGCTGCACGTGTTCTTCAAATGCATGACCGCGCCGTTGCGGATCAGCTTCGAATAGAGCTCGTCGGGAAGGCCGTTGCCGCGGAATTCCTTATTGAGATTCCGCAGCATCTCGGTCTCGGCGAGGGTGAGGGAACGGTTCGCGGTGTCGGGTACGGCCCGCAGCAGCCGTTCGGGCAGTCCGAGCAGCCCCTCGAAGGTGCGCATCAGCCCGTCCCGGTCCCGGTCGTCGACCACGACGACGGTGACCCGGTCGGCCCCCACCGCCGCCGCCCACCGCTCCACCAGCCGGTCGTGCCGGTGCCGCCGCCAGAAACTGGGGGTGGGTTTGTCGTAGGGGGCCTTGCGGAGCATGTGCTCCAGCCAGTCCTCGTAACCCATGCGCAGCCCGTTCTGCACGTACTGCTGCCACTGCGAGGGCATGATCCGCGCCAGCGGGCGCAGGGTGACCAGGACGTGCACCCGGTCCTCGCCGAGCTGCTCGACGATCCGCCGGACCGTCGCGTCGTCGGGGGCGTCGGCGAAGAACTCGCTGCTGATCACGGACGTGCGCGGGCCGGTGGCGTGCACCTGTCGGAGCAGCCGCGTCCAGTGCCGTTCGGTGGGCGCGGTGTCCCCCATCATGCCGGGACGGGCGCAGGCGGCCAGCACCGCCTGCATGGGGTGCCTGCTGGTCGCCGGGAACTCCACGCCGTACGCCGGCAGCGCGTCCCGGGCCGCGAACAGGGCGCCCTGGATCGAGGTGGTGCCGGTCTTGTGCGGCCCGATGTGCAGCAGCCGGGTGCCGGGCGGCACGGGGGTCGTGCCGGCCGCGTTCCGGGAGTCGGCCTGGGGCGCGCCCGGCGGGTCGCTCAGGGGGTTCTCGTCACTCGTACAGTGCGTCTCCATGGTCAGAGGACGGTAAGAGGCCTTCCTGAGGCGACGCTGAGAGGAGCCTGGGACCGCGATGAGTCCCGGGCGCCGTGACGGCGTGGAAAGCCGCCCGGCACCGTGACGGCGGAGGAAGCCGCCCGGCACCGTGACGGCGGAGGGAACCGACCGGGCACCGTGACGGCGGAGGGAACAGCGGGAGACCCGCCGCGGCGCATGCCGTGACGGGTCTCCGTGCGGGTGGAGCCGGTGGCTCAGAAGGGCTTGAAGCCCTCGAACTCCTGGTCCGCCTCGTCGTGCTCGGCCTGGCGGTCGCGGCGGCGCTGGGCGGCCGGGCGCGGGGCCTCGAAGCGGTGGTCCTCGCCGCGGCGGCCGAGCATCTCGGCGCCGGCCGTGACGGTCGGCTCCCAGTCGAAGACGACCGCGTTGTCCTCGGGGCCGATGGCGACGCCGTCGCCGGAGCGGGCGCCCGCCTTCATCAACTCGTCCTCGACACCGAGCCGGTTGAGACGGTCGGCGAGGTAGCCGACGGCCTCGTCGTTGCTGAAGTCGGTCTGGCGCACCCAGCGTTCGGGCTTCTCGCCGCGGACGCGGAACACCAGCTCCCCGTCCACCTCCTCGCGCGTGACGGTGAAGCCGGCGTCGTCCACGGCCTTGGGCCGGATGACGATCCGGGTCGCCTCCTCCTTCGGCTTCGCGGCGCGCGCCTTGCCGACGATGTCGGCCAGCGCGAACGACAGCTCCTTGAGCCCGGTGTGCGCCACCGCCGACGCCTCGAAGACGCGGTACCCGCGCGCCTCCAGGTCCGGCCGCACCATCTCCGCGAGGTCCTTGCCGTCCGGTACGTCGATCTTGTTCAGGACGACGACGCGCGGGCGGTTGCCGAGCCCGCCGTACTGGCGCAGCTCCTCCTCGATGATGTCGAGGTCGGAGACCGGGTCGCGCTCGGACTCCAGGGTCGCGGTGTCCAGGACGTGCACGAGCACGCTGCACCGCTCGACGTGGCGCAGGAACTCCAGGCCGAGGCCCTTGCCCTGGCTGGCGCCGGGGATGAGGCCGGGGACGTCGGCGATGGTGTAGACGGTCGAGCCGGCGGTGACGACGCCGAGGTTCGGCACGAGCGTGGTGAACGGGTAGTCGGCGATCTTCGGCTTGGCGGCGCTGAGCACCGAGATCAGGGACGACTTGCCGGCGCTCGGGTAGCCGACCAGCGCCACGTCGGCGACGGTCTTCAGCTCCAGCACGATGTCGTGCAGGTCGCCGGGCTCGCCGAGCAGCGCGAAGCCGGGCGCCTTGCGGCGGGCCGAGGACAGCGCCGCGTTGCCGAGGCCGCCGCGGCCGCCCTGGGCGGCGACGAAGGAGGTGCCGTGGCCGACGAGGTCGGCGAGGACGTTGCCCGCCTTGTCCAGGACGACGGTGCCGTCCGGCACGGGCAGGACCAGGTCCTGGCCGTCCTTGCCGGAGCGGTTGCCGCCCTCGCCGGGCTTGCCGTTGGTGGCCTTGCGGTGCGGGGAGTGGTGGTACTCGAGCAGTGTGGTCACCGACTGGTCCACGGTGAGGATGACATCCCCGCCGCGGCCGCCGTTGCCGCCGTCCGGGCCGCCGAGCGGCTTGAACTTCTCACGGTGGACGGAGGCACAGCCGTGACCTCCGTTACCCGCGGCGACGTGCAGCTCGACGCGGTCCACGAAGGTGGTCATGGTGGGTGCCTCCAGTGATGTACGTGATGTACGGGTGTTACCTGTGCTAACACGCGAAAGGCGGACCCGCCTTCCCGGAAGGGAAGTGAGGTCCGCCTCGCGAAGCGTTCCCGAAAAGCCTGAGGTCAGGCGACCGGAACGATGTTCACGACCTTGCGGCCGCGGAAGGTACCGAACTCCACCGCACCGGGCTGGAGCGCGAACAGCGTGTCGTCGCCGCCGCGGCCGACGCCGGAGCCGGGGTGGAAGTGGGTGCCGCGCTGGCGGACCAGGATCTCACCCGCGTTGACGACCTGACCGCCGAAGCGCTTCACGCCGAGCCGCTGGGCATTGGAGTCGCGACCGTTCCGGGTGGACGATGCGCCCTTCTTGTGTGCCATGTCTCCTCAGTCCCTTACTTCGCAGCCGCGGGGATCTCAGTGACCTTGATCGCCGTGTACTGCTGGCGGTGGCCCTGACGACGGCGGTAACCGGTCTTGTTCTTGTAGCGAAGGATGTCGATCTTGACGCCCTTGTGGTGGTCCACGACCTCGGCCTGGACCTTGATGCCGGCCAGCACCCACGGGTCGCTGGTCACAGCGTCGCCGTCGACCACGAGCAGGGTCGAGAGCTCGACCGTGTCGCCAACCTTGGCGGTGGAAATCTTGTCAACCTCAACGATGTCGCCGACAGCAACCTTGTGCTGGCGACCACCGCTGCGCACGATGGCGTACACGCGGGTCTCTCTTTCGCTCGGAGAACGGCACCCCCGCAGGCCAGCCGCCCGGGCGGGAAACACGGGCGACCTCTCCCGGCCACCGGCAGACCGGCGTCCGGAAGGAAGAGGTTTACGGGGATGTGGCGTGCCGATCGACACGCCGACGGTCAAGGTTACGGGGCCCGGCTTGAGGGGTCAAACCGGGTCTTCACCCACCCATGCGGTGCGCCTCCTCAGCCAGTACCCGCAGACGGCCGTGGTCCAAAAAGCGGACTTCCCAAATCAAATCAGCAATCTCTTCCGCAGTCCGCTTACTGGAGTCGTCAGACATTTCGACGCCAGTGAGGGCGCTGAGGTCGCTTGACGGAATACCTAGAATTCCACCGAACGCATCCACCAAATCAGGGGTAAGCCCCTTCCGGCCATGCGCGATAGCTCCGATGGTGGACGCAGCGAAAGTCAGCCCTGAAGCATGGTACAACACCTTGGCAGATGTCGGCCAATCAAGGTTTCTATTGGCGAGCATACGCACGACCAAAGCACCAGAACTCGCACCGTATTGCTCATACGCTTTAGGGATCGAGGAAGTCCCCCTCACCTCGCCCTCAGGCATGGATCGCGCATACTCGAGAAGTTCGATTCGAGAATTCACAGGAATACGCATAGCGCTGCTCACCAGCCGAGGTATCCATATTCTGGATTCCCCATCGAAGCGAAGCTCGTCCTCCGGCACGGAAGCTCCGGCGACGACCAGTAGATCCACGGCACGCCACCGCAGGACCGGAGCGAGTCGACCCAGAAATTCTGAATCTGGCATCACACCATCAGCCACCGCCATAAGCTCCGCCTGCGGTAGGCCAGTAAGCTCCGAAACGAGCCGAAAGTCCAGCCCCCGCCCCTCCATGAGACGCGGCAGCAGTTCCTGAAAAGTAGAACGATCCACCAGGTCACCCCTACCGATAAAGCTATGAACAGTTATGTAAACACATCAAAAGAAGTGAGCCATCGGGTGGATGTGTGTAATTTCTGCACATCCACCCGATGGCTGTTACTTTTCAGACCGCAGATTCACATCTCCTTCGACCTTAGCCGAAGGAGAAGGGATCCCAAGCCCCTGGAGCCGGTTGCGGCAGACCATGTCGGCTGAAGGCCGCACGAGCCACTGCTTCCAACGGCATGTGCCCAGGCGTGTCGCTAGGCCGATAGTGACCGGAGAAGTTATCGAAGCGCGTGATGACACCTCCCTGAACGTCGAACGTTCCCGCCATGAGTACAGGTTGCCTGTTGGCGAGGCTGGTGTGGCCGGCGCTCGCCTCGAGTTCCCACATAGCCTCATCCTGCATGGCACGCAACGAGCCGTCCTTCTTGACCACATAGTGGTAGCCGCCGTCCCCCAGAGCCTCGCCCGGCTCGATGCCGGCATCCGAAGGAAGTTCACCCTGCGGAGTGTCGTCGGCACCGTCACGGCCCGGCTCCCACTCCTTCGGATCGCAGTTGTGCACCAGCAGTGGAGTGGTATCTGCCAACACGTAGTACGCGTGAATACCTGTCACTGTGAGGTCGTGCGTGCGCTGCCTCTTCTCGAAGTGACGGTTGGCCTCGACCTCGACCGTGTCACCCGATGGCGTATACAGAGCCATACCGGACTTGAGATCGCCAGCTTTGATCCAGGCCTGCTCCGACTGCACCCAGAAGGGGTGAGTCGTCGTGGCCACCAGAGCCTGAGCCTTGCCTGAGACGGTCTTAACCGTGAGGTCGGAAAAGGACTTGTCGTCCTCGGTGACGATGGTGCCCGCAACCTCACGGACCGTCTTCTTGCCGTTCGCCGTATCGGTGGTGACGACCTTGTCACCCAGTACCACCTTCTCGATCGGCTTGGTCTTGCCGTTGGCCAGCAGGACCTTCGTGCCGGGCAGGAAGCTGTGGCACTCGGTCTTCTTCTTCTTGAGGGCCTCCGCCGCCTTCTTCTTGGCGGCCTTGAGCTTGTCCCCGGCCTTGGCGAGGCCTGCCTGGGCCTTGCCGATGGCCTTGTTGGCCTTCCACAGGTCCTTGGCGCCGCCGATCAGATCACCGACCAGGCCGGTGATCCTCTTGGCGAGCTTGATGCCCTTGGCCCAGTTCCAGGGCGCGCCGTACTTGGCGAGGACCTTGCCCGCCAGGCCGCCCGCGAAGCTGCCCGCGATGTTGAGCAGGGTCTCGCCGCAGGCGCCGACGTCACCGGTGGAGATGCAGTCCAGGGCCGCGTCGACACCGAGGATGTCGCGCGCGATCTTGACCAGCGCCTTGCCCGCGGACTTGATGCGCTGCTTGGCCGCGGACTGCTGGCTCTGTGCCTGCGTGACGTTCCAGGACGCCTTGTCGTAGTCCGACTGCGCCTTGTCGACGTTGCTCTTCGGGTAGTACGGCTGTCCGCCGCGGCACTCGATGAGACCCTCGCGGCACTCCGGGATGATCATGCCGCTGGGGTCGGCGTGCGTGACCGGGGAGTTGTTGGCGTAGGAGTAGCCGTTGATCTGCTGCGGCTGGGTGCGGTCGATGATCGGGTCGACCGAGATGAACTTGCCGATCGTGGAGTCGTACTCACGTGCGCCCAAGTGGGTCAGGCCGGTCGAGGCGTCGATCGTGCCTCCGACGTAGCCCTTCTCGCCGGGCCAGACACCAGTCTTCTCGCCGCGTTCGACGCCGAAGGGGTCGAAGCGGCGCTGGCTGATCGCGCCGGTCGCGGCGTCGATCGCCACCTCGCCCGTGCCGTGGTGGTCGGAGGCGACGAAGGACACCTTGCCCGCCGTCCGCACCGCGACCGTCTGGCCGGCGTACTCGTAGTAGCGGGTGGCCTCCTTCTTGGTGCCGTCCGCCGACAGCTTCAGCTCGGTGCCGGGCAGGTAGACCGTCGTCCCCGACGGGTCCTTGCGCACCAGGCGGTTGCCGGAGCCGTCGTAGAGGTAGCTGGTCTTCGAGCCGTTCGCCTCGGTGGCCTCGCTCAGTTTGCCCTGGTCGGTCCAGAGCAGGGACTGGGCGTTGCCGCCGATCGTGCGCTTGGTGGTGTTGCCGGAGTCGTCGTACTCGTACGTCGACTGCCGGTCACCCGTCGGGGTCTTCTCGACGATCTTGGTGACCTGGTGCGGACCGTCGCCCAGCGTGCCCGCGGTGCCGTACTCGTAGCTGCGGGTGATGTTCTTCGCGGCGTCGAGGCCGGTGTCGTGGACTGTCTCCGAGACGCGGTTGCCGATGGCGTCGGTCTCGTAGGACTTCCAGTACGGGGCCGGACCACCGAGGGCGCTCGTGCCGGCGGCGGAGTCACAGGCCGTCGGGCCGGAGCCGTCCACCGGAGTGGCGGAACCACGTGTGCCCATGCCGGCCGCGCTCGTCGCGGTGGCCGTCGGCGTCCAGGCGTCCTTCAGCCGCTGGCGGTCGTCGTAGGCGAAGCACTGCATGTCCGGCGAGGCGGAGTTCGCGGTGTCCGCGATGGACAGGACGTTGCCGGCCTGGTCGTACGAGTACCGGGAGTCCTTGGCCGGGGCCGTCGCGCCGTAGACGTCGACGATCGAGCGGGTGAGCCGTTCGGTGCCCTTCTCGTAGTTGTAGGTCTGCCAGACCTTCTTGCCGCTGCCGGTGCTCAGCTCCAGTTGCTGGACGAGGCTCTTGCCGGAATAGACGGTGTTGGTGACGTACGAGGTGGAGCCCGTCATCGTCTTGGGACGCTGGAGGCTGTCGTACGTGTAGGTCAGCGGCTCCTCCGGCAGGTCGCCGACGGCCGGAAGAGTGGCGCCCCGGACGGTCCCGTCCTGGTTGTAGGAGGTACTGAAGACATAGGTTCCCGCCAGGGAGCCCTGCGAGGCGGGGATCTGGTAGGCGGTCTTCAGCGGGCGGTAGAACTCGTCCATCGACTGGATCGCCGTGGCGAAGTACTCCGTGGCCGAGGTGTAGCTGAAGGAGCCGTAGGCGTAACCCAGCCAGCCCGCCTTGTCGTACCGGGTCTCCGTGAGCTTGGTGCCCGTGGTGGGGTCGCCCTGCCAGGTGGTGAGGACGCGGCCGAGGCTGTCGTAGACCGTGGAGGTCTTCTTGTTCCGGCCGTCGTACGCGGCGATCGGCCGGTCCAGCTCGTCGTACTCCACGCGCGAGGTGCCCGCATCGGGGTCGATCGACTTGGTCTGCCGGCCGAGCTGGTCGTACTCGTACCGCCACACGTTGCCCTTGGCATCGGTGACGGTCTCCAACTTGCCCGACACGGTGTAGGTGTACTTCGTCGAGTCGTACGGCACACCCGCCGCCGGTGAGGCGCCGCGGTGGTGGCGGATCTCCGAGACGTTGCCCTGGCCGTCGGTGATCGTCGTGGTGGGGACACCGCCGACGGGCGGGTCGACGCTGGTCAGCTCACCGTTGTAGGTGGTCGTGGTGCGCCACTGCTCGCCACCGCCGACGGCGAGGATCTGCGCCGTCGGGCGGCCCAGGCCGTCGTACTCCATCAGGCTCTGCTGGCCGACCTGGCCGTTGGCGACGAGCAGCAGCTCGTCCGAGGCGGCGCCGGCCGCGTTGTACGTCGCGTTGGTCTTCTTGACGTTGCCCGTGCCGTCGTACCAGGTGTCGGCGACCATGCGGGTGCCGTCCGGGCCTTCGGTCTGGATCTGGCGGGGACGCAGCAGGCCGTCGTAGAGCTGGTACTCGGCGCCGTAGCTGCCGTCGTTCTCGATCTTCTCGGTCTTGATCGAGGTGACCTTGTCCTTGCGGACGTTGTACGAGTACTTGATGCTCGGCGTCTGGGTCGACACGCGGTCCGGCAGCCACACCGACGTCAGCCGGCCCATGGCGTCGTACGCGAGGTCCGTCCGCTTGCCGTTCGGGTCGGTCTGGCCCTTGGACATGCCCCAGGCGGGGGCGTAGTCGGTGGTGGTGACGTGACCGGCGGCGTTGGTGACGGTCGTCTTCGTCAGCAGACCGTTGGTCTCGGTGTAGACGGTCTTCGTCTGCTCCGTCGTGCCCTGTTGCTTGGCGTCCTTCTGCGTCAGCGGACGGCCGAAGGCGTCGTAGGTCGTGGTGCCGGTGACCTGGTACGTCGCCGTGGTGCCGTTGTGCGACGTCATCCGCTCGGTCTTGGTGGCGTCACCCTTGGTGGGCGCCGCGCCGAACGCGAGGTTGTCGTACGAGGTGCGCTCGTCGGCCAGGACCTGCGTCCTGCGGTCGGGCGTGGTCGCGCACTTCACGGACACGGACTCGCTGCGCGCGGGCAGCGACAGGATGTTCTTCGCCGTGTTGTCCGCGTACGTGGTGCGGGTGCAGGTGTCGTCCTTGGTGGTGGAGACGTCGCCCTGGTCGTCGACCGTCAGCACCCGGCCGGTGCCGTTCGACGTGTCGTACGTCGTGGTGGACTTCGTCTCCAGCCAGGTGCCGTCGGACTGGAGGTTGAGGCCGCGACCGGTCTGGGAGCGCACGATCACCGCGCGGCTGGTGCCCCAGCTCTGGACCTGGGTGGCCGTGTAGTGCTTCCACGGGGTCTGGATCGACTTGGAGATCAGTTTGGCGCCGTCGTACGTGGCGACCTCCAGCTGGTGGCCCGTGAACTCCTCGTCGTCGGAGTACGACGCACCCGTGGAGTCCTTCACGGTCACCGAACGGGCGTTGCCGGAGGCGTCCTTGTCGCCGTCCATGCCCTGCATGAACGTGTAGTCGACGCGGGTCTTCTGCACGTCGGCGGTGCCGGAGGTGACCTTGACCTTGCCGTAGCCCTGCCAGCCGCCCCAGGTGAGGTACTTGGCGTCGGTGATGCCGTCCGGCTTCGCCTTACGCCAGGCCGCGTCGCCCTGGTACTCGTAGCGGGTGACCATGCCGTCGCTGCCGCCGGTGCGGTCGGTCTCGATGACCGCGGAGACGACGTACTTGTGGAACCAGTCGGTGATCGGCTCCAGGTAGCCCGGCGGCGCCCACTTCACGGGGTAGCAGCGCTTGGTGGACTCACCCGGCTTGGGCAGCGTGGCCTTGGTGCAGTCGGTCGGCGCGTAGTTGACATCGAGCTGGGCGCCGGTCTCGCTGAGGACCATCGAGAGCCGGAAGCGGTGGAACGGTGCGATGTTGTCGCCGATCGCGTCGACGCGGTTGGCGAGCTGCTCGCCGAACAGGTCCACCGACGGCAGCTTGATCGCCGTACCGGCGCGGCCCTCGTGCTCGATCTTCGACAGCCACAGCGTCTTGGAGTCGTCACCGTTGTCGGTGAACAGGTGCGTCAGCGTCCAGGCGTCCACGTCGTCGTAGCCCGTGGCGTCCTTGCGCATCTGGGTGACGACCGAGGTCAGCCGCTTGGTGGTGAAGAAGGTCTGGACCGGCGAGGTGCACTTCGTGCTCGCCTTGCACTCCTGGTCGACCGGGACGTCCGGCCAGTGGGCCGCGTTCGCCTTGGTGCGCTTGCTCTCCGCACAGTCGAAGTCGGCGGTGGGCAGGCAGCGTTCGGCGGTGTTGAAGACGATCCGCGCCGGGGCCTTGGCCGCGTAGACCTGGCCGTCGCGCTGGCCGTAGTCGACGCGCTTGAGCCAGCCGCCGCGGTGGTACGCGGTGCCGTTGACGTCCGTCTTGCCGTTCAGCGCGTAGTAGTTGGTCTCACGGTCGTAGAAGTAGGACATCACGTTGCCGTGGGTGTCCTTGACGTAGTCCAGGCTCCAGCGCCAGGCCTGCTGGCAGTGCGCGCTGGTGAAGGTGGCGTTGTAGCAGGGCTCGCCGGAGTCGTCGCCGAAGACCGGCGCGGTCCAGGTGGAGTTGGTCTCCTCGTTGCCCGTGGCCCAGCCCGGCAGCCGGTTCTGGCCGAAGTAGTACTCCGTGCCGTCCGAGGTGGTGATGCGCCAGTACTCGCCGTCGTTGTCGCCGTTGGTGGCGCCGGTCAGCTTCTCGACCTTGCTGCCGTCGTCGGACGACATGTGCCACTTGCCGGTGGTGTCGTCCTTGACCAGCTCGCCGGCGGAGCCGTTGAGCATGACCGTGGCGTTCTCGAACGCCCAGCACTGCTCACCGGAGTTGTCGTGGCCGTCGTCGGAGCACGGCTTGTAGCGGCGCTCGATGTAGCCGGGGTCGTAGGAGAAGCCCTCGCCGATCCACGAGCCCTGGTTGTTGGTGGCCGAGGTGCGGCCGTCGGCCGACTGGGAGGAGTAGCCGAGGCCGACGGTCGGGGTCAGGCCGCCCGGGGTCGGCACGGACCTGAAGGGGTAGTTCCAGTTGAACGCGCCGGAGGAGGTGGCGACGCTCCAGCTCGACGACGGCGCGAGGGCCGTCGCCTTGTAGGTGCCCTGGGCGCTGGACGGGCCCGCCGCGACGGCGACCAGGGAGGTCGCGGTCCCGGCCATCGTGGACACGCCCTCGGCCGGGGCCGGAGCAGCGGTCACGTCCGCGGAGACGGTGCCCGACTTCATGTCGTTGACCGTGGGCAGCACCTTGGGCTGCTCCGGGCACTCCTTGCTGCCGGGCACGGCGACCGTGGCGCAGGACGGGAGCTGCACGAGCTGGAGGCGGGAGGCGTAGGAGCCGCCGAAGCCCTCGGCGAACTCCGAGTAGTCGACGGTCAGGCGGACCTTGGCGGCCTTGTCCTCGCCGTCGGCGCGCTCGACGCCGAGGAGGACACCGGCGCCGAGCTGCCCGGCCCGCTTGGGGTCGAGGACATCGACGCGGACCTTCTCCGCGACCGTCGCCGCCTTGGCCTGCGCCTTCGCCTTGCCCACCTTGACCGGCAGCCCGCCGGCCTCGGCGGCGGCGGCCGCGCCGACGGTCATCTCGGCGCCGCCCTGCTTCGGCCACACCGCCTTGTCGAGGCCCTTGACCGCGGCCTTGCGCGCCGGGTCGGAGGGACGTTTTTTCGCCTTGGCGTCGGATCCCTCGGCGGGATCCCCGTCGTCCTGGACGCCGGGGCTGCTGGTGCGGCCCCGGTCGCCGTCGTCGAGCACCACAGCCTGGACCGACGAGGCGGACAGCGCGAGGGAGAGCCCCATCACTGTCGCGACCAGCGTCTGTCTGGGCATGCGGCGGCTCAGTGAGCGGCCACGGAAGAACATCTGCCAACTTCCTGATCGTAGGAACGGGAGAGGGAAAAGGTGCGCAGGACAGGTGTGCCGGGCCTCGGGGGGCCCGGCACACCTGGGAAACAACGTGCCGTCACATGTCCGGCACGGCCGCCAGAAGGCTCATCTGCTGCACCGCGATCACATCGGCGGCTCCGCTGTAGACGCGCACCTCGTCGATGGCGCCCGCGAAGTACTCGCTCGCCCCGCGCAGTGAACGGCCCACCTGCAGACCGCCGGTGGCGGACCACAGGGTGTTGTCCGTGCCGTAGGCGCCGGCGACGAGCTGGCCCTCGACGTACAGGCGGATCGAGTTGGCGAAGGCGTCGTACACGACGGCCAGGTGCTGGCCGGAGCCACCCGTGTCCGCCAGCTGCTGGTCGTCGGTGAAGGTGACGATCTCGGCCGTGGCCGTGTCCGTCTTCGCCACCGCCAGCTCCCACTGGCCGGTCGCCGCCTGGTAGCGGACCTGGACGCGGTTGGCGTTGGTGCCCGGCAGGGACAGCACCGTCTGCGACTTCTCCGGGTCCAGCGAGGTGAGCTGGGCGCGGGCGGTCACGGTGAAGCTGCCGGCGCCGGTGACCGGGGCGGTGGCGGTGGACGCGTAGTCGCCGTCGCCGTCCAGGACGAGGTTGCCGTCGCCGACCAGGGCGGCGGTGTCGAACAGCGGGTCGGCCGGGCGGTAGACGGAGGCGTTGCCCGCGAGGGTCAGCGCCTGGCCGCCGCCGGTCTCGGTCACCGAGCCGTTGGTGGCCTCGTCCAGCTGCCAGTAGGCCTTGCGCACCGGCATGATCGTCATCAGCTCGGCGACCTGGGCCGCCGGCAGGACACGGTCGAAGACGCGGATCTCGGCGAGGTCACCGGTGAAGTGGTCGCGGTAGCCGCTCTTGGCCGTCGAACGGCCGATCTGCAGCGGGCCGTACGACTTCCAGGTGGAGCGCCGGGTGGCCGATCCCTTCAGGTCCTTGTTGATGTAGAGCTGGAGCTGCGGGCCGCCGCTCTTCTGCGCGTCGTACACGCCGGTGAGCAGGACCCACTGGTCCTTGACCACGGTGATGCCGGTGGAGACGGCCTTCCACTCGCCGAGCGAGTCCACGTCGTTGACCGGGACGGAGAACTTCCAGGTCTTCGCGGTGGCGTCGTAGCCGAGGGTGAAGCCGGGCTCGCCGGTGCCGTCCTGGCTGACGACCGTCATGTCCTTGTCCAGGGCGGTGGGCCGCACCCAGGCGCTGACGCTGAAGCTCTTGGCGGTGTCCAGCACCGTCTCGCCGGCGTCGAGGTAGGACTCGGCGCTGCCGTCGAAGCGGGCCGCCTTGTCGACCTTGCCGCCGGGACCGTCCGCGCCGAAGGCGACGGCGGTGCCGGCGGTCGCCGAGAACTCGCCGCCCTCGTCGTGCGCCTCGGTGTCACCGGCCTGGTCGGCCAGGTTCCACTGGGCGACGACCGGCTTGCCCTCGCTCACCAGGAAGTCGTACGGCGTGCTGCTGGCGTGCGCCGCCTTGTCGATGGCGACCACTTCCAGCACCTGGCGTCCGGACCGGGTCGGCATCCACTGGAGGGAGACCGATCCGCCCGGCGAGGCCGGGGTGAGGGTGGTCATCGCCGCGCCGTTGAAGGAGTACTGGTACTTGACGACGTCGTTGTCCGGGATGGAGTCGTTCGGGTTCGGCGAGAAGGTGAAGGTGCCGTAGGTGCCCACGCCGTCGTGGTAGACGGTGTCGGACGGGTACTGCTTGGACAGCACGAGCGGCTTGCCGGGCCAGGTCCTGTCGTAGGTGAACTCGCAGCGCTGCGGGGTGTCGCCCTCCGAGCTCCACGGGCCGTAGCCGTCACCGTCGTAGGCCCGCGCGCTCCAGTAGATGGGGGTGTTCTGCGGGATCGTCGACTTGACGGTGTGCACGAACTTGGTGCCGGTCGTCGGGGAGAGCCAGTCCGGGGTGGTGTACGTGTAGGAGCCGGGGGTGGTCCCGCCCCACTCCACCTTGAACTGGACCTTCACCTTGTCGGTCTGGCCGTTGCCGTGGTCGGGGTCGCTCGCGATGGCCTGGAGCTTCGGCGGCACGTCGGTGGTGGGACGGCTCGTGCCCCACTTGCACACCCCGCCCGGGTCCGAGGACATGTCCGAGGTCTTGATCTGCCGGGGCAGGTTGTTGTACTTGATCGACAGGTAGGCGTTGCCGCAGATCCGCTTCCACTCCGCGAAGCGGGACTCGTCGGCCGCGCGCAGGCCCAGCGTCATCGCGTTCCAGCCGCCCGCGGCGGCCGTCTTGACCTCGGTGGTCAGCTCGCCGGTCGCACCGCTCTCGAAGTGCAGGTTGGCCTGGCTGGAGCAGGAGGTCGGGGAGATCGCCTTGTCGACGGTCTGGAGGTAGTCGTCCCAGTCGTCCGAGGTGTTGGACCAGCTGCTCGACGAGGTGAGGCTGTAGTTGGCGCCGCCGATCCGGTAGAGCTGGATGGGTTCGGCGGTCGGGGAGGCGCTGTAGATGTGCTCGACGCGGGCGGAGAAGGTCGCGCCCAGGATCTGCTTCCCCTTGTAGAAGGACAGCGGCATCGTGAACATGACGCGCCGGGTGCCGACCCCGTTGCAGGAGACCGGGTTGTAGTCGGTGGGGCACTTGCCGACGCCCGCGCTGCCCGAGTACTTCCAGTCCTGCTCGCCGGGCATGCCGGACATGACGCCGGTCCAGGAGGTGCGCGAGGTGGTGCGCTGGATCGGGTCGATGACCACGGGGAAGACGGTGTCCTCGCCCTTGAGGAGCTTCTGGTCCGGGACGAGGCTGAGCTTGTCCTTGCCGACCTCGACGCCCAGCGGGGCCACGCGGCCGCCGCCGCCGGGGCCTTCGAGGGCGGGCTCCGGGGCGGCCTGCGGGCCGGGGGCGGCGGTGGGAGCCGCGGCAGCGGTGGCAGCGGTGGAGGAGGCCGCCGAAGCGGCCGCCTCCGCGCCCGCCGCCGCCGACTTCAGCGCCTTGGCGACCGCCTTCGGGCCCTGCTTGCGCGCCGCGCTCTCCTTGACGGCCGCCGAGTCCCACATGGCCGGCTTCCCGGCCTGGAAGACGGTGCCGCCGACGACGGCGTCCTCCGCGAGGATGGCGCCGGTGGCGTCCTCCGCGACCTTCAGGCCGTCGGTGGTCATGCCGAGGTCGAGCCGGGCCAGCCGGGCGTCGGCCGCGGCCTCGGGCGTCTTGACGACGATCAGGTGGCCGAAGCCGTCCGCCTCCGCCCGTACGGCCAGGTCGACGCCGGGCAGCACCTCGGCGTAGGTGGCGGTGTCGCCGTCGACGCTGGGCGCGGGCAGCTTGCCGTACGGCCAGGTCAGGGCGAACTCGCGGCCCGCGCGGCGCATCGTGACGAAGGGCTTGCCCGGCTGCCCGGCGGAGAAGGCCAGGTCGACGGTGGCGGCCTTCGGGCCCCAGGTGCCGTCGGCGTGCCTGACGAGCGTGGGGTCGACGGAGACCCACTTGCCGCCCTGGACGGTGCGGACGGGCTCGGTGTACTCGCGGGCGGTGAAGGTGCCGTCGGGCTCGGCGAAGATCTCCCTGCGCTCGGTGCGCATCCCGACGACCTCGGCCCGCTTGCCGCTCTCCTTCGCGGAGGCCATGGCCTGCTGCTCGGTGACCAGCGGCTGGTCTGCCGAGACGGGGGCGGGGCCCCGGTCCGGTCCGCCGCCGTTCGGGAGCGCCGCGGTGCCGGCCACCACGGCGCCGGTGACGGCCGCCGCGACGGCGGCGCGCAGCGCGAGGCCGCGCCGTATCGGTCTGGGTCTTCCTGCGGACACGCGTCCACTCTCCCGTCGGTTCATGTCTGTCTGATCAGCGCGGCCGTCAGCCGCATCGCTCGGTCGGGGGGCGGTCACCGGACGGTCGCCCCGAACGCGGTACCGCCCGCGGGGATGCCGCCCTCTCCGGGCTTCCAGGTCTGCGTCGGCGCACTGCCCGTGGTGGCGTTCCACGGGTAGCCGTGCACGGCGCGTCCGTCGGCCGGGCCGTAGGGGACGCCCACGTACAGCAGCGACGGGCCGGCGCCGAGGCTGATGCCCGCGTAGGTGCGGGCCGCCGGTCCCGAGGGGATGCCGGCGCCGGGCTCCAGCCATGCGTCCGAGGCGCCGGGCGCCCCGATCGCCGGCAGGATCTGGACGCCGCCGGCCTCCGGGGCGTCCTCCGTCGACTCCTCACCGGGCACGCCCACGGCGAGCCGCATCGTGGCCGCCGTACTCACCACGTTGGTCGTGGTGTTGACCGCGGTGACCCGCTGGCCGAAGAAGTCGCCGGCCTCCGCGTCGCCCTCGACCCCGTCGGTGTTCTGGTCGATCCAGTTGAGGAGGGCGACCGTGCCGTCCGCCTTGAGGTGGTAGACGTGCACCGCCCCGGCGTCGACGGTGGTGCCGAGATCCTCGCCGGGCACACCGACGGCGAGCACCGCGTCGGTGGTGGTGGCCGCGCCCGAGGGCCTGTAGGGAGCCATGGCGAGTGCGCTGCCGTAGCGGTCGTCCGTCTGGGCGGCGGCGTCCGGGCCCGGGGTGCGCCCCTGTCCCATGCCGAAGAGCGGCTCGGGGATGCCGTCGGCGTTGATCGACGGCCGGAAGGCCGCGACGCCGCCGGCGAAGGCGACGGTGCCGATGCTCTCACCGGGGGCGCCGACCACGAAGTGCCGGTCCGTGGCGGTGATCGAGGCGCCGAAGCGGTCGTAGGGCTCGGCGTCCTCCCACACGCCGGTGGTGTTCTGCCCCACGGAGGCCGCCTGGTAGTCGGTTCCGTAGACGTAGCCGAACAGGCCGATGTCCGCGCCGGCCGCGCCGTCCTCGCCCGGCACGCCGATGACCAGGAACGGGAAGCCGGTCGGCGAGGTGCCCGCCGCGACCGCGTAGCCGAGCCAGTCCTCGGTCTCGGGGCCGCCGCCCAGCGGCTGGGTCTCGCCCTGGACGAAGCCCCTGCTGTTGAACTCCGAGCCGACCGCGGTGGTCGAGCCGTAGACCACCTGGACGTATCCCGCGTCCTTGACGGTGCCGACGTCCTCGTACGGGATGCCGACGGCGAGGTCGGAGCAGCCGTCCTTGTTGGCGTCGTACACCGCCAGGGAGAAGCCGAAGCGGTCTCCGGCCTCGGGGCCGTCGGCCACGTTCGGCGTGTCCTGGGAGATCTCGACGACGCCCTTGCCGCCGCCGAGCACCACGTGGACCAGGCCTGCCCGCGCCTGACCCGCCACGGTGGCGTCGGGGTCAGCGACGGCCGTGTCGCGTATGCCGTCGCCGTTGAAGTCGGACTGGGCGCCCGCGCAGGTGCCCGCTGCCGCGGCAGGGGTGCCGCCGGCCGCGAGCCCCAGGCTCATGAGTGCCACCACCACCGCGGCGGCGGTGCCCCGCCGGCGGCGGGTGTTCGTTCCCGGCGGACGCGCGCCGTCGGGCAGGGCACGCTGCCGTGCCCCCGCATGTCTGTCAGTGGACATGGGTGTACTCCCCCATAGCTCTTGTCGTATCTCCGGAGCCACGTCCGGAGCCCCCGTCAGCGGACGGTCGCGCCGAAGGCGACGCCGTCGGCCGGAACTCCGCCTTCGCCGGGCTTGATCGTCACCGTCGGCGCACCGCCGGAGGCCACGTTCCACGGGAAGCCGTGGACCGCGCGGGCCTCGACGGGCCCGTAGGGCATGCCGACGTGGAGCAGCGAGGGGGTGGCGGCCAGCGAGAGGCCGGCGAGCTGACGCGGGGCGGGGGTGCCCGGAATGCCGTAGCCGGGGTCGATCCACTGGTCGGAGGCGCCGGGCGCGCCGACCAGCGGGACGATCTGGACGCCGCCCTTCTCCGGGTGTTCCTCGGACGACTCCTCACCCGGCACGCCGATGGCGAGGCGGGTGGTGGTGGCCGTGGAGGTGGCGTTCGGCGAGGTGTTGACGGCGGCGAGCCGCTTGCCGAAGAAGTCGCCGGCCTCGGACTCCTGGTCCACGTCGGCGGAGTTCTGGTCGATCCACATCGTCTCGGAGTAGGCACCGCTCGCCGTCAGACGGAAGACCTGGACCGCGCCCGCGTCGACGGTGGTGGACAGGTCCTCGCCCGGAACACCGACCGCGAGCAGGGACTCGGTGGTGGAGGTGGCACCGGACGCCCGGTAGGGGACCATCGCGAGCGCGGCGCCGAACTGGTCGCCGATCTCCTCGCTCCCGCCGATGGCGTCCTGGTCCTGTCCCAGTCCACCGGTCGGCTTCGGGTAGCCGGAGGTGAGGGTGTGGGTGAACAGGCCCACCCCGCCGGCGAAGGTCACGGTGCCGAGGGCCTCGCCCGGGGTGCCGACCGCGAAGTGCGTCGGGGTCGCGGCCAGGGTGGTTCCGAAACGGTCGTCCTGCTCCGCCGAGCCCGCCACGGCACCGCCGGTCTCGGTGTCCTGGTGGGTCAGGGTGGCCGTCTGCGCGGTGCCGCTGACGTAGTAGAAGCCGCCGGCGTCCTCGATGGTGCCGATGGACTCGCCCGGGGAGCCGATCAGCAGGTACGGCTGGCCGGCCGAGGTCTTTCCGGCGGCGACCGCGTAACCGACCCAGTCGTCGGCCTCGGCACCGCCGCCCAGCGGCTTGTCGGTGCCCTGGTAGAACTCCTTGACGGCCTTGGTGCCGCCGTTGAGCCCACTGGTGGAGCCGTAGATCACGTGCACGGAACCGGAGTCGGCCGCCGTGCCGATGTCCTCGTACGGCGAGCCGACCGCGAGATCGCTGCAGCCGTCGAGGTCTGCGTCGTAGACGGCCAACGCGTAGCCGTACTGGTCACCGGCCTCGGGCACGCCGGGGACGTTGTCGAGCGTCTGCGTCAGCGTCAGCGTGCCCTTGCCGCCGCCGTAGACGATGTGCACCGCGCCTGCCTTCGGCACGCCGGCGTCGGTCGCCTCCGGATCGGCGATCGCCGTGTCCCGGAGGCCGTCCCCGTTGAAGTCGGACTCGACCCCCGAGGGACACGCGACGGCGGCCACGGCCGGCGTGCCCCCGGTTCCCACCCCGAACGCCAGCAACGCTCCTGCGACTACGGCGACAGAGCTCCGCCGCCACACTTTCCCCACCCTTGACACAGACGCCCCGTAGATAAAGAGGAACTAAAAGAAGTCGAGGGATCATCGCTTTGCGTGAAGTGCAGGTGCAATACCCGCCACCAACTCCGTGGGCATGACATGAATCACAGAAGGCACACAAGTGCTCCCGCGACCGCACACAGGCCCGCCACATCCCCCTCCCCGCCTCCCCGCGCCCGGACACGCAAGTCCGACATGCGCGCATACGATCAGCCGTCCACTCACCACGGAGCGCATCCGGCACGCGGCCGATCGTCCCGTCCCGCACGCCTGTACCCCAATTGCCGTTACGCACAGTGGAATCACACTCCGCTCCAACCAGGGACGACCCCCGCGGCCGAGCACCGAACCGTCCCCCACCACAACCGGGACGGCGTCGGCCGCCGAAGGCGACCGCGCAACGAATGGCGGAAAAACGACGTGCGAATTCGAGCCGCAGGCGCTTCGCCAGGCCAGTGGAGCCACCTTCCCCGGTTCCCCGGCGGACACCGTCACCATGGGACGGAACTGTTCGCAACCGGATTTGCTCAGCGGAATACGGCACTTCCCGGCCCGCATCCTCCTCTTGCTCCCAGGGGACACCGCCTCGGCACTACTCTTGCCCAGCCGTTCACCGAGCGCTCCTAGCCACCCGCCGCCCACAGTGCAAGATCGGTTTTTCGCCCAACGCACCGGGCACCCGATCAGGATCGGCAGCGAAGCGGCGGCAGCCGCGGGAGGCTCGATCCACTGCGCGATGTGCCCCCTCTCCACCACCTGCACCCGCGCACGCCGCGTATGCTCACCGGGCGTAACAGCCACCCCGGAAGCGAGAAGACGAAGTGAACTACAGGGTCCAGCCCAGCGCCCAGGTCGACGACACCGCCGAGATCGGCGCCGGCAGCAGCGTCTGGGACCTGGCACAGGTCCGCGAGGGTGCTCGCCTCGGCGAGGGCTGTGTGATCGGCCGCGGCGCCTACGTCGGCACAGGTGTGCGCATGGGCGACAACTGCAAGCTGCAGAACTACGCGCTGGTGTACGAGCCGGCCGAGCTCGGCGACGGTGTCTTCATCGGCCCCGCCGTGGTCCTCACCAATGACCACAACCCCCGTTCCGTGGACCCCGAGGGCAAGCAGAAGCGGGGCGGCGACTGGGAGGCCGTCGGCGTCAAGATCGCCGACGGCGCGTCGATCGGGGCGCGCTCCGTCTGCGTCGCGCCGATCAGCATCGGCCGCTGGTCCATGGTCGCCGCCGGTGCCGTCGTCACCAAGGACGTGCCGGACTTCGCGCTGGTCGTCGGCGTGCCCGCCCGCCAGGTCGGCTGGGTCGGCCGGGCCGGCGTCCGGCTGGTCGAGCGCGCCGGGGAGAACGGCGTCTGGGAGTGCCCGCAGACCGGCGAACTGTACGACGACAAGGACGGCGTCCTCGTCGAGCGGGCCGTCTGACAGCACCGAGGCGAAGGAGAGGGGGACCGGCCGCACGGCGGCCGGTCCCCCTCTCCTTCGTTCTCCTTTGCCGGGGTTCTGCCGGGGTTACGCCTTCTCCCCCAGCAGCAGCCGGTCGAACTCCAGGCCCACCACGGACCAGTCCCACGTGGCCAGCGCGTGCTTGGCGGCGGGCTCGGTGGCGGCGCGCCAGTTCTCCTCGGTCTGGGTCAGCGCCAGGATCCGCTGCGCGGCCTCCTCCGGCGTCGAGACGACCCAGTCGGCCGGGAACAGCGTCCGCGGTCCGCTCTCCAGCGACGCGAAGAACGGCCAGTCGCGGACCACCGGGAGCGCCCCGCTGACCACGCCCTCGACCAGACCGCAGTGGAAGCTCTCGCGGACCGAGCTGCTGAGGATGACGCCGACGCCGGTGAGTGCCGCCGGCACGTCGTCCGTCTGTCCCACCCGGTGCACGGCGCCGACCGCCTCCAGCTCCCGCAACTCCGGCTCCAGCAGGTCGTCGTAGGCCCGGACCGCGGCGCTCGCCTTGCGGTTGAGGCCCTCACCGATGATCACCAGGCGGTAGCGCTCGTCCTTCTCGCGCAGCAGCCGCAGCACCTGGAGCGTCCAGCGCGGGTCCTTGGCCACCGCGCTGACGCCGACCAGCCCGAGCACGAAGCGGACGTCCGCGTCGGCCTTCTCCCGCTGGAACGGCGCCAGGTCCATCGCGTTGGCGATCACGCGCGGCGTGGCCGTGTCGGGCCCCGCCAGCTGCGGCAGCACCTTCTCCGTCAGCTCGCGCAGGTGGTCGCTGACCAGGATCAGGTCGTCCACCCGGGTGAAGTCCACGACGTGCGGCCACCAGGCGAACACCTCGTAGCTGTGCAGCCGGACGATGACGCGCGTGGTGCCGGGGTCGACGACCGTGAAGAGGCCCGCCGCGTTGGTGCACCAGTCGACGAAGACGGTGTCCGCCCAGTCGAGATGGGGCCGCAGGACTTCCTCGACCTTGTCGTGGAACGCGGGCTGGCCGCCCAGCGCGTGCTCCGTGATCCGCTTGAGGCCCTTGGCCAACGGGCGGATCGCGTCGTCCTCGTTGACGTCGAGGTAGCGGATCTCGACCTCGGGGTGATGCTCGTAGCGCTCCCGGATCGCCCGCAGGAAGCTGGGGTTCGCGTACGTCGTGACCAGCAGCCGCAGCGGGCGGCCGGTCGGCGCGGGGGCGGCGGGCAGGGCCCGCCCGCGCGGCGCGGACAACGCCTTGAAGGCGACGCTCCTGCGGAAGACCGCGAGGTAGCCCTCCGGGTCCTTCGCCATCGGCGAGGACGTGCCGTCGAAGTGCAGGCCCCGGTTGAAGGCGAGGGAGAAGGCGGTGGAGAGCTGGTCTGCCGCCGCCGAGAAGTCCTTCTTCTTGAACCGCTGGTCGGCCAGGCTCAGCGCGGCCTCGATGGCCTTGGCCCTGACCCGGGGGTCGTCGTGGCCGCGGGCCAGGTCGGCACGCGCGGCGTCGGCGAGCAGAGCGGCGCTGAGCTTGCGGTTGGCGATCCGGTCGGCGGCCTGGTTCAGCACGATCGTCGCGCCGGTCCTGCGGCCGCCCTTCGCCATGCTCAGGCTCACGCGGCGGGCCAGCTTGGCGCGCACGCCGTCGGGCACCTTCGGGGCGACGACCGCGGTGCGCCAGGCCTTGGCGCCGATCGAGGTGCGCATCACCGCGGGCGACGAGGCCCGGCGCAGCACCGCCCCGGCTCCGTGCCGCACGGAGCGCTTCGTCGTGCGCAGCGTCACCGTCGGGGAGGGGACGGTGCGCACGGCGTCACGCAGCGCGTAGGCCATCCGGTGCTCGCCGCGTGCTTGCAGGGCGCGCAGACCGGGGGCGACGCCGAAGACCGCGTCGGCCCGCCGGTTGCGCTCGGCGAGCCGCCAGACGGTGTAGACGGCGTTGGCGTCCAGGGCGACGAGGACCTGCGCCCTGCGCGCGTGGCCGCGCACCCACCGGCTGCGTTCCGCGCCCGCCCAGGTCCTGCGGGACGGCGGGAGCTTGGCGATGCGCTTGACGAACGCGTTGCCCCGCTCGGCGGTCACCTCGGTCAGGGAGCACACGTCGGCCGCGTCGAGGACGCCGTCCACCGCTTCCCGTTCGAAGAGTCCGGCGAGGTGCACGGTCGCTCCCGCAGCCCGGAACTGGTCGACGGCGGCTTTGAGCATCGAGAGCGTCGGCGCCGTGCCGGCGATCAGGAGTACATGGGTCATGCGAGGAGGTCCTCCACCTGTTCTGCGTTCCGTTCCGGGGATGTGCCGTGGGCCCGTCGGCCCGGTGAGGAGGTTCGGGGGGCGGGCCCCACCGACGCTCCTCACCGGGCCGACGGGCCGGTCACAGCCGTCCCGTCAGACGGTGCTCTCGTGCCCGGAGCCCTCCGGCTCCGTCGTCGGGGCCGGCCGGCGCCGGTCCTTCGACGCCGCCGGCGCCTCGGTGCCGGGCAGCAGCCGGCTGTAGATCTCGTCCAGGACGACGGCCTGCGCCTCCCAGGTCCACTTGCGCAGCAGCTCCGGGTCCTCGTAGGCCTTGCGGTAGCGGTCCGGGTTGGCGAGCACGGCCCTGACGGCGCGGACGTAGTCCTCGACGTCCTGGGCCTTGAAGACCTCGCCCTGGCCGGTCCTCTCGACCATCTCGGCCATGGTCTTGATGTCGCTGACCACCAGCGGGAGCCGGGCCTGGGAGTACTCGAAGAACTTGTTGCTCAGGGCCAGTTCGTGGTTCGGCAGGTGGTGCAGCGGGCTGACCGCCGCGTCCGCCGTGGACAGGAACCCGGGCACCTGCCAGTGCGGCACGAACGGCAGGACGTGCACACGGTCGCCGACGCCCAGTTCCTCGATCAGTTGGATGATCTTGGCGGTGGCGGGGAACGGCTTGCCCGAGGGCGGCAGCGAGACCAGCGCGACGTGCACGTCGGGCATCTCGACGAGACCCTCGATCATGGTCTCGACGCCACGCACCGGGTTGATGCCGCCGCAGTAGGCCAGCAGCGGGGTGTCCTCGTCGATCCCGCACAGCTCGCGCAGGTTCGGCGTGGGCTCGACGTCGGCCACCTCGTCCGGCGCCGGCTGCATGACCGGGGCGTTGAGGACGACGTACGGCGTCTCCTTGAGCTTGTGGCCCTTGACCAGCAGCTCGGCGAGCGAGGGGGAGACGGTGATCACGGCGTCGGAGAACACCGCGTGCTCCTTCTCCCAGGCCACGTGGCCCGGGAGCCAGCGCTCGTGGTGGGAGTGCAGGCCGGGGACGAACTCGTGCGCGTCCCACACCAGCTTGACCGGGTGTCCGGCGGCACGGAGCCGGACGGCGGCACGGGCGCCGACGCCGAGCATGCGGAAGTCGTGCGCGTGGATCAGGTCGGGCTGGAGCTCGTCGATGTGCTTGGCGAAGGCGAGTTCGTAGTCCCACAGGTAGGGCAGGAGCTTGCGCCAGGCGCGCTCGCCCATGGAGACCTGCCAGAACTTGATGATCGCCTTGTCGAGCGGCGTGTCGAACTTCGTGCGCTTGCGCTTGGCGCGGCGCGTGGCCCGGGAACGCAGCCCCACCCACTTGCTGGTGGCCTTGGCGGCGGCCTTCGGCACCACCAGCCGGGCGGGCGAACCGCCGGCGCTCGGCTTGCCGGGTCCGTCGGCCTTGGCCGCGGCCGCGCGGAAGCGGAGGTCGGCGCGCCAGGCCTTCACCTGCTGCCTGCGGAACGAGGCGACGTCGGACGAGCGGTAGGCGAGCGGGCTGCGGTAGCGCAGTCCCTTCAGCTCCTGCCTGCGGTGCGACAGCGGGCTCGGCTTCGGTACCAGCCGGACCTCGGCGTCGCCGATGTTCCAGGACTGGATCTCACGGGTGTTCGAGATGCCGAAGAGGATCACGTCCCATCCCGCTTCCGCGGCGGACCGGGCCGACTTCTGGACGCGGGAGTCGTTCCTGACCCCGTTGTCCACGAGCATCACGATTCGGCCTCGGGATCCCTTGGGCCGGCGCTGCCCGTCAGCGCTGTCGAGCTCCATATATACGTGTGCCTTTCGTGATCTGAAGCTTCTGGCACGTTGCAGGAGCCCGCACGGAGGATCGAGCTCGCACACCAGTTCCGTTCGAAGCGGGCGTCTCGTGCATCGCACTTGCGCGCAGACGGCACGGCCACATAACCCGGCCCGCATCAAAGCATACCGTCAGTGAGCCGCACCCCTCCGCCTGGCCCGCTACCGCCCCCGGGCACGCGCCGTCAATCGCCGACACGCCCGTATGATCGGGGTTCGGTCGTCAGTCGCTTATTCGGCAGGAGCAGTACACGTGAAGGTCATCAGTGTCGTGGGGGCCCGCCCTCAGCTGGTCAAGCTCGCCCCCATCGCGGCCGCTTTCGCCGAGACGCCCCACGAGCACGTCATCGTGCACACCGGCCAGCACTACGACGCGGACCTGTCCGATGTCTTCTTCTCCGGCCTGGGCATCCCGGACCCCGACGTCCACCTGGGTGTCGGCTCGGGCGGCCACGGCGCCCAGACGGGCGCGGTGCTCGCCGCGATGGACAAGGTACTGGAGACGGAGAAGCCCGACTGGGTGCTGGTGTACGGCGACACCAACTCGACGGTCGCCGGCGCGCTCTCGGCGGTGAAGCTGCACTACCGCGTCGCCCACCTGGAGGCCGGACTGCGCTCCTTCAACCGGCGGATGCCCGAGGAGCACAACCGCGTCCTCACCGACCACGCCGCCGACCTGCTGCTCGCCCCGACCGAGGAGGCCATGCGCCACCTCGCGAACGAGGGCCTGGCCCAGCGTTCCACGCTCGTCGGCGACGTCATGGTGGACGTCTGCCTGCGCATCCGCGACGCCGTGCTCGCCGGTGAGCACCCGCGCCCGGCGCTGCCCGAGGGCATCGACGCCGACGCCCCGTACCTGGTGGCGACGCTGCACCGGCCGGACAACACCGACGACCCCGAGCGCCTCGCCGCCATCATCGGCTCGCTGGCCGCGCTGCCCGTGCCGGTGGCACTGCTGGCGCACCCGCGTCTGGTGGCCCGCGCCGAGGAGCACGGCCTGAAGCTGGACCAGGGCTCGGTGCACGTCGGCCGTCCGCTCCCCTACGCCGGTCTCGTGGGCGCGGTCCTCGGCTCCGCCGGTGTCGTCACCGACTCGGGCGGTCTGCAGAAGGAGGCGTTCCTGCTGGAGCGCGCCTGCACCACCATCCGTCCGGAGACCGAGTGGGTCGAGACCCTCGAGGGCGGCTGGAACGTGCTCGTGCCGAACCCTCACGAGACGCCGGACTTCACGCAGTTGGCCACCCGCCCCGCTCCCGACACCGAGCGCGGCACGCCGTACGGTGACGGGAACGCCGCGGTGCGCGCCGTGCGGGCGATCGTCGAGAGCTGATCCGGCCGCCCGTCCCGTCACCGTTCCATCAGTCTCTCGGAGCACCCTCTTGCGAAACGTGATCAAGCGCCTCAGCCCGCCGGCTCCGGGTGCGGTCCCGTCCGGCACCAGGACCACGGGGCCGCGTCCCGACGGCGTCCGGCCGCACATGATCTACCTCGCCATCGGATTCCCGCCGGCGGCGAAGAGCTGTGCGTACCGGATGCGCGAGACGGCCAACAAGTTCGTCGAACTCGGCTGGGACGTCACCGTCCTCACCATCGCGGAGGAGTCCTGGGAGCGGGAGTACGGCCTGGACCACACGCTGTCGGACCCGGTGGACCCGCGGGTGCGGATCGTCGAACTCCCGCTGGCCCGTGAGGACCTGGAGACCGACATCCGGCTGTTCACCGAGGACCGGGCGCTGAACCCGATCCGCTGGATGCAGCGGGAGCGGGAGCGGCACCTGGAGCACTTCCCGGAGCCGGTGTTCGGCGGCTGGCGGTCGGCGCTGGAGCAGGGTGTCCTGGACATCCACCGCGAGTTCCCGGCCGACATGCTGCTGGCGAGCTGTGCCCCGTACGTGAACCTGGCCGCCGCCCGGAAGCTGTGGGACACCCACAAGGTCCCGTACGCGATCGACTTCCGGGACGGCTGGTCGATCGACGTCATCGGCGGCGGCGAGGCCTTCACCCGGGACTCGGAGGCCGGTCAGTGGGAGCAGCGCGTCCTGTCGGACGCGACCGCGATCTGGTGCGTCAACGACCCGATCGCGGACTTCTACCGGGAGCGCTACCCCGAGCTGGCCGAGCGGGTCCACGTCGTGCGCAACGGCTTCGACCCGGACAGCGTTCCGGAGGTGCACGGCGAGCCTGCCGCCGATCAGGGCCTGACGTTCGGTTACCTGGGTTCCGTGAACTTCAAGCCCGCGTTCCTGGCCACCGTCCTGGACGGCTGGCGTGCCGCGCGCGAGCGCGACCCGCTGGTGGCCCGCTCCCGGTTCGAGATCCGCGGTCACATCGGCGCGGGCGCCAGCCGTGAGGCCAACGCCCACATGACGCTGATCCGGCAGGCCGAGGCCGACGGGGTGCTGTTCGGCGGCCCGGTGGCCAAGGCGGAGGTCGCCGCGACCTACGGCCGCTGGGACGCACTCGTCCTGATGCTGGTGGGCGGCCGGTTCGTCACCTCCGGCAAGGTGTACGAGTTCATGGCCTCGGGGCTGCCCGTGGTCTCCTGCCACGAGGTGGACCACGACGCCTCCCACGTGCTGGCGGGCCACCCGCTGTGGACCGGTGCCGTCGGCCTGGACGCGGAGGGCATCGCGGACTCGTTCGTGAAGGCGGCCCGGATGGCGGTGGAGGCCACCCCCGAGCAGCGGGCCGAGGCCCGTGCGCACGCCAACAGGTTCACCCGCGGCCTGCTGATGGCCCCGGCCGCCGAGCAGCTCTCCCGTGCCGTGCGGCCCGCGCTCCTCGCCGGGGGCGCGGGGGCATGACGAAGGTCCGACGGGGGATCCGCGCGGTGGCCCGCGGGGCGCTGCACCCGCGGGTGCTGCGCACGGGTGCGGGGGCTCGCGCATGGCGGCTCGTGGTGACCGCGCCCGGGCTGTCCGACAGGGTGCGTTCCCGGCTCGCCCGCCGCGTGGGCGGCGGCCTCGACCAGGTCAACCGCCCCGAGGGCGCGGTCCTCACCCTCAGTTCCGCGGCCCGCCGTACGACCGGTGCGCGCCACCGGGCCGACCTGCTCGGCGAGGCGGCGCGGGTCGAGCTGGCCCGGGGCCGGGCCCCGCGCGCACTGACCGCCGCCGTCTCCGCCGAACTCGCCTGGGCCGACGCCCGGTGGGCCGACGGGGACACCCGGGCGGCCGCCGCCTCCGCGGTCACGGCGCTGCAGCTCGCCTTCCACCGGGTGCTGCATTTCGACCGCACCAGTTCGCCCCTCGCCGACGACCCGCGGGCCTACACCGCGCCCCTGCGCGCCAGTACGACCGTCCGGGCGCTGACGAGGGCGGCCGGCCGTGCCACCCCGCCCACCGCCCCCGCGGGACGGCCGCTGCGCCTGCTGTTCGTCACGCGCGGCAACACCAACTTCCTGCACCCGATCCGGGACCACTACGAGGACCACCCCGATGTCGAGGTCCGCTCACTGGACCTGCGGGACGTGCCGGAACTCGACAAGCTGGCCACCTCCCTGAACCGGATCGCGGCCCACCGCCTGGGCGGCGACGAGGAGTTCGGCCGACGGGCCGAGGAACTCCTGCGCCCGCACCTGGACTGGGCCGACACCGTGTTCGTCGACTGGTGCGTCGGTCCCGCGGCGCTGATCACCTCCGTCGACCCCGGCACCACCCGGATCGTCGTACGCCTGCACAGCGCCGAGACCTTCAGTCCGTGGCCGTACCTGGTCGACTTCTCGCGGGTGGACGACCTGGTGTTCGTCGGCGCCCATCTGCGGGACCTCACGGTGGCGACCGTGCCGCAGCTGTCCCGCGGCCGAGCGCCCCGCCCGCACGTCATCGCCAACGCCATGGACCTGGCCTCCTACGTCCGCCCCAAGGCCGACGACGCCCGTTTCACCCTCGGTCTGACCGGCATCTCCTCGGTGGCCAAGGACCCCCGGTGGGCGATCGAGGTGCTGCGGATCCTGCGCGCGCAGGACTCCCGCTACCGGCTGTTCCTGCTCGGCGAGGACGTGGACGCCAAGCTCAGCGCCGCGTCCCGCGCGTACGCCCGGCACTACCGCCGTGAGGTGGCCGAGCTGGAGCCCTCGGGTGCCGTGCGCCGGCTCGGGCAGCTGGACGACGTGCCCGCCGCACTGACCGAGGTGGGCGTGATCCTCAGCTCCTCCGTGCGGGAGAGCTTCCACTGCGGGTTCGTCGAGGGTGCCGCGAGCGGGGCCGTGCCGGTGGGGCGGGACTGGCCGTTCTTCGCGGGCAAGGCCAACGGCGCCCGCACGCTGTTCCCCGCCGACTGGGTCGTGGGCTCGGCCCAGGAGGCCGCCGACCGGATCCTCGACGTCACCTCCACCGCCGAGGGCTGGCGGAAGGCCGCGCAGTCGGCGTCCGCGCACGCGCTGGAGTCCTGGGACTGGCCGGTCGTGCGCGCGGAGTTCGACCGCCTGCTGATCCCCGACCACTGAAGGACCCCTCCGTGACCTCGATACCGGCGCCCGGTCGCGATCGGCTGCCCTCGCTGACCGGGCTCCGCTTCTGGGCGGCGCTCCTCGTCGTCCTGTACCACCTGTCACGGCAGGTCGGCACCGTCCCGGTGCTCAGCGAGGCGGTCTGGTACGGCCGAAGTGGCGTAACGTTTTTCTTCGTTCTGTCCGGTGTCGTGCTCGCCTGGACCTACGACGGCGCGCGGGTGCCCTCCAAGGTCTTCCTGTGGCGCCGTTTCGCCCGGATCTGGCCGCTCCTCGCCGTCAGCACCGCCCTGTCGGTCGCCGTGTGGGCCGTCATGGACCGTGCCGTGTCGCTGAAGGCGGTCGCCGCGACCCTGCTCGTGGTGCACGCCTGGTTCCCCGAGCCGGTCATGTTCACCGGCGGCAACCCGGCCGCCTGGTCACTGACCGACGAAGCCTTCTTCTACCTCGTCTTCCCCGCCCTCCTGGCCCTGCTGGCCGGCCGGCGCGCCAGGACCTGGGCGTGGACCGCGCTCGCCGTCACCTGTGCCGCCCTCGTCCTGTGGCCCGCCCTGTCGGGCCTGGAACCCACCACCCGCAGCTGGGCCCTGGACTACCTGCCGCTGACCCGCTCGCTCCAGTTCGTGCTGGGCGTGGTGGCGGGGCTCGCGCTGAAGCGCGGCTGGCGTCCGCCCGTGTCCCTGCCCGTGGCCGCCTCGCTCGTCGTCGTCTGGCACCTCGCGCTGATCCCCTGGCACCACGCCGTGCCCGACGCCCTCTGGTACAGCCCCTACACGGCCTCCCAGTGGCTCTCGGCGCCGGTCTTCGCCGCCCTGATCTGCGCCGCCGCCCGAGCCGACCTCGACGGCCGCCGCACCGGACTGGGCGGACCCTGGATGATCCGGCTCGGCCACTGGTCGTTCGCCTGGTACCTCGTCCATGAGATCGTCATCCGCGCCGCCGTCTTCCACTGGGGCAGGCCCGCCCCCGGCGCCGCCACCCTCCTCTTCTGGGCCGGCGTCCTCCTGACCAGCCAGGCCGCCGCGGCCGCCGCCTACCACTGGGTGGAACACCCCGCCGAACGACGGCTGCGCCGGATCGGCCCCGGCGTCCGCCGCCCCGGTCACCCTGAGGTCACCTCGCCGGTGACCGTCCGCTGAGACGCCTTCGGCCCTGCCCCGTACGGATACGGGGCAGGGCCGAAGGCGTCTGCGACGGAGCTGCTCAGCCGCCGATGACGACCCGCCGGACGCCCTTCCAGGCCTCCGGGTCGGTCGTACGGCGACCGTCGACGAGGACCGTGACGTCCGGCAGGTCGGCCGGGGTCAGGGAGCGGTACTCGGCGTGGTCGGCCTGCAGGATCGCGGCCGTGACCTTCTCTCCCGCGTGCGGGGTGAGACCGTGCGCCGCGAGCTCCTCGTCCGTGTACATCGGATCCGAGACGAACGGGACGGCACCGCGCGCCTTCAGCGCCTCGACGGTCGGGAACACACCCGAGAACGCGGTCTCCTTGACGCCACCGCGGTAGGCGGCGCCCAGCACGAGCACGTTCACCCCGGTCAGGTCGCCGTAGGCGGCGGCCAGCAGGTCCACGGCGTACTCCGGCATCGCGGCGTTCGCCTCACGCGCGGAACGCACGACGGTCGCCGCCGGGTCGTTCCACAGGTACATCCGCGGGTAGATCGGGATGCAGTGCCCGCCGACGGCGATGCCGGGCTGGTGGATGTGACTGTAGGGCTGCGAGTTGCAGGCCTCGATGACCTTCTTGACGTCGATGCCGTTGCTGTCGGCGAAGCGCGCGAACTGGTTGGCCAGGCCGATGTTGACGTCCCGGTAGGTGGTCTCGGCGAGCTTGGCCAGCTCGGAGGCCTCCGCGGTGCCCAGGTCCCACACGCCGTTGGCCTGCGGCAGGTCGGCACGCTCGTCGAAGTCGAGAACCTGCTCGTAGAACTCCACACCGCGGGCCGTCGACGCCTCGTCGATGCCGCCGACCAGCTTCGGGTAGCGGCGCAGGTCGGCGAAGACCCGGCCGGTCAGGACGCGCTCCGGGGAGAACACCAGGTGGAAGTCCTCACCGGCGGTCAGGCCGGAGCCCTCGGCCAGCATCGGCGCCCAGCGGGTGCGGGTGGTGCCGACCGGCAGCGTGGTCTCGTAGGAGACGAGCGTGCCCGGCTTCAGGCCCCGGGCGATCGCCTTGGTCGCGGAGTCCATCCAGCCGAAGTCCGGGACGCCCTCGGCGTCGACGAACAGCGGCACGACCACGACGACGGCCTCGGACTCGGCGACCGCGGACGCGGTGTCCGTCGTCGCGCTCAGCAGCCCGGCGTCGACGGCCTGCTTCAGCTTGACGTCGAGGTCGTGCTCACCCGGGAAGGGCTCGACACCGGCGTTGACCAGCTCGACGACCTTCTCGTTGACGTCCGCGCCGATGACCCGGTGGCCCTTGGACGCGAACTGCACGGCCAGCGGAAGCCCGATCTTGCCGAGCGCTACTACACAGATGTTCATGGACGGTGGCTACTTCCTTCTGGAACCGTTCGGCTTCTTGGAACCGATCGACTTCAAGCCGACGGCACGGGACTTCAGCCTCCGGACGAAACGCAGCAGCGCCTCGCGGGCCAAGTCCCTCTTCGGTGGGTGCATCCGGGCCGTGTCGATCACCACACGGCCCTTGTCGTTCACCAGGGCCGACGCACGGTACGGATCCGCGTCCCGGCCCCACCGACGGGCCAGCGGCATGGGCAGCCCCTTGCCGCGCACGGGGATCTCGTACGTCCGCCCCGCGAGGTCCAGGTAGACCCGGACCCCCCGTTTGGCGGTGACCCGCTCCAGCGGGACCGCGGCGCGCAACACGGTCGCGGCGCCGTTCTCGGCGGGCTCGGTCGTCATCTCGCCCACCGGCGCCGGAAGGCTGTGCCCCTCCTTCAGCCGGCGTGCTCCCGCCTTGTCCGCCGACTTGGGCATGGCGCCCTTGGCGAGCCGCAGTACGGCGCCGCCGACGTCACCGACGACGGGCAGCCGCACGGACGCGGTGTAGACGAGCCCGTCGCCCTGCTGTTCCCAGCCGCTGCCGAGCAGTTCGGTGCCCTGTGCCAGCGGGCCGGGGACGGACTCCCCGAGCAGCTCGTAGGTACGGTCGGACAATCCGATGAGCGGGTCGCGGAAGCCCGGGTAGCGGGCGAAGGCACGGCCGCCCTCGAGGAGGAACGGCACCTGGCGGTCCTGCTCGGAGGTGATCGCCTCGCAGAGCTCGTCGATCGCCCCCACGTGCGCCAGGGCGATGCGCACCCGGCGCTTGACGTCCATCGCGTCGCGGATGCCGTCGGTGAAGTAGACGTCGGCGAGGCGCGCGATGCCCGCGCAGATCTGCCGCTGCACCTCGCGGTCCAGGCCGGGGAAGTCGTCCTGGACGAGCTTGGCCAGCTCCCAGGTGAAGTGCCGGCGCAGTACGGCGTCACGCTTCGGACCGGCCTCGATGAGCCCGGCGGTGAAGTCCATGATCTCCGCGGTGGCCCGCAGCCGCGCCAGGTGGTCGGCGCGGTAGGTGATGTTGCTGGCGTCGCCCCGCTTGACCGCGAAGTAGCAGATGTAGTCGGCCACCACCGAGATCTTCCGGGCACGTACGCACGCCTCGATGGTGAACGGCTGGTCGCTGCCGACCGGAAGGTGTTCGGGGAAGCGCAGCTTGTGCTTCTCCACCAGGTCCCGGCGGAACAGTTTGGTGTTGGCCAGGGTGAACGGCAGCGCGGAGTCGTACAGGCTGACGTCCCGGTCGTTCTCCTTGTACAGCGCCTGATGGACGTACCGGCCGTTGGTGCCGACCATCTTGCCGACCACGACGTCAGAGTCGTTGCGGTCGGCGCACTTCACCATGCGCTCCAGGGCTTCCTCGCCGAGGTAGTCGTCGGAGCCCACGAAGTACACGTACCGGCCCGTGGCCATCTCCAGCGCCCTGTTGCTGGGCGCGGCCGGGCCACCGGAGTTCGGCTGGTGGATCACCTTGACGGTGTCCGGGTACAGCGCCGCGAACCGGTCGAGTTCGCGGCCGCTGTCATCGGTGGAGCCGTCGTCGACGGCGACGATCTCCAGCCGGTCCCGCCCGATGCTCTGCCCCAGGAGCGAGTTCAGGCACTCCGTCAGATAGGGCATGGTGTTGTAGACCGCGACGACGACGCTGACGTCAGGCGCAGTACTCATTCTCCGGCTCCTGGTCTCCGACAGCCGGTGGTCGGCTGGGTCCTGCGGGGAAGGTCTCACAGAACATAGGAGTCCCGCCGAGCACACACCGTTCCCCCGATGGGTGACGCTCAGCTGCCATGGAGTGCCAGGTCCTCCGGCTGAAGGGAAACGCTGAGGTTCTCCGAAGCGGAGCGGAGAACCGCCGCCGCGACCTCCACGGTACGCATGCCCTGCCGCAGGGTGCAGATGTCGGCGGGCTCGCCGAGCACCGCGTCCCGGAACAGCTCGTGCTCCACCTGGAGCGGCTCGCGCTTCGGGATGGCGTAGCGGATCATGTCGCCCTCGGAGACACCGCGGAAGGCCTGGAGGGCCTCCCACTCGGTGGTCACCGCCGCGTTGGAGTGGAAGGTCAGGTCGGCGGTGAGGGTGTCGGCGATGAAGCAGCCGCGCTCACCGGTGACCGAGGTGAACCGCTCCTTGAGCGGGCTCAGCCAGTTGACCAGGTGGTTGACCATGGTGCCGTCGTCCAGGCGGCCGACCGCGGAGACCATGTCCTCGTGCTCACGGCCGCTCTTGGAGACGGTGTGCGCGGCGATGGACACGTACTGACGGCCCGTCACCCAGCCGGTGAGGTCGATGTCGTGCGTGGCCAGGTCCTTGACCACGCCGACGTCGGCGATGCGGTGCGGGAACGGCCCCTGTCGGCGGGTGACGACCTGGTAGACGTCACCCAGTTCGCCGGCCTCGAGGCGGGCGCGCAGCGAGCGCAGTGCCGGGTTGCACCGCTCGATGTGACCCACGCCGGCCACCAGGCCGCGCGACTCGAAGGCCTCGACGAGCCGGCGGGCGCCCTCGACGGTGTCGGCGACCGGCTTCTCGATCAGCGCGCAGACGCCGGCCCCGGCGAGCGCCAGACCGACCTCCTCGTGCAGGTGGGTGGGGCAGGCCACGACCGTGTAGTCCACGCCGAGCGCGATCAGCTCTTCGACCGTGTTCAGGACCGGCGCACCCTGCGCGGCACCGAACTTGTCGCCCATCGGGTCGACGACGCCGACGAAGTCGACGCCGTCCAGGCCTGCCAGGACACGGGCGTGGTGACGCCCCATCGAGCCGAGGCCGACGAGTCCGGCCCGTAGAGGCTTGGTCACAGCTGCTCTCCCAGCGCGTTCACGGCGGTCACGATGCGCTCCAGGTCCTGCGCCGACAGCGCGGGGTGGACGGGCAGCGAGACGACCTCGGCGGCCGCACGCTCCGTCTCCGGCAGGTCCCAGGAACGGCCCGCCTTCTGGTCCGGCTCCCAGTACGGCTTGAGCCGGTGGATCGGGGTCGGGTAGTAGACCGCGTTGCCGATGCCGGCCTCGGTCAGCTTGGCCATGGCGGCCTCGCGGTCACCCTGGATGCGCACCGTGTACTGGTGGTACACGTGGCGCGCGCCCTCGGCGACCTTCGGGGCCACCACGTTCGGCGCGGTGATGTGCTCGGTGAGGTAGGTGGCGTTGGCGATGCGCTGCTCGGTCCAGCCGCCGAGCTTGGCGCGCTGCACGCGGCCGATCGCGGCGGACACGTCCGTCATCCGCACGTTGGCGCCGACGATCTCGTTGGCGTACCGCTTCTCCATGCCCTGGTTGCGCAGGAGGCGCAGGGTGCGCGCGACCTCCGCGTCGGCCGTGGAGATCATGCCGCCCTCGAGGCTGTGCATGTTCTTGGTCGGGTAGAAGCTGAAGGTGCCCGCGGAGCCGAACGCGCCGACCGGCGTGCCGTGCAGCGCGGCCGAGTGGGCCTGGCAGGCGTCCTCGACGACGGCGAGCTTGTGCGCTTGCGCGATCGCCATGATCCGGTCCATCGCGGCCGGGTGGCCGTAGAGGTGGACGGGCATGACGGCGGCGGTGCGCGGGGTGATCGCGGCCTCGAAGGCGGCCGGGTCCAGACAGAAGGTGTCGGCCTCGATGTCGGCGAAGACCACGTCCGCACCCACCAGACGCACCGCGTTGGCGGAGGCGGCGAACGAGAACGAGGGGACGACGACCTCGTCGCCCGGACCGATACCGAGGGCCAGCAGCGCCAGGTGCAGCGCCGAGGTGCCGGAGTTGACGGCGACGCAGTGGCGCCCGTCGACCAGCTCCGAGAACTCCTCCTCGAAGGCGGCCACCTCGGGCCCCTGGACGACCAGGCCGCTGCGCAGGACGCGGACCGCGGCCTCGATCTCGTCCTCGCCGATCACAGGCTTGGCGGCCGGTATGAACTCATGGGCGTCGGTCATCGACATCCCCTCCTCTACGGCGACCTCAAAGGCGCGTCGTGCTTCGTCGGGAAGGGGCCGCGTCGAGATCAGCACGGCCGCATCCCTGGGTGTTCACCGCTGCCTGTGGGCGGGCGAACGGCTTGTACACGGGACCCCGCCCCCCGAGGGTTCCTTGCGGGAATACAGCCGTATCCGAGCCGGAGGGCCGGAGGTGCTGGTCGGCTGCGGTCACGGCGGGCATGGCTGTCGCCACCGAGACCACGGTTCACGTTACCAGCACGGAGACGGCGATTTTCCCCAGGGTTACCACAGAGAAACCTGTCCTTGAGGTCCGCTTCACCACAAGCCAGAGACAGGTTAACTCGCACGCGGACGTCGGGCGACGCGGCACGACAGGAGCGGCGGCGGGCGCCACCCGGTTGCCACCGGGCGTCACCCGCCGCCGTTGTCCGGCCGGCCGCGGGGCCGGCGGGACGGTCAGTCCTCCGTGGTGGCCGAGACGGACGGCACTGCCTGCTGCGCCGCCGCGGTCGTCGTCTTCGACGCCGCCGACTTCGCGGCCTTCTTGGCAGTCGTCTTCTTGGCCACCGTCTTCTTCGCGGCCGTCTTCTTCGCGACGGTCTTCTTGGTGGCGGCCTTCTTGGCCGTGGCCTTCTTCGCCGTCTTGCGGGCAGCCGTCTTCTTGACCGGTGCGCCCTCCTCCGGCTCCTCGACGGCCTCCGGCTCCTCGACGGCCTCCGCCGTCTCGGCGGTGGCCGCGGCCTCCGCCGGAGCCACGGCCGAACCCTGTGCCGGGACGTCGGCCGGGGCCGCCGTGAGGGCGTCAGCCGAGGTCTCCGCCGCGATCGACGGGACGACCACGACGGCCGTCTCCTCGGGCGCGGTGGGCGCGGTGGCCTTGCGCACGGCGCGGCGCCGCGGACGGGCCGGAGCCGCGCTCTCGACGACCGGCTCGGCCACGGGCTCCGCGGCCGGCTCGGTGACGGACTCGGTCTGCGCCTCGGGCTGCTCCGCCGGAACCTGCGCGGGCGCCGACTCGGTGACCGTCACCACGGCGGCCTCCGCCCCGGCGGGCGAACCGGCCGGCGCGGACACCTTGCGCGTGGCCCGCCGGCGCGTACGGCCCTTGGGCGCCGCCTCCTCGACGGCGGGGGCCTCGGCCACGGCGGCCTCGACGACCGGGTCCTCGACGGCCGTCGGCGCGGCGTGCGCGACGGCGGCCTCGGCCGGCTGCACGGGACGCTCGGCCTCCGCCTCGGCGGTCACATCCTGCGCGGTGGGCGCCGGTGCGACCGGCTCGGACACGGCCTCCCGCTTCGGCGCACCGCTGCGCGGCGCACCCGCGGGGGCCGAGGACCGGCGGCTCGACCGGCGGCGGCCACGGCCGCGGCCGGCGGCGGCCTCCGCCTCGGCGACGCTGCTGTACAGCTCCTCGTCGGGCTCGAAGTCGGGCGCCTCCAGGGCGACCGGCTCGGCCGTCTCGGCCGCGACCTCGGCCGCGCTCTCGGTCTCCTCGTCGGCGCTCACCACGGTCTCGACCGCGACGGTCTCGTGCTCGTGCTCGTGGACGTCGCCGCCACGACCGCGCTTCTTGCCGCGCTTGCCGCCGCCACCGACGGCGGTCGGCTGGTCGAGGTGGACGATGACACCGCGGCCGTTGCAGTGGACGCAGGTCTCGGAGAACGACTCCAGCAGGCCCTGGCCGACCCGCTTGCGGGTCATCTGCACCAGACCCAGCGAGGTCACCTCGGCGACCTGGTGCTTCGTGCGGTCCCGGCCCAGGCACTCCAGCAGGCGCCGCAGCACCAGGTCCCGGTTGGACTCCAGCACCATGTCGATGAAGTCGATGACGATGATGCCGCCGAGGTCGCGCAGCCTGAGCTGGCGCACGATCTCCTCGGCCGCCTCCAGGTTGTTCCTGGTGACCGTCTCCTCGAGGTTGCCGCCCTGCCCGGTGAACTTGCCGGTGTTGACGTCGACGACGATCATCGCCTCGGTCCGGTCGATCACCAGCGAACCGCCGCTGGGCAGCCAGACCTTACGGTCCAGTGCCTTGGCCAGCTGCTCGTCGATCCGGTAGGTGGCGAAGACGTCGACCTCGGAGGTCCACTTCGACAGCCGGTCGGCCAGGTCCGGGGCGACGTGGGAGACGTAGCCGTGGATGGTCGACCAGGCCTCGTCGCCGCTGACGACGACCTTGGTGAAGTCCTCGTTGAAGATGTCGCGCACGACCCGGACGGTCATGTCCGGCTCGCCGTACAGCAGCGTCGGGGCGTTGCCGCTCTTGGCCTTCTTCTGGATGTCCTCCCACTGCGACTGGAGCCGCTCGACGTCACGGCGCAGCTCGTCCTCGCTCGCGCCCTCGGCGGCGGTGCGCACGATGACGCCCGCGTCCTCGGGGACGATCTTCTTGAGGATGCTCTTCAGCCGGGCCCGCTCGGTGTCGGGCAGCTTGCGGCTGATGCCGGTCATCGAACCCTCGGGCACGTACACGAGGTAGCGGCCCGGCAGGGAGACCTGGCTGGTCAGACGGGCGCCCTTGTGCCCGATCGGGTCCTTGGTGACCTGGGTGAGGACCGGCTGGCCGGACTTCAGGGCGGACTCGATGCGGCGCGGCCCGTTGGCCATGCCCAGCGCCTCGAAGTTGACCTCGCCGGCGTACAGGACGGCGTTGCGGCCCTTGCCGATGTCGATGAAGGCGGCCTCCATCGACGGCAGCACGTTCTGGACCTTGCCCAGGTAGACGTTGCCGACGTAGGAGGTGGCCTGCTCCTTGTTGACGTAGTGCTCGACGAGCACGCCGTCCTCCAGGACGCCGATCTGCGTACGGTCGCCGTGCTGGCGGACGACCATCACGCGCTCGACGGCCTCGCGGCGGGCCAGGAACTCGGCCTCGGTGATGATCGGGACGCGGCGGCGGCCCTGCTCACGGCCCTCTCGGCGGCGCTGCTTCTTCGCCTCCAGACGGGTCGAGCCCTTGATGGACTGGACCTCGTCGGACGGCTCGCCGGCCTTGCGCGGCTCGCGGACCTTGACGACGGTGCGCTCCGGGTCGCCGGCGTCCGGCTCGGCGTCGGTCGAGGAGTCCCCGGCCCGGCGACGGCGACGGCGGCGGCGACGGCTGCCCGCGGTGGAGCCCGCCTCGTCGTCGGCGGAGCCCTCCTCGGCGTCCTCGTCCTCCTGCTCGGCGGTGTCCTCGGCGTCCTGCGCGGCCTGCTCGGCGGCCAGGTCGTCGGCGTCGACGTCACCGGAGTCGCCCTCGGCGCTGTCACCGCGGCGGCGGCGACGGCCACCCCGGCGGCGACGGCGGCGGGACGCGCCCTCGTCGGTGTCGTCGTCACCCTCGGCGGTGTCGTCGGCGGCCTCGTCGGCCTCCTCCGGCTCCGCCTCGTCCTCGGCGGCGGGCTCGGCGGCCACGGCCGGTTCGGCGGGCTCCTCGGCGGGACCGGCGGCCCGGCGCCTGCGGCGGCGCCGCGCCCCGGTCTGCTCCTCCGGAAGCTCCTCGACGGCCTCGACCGGCGCCACGGGCTCCTCGACGGGCTCCTCCACCTCGGCCCCGGCGGCAGCGGCCTCGGCGGCGGCGCGCTCGGGCGTCTGGAAGCGCGGCTCGGTGAACACGGGCGCCTGGAACACGGCGACCGCGGGACGGGCGGGACGACGCGGGGCGTCCTCCTCACCGGCCGGACGCGGAGGCGCGGAGAATCCGACGGCGGCCTTGCGGGTGACGCGCCGACGCCCACGGCGGGGACCGGCCTCCTCCTCGGCCTGCGGCACGGACGCCTCGGGCGCCTCCGCCTCCACGACGGCGGGCTCAGCGGGCTCGGAGGGCTCAGCGGAAGCCTCGGCCTGCTGCGGCGCCTCGGCGGGCGCGGCGGCGGCACGGGCGGCCCGACGACGCGTACGGCCCTTGGGCGCCGCCTCCTCGGCGGCGGACGCGGCAGCGGGCTCGGC